>CAZOJG010000018.1:3310-55534 GCA_964580115.1 uncultured Rhizobium sp.
CGGTCAAAGGCGCGTCCAATGCCATCGCCGCGCTGGGCGTCGCCATGTTCAACGTCCATGCTTCGGGCGGTCTGGCCATGATGCATGCCGCGCGTGACGCCGCACAAGATTCGGAATCCCGCCCCAAAGTGATCGCCGTCACCGTGCTCACCAGTCTGGAAGATGGCGATCTCGAAATGGTGGGGCAGGGCTGGCCCGCCGCCGATCAGGCCCTCAAACTCGCCACGCTGGCCAAAGTCGCAGGGATGGATGGCGTAGTGTGCAGCGCCCATGAAATCGCCGCCATCCGGGCCGCCTGCGGCTCGGATTTTCAACTCATCGTACCGGGCATCCGCCCCGCTGGTGCCGATCTGGCGGATCAGCGCCGTGTCATGACCCCGCGCAAGGCCTTGGATGCGGGGGCCGATATTCTGGTGATTGGTCGTCCCATCACCGCCGCCCGGGACCCAGGCGAAGCCGCCCGCGCGATTTCTGCGGAACTCCAGCCCCTTTAAGCATTAAACCCATGGCGCGGCGCGTTTATGCGTTAAACTATGGGCCATGCGCGATTTCAAAAGCAAAAATGTCTTCATCACGGGTGGGGCCAGCGGCATCGGCCTTGGCATGGCACAACGCTTCGCCCAGCGCGGCGCCAATCTCATTCTCGCCGATATTGACCATCAGGCGCTGGCCCAGGCCCAGCGCCTGATCGCTGTCCATGGCGGTAACTGCCTCACGATCCATCTCGACGTGCGCGACCCCGAGGCCTGGCAGGCAGCGGGCGATCAGGCCGAAGCGCAAATCGGCCCCGTCGATATTTTTTGCAGCAATGCAGGTGTCGCGGGCTCGCGCCTCAGCGTGGCCGAGATGCAGATCGCCGGCTGGCAATGGACCATCGACGTCAATCTCCATGGCACATTCTTTGGTGTAAAAACCTTCCTGCCACGCATGCTTGCACGCGCTCAGCCCGCCCATATCGTCGTCACGGCCTCATTGGCGGGCTTGCTCAGGCTGCCTGAAAACACCGCCTATAGCGCCTCCAAAGCCGCCATCATTTCCCTCTGCGAAGGTATTCGCGCCGAAATCGCTGAAAGTCCTGTGGGCATATCTGTGCTGTGCCCCGGCAATGTCCGCACCGCCCTGATTCAGAACAATGACCGTCTGGCCCCCGAATCCATCACGCAACTCAGCCATGATGAACCCGAATTGCTGATCCGCATGGAACAGGGCGCAAATCCCCTCAGCATCGCCGATCAGGTTCTCAAAGCCATAGAACAGCAGCAATTCTGGATTTTCACGCATCCAGAGCTGAATTCCAAGGTTGAACAGCGGCTGGACGAGATTCGAAACGCCTTGAAAGGCGCCTCCTAAACGCAGCCCGATCCCCCGCTTTGCTTGATTTGCACAGATGCCCCAGCGATAAGGCACGCTGTTATCGGTTGATATGGGAACTATGGCGGTTCAGGTCAAAATTTGCGGGCTTAACAGCATGGCGGCGGTCGATGCCGCTCTGGCTGCGGGGGCCGATTTTGCCGGTCTGGTCTTCCATTCCCGCTCGCCTCGCCATCTGGCGCTGGATCAGGGCGCGGCACTGGCCGCCCGCCTGCGCGGCCGCAGCCAGATCGTGGCTCTGCTCTGCGATCCGGACGACGCGCAATTGCACAGCGTCCTCAAGGCTGTCATCCCCGATTTCATCCAATTACATGGTCAGGAAATACCGGCCCGCATCGCGCAAGTGCGCGCCCTGTCCGGCAAGCCGGTGATCAAAGCCCTCAGCGTCGCCGATGCGGCGGATTTCGCCCAGCTACCCGCCATGGAAGACGTGGCCGATATGATCCTGTTCGATGCCAAAGCCCCCGCCAGCGCCACACGCCCCGGCGGCCATGGCGTCAGCTTCGACTGGCAGTTACTCCGTACACAAACAATCCGGCGTCCCTGGTTCCTGGCTGGCGGCCTCAATCCCGAAAATGTCAGCCGCGCCATCCAGATATCCAGTGCCGGATTGGTGGATGTTTCTTCGGGCGTCGAAACATCGCCCGGTGTCAAAAGCCCCGATCTGATTCATTCCTTTATCACCGCCGCACGTCAGTCCGGCATGGTGGGAGCCTCGCAGTGAGCAATACACCCAATTCCTTCCGCACCGGTCCCGATCTGAAAGGTCATTTCGGCGCTTATGGCGGCCGCTTTGTCGCCGAAACCCTGATGCCCCTCGTGCTCGATCTGGAACAGGCCTTTGAAGCCGCCAAGGCCGATCCCGCCTTTCAGGCCGAACTGGACCAGTTGCTCACCCATTATGTCGGCCGCGAAAGCCCGCTCTATTTTGCCGAACGCCTGACCAGCGCTCTGGGCGGGGCGAAAATCTATCTCAAACGCGAAGACCTCAATCACACCGGCGCGCATAAGATCAATAATTGTCTGGGCCAGATTTTGCTGGCCCGTCGCATGGGCAAAACCCGCATCATCGCCGAAACCGGCGCGGGCCAGCATGGCGTCGCCACAGCCACGGTCGCGGCGCGCTTCGGTCTGCCCTGCACGATCTATATGGGCGAAGTCGATATCGAACGTCAGAAACCCAATGTCTTCCGCATGCGCCTGCTGGGTGCCGAAGTGCGCGCCGTCAGCTCCGGTTCCAAAACGCTGAAAGATGCGATGAACGAAGCCCTGCGCGATTGGGTCGCCAATGTGCATGATACTTTCTACATCATCGGCAGCGCCGCCGGCCCGCATCCCTATCCCGCCATGGTGCGCGATTTCCAAACCGTGATCGGCACAGAATCCCGCCGCCAGATTCTGCAACGCGAAAATCGCCTGCCCGATCTGGTGATCGCCTGTGTCGGCGGCGGCTCCAATGCCATCGGCATGTTCCATCCCTTCCTCGATGATCCGGATGTCGAAATCCACGGCGTCGAAGCCGCGGGCGAGGGCGTGGACACCGAACGTCACGCCGCCACCTTGAGCAAAGGCACGCCCGGCGTGCTGCATGGTGCGCGTTCCTATCTGCTGCAAGATCATGACGGCCAGATCATCGAAGCCCATTCGATCTCCGCCGGTCTCGATTATCCCGGCGTCGGCCCCGAACATAGCTGGCTAAAAGATAATGGCCGCGTCACCTATGTCGCCGCCAGCGATCAGGAAGCGATGGAAGCCTTCACCGCCCTCAGCAAATTAGAAGGGATCATTCCCGCCTTGGAATCCTCCCATGCCATCGCCCATGCCATGCGCATGGCCCCGCAAATGGACAAAGACAAAATCATCGTCGTCACCCTGTCGGGGCGCGGCGACAAAGATGTCTTCACGGCCGCCGCAGCCCTCGGTGAAAAAATATGAGCCGCATAGATCAGTGCTTCCAAGCCCTGCGCGAACAGAACCGCGCCGCCTTCATCCCCTTCATCACGGCGGGCGATCCCACATCCGACACGACATGGACATTGCTGCAACAGCTCCCCGCTCAAGGCGCTGACATCATCGAACTGGGCGTGCCCTTTTCCGATCCCATGGCCGACGGCCCGGCGGTACAGGCTTCTAGCCAGCGCGCGCTGCAAGCCGGCATGACCCTGCCCAAAGTGCTCGATCTCGTGCGCCGCTTCCGCAAGGACAACACCACAACGCCCATTATCCTGATGGGCTATTACAATCCGATCCATGCCTATGGCACAGCCCGCTTCGCGAAAGACGCCGCCGAAGCCGGTGTCGACGGGTTGATCACCGTCGATCTCCCGCCCGAAGAAGACGAAATCCTGCGTCTCCCCGCCGATGCCCATGAACTGGCGCTGGTCCGCCTCGCCACCCCGACCACCGACGCAAAACGCCTCCCCAAAGTGCTGAATGGCGCAGGCGGTTTTCTCTATTACGTCTCCATCGCAGGCGTCACCGGCACCAAAAGCTTCAGCGAAAGCGATGTGCAAAATGCCGTCGCCCGCCTGAAAGCCGCCAGCCCCCTGCCGGTCGCGGTGGGCTTCGGCATCAAAACCCCCGAACACGCCGCCACCATCGCCCGCTTCGCCGATGCCGCCGTGGTCGGCTCCGCCATCGTCGATCGCATTGGCCGCAAAGAACCGCTGGAGGATATTCTGGCCTTCTGCCGCATGCTGGCCGAGGCCGTGCATCAGGCCCGCGACTAAATTATTCGCCCCCTCTCCCATCCATGCTAAGGTAGCCGCATGAACTGGATCACAAATTTCGTCCGCCCCAAGATCAAAAGCTGGATCAGCCGCAAGTCTGACACGCCCGAAAATCTTTGGATCAAATGCCCCGGCTGCGGGGAAATGATCTTCCACAAAGATCTCGTCGCCGCCCAGCATGTCTGCCCCAGCTGCGGCCATCACCACCGCCTCGGCCCCAAAGCCCGTCTGGAAGCCCTGTTCGACAAAGGCGACTATGAGGAATTGCCGGTCCCTCCCGTCCCGGCCGACCCGCTGCGTTTCCGCGATGAAAAACGCTATACCGACCGCCTGAAAGACGCCCGCGCCAAAACCGGCCGTCAGGAAGCCCTCGTGGCCGCCCGCGGCACACTCGATGGCCTGCCCATCATGGCCGCCGTCCAACCATTCGACTTCATGGGCGGCTCACTCGGCATGGGCCTCGGCGAAGCCTTGGTGCAAGCCATCCAGCACGCCGTACAGGAAAACCGCCCCTTCATCCTGTTCTCATCGTCCGGCGGCGCACGCATGCAGGAAGGCATCCTCTCCCTCATGCAAATGCCCCGCGTCACCATCGCGGTCGATATGCTGGACGAAGCTCGTCTCCCCTATATCGTCGTCCTGACCGATCCCACCACCGGCGGCGTCAGCGCCTCCTATGCCATGCTGGGCGATATCCAGATCGCCGAACCCGGCGCACTGATCGGCTTTGCGGGCCAGCGCGTGATCGAACAAACCATCCGTGAAAAACTGCCGGATGGCTTCCAGCGCGCCGAATATCTGCTGGATCACGGCATGGTCGATATGGTGACCCACCGCCACGACTTGCGGGCCACCCTGTCGCGCCTCGTTCATCTGATGATGAAGAAACCCAAACCCAAAGCGCGTCACGCCGCCAAACCGGTGACCTTGAACGCCCGCGCCGCTTCGTGATCCCAGCCTTGCGCGCCAGCGACCAAATTCTCGAACGTCTGCTGGCGCTGCATCCCAAAAAGATCGACCTCGTGCTGGATCGCATCCAGCGCCTGCTCAGCGATCTGGGCAATCCCGAACTCAGTCTCCCACCCGTCATCCATGTCGCCGGCACCAATGGCAAAGGCTCCACCTGCGCCTTCGCCCGCGCCATGCTCGAAGCCCAGGGGCTGAAAGTCCATGTCTATAGCTCGCCCCATCTGGTGCGCTTTAATGAGCGCATCCGCCTCAGCGGCAAACTGATCAGCGAACACGAACTCTCCGCCACACTCGAAGACTGCGAAGTGGTGAATGATGGCCAGCCCATCACCTTCTTCGAAATCACCACCGCTGCCGCCATGTTGGCCTTTTCGCGCCACAAAGCCGACGCGCTGATTTTGGAAGTGGGCCTCGGCGGAAAATTTGATGCCACCAATATCATCCCCGAACCCGCCGTCACCGTGATCACCCCGATCGGCCTCGACCATGCCGAATTTCTGGGCGAAGACATCGCGCGGATCGCGGGCGAAAAAGCAGGCATTATCAAACCCGGCGTCCCCATCATCCTCTCCGCGCAAGACGACATCCCCCGCGATGTCATCACCAGCAAAGCCGATAGTATCGGCGCACCCCTCATCGCCTTCGGTCAGGATTTTTTCGCCTATCAGGAAATGGGCCGCATGGTCTATCAGGACATAGACGGCCTGCTCGATCTGCCGCTGCCCAAACTGATCGGCAAACATCAGGTCGAAAACGCCGCCACTGCCATCGCCGCCTTGCGCCACGCCACAACCCGCAATCCCAAACTCGGCTGGGGCCAGGAACAGGCCATCGAACAGGGCCTGCGCAAAGTCGAATGGCCCGCGCGTCTGCAACGCCTGACCTATGGCCCGCTTTTCGACGTCGCCCCTGAAGGCGCGGAATTATGGCTGGATGGCGGTCACAATCCCCACGGCGCCGCCGCCATCGCCCGCACCATGGCCGATCTGGAAGACCGCGCCGCCCGCCCGTTACATCTCATTTGCGGCATGTTGAATACAAAAGACGCCACAAATTTCCTTGCCGCCTTCAGCGGTCTCGCCCGTCACGTCACCACCATCACGATCGAAGGCGAACAAGCCAGCTTAGGCGCAGGCGCGCTTTATGATGCTGCGCGTCGCGCCGGGCTGGATGCAAACCCCGCCGAACATATCGACGACGCGCTCCTGCAAATAGACGCCTGGACCCGCGCCCGCCCCAATGAGCCACCCCCGCGCATCCTTATCTGCGGCTCGCTCTATCTCGCGGGCCATATATTGGCCGAGAATGGCTAGATGATTGTTTGTCAGCTATAAACGCCCCGCTGCATCAGGGGCCACGCCATGTCACTCACGCTCTACGGTCATCCTTTTTCGTCCTACACGCAAAAAGTGCTGATCGCGCTCTATGAAAACGAAACCCCGTTCGAATTTCGTCTTCTGGCAGCGGAAGAGCCGGATAATTTAACCGACTGGCTGCAACGTTGGCCCTTACGCAAATTTCCTTTGCTGGTCGAACATGGCCGCAACATCGCCGAAGCCAGTGTGATCATCGAATATCTTCATCTCACCCATCCCGGCCCCGTGCGCCTGATCCCCGCAGACCCGATGGATGCGCTCGATGTACGTTTCCTCGATCGCTTCTTCGATCTGCATGTGATGGATGCCATGCAAATCTCTGTCGAAAGCGCCCTGCAAAGACTCCCGATCCCCAAAGAAACAGGCCACGACATCGCACGCGAAAGGCTGGGCCACGCCTATAGTTGGCTGGACACCCATCTCGCGGGAAAACAATGGGCCACCGGCGATCATTTCACACTGGCTGATTGCGCCGCCGCCCCGTCCTTGTTCTACGCCGATTGGGTGCATCAAATCTCAGACGCCTATCCTAACCTGCGCGCCTATCGTACCCGCCTGCTCGGCCGCCCCTCCATGGCCCGCGCCATAAACGAAGCCCGCCCCTACCGCCCGCTCTTTCCCTTGGGGGCACCCGACAGGGACTAAGGCCATCATCTAGGCCATATGGTTTGAATGAGATCTGCTTCCAGCGCATTTTCTCAACCATAAGCTATCGAACACCCCCCAAACCGGGGTGATACTCCTTCCCCCATGGAAGGAAATGCTCATGCCCCCCACCCCTGAAACCGCCTCTCAACCAGACACGGTAAGCGATTTAGACCCCCAGCTCCTTGAAGCCGCCGCCATGCTTCAGCTCGAAATGGAGGAATGTCACAGCGCCATTATGGGTGTCTTCCGCTTCGCCAGCGAAGATTCCCGCTACCCGGTCCAGCTAGAGGCCATGAAGGCCGCCACCCGCATGATGCAAGCCAATGCCGCGGCCATCACGGCGCTGCAACGGCTGCGCCAGCCCGGCACCCATCACACCGTCACCATCCGCGACACCCAGCCCAAAAGCGGGGGAGGGGCCCCACCCCAAAAAAGTGAAAACGAATGCCAGAAGTGAGGTTCAATTGGGCACCAAGGCGCGGCGCGCAGCCGGGCAATCAAAACGCCCTGAAATCCGGGCGGCCCGCTAAAACAATGCGCGAATTCCGCAGCCTGGCCCGCCGTCACATCGCGGCGCTGAATCTGGCCGTGGCGCGCTTGGAGCTGGCGCACAAAGCTCAACAAAAAACGGCGGCCCAAAAGACCGCCGTTTTTAAAACATGATCTCTATGCAGAGATATGGATCAGGCGCTGGCCTTGCGGCGACGCACCGACCACACACCCACCAGGCCGGCACCAATCAGCGCCAGCGTGGCCGGTTCCGGCACAGTGGTCGTCGACGCGATGCGGGCAAAGAAATCCATATGCGAAAGGTTCGGCGTATTGCTGCTGGCCCCAGCCGTCAGGTCATTTGTATCCCAGAAACCATTCAGCGCTGCCGGTGTCACCAAATAGAGCGCACCCTTGCTGCCTCCATTGATTTCGATACCCACCACTTCATAGGTGGTGCTGCCCTGTGTGAAGGTCCATGTGCCGCTTTTGCCGGTGAGGCCGGTCCCGCTGATCGAGGCCCCCGTGCCTGTCAGGACCGGGCCATATTCAACCCCGCCATTGGGATTAAGCCGACCCAGATAGACGACATCCGTCACACCCAGCGCTGCGTTAAGATCATTTACGACCGCAGTCCGATGCGCAGCACCAAAAGGCGGCGAATAGATTTCGATCGGACCGGTAAGGCCCACAGGCGTGGCCTGCGCCATACCGGCGCTCAATCCGGCAACCACAAAAATCGCGGCGGCAAAACGGAAAATCCACTGGCTCAGATAATTCATGACAGTCACTCGTTTGAACCCGATAAAACTGAAGCAAGAAGTAAGCCAAATGCTGATTATCAATAAATTTCTAGTTAATATGTGTCAGGCTTGTAAGTTTTCTTGACACATCTGTCAGAAATGAAAACACCGGATGCAGTTACATCCGGTGTCCCAAAAACCTGAAAAGGTTGAAAAAGTTCCCTAAATCGAAGACTCGATCCATTCCTTGATCTTCGATTTCGGCAGCGCCCCCACTTTGGTGGCCGCGACCTGACCTTGCTGGAAAATCATCAGCGTCGGAATCCCGCGAACACCATAAGTCGTTGGAATATTGGGGTTTTCGTCAATGTTGATCTTAACGACCTTGACCTTCTCACCCAATTCAGCGGCCAGCTCTTCCAATGCTGGCGCAATCATCCGGCATGGGCCGCACCATTCCGCCCAAAAATCCACCACAACCGGGACTTTGGAGCCCAGCACGTCCGATTGGAACGAACTGTCCGTAACTTTATGGGACGACGACATATTGTATCCTTGGGTTCGAATAACGCCTTCTATGGCTGAACTTAGGAATGCACCCCAGCAGGGTCAAGGTGCCAAAGCCCCATCAAGCCGGGATAAGCGCGCGATCTCCCCATCCAGCCGCGCCGCCTCCAAATGGCTCAGCACCGGCCCATCCGTCCACAGCAAGGCGCAGCGCACGGCGCGGCCGGGAAATATCTTCTGCAGAGCCGCCCGATACAGCGCCATCTGGGTCATATAGGCGGCGGGCATCTCCGCATCCCGCTGCGGCGGCGCGCGATCACTTTTGAAATCCACCACCAGAACCTCCTCCGCCGTGACCGCCAGCCGATCCACCCGGCCATTGACCTTGGCCCCGCCCAGTTCCGGCAGTTCCGCCACCAGCGCCACTTCCCCGCGGCTGCCCGGCGCAAAGACCGGCGCAAAATCGGGCTGGGTCAGCACCGCCAAGATCTCTTGCGCCAATGAATTCGCCGCAGTCTCGCTCAATCCCCGCGCCGCCAGATAGCGCAGCAGCACATCGCGCCGCTCGGCCTCCGCCACTTCCGGCAGATGGGCCAGCGCCGCATGCACCAAAATCCCGCGCGCAATGCCATCTTCCCGCTGCAACAGCGGCGACTGCCCCTTCTGTCCCATAAGCGATGGCCGCAACATGCGCGGCCGCTCCTCTTCGAGCGGTGCAGGTCTCACGGTCCAGTCAGGTAAAACAATTTCCGGCGCCTCACTATGCGCTGCATCCCCCATCAACGCATCTGTGGGATCACCCAAAACGTAAATAGTCTCCCCATCCCGCTCCACCGATGTGCCAATAGACTTGGCCGCTTTTTCCGCCATCGCATACCAGGAGTCCGGGTGCACACCTTTGCGGTTCTCAAACCCGCAAATATATAGCCGCTCCTTCGCCCGCGTCAGCGCCACATAGAGAAGCCGCCGATGTTCATGCAGGCTCCGCATCTTATACGCCTGCTTGGCCGCCTTCACGACCTCAGGCGCTTCGCTATCCTTCATCGAGAGCAAAACCCTGTCCTCATGAAACAGCAAAGCAGGCGCCCCCCCAGCCGGCGGCCGCGTCGTGTCTGGCAAAATAACAATATCCGCCTCCAACCCCTTCGAGCCATGGACGGTCATCACCCGCACTTCATTGCGCGCCCGTTCCATATCCCGTTTGATCTCCGTCCCGCCGCGCTCGACCCAATGCAGGAAGCCTTCAAGTGAGAGAGGGTTCTGGCTTTCATAAGCCAAGGCCAAAGATAAAAATTCCTCCACCGCATCCCCCGCCTCGGCCCCAAGCCGCGACAGAAGTTTTAAACGCATCCCCTGCACACTCAGCACATGCGCATAAAATTCATAAGGGGGCACAAAATCCGCGCGCGCCATACAGTCAGCAAGAAATCCCACCGCCCCATGCCCCGCATTTCGCAGTGCATTCCAAAGCGAATTTTCCCGCTCATAACTTAGGGAAAACAGCTCTTCTTCACTGATCCCCACCAGCGGCGATCGCAATATGGTGGCCAAATTCAGATCGTCCTCAGGCAGCAAAGCAAACCGCCCCAGCGCAATCAGGTCTTTAACGCCAATCTGCTGCGTAATGCGGATCCGGTCCGCCCCGGCTACCGGGACACGCAATAATTTCAGCTGGCGAATAATTTCACTCCCAAACGGCTCCCGCCGCGGCAGCAAAATCATTATGTCCCCGGGTTGAATTGGCTTATCCCGACCGGGGAGGGTGATATGCTGATCTATCCAGCCCTTAATATTGCGCGCCAATTGCTCAGCCAGACGCGTCACTGGGCTTGATACAGATACCGTATCAACAGGCCGCCAAGGATCCGGCTCGGCTGTGTCATCCGGCTTTACGGATGGCCAGAATTCCACCCGCCCCCCGTCCAATGCCCTTAGAGCTTCATGTTGGATCATTCCATCCATGGAGGTCAGCCCCACCCGGCTCTCCGTATCACTGAAGACCTCATCAACAAAACGCAAAACCTCCGGCACCGATCGGCGCGAGGTTTTCAGCATTTCAAAATTAAACACACCGTCAGCTGCTTTGATATGCGCTTCAAAATGTTGCCGATGAATATCGAATTGCGCCGGGTCGGCCCCTTGAAAACTGAAGATGGATTGCTTTTCGTCGCCTACAGCAAAAATGGTGCGTGTGCGCCCAGCATCTGAACCTGCGCTGGTAAAGAATTCTTCCGTCAGTTTTTTCAAAATAGCCCATTGTTCGGGGCTGGTATCTTGTGCTTCATCCACCAGAACATGATCGAGCCCGCCATCCAGTTTAAACAGCACCCAAGCCGCCGCGTCCCGGGTCTCCAGCAGACGCAGTGTCTCTGCAATCAGATCGTCATAGTCCAAAGCTGAACGCAATTTCTTCTGCACCGCATAAATCTCTCGCACTGCGTCGGCGATAGTCAGGGCTGCATCACAAAGCGAAGCTGCCCGCGCGGCGCGCCGCCGTGTTTCTGTAGAGAAATACCGATCGGCCAGGTCCAAAAAATAAGTGTTCAGGTCTGGCCGACTCTCGGCCGTGCCTTTGGTAACAAGATTCTTGTGTATCTCATTCTTGCCGGTTAGGAAGCAGCCGCGCAAAGCCTCATAACTATCCGGATTAAAATCCAGGGTTAAAGCGGTTTCGAGCCCATTTGCGCGTTTATTGTCATTAATCCCGCCAGATCTCAGCCATTCAAAACAGGCGAAAATTTTGTCTCGCTCGCTTTTCAAGGCTCTCAGGAAATTCCGAATAATCTTGTCTTCGCTATCTCCTTTAGAGAGGCCATGAAACTGCAAAATGGTTTGACTAAGTGTCCCGTCATGTGCCGAGCAGCCAACAAGATATCGCGCCAGTTTGCGCCGATCTCCCCCCAGGGCTGCATCCAGAACATCATGCAATTTCTGTTCACTCTCATGCGTAATGAGATGCGCCACGGCTGCAGCTAAATGTATATTTCCGCTACCAGCGTGCTCCAGAACTTGATTGCGGGCCTGCGCGATCAGCGCCCCGGAGCTTTGTTCGTCCATTACCGTAAATCCCGGCGGCACACCGGCTTCAACAGGAAAGCGTAACAATAAATTCTGACAGAAAGAATGAATAGTCTGTATCTTAAGTCCGCCCGGCGTCTCTAAGGCTGAGGCAAATAATCTTCGTGCCTTGCGTAAATCTTCGCCGCTGCGCCGCCCTTCGCCAATCTGTTCGATATAATCGGAAAGCTCCTGATCGGAGGCCATGGCCCATTTGCCTAGCTGGTCGAATAAACGTGCTGCCATTTCTGCGGCGGCGGCCTTTGTGTAGGTCAGGCATAGAATGCGTTCAGGCTTGGCATTTTCCAGCAAAAGTCGCGTCACACGATTTGCCAAAGTGTGGGTTTTGCCCGCACCCGCATTTGCAGATACCCAAGCCGATCGCGCTGGATCCGCCGCATTTAGTACGGGGTCATAAACACTCATTCCTCGTCATCCCCCCATCCGGATTGCGACCATTCATCAACCCGGGCAAGATGGTCATAATCTCCCGCAATATTTTTAAGATAGGGCATTACGCGCGGGATATAGGCCTGGTCTGGGTGGTCATAATCCATAATGCGGCTTTTCAGTTGTGCCGCAGCCTTTTGCGCCAACTCCATTGCATCGCCTTTCACCACAGATACTTCCCCCGGCGTGGAGCCACCTGAGAAGCGTATATAAACCAGCTCTGCTGTCAGTAATTTTCCCACCGCAGAAAATCCGCCCTCAGCTAATATGGCGGCTTCAAGCGGCAATTGTACGGCCAGCAATTGCTGTACCTGTTTTTCGGATGGCGGCTTGCCAGTTTTATAATCAATCAGCGCAGCCGCGCCACCAACCAGTTCATCAATGCGATCTGCCCGGCCATGCAGAAGGAAGTCTCCACCTGGCAGCGTAAACGTCATCTCACCTTTCATTTCCACATGAGCCCGCACTACATTCATACGTCTGCCGCGCTCAGCGCCCACGAACCATCTGGCAGCGCGCAAAAAGCGCGGTCGCCATAACGCCAGCACCGATTTTGGAATGTTTTCTTCGGCGAACACTTCATCCGCCAAAGTGATTAGCCCTAATTCTGCATCAATTGATGGCCCATCGGGGTAGTCTCGAATAAAACGCTCCAGCACGCGATGAATGGCCGAGCCCCGCTGGGATGCTCCAATATCTGCATCTAGCGGATCGAGTTTTCTCAAATTCAGTACCCGTCGCGCATAGATCGCATAGGGGTCCCGCAACCATGTTTCAATTTCGGTAACGGATAATTTGCGTGGGCGGGCTTCTACGGGCGGTTTAGGCGAAGGCCTTGCCATACGCTCTGTCAGCTTTGGCTCCCGCAAAATCTCAGCATATGCGGCGTAATCAGCTATAGGGATCAAGGCCGGCTCAAAATTCAGTCCACGTGTTAATTGCTTGAGACGTTGTAACCAGCGTGAAGCAACGCTCGGCGATCCATTCATCTTGCGCGCACGCGTCAGGTAAGTTTGAGGAGCCGCGGCCAATGTCGCAAAGTCATGTGCCGCCAAACCAATGCTGCGCTCCGGTTGTTCTAACCCCAAGGCCTTACGCATAGGCCGCGATAACCACGGATCGATAGATGCATCACGGGGCCAAACGCCCTCATTAAGCTCGCCCAAAATCATGACGTCATAATGCTGCAAACGTGCTTCAAGCGGGCCTAGGATGGCCAATCTTGGATGTTTGCCAAATTGTGGACGTAGGGCTCTTTCCTCTACCATGCTGCGGAACCAGGCTGCATAAGAGGCTGTATCAATGGGTGGCAGGGAAGATGCGGCCTCAATCATGTCGCGCATCATTTGGGCGGCAGCTTGTCCCGCCTCGCCCTGCCATAACCGATCCTCGCCAAGCTCAAGATCCGTAGAGCACAGGTTTTGCGCAACTTGAACATGCTTGCGTAGCAAAGCGTCCAGCGGTGTTTCACCTTCATATAACCGGTCAAATGCCGCAAATTTATTTGAAAGCTCAGCAAACCATTTTTTTAGCCGCTCATCGCCCTTTAATGCTAGCTCGATGCTTCGCAAACCGCTATCGGGCTTTGGGCCGCGCAAGGCCAGATCCAGTCGCCGCGTCATCACACGAAACTGTCCTGCCGCCATACCGCCGGATACTAATGGATGCTTCAGAAATGCTAAAAGTGGCACGGGCGAAAAATCTTGCGCCACAGCTTCTGCCAGCAAGCATAAAAGATTCCCCGGCGGTGTGCGGGTTAGTGGTTTCCCGGCGGAATCATCCACCGCAATATTCCAGCGCTCCAATTCACTTGCCACGCGCCGGGCCAATTGGCGATCCGGCGTAACCAAGGCGCCAGTCCGTCCCGGCTGGTTCAAAACATCACGCAAAATAAGAGCAATCGAAAAAGCCTCTTGTGCTACATCATCGGCCTCTACCAATGATAGACCTTTTAAACCTTCCGCAATTATCTCTTGCCCATTCCTAACAAGCGCGCGCCAGGCATCGGTAGTTGGGGCGGGGCGCAGCGTTTCTGTAAGCAATATTTCGCGTGGGTTAGGTTTAGTGATGTTTCCCCAGAGTCTGACATCGCTTCGGCTTAACTGCATGCGCTCCAACAATTGCTTCATGCCAAATTGTGGATGACCCGCATCAAGTTTTTCCCAGCTAGTCTGATCCAGATGCAAATCTAGCCCGGGTAGAATAACTGCTCCCTCAGGCAGGTGAGCAATGACCTGCAAAAGCTCTGCGGTTGCCGGAATGCTCCCCGTTGAACCTGCTGCAATCACAGGGCCTTGAGGCGGGTTGGCACTCAGCTGCTGCGCCACACTGCGCAACATCTCATTACGATATTCTGCATGATTACAGGCGTTTTCTGCTTTCAGCAAAGCCGGCCATTGTTCGACCAGCAAGGCCAAAAAATCGCGCACTTGCATCCAATATTCCGTCAATGCATTGGGTGCGAGATCAGCTATCTTTTCAAATGATGCGCCTTGAACGTGCATCTCATCTAAAAAGCCTGCCAGACTACGCGCCAAACTGGTCGCTTGTGCAAAACTCACAGGCTCTGCTTTTGCGTGCCGCCATTGCCTGATCATCGTCGCCAGTAATAATTGCCGTCGCTGAACGGAAATAGGCGTCAATTCTGATATCCCGCCAAAACCGGGATCAAAATTCATTTCTTCCTCATCCACATCACCCAAGGGGGTAATATGTGGAAGAAGTGCCGCCCCACCCAATTGCCGTGCGAATGCATCAGATACAGTGCGCACCGCGCGACGGGTCGGCAGATAGATGGTGGCCTTCGCCAACGCCAAAGGTTCAGCATGGCCATTCAGGTCATGAATCAGAACCTGCGCCAGCCTGTCTGCAAAGGTAGCGCTCGCAGGCATGGTGAAAATATTGGCCACGCTTTTATCGCGGCGCAGGGGCAGAGAGGAATTGTTCAGCAGCTGTCACGGCATGGGGGTGATCAATATGCATCCATATTCCATCCAAGCGCATGCCAAATAACCGCCCCTTCTCGATGGCTTTATCCCAGAACGGGTGGATGGGGTGCCGCCCCGCTGGAGCGCCGTCAAATAAGCGCGGATGCACTATTTGGACCCCGATAAAAACAAACGGTGCAACGCGTTTTTCCATGACACGGCTTAATCGCCCATTCGGGTCCATTAAAAAATCTCCGCGCCCTTCATAAGATCGCGCATGGACCGTGGGGGCGATCAACATGAGTGCGTCCATTGTTTTCGGGTTCCAACGCGCTTGCATCTGATCCAGGGCCCGACCTGTGCCTTCCACCCATACCGAATCCGAATTATGCGTGAAAAAAGGCTCACCCTCAAACAAGTCCAGGACTTTGGTTATCCCTCCGCCGGAATCCAGCAACATTTCGCTTTCATCTGAAATAACAATATTCACACCGCGCCTCTTGGCCAGATGATCGCGTAACATTTGCGCATGATAATGCACATTCACCACAATTTTCGTGATGCCGGTTGCGATTAACCTATCAATCGCATGATCAATCAGCGCGCGCCCTGCAACTTCCACCAATGGTTTTGGCCGTGTGGCGGTCAGTGGCCGCATGCGTGTGCCCAGCCCCGCCGCCATCACCATGGCCTGTGTGATGGGTTTTCTTGTCATGCCCACAGCCCATGGCGCGCAGACTGTGGAAATAATTTTGCATACCAATCCCGCAAGGGTGCCAATGATGTGTGTTCCAAGTCGTGCCCCAGATAGCCCCAAACTCGCGGCAAATAATCCAAATAACGGGATTTTTCATCGCGGCTATGCAGGCGTGCAAAAATACCAACAATTTTGGCGTTGCGCTGCGCAGCCATAACAGCCAACGCCGTGCGAAAGCCGGCCTCATCAAAGCCTGCGCCCATCAGCGAAATATACTGGGCTATCATGGCCTTGGCTAAATCGGGGTCCACATCGCGCCGCGCATCCTCCAACAGCGAAACAATGTCATAAGCCGGTGAACCAATCACCCCATCCTGAAAATCAATCACCCCAACCCGCTCTATATCGTGGCGCTGCGGCAGCCATAAAAGATTTTGCGCATGAAAATCCCTATGCACAAAAACCTTTTGGCCACGCGTCACTGGATGCAGCGCGTCCACCCACAGTCCACGATGCGTGTCTCGCTCTTCGTTAGTGGCGCTGCGCCCTAAAACCAACGGCACATACCAATCCAGCAATAAATCTGTCTCGATCAGTAAAGCGGTGATATCATAAGGGTGTAAATTCATGCCCGGCGCAATCTGGCGCTCCACGGGCTTCCGATGTATTGCAGCCAGCATGTTTATCGCTGCTGCATAAAGCGTCTGCTCATCTTCGCCATCTGCAATGGCCCGGTCAAAAAGCAGATCACCTAAATCCTCAATCAGCACCAAACCGCGTGCAATATCGGCGGCATAGATTTTCGGCGCGCTCAAGCCCTGGCCGCGCAAATAATCCGCGATCGCCACAAAGCGCCCGCAATCGGCTCCCGCCAAACGCGCCAGCGCATTATAGCCTA
Organism: uncultured Rhizobium sp.; assembly: GCA_964580115.1. Taxonomy (GTDB): domain Bacteria; phylum Pseudomonadota; class Alphaproteobacteria; order Micropepsales; family Micropepsaceae; genus Rhizomicrobium. Next base: position 20,172 of record CAZOJG010000018.1, read on the forward strand.
GGGCCCTGCGTGTCTCGGCTGTTGCATCAGGCGGGCAGGGTGGTGTTTCAGCCTGTTGCGGCTGATCCATCAGCAGCGCCCTTCGCGCATCCGCCCGCAACCGATGATACCGCCGTGTGGAGGCGTCACCGGGCAGCGCCTCCACCTCAGCGCCCGCCCACCCAGCCTTACTCAAAAAGTCTGAAATCTCAGCGTCGCGCTCAGTCATGCTTGGCGTCTTTCGGAAAATGTCGGGTCCACACCGCTGGCCCTTGTACTGTTGCATGGCGTGCATTTTCAGGCGTCATGGTCAAATCCACCCATAAAGCATCCAGTGGAATATAATTGGCCCCATGTTCAGGCCATTCGATCAAGCATATGCCCTGATCTAAAGCATCCTCCAAACCCAATTCCTCCAGCTCTTCCGGCCGCTTGACCCTATAGAGGTCGAAATGAAAAACCTCCCCCAGTTTGGTTTCGTAATTTTGCACCAATGTGAAACTGGGGCTGGGCACATGCTCCCCCACGCCAAGCTCCACCAGAATCGCCCGGGCAAGGGTGGTTTTCCCGGCCCCGAGCTCACCTCGAAGCGCCACGCAGCAGCCGGGGCGCAAACCTGCGGCAATCTGCGCTGCCAGCCTCTGCGTATCGGCCAGGCCATCCAGCCCTATATGAGCGGAAAATTTAGCGATTCCAGTTGTCATAACAGTGTTTTAATCTGATTAGTGGGTTCCTCAAAGCGCTCCTCAGGGGTTTGCGTGAAAGGTGCCAAACGTGATACCGCCGCCCATAACGCGGCGCGTCGGGGCTGCTGTCATTGTAAGATCAAGGCATAAGGGCGAGATGCAGGACACAATTATTATAGTTGGTGCCGGTCAGGCTTGCGCGCAGGCTGTAACCAGTCTCCGGGGCGAAGGGGCTAGCGGAAAGATCATCATCATCGGTGATGAAGCCTATGTCCCATATCAGCGCCCGCCGCTCTCCAAAGCCTATCTTCAGGGTAAGCTGGAGCGTGAGCGTCTCTTTCTCAAGCCTGATACATTTTACGCCGATCAGAATTGCGAATTGATCCTCAGCTCATCCGTCACCGCTTTGGACCGCAGCAGTAAAACTGTGCGCCTCAGTGATGGTCGAAGCCTGTCTTATAATAAACTGCTCCTCGCCACCGGCTCGCGCATTCGCCCGATTTCGGTGAAAGGCGCCGATCTCAAAGGCATTTATTATCTACGTAACATCGCCGATGTAGATGCCCTGCGCGATGTGTTCCTGCCCGGCAAAAAAATCGCCATCGTAGGCGGCGGTTATATCGGTCTCGAAGTAGCAGCCATCGCGGTAAAGCATGGGCTTGATGTCACTGTCTTCGAAGCCTTGGATCGCGTGATGCAACGTGCGGTCTCTCCGCAAATCTCCGCCTTCTATGAACAGACCCATCGTGACGCCGGGGTAAATCTGCTGCTCCATACTGGCGTGGAACATTTTGAAGGCAGCAACGGTCATGTCACCGGCGTTCAAGCTGGTGGCGCCTTCCATGCGGCTGATATAGTGCTCGTCGGCATTGGTATCTTGCCCAATAGCGAATTGGCGAAAGAGGCCGGCCTTGCCGTGGATAATGGTATTGTCGTCGATGCTGGTGGGCGCACCTCTGACCCCGATATTTTCGCTGCGGGCGATTGCACCTGGCATCCGGGCCGCGAGGGCATCTATCTGCGCCTGGAAAGCGTGCAGAATGCGATCGATCAAGCCAAACATGCTGCGCTCTCAATGGTAGGGAAGCCGGCACATTATAGTGAAGTACCGTGGTTCTGGTCCGATCAGTATGATCTCAAATTGCAGATCGCGGGCCTTCTACGCAAAGACGATCAGGTCTTGTTACGTGGCGATGTCGCGTCACGCAAATTCGCTATCTTCCATGTGCGTGATGGCAAAGTCGCGGCAGTAGAAGCCGTTAATTCCCCGCCGGAATATCTGGTAGGCCGAAAGCTGATTGCCGAAGGCACAAATGTCGATACGGCGCGTCTCACCGATATGTCTATTCCGATGAAGAATATCATCCAATAAAATGATTGAACGGAGTTTGTATGCCTAAGGTCAAATATATTGAATTCAACGGCAAAGAACATGACATCGATGTTCCAGAAGGCTGGACCCTTATGGAAGGTGCCGTAAAAAATATGGTCCCCGGCATTGATGCCGATTGCGGCGGTGCCTGTGCCTGCGCCACATGCCATGTCTATATTGACCCGGCATGGGAAGCGAAAATGCCTGAAAAAAGCGAAATGGAAGAGTCGATGCTGGATTTCGCACTGGACGTGAAATCCAATAGCCGCTTGTCCTGCCAGATCAGAGTTACCGATGAAATGGATGGTCTGGTTATCCGTAATCCCGAGCATCAGCATTAATCAGATTCTGCGCGGCGCGTGAATCACTTCATTGCGCCGCGTGGGACTCCCGTTCGCCCGGCGGTAGATCATGCAACCGCCGCGGAATATGGCAGCTAACAACCGTGCCCTCACTGCTGCTGTCAATTTCCACCCAGCCATCATGCAGCTCTACAAAACGATTCACCAAAGCAAGGCCAAGCCCCGCGCCCGCGCGTTGGCCCGAGCGGCCCTTGGCCGAAAACCGCTCAAAGACATTGGCTTTTACCTCGGGCGAAATTCCCGGTCCCGTATCGGCTACGGCGATGCGCACATCTTCGTTCTGAATATCCCCGATAAAGGAAATCGTGCCGCCGCGGGGCGTATATTTCAGCGCATTCGACAGCAGATTAAAAACAATCTGCCGTATGCGACGCCCATCGGCCAAAAACACGCCCGCATCTTCCCGGCAGTCCAAACGCAATTCCAGCCCAACTTTATGCGCCCATTCTCTTGCATGCCCTGTGACTTCCGATAGCAGCGCATAAAGATCAATCCGCTCCAGCTCCAGACGCAGCGCGCCAGATTCGATCAAGGATAGATCCAGAATATCATTCACCAGACTGCGCAGCGTATTACCGCCTGAAACGATGGCCTGCACATATTCGTTCTGATGCACGGTAAGTTCGCCCGGCACGCCAGATGCCAAATGTTCTGCAAAGCCTAAAATCGTATTCAGCGGGGTCCGCAATTCATAAGACACATGTTTGATAAATTCAGATTTCAATCGATCCGCGGCTTCCAGCGCATCATTACGGTCTCGCAGAGCATGTTCGATACGAAAACGATCAGTGCTGTCAGCAAAGCTGACCAATGTGGCTCCATCCGGTAAGGGTGATAAACTAATTGAAAGCACTGTGTGGTCGTTGCGCTCCATCTCGCCCAGATCATGTTTGCGATCAGAGCTGGACACGATGCTCGATACAATATTATCCCACGCCTCTCGCTCGCCAAATTTTGTGGCGCAATTTGCGGCTATCGCGCGAATATGTGGCTCACCCGTAAGCTCGTTTGTGCTCAAGTCCCATATTTGGGCAAAGGCGGCATTATATAACTTTAGTCGCCCATCCAGACCGAACGCAGCCACGGCTTCTTGCAACATATTCAGTGTCGCCGATTGCACTTTCAATGCCGTATTATAAGAGCTCTCCAACGCAATTTTTTCAGTGACGTCTTCAAACAGATAACTCACCCCGCCTGTAGCATGGGGTTGTGCGACCACGCGCAATGCCGCTCCGGTGGGGATATGCCAAATATCTTCGCTGCTCTTTGTCTCTTGCGGGGTTTCATACAGCGCCAGATAGTGCCGCTTCCATGCCAGATAATCGCGCTGCTCTGGCAATTTACGTGCCTCGCGCAAACGGTCCAGCACTTCCCCATCGCGCGGATGACTATCCAGCCAGCTACGCGGCAACGCCCACAATTGCGCAAATGCGCGGTTATAAAATCGCAGTCGCTGGTCCGGGCCGTAAATCGCAACAGCCGTCGAAAGCTTGTTCATCGCATCGGCATGGGCATCAATCTGCTGCTGCAGTTGCGCCTCCGCCGATGAGGTCTCACTGCTATCCAAAGCAGTACCCAAGACAAGTCCGCCATCCAGCGGCACATGCGTGAAGGCAAGCACGCGGCGCGCGCCATCCATTGTCGTATAACGTTGGGTAGATAGGCTCTGCCCCTGGCTGCGCGCCATGGATGCTAGGTCGCGTTCAGAATTCTCCAGCGCCACCTGCTCGACAATGGCGTTTGCCAGACTCTGGCTACCAGATGCCTTTACAAAGGATTTATTGCCCCATTGTAGCGCCAATGTTTCATCGCGCAGCCATACAGGAACAGGCAGACTGTCTAAAATCGCTTCATAATTCGGGCCGTGCATCGCTGAAGCCTCGGGCTGCTCCAACCAAACCGCCGCCATCCCACCAACCGCGCGCCCACGCACCGCCAAAAGATGGCCCGCGCGATCCGGTGCGGTCATGGCAAAGCTCGTGCCCTTTTCACCTAATAAATCCAGCGCCGCCGCAAGCGTCCGCGCCTGCGTTCCAGCCAAACAGGAATCCAACAATTGATCTGCGCCGCGATACGCATAGGGTCCACGTCCATCCCGTCCCCATACAACCAGCGCCTCGCGTCCGGCTGCAATCAGTGCATCGCGTTCGCTCACCGCCGCTCGTGCCCGCGCATGTGAATCCCGCATCTTGCGCCGCAGCCGATTGGCGCTGCGTTGCTCGGCCAATGCCCAACAGCCCACGGCAATCGCCAAAGCCACCGCGCCCCCGGCGACAGCAGCCGACAAAACCCCGATATCAGCGGCATAGAAGGATGCGCTTTGGGCATGGACGGGCAGCGGCGTCAGACTGGTTGCCCCAGCCAGCGCATATCCTAAGCGGGTTCTAAGCCCCGAATTGCCATGTCTGGCTGTCTGCCCCTTGATGGGAGGCATCCTTGCTGCCCTTGGAATCTTCGCCGCAGTGACCGAATCACTGTGGAATCAACATGATAGGCAGGCGGCCCTAGGCCGCAAGAGAAGATAGTTAAAAAAGTATGAAGGGCCGCCGCGGCGCATTCAGCCCGCGGCAGCCCCTCTCAACATTCGAACTCAATTCCCTGAGTCGGATCAAACTCTTAGTAGCGATAGTGATCCGGCTTGAACGGCCCGCTATCAGCCACGCCGATATAAGCCGATTGTTTCGGTGTCATCTTGGTCAGCTTGGCCCCGATCTTGTCGAGATGCAGCCGCGCCACTTTCTCATCCAGATGTTTGGGCAGCGTGTAGACCTTTTTCTGATACTGGCCTTCCTGCGTGAACAATTCGATTTGAGCCAAAGTTTGGTTGGTAAAGGACGCGCTCATCACGAATGACGGATGCCCCATCGCATTCCCCAAATTCACCAAACGGCCTTCCGAAAGCAGAATAATACGATGCCCGTCTGTGAACAAAATTTCGTCCACCTGCGGCTTCACATTGCTCCACTTCAGATTACGCAAGCCGCCAACCTGAATTTCAGAATCGAAATGGCCAATATTGCAAACAATGGCCCGGTCTTTCATGGCGCGCATATGATCAATGGTGATCACATCCACATTACCAGTCGCAGTCACGAAAATATCAGCACGTGATGCAGCATCATCCATCGTGGTAACTTCATAACCTTCCATCGCCGCCTGCAACGCGCAGATCGGGTCGATTTCCGATACCAGAACACGGCAGCCGGCCTGCCGCAGAGACGCCGCGGAGCCTTTACCGACGTCACCAAAACCCGCCACCATGGCTACTTTACCCGCCATCATCACATCGGTGCCGCGGCGTATGCCGTCCACCAGAGATTCACGGCAGCCATACAGATTATCGAATTTAGATTTGGTGACGCTGTCATTCACATTGATGGCCGGGAATAGCAGTTTGCCATCCTTTTCCATCTGATAGAGCCGATGCACACCCGTAGTGGTTTCTTCTGAAACACCTTTGATGCTTTCCGCCAGCCCCGCAAACCAATCGGGCTTTTCCGTCAAGGTGCGCTTGATCAGCGCATAAAAAACTTCTTCTTCTTCATTTTCCGGCTTGTCGAGAAAAGCCGTGTCACCGCGCTCAGCCCGCAAACCATGATGCACCAGCATGGTGGCATCACCGCCATCGTCCAGAATCAGGTTGGGGAAACCGCCATCATGCCATTCCAGAATTTTGCGGGTATATTCCCAATAATCTTTCAGGCTCTCACCCTTGATCGCGAAAACCGGCGTGCCGCCTGCGGCAATCGCCGCTGCCGCATGATCTTGAGTTGAATAGATGTTGCAGGATGCCCAGCGTACATCCGCGCCCAAAGCCGTCAATGTCTCAATTAACACTGCGGTCTGAATGGTCATATGCAGCGAACCTGCGATCCGTGCACCTTTCAAGGGCTGTTTCGGGCCATATTCTTCCCGCGTCGACATCAGGCCGGGCATTTCCGTCTCGGCAATGTCGATTTCTTTGCGGCCCCATTCGGCCAGCGAAATGTCTTTAATGGCGTAATCCTGGCTCATGAAGCGCTCCTGTCTGAAGCAGGGCCTGTACGCCAGCCTTCGCCCGCCACAGATCCTGCACAATCAAATAAGGGGCCGATATATCAGCGCCCCCCTTGCCCGGCAATCTCATATAAAGGAATATGCATGTGTTTATTTCCACTGTAAGTATAAACTCCTATTTCAAATAGCGAATATCAGAGGCGTTTTCTTAACCCTGAAACTTTAAACCCTGCCAGTTGAATGGAGTAGCGTATGGCGTATCACAGCTGTCTTCGTAGTTCGGTATCCTCGATCACCCTTGGTTTGGTGCTGGCCTCCGCTCTATCAGCCTCAGCCTTGGCATCGCCCTGGGCTGAAAGCGGGGATAATCGCCTGCGTGGTGACATCACCTTGCTGGCCAATGCAGGCCTGCTCGACAATATCACCAGCCATTGGCCGCTACCCTGGCGCGCCGTATATGAGCGTCTCTCCACGACCAGTCTGGCAACCCAGCCTGCTCATATTCGTGAAGCCGCCCGCCGCGTGATGGGGCAGGCGAGGGCGGAAACAGAAACCGGTACATTGCGTCTTCAAGCTATGATCGGCGCCACAAACCGCCCTAATCCCGTCCGCACCTTCGATGCGCTGGGCCGTGGCGACCTACAAACGCAACTCTCCGCTGAATATGCTTGGGACAGCACGGCCATCCGCCTCGCCGCAGGCATACAGGTGGATCATGTCACCGGTAAAACGGCTTTTGTGCCGGATAATTCCTATATTGCGCAAAATGTCGGCGATGCCGTGGTCTATGCCGGCTATCTCAGCCATTGGTGGGGGCCGGGCTGGATGTCCGCTATGTCACTCTCCAACAATGCACGCCCTTTCCCGCAGGTCGGCATTGCCCGGCTGGATACAACAGCTTTTGAAACGCCTTGGCTGAGCTGGATCGGGCCCTGGCAGGCAGAGTTCTTCTTCGGCTGGCTGGATGACAGCCGCACCATCCGCAACACGCTTTATAATGGGCTGCGCATCATCTTTAACCCGCTACCGGGTCTGGAAATTGGCCTGTCACGCACACAAATGCTTTGTGGAAGCGGCCATCGCTGTAACCCTGTGGTGGATTATTTCCATTTTTCCAATGCGCCGGGAAATATCAATCACACCAATGATCAGGGCGCGTTTGATATTCGCTACTCCAATCAAATCGGCTCAGTACCTTTCGAAGCTTATATGCAGGTGATGAACGAAGATTCGAATCCAATTACCCATTCCGGCTCCAGCCATTTATTCGGCGGCAGCATCTGGATTCCGACCGATGGCAATCCCATCCGCCTCACAGTTGAATATGCCGATAGTATCGCCACCCGTAATATTTTCGGCTTCAACAGCCGCTTCCATGGCTTTGCCTATAATAACTGGACCTATGTCGACGGTAATCGTTATCGCGACCAAACATTGGGCTTCAGTCTCGATAGCGACTCCCGGCTCTTTTCGGTCCAATCCCATTGGACCGATGCCGGCGATCGCTCCTATGCGCTTAGTTTCCACCACGCGGAAATCTCCACTGCGCGCAATACGCAGTGGAATATCGTCACAACAGCCCCTGTGAAGATCGATATGGGTGTGGCGCGCGTCACGCTGCCATTCGCACATTTCAAGCTGGATATTGAGGGGCGGCTGCAAAGCGATCAGCCGCGTCCCGAACGTGGTTTCACAGCCTCTATCGAAGCGGCTTTACGCATAGAACTCTAGGTCAGTCTTCGCCGAATTTGGCTTCTGCCAAAGCCAGCAGCGCCACCAAAGCTGCTTCGGCGTCACTGCCCTCTGCGTGAATTTCGATTTCAGATCCCATGCTCGCCGCAAGCATCATCAGGCCCATGATGGATCGCCCATCCACGGCCTGACCATCTTTGCGAATAGTGATCCGCGATTGAAACCGTGCAGATGCTTCCACCACCTTGGCTGAAGCGCGGGCATGCAAGCCACGCTTGTTAGTTATTCTCGCGATCGCGCGAACCGATGTAGTGGCCATGTCGGTTCAGCTCGCTCCGGCAAGATCAGCCGACCCTGCGCGCATATATTTCCGTCCGGCGTCAATCGCTTCTTTAACGGCCTGTTCCAGCGGTAACTTGCTGCGTACATCCACTAACTTGATCAGGCTGGGCAGATTCGCCCCAGCCAGAACTTCGATCTTGCCACGCTCCAGCAGGGTCAGCGCCAGATTGCATGGCGTACCGCCAAACATATCGGTGGCAATCACAACGCCTTGCCCAAGATCGACAGATTTCGCCGCCGCCGCGATTTCCCGCTGCCGCCGCTCAATATCATCTTCCGGCCCAATACAGACGGCCCGCAAATGGCTTTGCGGCCCAACCATATGTTCCATTGCCGAAATAAATTCCTGCGCCAAACGGCCATGGGTAACAAGCACAATGCCAATCATGTCGCGGCGGTTCTTTCTTTACGAAAATAAATCATAGCCCACTCCTGCCTTAAAAAAAGGCCTAAAACCCTTTCGCTTCGTCGCGGAACAGGTTGCGCGCCAGCCCAGCCGCGACCAGCGCAATTTTCAAGTGCCCATCCACATCCTTGCTGCTGATTTCAATCAGTGGGGGGCAATGCTTGCCTGAAAGCAATAAATTTTCCGGCGCGTCGTAAATAGCGGGCATTGGTAAACGCGGTGGAATAGGCCCAGCCAGTTTCACAACTAAAGAAATAGGTGCTTCCCGCGCATGTTCAAGCTCCACAATGCCAACCCCCCGAATCTCCAGATAGCCTGCTAGATTGGGCACAGGCCTCGCCATAAGCTGTTTACGGCGGGTAAACAGTTCCACCCGGTCATCCGCCACCAGCCTGGCGCCCGCCGCCAGCAGCCGCAGAACCAAACTGGATTTACCAGCTCCGCTGCGCCCCAGCAGCAAAATCCCGCTTTTAGCTGGCGCACCAAAAGCTACGCCCGCGCGCTCCAGCATCACGCAGCTAGCGTGAATATTTGCGCAGCGTTCAGGTTTGGCGCTCATGTCTTCGCCAACTGTAATTCCACGATAAATCGTGCCCCTAACGTTGCGCCACTGGCATTATGTCTGTTTTCTGCCCAGATGCGTCCACCCGAACCCGCTGTAATCTGGCGCGCGATTGAAAGCCCAAGACCTGAATTATTCCCAAAACCATGCCCGGCGGGCCGCTCCGTATAAAACCGCTCGAAAATCGTTTCCAGATTATCGGGAGGGATACCGGGCCCCTCATCATCCACCGTGATACGGGCGCGTTGCCCGGAAATACGCGCATTGATCGTCACCACCCCATTTTCCGGGGTGAATGAAATCGCATTGTCGATCAAATTACGGAATACCTGTCCCAATCGTTCATCACGCGCCATGACCACTGCGCCATGGGGCAGGCGTGACTCAAGAACCAGGCGCGCACCGCGCAACATATCTGAGAAACGATATATTTCCACAATCGTCTCCAGCAGCTTACGCAGATCCACCGGCTCGGATAATTCGCGGCTCAGTTCCGCATCCAGACGCGACGCATCAGAAATATCGCTGATTAACCTGTCGATCCGTTTCACATCATTCCGTACGATCTGCATCATACTCTCACGCGATGCTTCATCCTTCGCGCGTGAAAACATCTCGACCGCACTTTTGAGCGACGTCAAAGGGTTCTTTAATTCATGCGCCACGTCAGCAGCAAAGCGCTCAATCGCGTCAATCCGATCATATAATGCCGCCGTCATACCAGAGAGGCTGGTGGCCAATTCCGAAATTTCATCCTCGCGATCCACCATGAGAGGGATAGTCTCGCGCCCAGTTCTCCCGCGCCTTACCCTGTCTGCTGCATCCGCCAATTTGCGCACTGGCCGTGCCACGAACCCCGCCAAATAAAGCGAAGATGCAAGCATCGCCAACAGCCCGACAAAAAACACTTCCAACAAAGTGCTGCGTTCCTCACGCAGGATGGCGTCAATATCACCGCCTTCTGTCGAAACCAGCAAAACCCCGTAGACCGTGCGAAACCGCTGCACCGGTACAGCAACCGAAAGCACAAGCTGGTTCTGATCGTTCACACGTTCCGCCGATGCCGCCGTGCCGGATAGCGCCTGCATGACCTCGCCATAAACCCGGCCATCAATGCCCGCTTCGAAATAGGGCGCGAGTTCGGCAAATGGCCTCACGCCCATCACCCCATCATAAATCCGCGTCCACCAGGTCCTGAACCGGCTCCAAGTATCCAGCGGCGGCAATTCTCGAATTTCGACAATATTGCGCGCCAGCAAATTGCGCGTGTCCAACGATAATCGTCCGCTGGTGGCATAAAGCCTGGCACGCAAACGAGTCGGCTCAATCAATTGCCGTAATAAAGGTTCGGCTTCTGAAATCTTGATGTCACGTGCTGTTTCATTGGCCGTATATTCCGCCAATGTCGATGCCACGATCAGCGCCTGCTCACTTATGCCTTGCAAGCGTTCATCGACCAGACCAACCCGATTGGTCTGCACCAGAATAACCCCGATGATCAGCACCAGAAGCGTTGCGCCATTAAAGAAGATAATGCGCCGGGTTAGCGGTGAAGTGCGTCGCTGCATAGCAAAGCCCGCCTGCCGCGCGCCGCCGGGCAGGCGATCCTGCATAGTGGCCTGATCACCATGAGGTTTGGCACTCTTCGGTTGATCGTCGCGCGTAACGGTCAGGCCTCGCGGTAGCGATAACCGACACCATAGAGCGTCTCAATGGCGTCGAAATCATCGTCGGCCACTTTAAATTTTTTGCGCAGCCGTTTGATATGGCTGTCGATGGTTCGATCATCGACATAGACCTGATCGTCATAAGCCGCATCCATCAAATTATCGCGGCTTTTCACAAAGCCAGGCCGTTGTGCCAGACATTGCAAAATCAAAAATTCTGTCACGGTCAGCCGTACCGGATTGCCATCCCAGGTACATTCATGGCGCAGCGGATCAAGCGCCAGCTTACCCCGTACAAGTGCCTCTTTCTTGGCATCGGCAGGTGTGGTCAGCCCGGATTTATGAGGGTCGGCCCGCCGCAAAATCGCCCGTACCCGCTCCAGCAGAAGGCGCTGCGAAAAAGGTTTGCGGATATAGTCATCCGCGCCTGCATTCAGCCCCATCAACTCGTCAATTTCCTCATCTTTGGAGGTGAGGAAGATCACGGGCAGATCGGCGCTCTGGCGCAAGCGGCGCAGCAGCTCCAATCCATCCATGCGGGGCATTTTAATATCGAAAATGGCCAGATCCGGCGGGTTCCCTGTCAGCCCGGTAAGGGCCGAAACCCCGTCTGAATAGGTCCGCACCTGATACCCCTCCTGCTCCAGCAACATGCTGACAGAGGTGAGGATGTTTTTGTCGTCATCGACCAGCGCAATAGTCGCCATAATCCCCATAGCCCAGTCTTAAGCCGCTCTGGCGGCTAGTAAAAAAATCTGCACATGCAACATGCCATAAGGATCAGATAAATTCGACCTTGAGAATTTCATAGGAGCGCGACCCACCGGGGGCCGTCACTTCCACTGTGTCCCCTTTGGACTTACCGATCAGCGCCCGTGAAATCGGCGAAGACAATGAAATCCGACCATTCGTGGCATCGGCCTCATGATCGCCCACGATCTGATAGCGGCGCTCCTCGTCCGTATCCTCATCCACCAATGTCACTGTGGCCCCAAACTTCACGCTGGTGCCAGACAGTTTGGACACATCTATCACATCGGCCCGGCCAATTTTGTCTTCCAGTTCGATGACTCTGCCTTCAACAAAGGCCTGACGCTCCTTAGCCGCGTGATATTCCGCATTTTCAGAGAGATCGCCATGCGCACGCGCTTCAGCGATCAGCTTGATGATTTCGTGGCGCTCCACGTTCTTCAGCTGATTGATCTCTTCCTCAAGGGCTCTATATCCCCCTGCGGTCATCGGTATGCGTTCCATAGCGGTCAACAATCCTGAAAAAGCGGCAAAAGCACATCATCCGTCCAGCAGGTTTTCACCCGGCCAAGGACAGAGCGGACACACTTTTCCCTAAATCCCTGTCATACCTGGATTATTTAACAAAACGCACCAGATACGACCCTTTACAAAGTGTAGGACTGGAGAGGGGCGACTTCAAGGGAGCCAGCCCGTAATGCTGCAATTGCCTGTGTAACAGCCGCCGCACCCGCCATAGTTGTATAATAAGGAACTTTCATCTGAAGCGCCGTCCGTCGAATCGAGAAGGAATCAGACAGCGCCCTGGACCCTTCGGTCGTATTGAAAACCATCTGGACTTCGCCGTTTTTCAAGGCGTCAACAATATGGGGGCGGCCCTCCAGCACTTTATTGATCTCATCGACCGCGATGCCGGCATCCCGCAGCAGCCGGGCGGTGCCCCGTGTCGCCACCAGTGTAAAGCCCATCTGCACCAGCTCCCGCGCGGATCCCAGCACACTATCCTTGTCGGCATCCTTCACCGATATGAAGACCATGCCCGATAGCGGCAATTTCAAACCTGCCCCGATCTGACTTTTGGCAAAGGCGCGGCCGAAATTCACATCCAGCCCCATGACTTCGCCGGTAGAGCGCATTTCCGGCCCCAATATCGTATCCACGCCGGGGAAACGGCCAAAGGGCAGGACAGCTTCTTTCACCGCGACATGTTTTGAACTGGTGCGCTTCAGGTCCAGGTCCTTTAATTTTTCACCTGCCATCACCCGTGCCGCTATGGCCGCAATCGGCAGCCCCACGGCCTTGGCAACGAAGGGCACCGTGCGGCTGGCGCGCGGATTGACCTCCAGCACGAATATCTCACCATTCTGAACGGCATATTGCACATTCATCAGTCCACGGACATTCAGCGCTTTCGCCATGGCCACTGTCTGGCGTTCAATTTCCGCAATCACATCCGGTGCCAGCGAATGAGGCGGAATCGCGCAAGCCGAATCCCCCGAATGCACACCGGCTTCTTCGATATGTTCCATAATGCCTGCGATAAACACATCGCCATCGGCATCCCCAATCGCATCCACATCCACCTCAATGGCATGATGCAGGAAGCCGTCGATCAGAACCGGATTATCGCCGGAAATGCGGAACACTTCCCCGCTCAGCACGGCTGTTCGCATGGCCGCTTCATCCGGCACCACAACCATGCCGCGTCCACCCAACACATAAGAAGGCCGTAAAATAACAGGATAGCCAATTTCCTTGGCCGCCGCGATTGTCTCTTCCGCCGTCAACGCCGTGGCATTACGCGGCTGCTTCAGTCCCAATTGCTGCAACATAGCCTGAAACCGCTTGCGGTCTTCCGCCAGATCAATCGCATCGGCGGATGTGCCAAGAATAGGCACGCCTTCTTCCACCAGCGTATTGGCCAGCTTCAGTGGTGTCTGTCCGCCAAACTGCACAATCACCCCAGCCAGCGTGCCATTCAATTGTTCTTTGCGCACAATCTCCAGCACATCTTCGGCCGTCAGCGGCTCAAAATAGAGCCGATCCGACGTGTCGTAATCGGTGGAAACGGTTTCTGGATTGCAATTGACCATAATGGTCTCATAGCCGCGGTCCGACAGCGAAAAAGCCGCGTGACAGCAGCAATAATCAAACTCAATCCCCTGACCGATACGGTTCGGCCCACCACCCAGAATGATGATCTTGTTTTTGTCTGTAGGATTGCTCTCGCATTCCGTCGCGCCGGATACAGCATTTTCATAGCTGCTATACATATAAGGCGTCAGCGCCGGAAATTCCGCCGCGCAAGTATCAATACGCTTGAACACGGGCAGAACATTCAGCGCCCGGCGCGCATCACGCACCTGCTTTTCGCGCATACCGGTCAGCGTGGCCAGCCGCGCATCCGAAAAGCCCATCTTTTTCAGATCAGCAAAGTCATCTGCCGTATCGGGCAATCCATTGGCCCGCACATCGGCTTCCACGGCCAGAATATGGGCGATCTCGCCCAGAAACCATGGATCATATTTGGTGATCGCGGCAATATCTTCCATGGGAAAGCCATAGCGAATGGCCTGCGCCGTCAGCCGCAAACGATCAGGCGTCTGCACGCCCAATGCCGCGCGAATGGCGTCTTTGTCATTCGCCAGTTCAATCTCATCCAGCCCACTCAAGCCCGTTTCCATCGAGCGCAATGCCTTCTGGAAAGATTCGGCAAAGGTCCGGCCAATTGCCATAGCCTCGCCAACCGATTTCATCGACGTGGTGAGAAGGGGCTCCGCACCTGGGAATTTCTCAAACGCAAAACGCGGAATCTTGGTCACGACATAATCAATCGTCGGTTCAAAAGATGCCGGCGTGACTTTGGTAATGTCGTTCTGCAATTCGTCCAGCGTATAGCCAACCGCCAGCTTGGCCGCGATTTTCGCAATCGGGAAGCCCGTAGCTTTGGATGCCAGCGCGGAAGAGCGCGAAACCCGTGGGTTCATCTCGATCACAACCATGCGCCCATCCGCCGGGTTAACGGCGAATTGCACATTGGATCCACCTGTTTCAACCCCGATCTCGCGCAATACGGCGATCGATGCCGAACGCATCCGCTGATATTCCTTATCGGTCAGCGTCAGGGCAGGGGCGACAGTGATGGAATCGCCCGTATGAACACCCATCGCATCCACATTCTCGATGGAGCAGATGATGATGGCATTGTCAGCGCGGTCGCGCACAACTTCCATCTCATATTCTTTCCAGCCCAGAACAGATTCTTCGATCAGCACTTCATTGGTGGGCGATGCTTCCAGGCCCGCTTCCACGATCTCGAAAAATTCCTCGCGGTTATAGGCAATGCCGCCGCCCGTCCCGCCCAGTGTAAAGGATGGCCGGATAACCGCAGGCAGCCCCACCAGCGCCAAAGCCTCCTTGGCCGCGCCTTGGGATTCATCTTCCAGACCCATGATCGGATTATTGCGGCTGTCATACATAAAATTGCCGTCGGCATCTTTGCGATGGCGCAATTCGCCCTTCAGCGTGATACCGC
The DNA here is from genome assembly GCA_964580115.1 of uncultured Rhizobium sp. Taxonomy (GTDB): domain Bacteria; phylum Pseudomonadota; class Alphaproteobacteria; order Micropepsales; family Micropepsaceae; genus Rhizomicrobium. The sequence goes on from CAZOJG010000018.1 coordinate 35,521, forward strand.
GTGGTACTTCCAGCCCGATCTTCAACATGGCCTGACGGAACAGCTCACGATCTTCCGCCTTGTCGATCGCATCCGCCGATGCGCCAATCAGCTCGACATCATATTTTTCCAGTGTGCCGCGTTTGCGCAAAGATAAAGCCGTGTTCAGCGCCGTCTGCCCACCCATGGTCGGCAATAAGGCAAAGCCACGACCTTCCGGAATATTGGCGCGCTCCCGCGCGATGATCTTCTCCACGAAATCGGGCGTGATCGGCTCGATATAGGTGGCATCCGCCAATTGCGGGTCGGTCATGATCGTGGCGGGGTTGGAATTGACCAAAACAACCCGATATCCCTCCGCCCGAAGCGCCTTACAGGCCTGTGCCCCGGAATAATCGAATTCGCAGGCCTGGCCGATAACAATCGGGCCAGCGCCCACGATCAGAACAGTATGGATATCAGTACGTTTGGGCATGTGTGCTCGCGCGCATGGACAGACGCACGCGGGCCGCGCGTGCCGGGCTGGCCAGGTTGTAGGTTAAGTGGATCGTTTAACTAGGACAGTGCCTCGGGGCAACCCTGAAAGGGCTCCCTAAACCCGCATCACCGGGCTGCCATGTGGATGGAAATCGGCCAGGCCTCAGCTCCGCCAGCGCAAAACTGTCTCGGGCACAGGGTTGGCAAAGGGTTTGCCGGTGGCTTCAGCCTCTGCCCAGGCCTTTTTCAGCCGATGATACCAAATGGCGGGCATATCAGCGTCCTGAATAAGCATCAGTCTTGGGCTGAAATTCAGCCCCTCACGCTGAAGTTCCACCATGCGGCGGTCATCCCCCAGAAAGGTCGGGCCCAGCGCCATAAAAAAGGGCCTGATAAAACCCAGCCAGCGCGGCCAGTAGAATATCTGGGTGACCTGCGTGGTCTCTGCGTCAATTGGCGTGCAGGTGGTCAAACCCACCACTTGAATGTTCCGCCCCAGAAAACGCCCTGTAATGTTCTCGAATCGCACGCCGGGCAGCTCAAAGGTGATCTCTGTGCTCACATCTCCGCCGAGCAATTTATAAGCAGGCTTGCTGGGTATGTGGCGGCGCATCACAAACCCCCGCTGCTGCGGCCCATAAGGCTTTTCCTTCAGACGCGGCGCCCGCTTCCACCACCACCGCCCATGCACATAGGGCGCATGGGCCGGGTCCATCAGCCCGATCACGGCATGGTCCATATGGCAGTTAAAGGTCTGGCTCTCCACCCAGCGCGGCACAGCCCCGTTCATCCCCACCTGCGGTGGTTTCATCTCCGGCAGGGCATCCCGCCCCGGCGCGGCCATAAATATCCAGATCAGGCCATCCTGTTCCCGCAAAGGATAAGAGCGCACCTTGATGCGCGACGCATCCATATCCCCGGCGTCCACCAGCGACGGGATCAGCGAACATTGCCCTTCCGGCTTAAAGCGCCAGCCGTGATAGGGGCATTCAATGTCTCCACTGGCTAATATCTGTCCTGCAGAAAGCGGCACACCGCGATGGGGACAAATATCCCGCAAGGCAAAGGCCCGCCCATCCGGCCCCCGGCCGAGCAAAACCGGCTCGCCCAGCAAAATGATACGCTTCATTCCCCCCGCCGGCACGGTGCTGGCAAGCCCCGCCATATACCATAGCCCGCGCAACAGCCCGGCATCCATGTCTGCTACAATGTCTGTCGGCTGGCTCACGGCGTCCCCACCGGTTTCAACAGATCGTCAAGCGTGGTCATGAATTGCTGGCCCTTATGCAGGGGCAGCTTATAAGCCCAACGCCCGGCCCGCGCATCCAAAGCTTCGGCCTCCTTGCGCGCCGCTGGTGTCAGCCCGCGCATACTCAACCGTGCCCATAAGTCGCCACCGCGCGCCGTGACATCGGTTGTGATCTCCAATCCATCAAAAGTCTGGGTCACTATCCTCGCCGCCTGCGTAAAATTCATCTGCGTGGCGGGGCGGATATCCTCGAAGGCAAAACCCACCATGGCGCTGGCCACAGCTTCTGCCGCATATGGGCTGTTCAGGCTCCGCCCTTGCGGCATAGGGGCCAGACGAAAATCCGCCTCTCCCGGCGTCTCGCGGAAAACACGGAAAGCCGTTCCCGTCACAGGCGTCACCTCCACCTGTTTGATGCGGGCGCGTTCAATCTCCACCATCTTGCGGTCCATCCAGCCAGCGGGCTGTGGCTCCACCTGCAATATCCCGCGCGCCAGCCAGCTTTGTGTCGAATCCGGCCTCCGCACAAAAAGCCCGCCCAATCCGCTGCCATCTCCGATCTCCTGCGCCTTGCCTGCAATCAGCGATGCAAGAACCTTCCCATTGGCATCCGATAAGGTGATCAACACACCCTTGCCACCCGATGACGGCGAATTCAGATCGAGATAACGCAACCAATCCACCCGCCCGGTGCGCGGCTCAATCAACTGCAGCGATGCCATGCCATGAATGATCCGTCGCACCACATCAAACGAGGCCGGATAATCCCCCCGCTGCGGCAGAACCCAACCCTGTTCCGGTTTAAAAGCAATTTCAAAAGCGCCATGCGCTTGCGAGTGAATCTGGATCCGCGCCACGTCCCGCACCTTGCCTGCCAGCCCGATAAACATGGTCTGGGGCTCAGGCAGTGCAATCGCCCGGCTCTCCTGACGATACAGCGCCAAACCAGCCAGCAAAGCCAGCAGCAGGGCCAAAAGACCAAGGCATAAAACTATTCTCTGCCGCAGATTCTGCATCATCACACCAGCAAAGCTCGCCTGCGACGGCGACGCCGCAACAGCGCCAGGATGACCGCCACCATCGCCACCAATAGCGGCACAAGGGCGATATTCACAAAGGTAAGCACCCGCCCCAGGCGATCGACATCCTGCCGCAGCTTCAATTGCACATCACGCAATTGTGTCCTTGTCTCCAGCAATTCACGGCGGAAACGCTCCACCTCTGTCTGCTGTGCCTCACCCAGATCCTGTGATACGTCCTTGCCATCGTCTGCCTGCTGCAAAACCTTCAAACGCTCCTGCGTGTCACTCAGTTTTTGTTTAAGCAGATCGGCTTCACTCTGGAATTTGGCCTGCGCCTCAGCCTGTATTTTCCGCACGCGGGTAAAGGGCCGCTCATTCGTGGCGCGCGTTCGCAGCGAAATGAGATCATTCGACCCCATCAGATTTTCCACCGCATTCAGAACAAAGGCCCCATTATCGGCAAAGCTGCTGGCAAGTCGCTTGCCCAGTAAAGTCTCTACCCGGACCCAGAAACGGTCTTCCAGAAAATCACTATCCGCCACCACAATGATATTTGCGTCACTCTGGCTTTGCCGCAGATATGTTTCGCGCGCCGCACCAGCAGGCGGCCCATCTGGAAAAGCCGTCTTTACGGGCCCGGCAATCCGCGCCGCAAATATATAGCGCTCACCGCTGGGCTTGAACCGCGCCAAAATCTGCTGCGGTGTCAATTTGGCCCGCGCATCATCGCCGCTCATTAACATCGCCCGATCAGAGGACGTAACCAAAGCCGTGAATGTTGTGCTTGCCCCACTGCGCGGCATTAAAGCCCCTGTGGTCGCCAGATTAAGTGCCTGCAAATCCGCCGTCAGCGGATCATTGCGGTCAAAATTTTCACGCCCCAGATGCAGCCATAGCGGATAAGATACAACCGGATTAAGCGCATCATCGGGAACCTGCACCTGCTGCGCCAGATCCCGGTCCACCACGACCTGACGCGGATCAAAACCCACGCCCCAACTTTTGAACAAGGGGGCCAGATCCGATTCCGGTACGCCGCCAGCGGCAGCGGCCAGCTCACTATCGGGATCAACCAGCGCCAGAACACGCCCGCCCCGCAATACGAATTGATCAATGGCATAAAGCTGCGCCGGCGTTAATTTTCCCGGATGCGCCAAAAGTAGAACATTCACATCGGCTGGAATGGCGGCAAAGTCTTTGCCTAAAACCTGCGTGTCATGGGTCTGTCGCAATTGTTCATAGATGATGAAAGGCTGCGTCTGACCCTGCATCGCCGCCATCATTCCACCCGCACCCGCACCCGCTTCCAGCGGCAAGCTTGTAATCAATCCCAGCATCGGTTTCTTCGGCGTAGACAAGCGATAGACCAGCGCAGTCAGATCATATTCAAGATATGCCTCGCGCTCCTGCGCGAGAAAGGGGATCACCTCTTTGCCATCTATGCGATTGGTGCCCACCAAACCGAAATAGACCATATCGCCCTTGTCATTCGGCGCGCCGGTCAAACCGCTCGCCACCGCCTCATCTTCTGCGGCTGTAAAGGGCTCAGGATCGACAAATTGCACCACAATCCGCCCATCAGACAGGGCCGCATAATTCTGCAGCAGGTCCCGCACACGATTGGCATAGGCCTGTATCTGCGCATAGCTGGAAGCCGTCGCCCGCGAATAGAAAAAGCGCAAGGTGATAGGCTCCTGCACTTTGGAAATCGTATCGCGCGTCCCTTGTGCCAGCGTAAAAATACGATTTTCAGTCAGGTCCAACCGCGCCCGCGTCACGCCCGCAGTCAGCGCCACGTTCAACGCCACAAAGCAGATGATGGCCAGTATGATCGTGGCCCAACCCAATGACCGGCGCGATAGTGCCCTCATCCTTGCGCCTTTCGCAGGTCAAGGATCACTACATTGATGGTAAGAAACAACGCAATCAGCGACAGAAAAAAGGCTACATCCCGCAGATCCAGAACCCCTGCTGCAATCGACGCAAAATGTGTGAGAAAACTGAAAGAGGCAAAAACATTTACAAGTAACAGCGGTGCCCAGCCCTGAAAGAAATCCAGCACCAGTGGCGCCCCCGCCGCCGTGAACAGAAAACACAGCAACAGGCTTACCACAAAGGCAATGACCTGATTATTTGTGGTGGCCGATATACAAGCCCCGATTGCCAAATAACTCCCGGCCATCAGAAGGCTGCCAATATAACTGGCTAAAATAACCCCATTATCCGGGTTACCCAGATAATTCACTGTCAGCCAGATCGGAAATGTCAGCGCCAGCGCAATGCCGCAAAAAGCCCATGCCGCCAGATATTTCCCCACTACAGCGGCCCAAAGCGGAACAGGTAGCGTCAATAGTAATTCCAGCGTGCCACTGCGGCGTTCCTCGGCCCAAAGCCGCATCGCAATGGCGGGGACCAGAAACAGATAAAGCCAGGGGTGAAAGCGAAAAAAGCTGGAAAGGTCGGCAATCCCATTATTGTAAAAATTGCCGATATAGAATGTGAATACCCCCATCGCGATCAGAAAGATCACGATAAAAACATAAGCCAGCGGCGTCGCGAAATAGCCTGCAAATTCCCGCCGAAACACCGGCCAAACCGCGCTCATGCCGCGCCTCCGGCTTTTTTATCCGCGGTCTCGCGGGCGCGCTGCGTATCGCCTGTGGTGATGGCGCGAAACACATCGTCCATGCGTCCGGCCTCGGCATATAATTCCTGCACCGGCCATTCTGCGCTTTTAGCCATAGTGCTGACATGTTCGATCAGCCTTGCCCCACTTTTGGGAAATACGCTGATCGCGACCAATCCATCGGCGCGCTCTTGCATATCCACATTGGCGGCCTGGGGCAGCGCCGCCAGCTTAGAGCGCGCTTCGGCCGCATAAGCTTGCGGCATGCTCAGTGTCACCGCATTGTGATGGCGTGATCGCGCCAGCAATTGCGCGGGCGTACCATCGGCCACAATCTTCCCACGATCCAAAATCACCGCCCGGCTGCAAATCGTCTCCACTTCCTCCAACAGATGGGTGGAGATGATGATCGCCTTATGCGGTGCCATGGCGGAAATCAGCTCCCGCACCGTATGTTTCTGATTGGGGTCCAAGCCATCGGTGGGCTCATCCATGATCAGAACCGGCGGATCGTGCAAAATCGCCTGCGCAAAGCCCACGCGGCGCTTAAACCCTTTGGATAAAGTCTCGATGGGCTGATCCAGAACTGGCTCTAATTCGGTTTTGGAAATCGTATCATCCAGCCGCGCCCGCGCCGCCGCACCGCGATAACCGCGCACATCGGCAATAAAGCGTAAAAACTGGCGCGGCGTCATATCTCCATAGGCCGGCGCACCTTCGGGCAAATAGCCGACCAATCTGCGCGCCTGCAAACTATCCTGTTCTATATCATGGCCTTGAATGCGCACCCGTCCAGCACTGGGGGCCAGAAAGCCCGTCACCATTTTCATCGTGGTGGATTTGCCCGCCCCATTCGGGCCAAGAAAACCCAGCACCTCACCCTTGCCGACAGTCAGGTCGATCTGCGCGACCGCAGCGAAAGGGCCGAAATATTTGGTTAGCCCTTCGATGTGAATCATGGCCCGCCCTATCTGGGCCGGATAATGCTGCCCGGCCCGCGCCGGAATCTTTCAACAAGATTCCCCCCAACGCCAAATTCCCCATAGAGAAGTCGGCCCCCCCTCGCAAGGCTGGCGAGGTTACCATTCCGTCAGGCCGCTAAGGACCTGGAAAAGTGCAGCGGAAAAAGCGCAGTAAAGGCCCATCTTGTGCTAACAGCGATAGGCGATCCCGAAAGACGATAAGCCCGCTATGACCACCCCCACACTGCTGCAACGCCTTCGCCGCACATCCCTGGAGCGGGCGACCCTCTTTGGCATCATCACACAGGTCTTGCTGCTCCTTGCTGCTCGTTTTCTGCCATGGCTGGAAAACCATGCGCTGGTCTTCGGCGGCATGATGATCAGTTCGATTGCGGGCTATATCTATGGCAAGGAAGTGGTGGCCGATTATAAAAGCTGCTCCCTTGCAGGCGCCATTGCTGGCGGCACGTCCGGCCTTATCGCCGTGGCCCTTGGAATCCTTATAGGGCTGGCGACAGAACGTGATCTGATCCAGGGAACTTTGGTCTGCATCCTTACAGGCGTCGTCGGTGGTCTGTTCGGACAAATGTCCGCCCGGATGAAAACACTTATTTGATGGGATGGGAGGTTTGATGGAAGGTAGAGGGATAAGTTGTCGGTTACCCGAATGAAACGCCCGAAGGGGCTTGGGGGGCATGCTTTATATCCGAACGTTTCAACGCCCGAATAACCGACCAAACTAATGTGGTGCTTGAAAACGGCGTTGCAAGGGTCGAATTGGGGCGGTTTAGAGGCAACTCCAATAAAATGCGCGAATTACATAAACGTCATTCATCCCTTGGGAGCGCAGCATGAAATCAAGTATCGGCATTAGCCCCGAAATTGAAGATTATGTTTTGCAAAACGGCGTTCGCGAGCATCCCGCGCTCGCGCGCTGCCGAATGGAGACACAGCGGGATCTTCCCAATGCCCGTATGCAAATCGGCCAGGATCAGGGCGCATTCATGGGCCTTCTTGCCAGATTACAGGGCGCCACCCGCGCGGTAGAAATCGGGGTCTTCACGGGTTACAGCACGCTCGCCATGGCGTTAGCCCTGCCAGATAATGGCCGCATCATCGCCCTCGATATCAACCGGGACTACACAAATCTCGCCCGCGGCTATTGGGACGAAGCCGGCATGTCCCGCAAAATAGACCTGCGCATCGGTCCCGCGCTGGAAAGTCTGGATGCCATGATCGCAGGCGGCGAAGGCCCTTTCGACATCGCGTTCATCGATGCCGACAAAGCCAATTACGATGCCTATTATGAAAAGCTGCTCAAATTGCTGCGTGTGGGCGGCCTTATCGCGCTGGACAATATGCTCTGGAGCGGCCGCGTATTGGATGAAAGTGATCAATCCGAAGACACATGCGCTTTACGCGCCCTCAATGCCAAAATCCACGAGGACGACCGGGTGGATATCGCCCTGGTGACGGTAGCAGATGGAATCATGCTGGCCCGCAAAAGATGAAGCTGGCGGACAATAAAAAAGGCCCCGGTTTGAACCGGGGCCTTTAATATTTTGTTGTAACGCAGTCTTAGCGGCGATTGCCCAGAAGCTGCATCAACATGATGAACAGGTTGATGAAGTCCAGATAGAGCCGCAGCGCGCCCATGATCGCCTTGCGGCCGGTCACGGTGCCATCTTCATTGGCCACATAATCTTCTTTGATCGACTGCGTGTCATAGGCGGTCAAACCCGTGAATACGAGCACGCCAACGACCGAGATAATCCAGCTCATCATCGAAGATTGCAGGAAAATGTTTACGACGGAGGCAATGATGATGCCGATCAGACCCATGAACAGGAACGACCCAAAGCCCGAAAGATCGCGCTTGGTCGTATAGCCATAGAGGCTGGTCGCACCAAAGGTCGCCGCGGTGATGAAGAACACCTTGGCCACGCTTTCACCTGTATAGGTGAGAAGGATCGTGGCGATGGAAACACCCACCAGCGCCGCATAACCCCAGAAACTGGCCTGCGCCGCGCCTACGCTCATCTTATTGATGCGGAAGGACAGCAGCAAAACCAGTCCGATCGGGGCGAAAATCGCAACCATGCCCAGCATGGTCAAGCCAACATAGGCATTTGCCTCTGGCGAAAACTGGAAAAACAGATTGCGGACCGGCTCGACACTCGACACGAACCAGGCCGAAAGGCCGGTCACGCTCAGCCCGACAAGCATATAGTTATAGACACGCAACATATAGGCGCGCAGACCAGCATCAAAACTCGCCTCACTGGCGGTCTGGGTCTGCAAAACCCGGTTGTTGTAGTCAGCCATAATTTAAAAATCCTCCTTGCCGGAACATCTGAACCGGTTCCTCAGTAATATCGGGTTTGTATCCTGTACTATCAAGTGCCTTCGTGCACTGATGATAACGGAAATATATATGCGAAATCAGTCTAATAGATTAAACATTACCATTATTTCAGCCACTCAGGCCCATAGCCCTGCCATTGATATATTGAATCGGGCGGCGTTCGGCGGGCCGGAGGAAGCCAATCTCGTCAGGGAATTGCGCGTTTCAGGCGATGTGGCTCTTGAACTGGTTGCCTTGGGACCGGATGAAGCTGTTCGGGGGCATATCCTGTTCAGCACGCTGCAAGTCCAGCCTGCCACCCGCCGTTTGGCAGCGCTGGCTCCCCTTTGCGTGCAGCCTGGCCAGCAGCATAAGGGTATTGGCAAAGCCCTCATTCAGACCGGACTGGGGCTGTGCCAACAGCGCGGGTTTGATGGGATCATCGTGCTGGGTGACCCGGCCTATTACACCCGTTTCGGCTTCACGCGGCAAAAGGCGGAAAATCTGATTACCCCGTATGATGGCCCTGCATTGATGGCCTATGAATTCCTCCCGGGCCGCCTCCATGACGGAAAATGGCAGATCACCTATGCCTCGGCTTTCAGCGCGCTTTAAGGGTTGCGCAATTGCCGTGCAGGGCGCGCTGCCAAAGCGCGCCAGGCTCCGAACAGTCCCATCATCAGGGTAATCACAGCCCCGCCCAGCACGGTGACCATGGCTGCGCCCGCATCGAACATAAAAGGAATGGCAAAGACATGGCGGGTCAGCAGTGCTGCCGCCAAAGTGCCAATCAGCAGGGCAAGGCAGCCCGTCACCACGCCCAAAAGTCCAAATTCCACCGCGGTGATCGCCGCAATCCTGCGCCGCGTTGCCCCCAGAACTTTCAACACGGTGGCCTCATAAAGCCGGGCTCGCTGCCCGGCTGCAATCGCGCCGCCCAGCACCAGCAGCCCGGCCAGAATGGTCAAAACACTGGCCGCCCGCACACCCAGACTTAGCTGTTGCAAAAGCCCATTCACCTCCGCGATGGCCTGCTTCACCTGCACCGCGGATATATTGGGAAATGCATCGGTGACACTGCGGAACAAAGCTGCCTCATCCGCATCATCCACCCGCACCGTGGCCAGAAATGTATGCGGCGCCTTGTCGATCACACCCGGCGACAGCACCAGAATGAAATTCTGCCGCCCATTGGAAAAATTGACATGGCGTAAATTGTGGATGCGCCCCTCGATCTCCCGCCCCAGCACATTCAGCGTCAGCCTATCGCCGATCTTCAGGCCCATACCCGCCGCCAATTCCGCATCAAAGGAAATCAGCGTCTCCCCGCGATAATCCGCATCCCACCAAGTCCCTTGCGCCATATCCGTGCCGGGTGGCGGCGTCGCGGCATAGGTGATTCCGCGATCCCCGTTCAAAGCCCAGCGCGCCCCGCTCTCCACCTTGGCCTCGCGCGACGGCACGCCCTTCAGCGATGTAATCCGCCCACGGACCATCGGTGTCCGGCGGTAATCCTCTGCCGAAGGCACGGCCCTGACAATCCGGTCAAAAGCCTCCGCATCACCGGGCTGAATATCGACAAAGAAAAAACTCGGGGCCGAACTCGGCAGATTGCCCTCAACCTGCGCGGAAATACTGCGTTCCAGCAAAGTCACCGTCGCCAATAAGGATAGGCCCAGCCCCAAAGCTGTCACCACGCCCGCCATGGCTGCGCCCGGTCTGGTCAAATTTCCCAAAGCCAGCCGCAGCAAGGCGCTTTTGGGCTGTGGCAAGCGCGCCAGAACCCGTCGCACGATTTCTGCGATCAGGCGCAGCAGAACCAGTGCCACAACAATACCGCCCAGAAATTGCGCGGCGAAGAGCGGTCTAGGCGCCCATATCATCGCCAGTATCAAAATCGCCAACGCGCAGAACAGCGCCGCAAAACGATAGATCCATCTGCCATGCAATGGGCTGGGTGTAATCTGATCCCGAAACAGGCTGGCAGGCGGAATCTCCCGCGCCCGCGCCAGCAATGGAATAGAAAAGCCCGCCGCTGAAAACAGCCCGAACAAAGCTGCCAAAATCAGCGGCAAAGGATAAATCGCATATTGGGCGGGCAGGGGCATAATATCCGCAAGCCCATAACCGATTAAAAAGGGCAGGGCCGCCCCGATCATCAGCCCCAGAACCACGGCCAGCGCGGCAATCACCATCACCTGAAAAAAGATCGCGAAAAAGACAATCTGCCCATCCGCGCCAAGGGCTTTGAGCACGGCAAATTCTCCGCGCTTGCGATCCAGAAAGGCCTCAATCGCCTGGCCCGCCCCAACGCCGCCCACCACCAGCACCGTCAGCCCCACAAGTGTCAGAAACATCCCGATCTGCGCGATGAAATTGCTGGTCCCCGGCGCGGCGCGGCTGCGATCACGTATCGCCCAGCCCGCATCGGCGAAACCCGCTTCCGCCGCCTTGCGAAAGGCCTCTGGTGTCATCCCATCGCGCAAGACCAGCCGATAAGAATAATCAATCAAACTACCCGGCTGAATCAGCCCCGTTCTCGCCAGAGCAGCGCCCGAAATCATCGCCCGCGGCCCTAAACTGAATCCGCCGGAAATCCGGTCAGGCTCTGCCGCCAGAACCGCGCGAATAACAAAATCCTGCGCCCCGATACGCAACCGGTCGCCGATGTCCACCTGCAGCCGCGCCAGCAAACCGCGCTCCACCACCGCGCCGCAAACATCCCCGCCGCACGCCAACGCCGTCTGCAAAGTGATGTTCTGTGAAAGCTCTACCGCGCCGGTCAGCGGATAGGCCGCATCCACGGCTTTCAATTCGACCAATTGCCGTTCGGCCCGCATTTCTCCCCGCATGGCCACAGCCATGGCCCGCATGGTCGATATTTGCGACACCGCCCCGGACTTATCCAGAAAGGCCCTTTCCGCCGCATCCACTTCCCGATGCACCAGATTGACCGCCACGTCCCCGCCCAGAAGCACACGTCCCTGTTCATCCAGCCCGGTCAGGAAGGCGGTGGACAGCTGACCCACCGTGGCAATCGCCATCACCCCCAGCACGATCGAGGCAAAAAAAATACGAAACCCCGTAAGCCCGCTGCGCAGGGCCCTCTGCGCCAATCTCCAGGCCATGGAAAAATTGCTCACCGCAATTCGTCCGCCACGATGCGGCCATCCTTCAACCGGACGATACGCAGGCAACGCTGTGCCAGGCTTTCCTCATGGGTCACCAGAAACAAGGTGGTGCTGGCGCGGCCATGCAGCGCGAATATCAGATCGGCAATCTCCGCCCCCGTCACCGTATCCAGATTCCCCGTCGGCTCATCGGCGAACAGCACTTTCGGCTCTGGCGCCATAGCGCGGGCCAGCGCCACGCGCTGTTGCTCTCCGCCCGACAATTGTCCCGGATAATGCGACAGTCGCTTACCCAGCCCGACCTGAGCCAGGGCGGCCTCGGCCAGAGCGAATGCATTGCCTCGCCCCAGCAATTCCAGCGGCACGGCTACATTTTCCAAAGCCGTCATGGTCGGGATCAGATGAAAACTCTGAAACACAATTCCAACCCGCCCTCGGCGAAACCGCGCCAGCGCATCCTCCCGCATCCGGGTGATGTCATGGCCATCCAGCTCGATCCGGCCAGCCGTCGCGGTCTCCAGCCCTGCCGCCACCATCAAAAGCGACGATTTTCCCGATCCCGATGGGCCGAGCAGGGCAATGGTCTGCCCGGCGGCGACGCTCAGATCGATCCCTTGCAGAATGGGCACCATCCCCGCCGCACTGGACAGTGCAAGCCTCACATCTTCAAGGTGGATGGCGGGAGACGAAGCCCCATGGCTACTCTGCATCAACTGATTCCCTTAAACGGCCAAAGATCATGATAAGAACATCCCCGTCATTGGCCTCTGTATGCGCCATTCTTGTGGCCATATGCCTGTTCTCCCCCGGCACAGTCTTTGCGCAAAGCAAAATCCTCGCGCTGGGCACCAGCCTGACCCAGGGCTATGGCCTCCCCCCCGGAACCGAATATCCCGCCCGCCTCGAAGCGCAATTGCGCCAAAGCGGAACAAATATCCGTATCATCAATGCTGGCGTCTCCGGTGATACAAGCGCAGGGGGCCTCTCCCGGCTGGATTGGGCACTGGCTGAAACGCCCACCGCCGCCATCGTTGAACTTGGTTCCAATGATGCCCTGCGTGGTCTTTCGCCTGCCCAGACCGAAAAAAATCTCGCGGCCATTCTGGAAAAATTCAAAGCCCGCAAAATCCCCGTCCTGCTGCTGGGCATGCAGGCCCCGCGCAATCTGGGCAAGGATTATGTGGCCGAATTCGATGCGATCTATCCAAGGCTCGCCAAACGCTATGACCTGCTATTCTATCCTTTCGTGCTGGAAGGCATCGTCCTCAATCCCAAACTCAATCAGGCCGATGGCATCCATCCCAATCCCGAAGGTGTGAAAGTCCTCGTCAAAGCGCTGCAACCCTATGTCGAAAAACTATTGAGGAAATGACAGGCTGATGTTCAGGGCACTTGCATCGGTCGGCGGCTTTACGCTGCTCTCGCGCATCACGGGTTTTATCCGCGATGTGATGATGGCCGCCATTCTGGGGGCTGGGCCGCTGTCCGATGCGTTTCTGGTGGCCTTTCGTCTGCCCAATAATTTCCGCGCGATTTTCGCCGAAGGCGCATTCAATCTGGCCTTTCTGCCCCGCTACAGCGCCAGCCGTAATCGAAACGGGCCGGATGCCGCCGCCCGTTTCGCCAATCAGGTCTTTGCCTGGCAGATGATCACACAGATGATCCTGCTCTTCGCAGCCCTAGGCGCGATGGATTGGATCATCCATCTCATGGCGCCGGGTTTCGCCACTATTCCCGGCCAAAGCGAATTGGCCACGTCACTGGCGCGTATCGCTTTCCCCTATCTGATCTTTACCGTCATCACGGTGCAGCTTTCGGCCATGCTCAATGCGGTGGGTAAATTCGCCGCCGCCGCCGCCTGGTCGATCCTGCTCAATCTGGCGATGATCGCGGCGCTGCTTTGCGCCCCCCTCTTTCCCAATGCCGCCTATGCCGCCGCATGGGGCGTTTTCGCGGCGGGTATTCTGCAATTATTGTTTATTCTCTGGGCCGCGGCGCGCGCCCATCTGTCTTTGCGCTTTACCCGCCCCCGCTGGACGCCCGAAATGAAAAATTTCCTGCTCGCCTTAGGGGCGGCCAGCATCGGCTCCGCTGGTGTGCAGATCAGTCTTCTTGTCGACACGCTGATTGCCAGCTTCCTGCCCTCGGGCGACCTCACCGCGCTTTATTATGCCGACCGTATCAATCAATTACCCATGGGCACACTTGGCATTGCGATCGGCACGGTGCTGCTGCCGCAAATGTCCGCCCTGCTGGCCAAAGATGATCGCAAGGGTGCCGACGACATCCAGAACCGCTCCGCCGCACTCGCCCTGTTTCTTACCTTGCCATTTGCCGGTGCATTTCTCGTCGTCCCTGACATCATCATGCTGGGCCTTTTTGCACATGGCGCTTTCCAGCTAGAAGCCGCCCATGCCGCTGCTGCCGCACTTATGGCCTATGCGGTGGGGCTCCCGGCCTTTGTGCTGATCCGCTGCGTTGCGCCCACATTCTATGCGCGCGGCGACACAGCCACGCCCGTACGCGCCACACTTCTCTCGGTCGGCGTCAATATCGCCCTGAAATTCGTGCTGGTCTGGGGCCTCAGCTGGGGTGTCACAGGCATCGCGCTCGGCACATCCCTGGCCGCATGGGTCAATCTTATCCTGCTTATCTGGATGGCCCGCCGCCGCGACTATCTCAGCTTCAACGCCACATTCCTGCGCAGCCTAATGCCGACTTGTGTCACCACGGCTGCCACAGCCGGTGGTGCCTTGATTGCCGCCATGGCCGTGTCGCATTTTCTTGTCGGCCATAGCTGGCATGATGAATGGACACTGGTCGGCGCGGTCGTGCTGGGCGGCGCAGGCTTTGCCCTTTGCACAATTCTCTTCCGCCGCAACCTGCCTCTGGGCCGCCTCTCCCGCCTGCTGCCCGGAAAGATGCAACCATGATCCGGCTCTTCGTCGCGCTTCCCTTGCCGGATGCGGTGGCGCAATCGCTCTTTCTTGTTCAATCCGGCCTGCATAATGCGCGCTGGAGGAAACGCGAAAATCTCCACATCACTTTGCGGTTCATCGGAGAGGTCGAAAATCATATCGCCGCCGAAATCGACGACATGCTGAGCGCCATAAAGGCCCCCGGTTTTGATGTGCAGCTACACGGTATGGGCAGCTTCGGCGGGCGGAATCCGCATTCCGTCTGGGCTGGCGTCGCGCCCGATCAGGGCCTGAACCATCTGCAACGAAAAATAGAAGCAGCCCTGCAACGCATCGGTCTGCCCCCTGAACAGCGCAAATTCAAACCTCATGTCACGCTGGGAAAATTGCGCGCTACCCCGAGGCAGGACATCATTAATTATCTCGCTGATCACGCCCTGTTCTCTACCGCATCTTTCACGGTCAAGGATTTCACCCTGTATAGCAGCCATCTCTCCCCGAACGGGAGCCTCTACACCCCTGAACGCGTTTATCCCCTGACCTGAGACTGGAGAGGACGATGAAACTCGATCCCGAAACGGTTTTGAAAATCCTGCCCGATTGGCAAAGGGCAGGGGCCCGCGACGCCATCACCCGCCATTTCATCTTCAAAGATTTCAACGAGGCCTTTGGCTTCATGTCGCGCGTTGCGCTTCTGGCCGAGAAAATGGATCACCACCCCGAATGGTCCAATGTCTATAAAAAGGTCGAGGTCACACTGACCACCCATGACGCAGGTGGATTAACTGAAAAAGATATAACCCTCGCCAAAGCGATGGATGATTACGCTTCAAAGCGGTAGGCCGCCCCATCGCGTTTCACATGCCCTGCCGTCGGCGCGGCGAAATGTGTGCCGATCACCAGCACAGGCCTGTCTGCCCAGTCTTCCAGCAAGGCGCGCCGCGTCGCCTCGGCAATGCGCCGTGAACTGTCATAAATCGTATGCCAGTCGGGATGCGCCATCTGACAGGGATGATGCAAAACATCGCCCGTGATCACCGCCACCTCAGAGCGCGATTCAATCATCACGCTGACATGGCCCGGCGTATGGCCTGCGCTTGGCATTAATCTGATTTCTGGTGAAATACGCTGATCCATTTTCACCAGATCCACCAGCCCCGCCTCAAAAATTGGCGCCACAGAATCCGCCATCACCGCACGATGTTCCTCGTCCGATTCATGCGCCCGCCAATGCGCAATTTCTTCGCGCCCGATCAGATAACGTGCGTTGGGAAAGGTTGGCACGAATTTGCCATCCACCAGCATCGTATTCCATCCCACATGATCAACATGCAGATGGGTGCAAATCACCGCATCAATCGTTTCACGCGGGCAATTGAGCGATGCCAAATGGTCCAGAAAAGCTGTCTGTAACGGAAAGCCCAACGTCATTCCGCGCGGCTTATCATTGCCAATACATGTATCGACAATCAGCCTCATGCCCGGCGCTTCCACCAGCAAGGCATGTACCGATAGGATCATCAAACCATCCGGCGTGGCAAAGTGTGGATGCAGCCAGTCAATCCCCCGCAATGCCTCCGGCGCCGCCCCACGCAAAAAGGGCGCATCTACATGATAAGGCACGGGCACTTCCATCTCGACGATGCGGCTCACACGCACATCGCCAATCTGCCAGCGCAACATCTATTTGCGCTTCGCGTTCTTGATCAGATCATCCACCACAGACGGATCGGCCAATGTGCTCGTATCCCCCAGACTTCCCAAATCTCCCTCGGCAATCTTGCGCAGAATGCGGCGCATGATCTTGCCGGAACGCGTCTTGGGCAGAGCCGGGGCAAATTGAATGACATCGGGCCGGGCAATCGGTCCAATCTCCTTGCCCACCCATTGCGCCAGGGCTTTGTTCAAATCTTCAGTGGGGTCCACGCCCGCATTCAGCGTGACATAGGCATAGATTCCCTGACCCTTCACATCATGCGGAAAACCCACCACCGCCGCTTCGGCCACATCATCATGCGCCACCAACGCGCTTTCCACCTCTGCCGTGCCCATGCGATGGCCCGAAACATTGATCACATCATCCACGCGCCCCGTGATCCAGTAATAACCATCCGCATCCCTGCGGCAGCCATCACCGGTAAAATATTTCCCCGGATAGGTTTTGAAATAAGTATCGATAAAGCGCTGATGATCGCCATATACCGTGCGCATCTGCCCCGGCCAGCTCTCCGTGATCACCAAATTCCCGCTGGCTTCCCCCTCCAAAATCTCACCTTGAGCATCCACCAGTTGCGGCACAATGCCGAATAGGGGTTTGGTTGCCGATCCCGGTTTAAGGTCGGTCGCGCCGGGCAAGGGTGAAATCAAAATCCCACCTGTTTCGGTCTGCCACCACGTATCCACAATCGGACACCGCCCATCACCCACCACCCGGTGATACCAAAGCCAGGCTTCAGGGTTGATCGGCTCACCCACGCTACCCAACAAACGCAAGGATGCGCGCGATGTCTTCTGCACCGGCCCATCGCCTTCACGCATCAAAGCCCGCAGCGCCGTCGGGGCGGTGTAAAAAATATTCACCTGATGTTTGTCGATCACCTCCCAGAACCGCGACGTCGTGGGATAATTCGGCACGCCTTCAAACATCAGCGTGGTCGCGCCATTGGCCAGGGGCCCATAGATAATATAACTATGCCCCGTCACCCAGCCGACATCGGCGGTGCACCAGTAAATATCGCCCTCATGATAATCGAACACATATTCATGCGTCGCGGCGGTATAGAGCAAATAGCCACCGCTCGTATGCAAAACCCCTTTTGGCTTTCCCGTCGATCCCGATGTGTAAAGAATGAAAAGCGGGTCTTCCGCATTCATCGCTTCCGCCGGGCAATCCGCCGAAACCTGCGCCGCAGCTTCCGCATACCAAACATCGCGCCCTGCCTGCATGGACACAGCGCCACCCGTGCGCTTCACAACCAGCACGCTTGAAACATCCGGGCATTTGGCCAGCGCCGTATCCGTATTCTTCTTCAGCGGAACGGGCTTGCCCCCACGTAATCCCTCATCTGCTGTGATCACCACCGTGCTGGCGCAGTCCTGAATCCGCCCCGCCAAACTATCCGGCGAAAATCCGGCAAACACGACCGAATGCACCGCGCCGATACGCGCACAAGCCAAAATCGCGAAAGCCGCTTCCGGGATCATGGGCAGATAAATCGTCACCCGGTCACCCTTCTTCACCCCACGCGCTTTCAGCACATTGGCAAAGCGGCAAACTTCATCTTTCAGCTCGGCATAGCTGATCGCCCGCGACTCAGCCGGGTCATCCCCTTCCCAGATAATCGCAGTCTGATTGGCCCGCTGCGGCAAATGGCGATCAATACAATTCGCCGCCACATTCAAAGCGCCATCTTCAAACCATTTGATCGACAGATCATCCGCCGCCCAGGATACATTCTTCACCTTGGTGAAGGGCGTTATCCAGTCCAGCCGCCCCGCCTCCGCCCGCCAGAAATCCTCCGGCGCCTCGACCGATTGCCTATACCGCGCGGCATAATCCTCTGCTGTAATCAGGGCGCGTTGCCGCCAGGCTTGTGGCACGGGAAAGACTTCAGACATTTGGGCGTTCCTCACTTCTTGGCGGGGATATTGGCTGGCCGCGCTTTCTGCTTCAAGCGGGGCAATTTTACCCCTAGCATATGCCTATGCAGCTCCATCTTTCCTCCTGGCCCGAGATCGAGGCCTATCTGGCCAGCTCCAAAGCCATCCTGATTCCCATCGGATCAACCGAACAACATGGCCCCAATGGCCTTCTCGGCACCGATTCCCTCTGCCCCGAAATCATCGGTCACCGCGCGGCCGAAGAAGCCGGCTTCCTGATCGGCCCCACATTCAATGTCGGTCAGGCGCAGCACCATATGGGCTTCCCCGGCACAATCACCCTGCGCCCCTCCACCATGATCGCCGCCATGGTGGATTGGGCCCAAAGTCTGACCCGTCATGGATTCGAGCGGATTTATTGGTTCAATGGTCATGGCGGCAATATCGCCACAATCAATGCGGCTTTTTCCGAAATCTATCACGCCGTCACATTCGGCCGCAGCACGGGCAACCATCCGCCCCTGCATTGCACATTGCGCAATTGGTGGGAATTACCCGGCGTGATGGATGTTTGCCGCACGCTTTTCCCGGTGGGCGAGGGCAGCCATGCCACGCCGTCTGAAGTCTCCGTCACCTATTTCGCTTATCCACAGGCTCAAAAACAGGTCAGCATGTCGCCCCGGATCGCGCCCAATGGCCCGATCTATGATGCCGAAGATTACCGCCGCCGCTTCCCGGATGGCCGTATCGGTTCCGACCCCTCCCAGGCCACGCCCGAAGCAGGTGAAAAAATCGTGCAGGTGGCTGTTAAATCGCTCATCCGCGAGTTCCAGACATTCGCGGCAAGTTGATATTTCCTCTACGCATCGCGTCGTGATAGTTTGCCGGTCCCCAGGGGCGCTCCACCGGAGCTGAGATCGCAATCCTGCGAGTCCCTTAGAACCTGATCCGGTTAAAACCGGCGTAGGGAGAGGCACAAATGAACAAACCAATTCTCAATTCCAAACAGGTCGAAATCACGCGTGGCGCATTGCCCGGCTCGCGCAAGCTGATGCTGAACGGCGTGCCTTTCCGGGAAGTGGCGCTTTCCGGCGGCGAAGCGCCGGTCCGTCTATATGATACATCCGGCCCCTATACAGATGATGCTGTCAGCATCGACATTCATAAAGGCCTCATCCCCCTGCGCCGGGACTGGATTCTCGCCCGCGGGGATGTCGAAGAATATGAAGGCCGCGCCCGCAAACCCGAAGATGATGGGCTGAAACTTGGCGAGCTGCTCTCCGTTCCGCAATTCGATCGCGCCAATCTCAAACCGCTGCGCGCCAAACCGGGCAGGAATGTCTCCCAATTATATTATGCGCGTCAGGGCCTCATCACCGAGGAAATGAACTATATCGCCGCGCGCGAAAATCTGGGCCGCAGCGCCCTGCGCGATGGCAACAGCTTCGGTGCCTCCATTCCAGATGAAATCACGCCGGAATTTGTCCGTGCTGAAGTGGCCCGTGGCCGCGCCATCATCCCCTCCAATATCAATCACCCCGAAACCGAGCCAATGATCATTGGCCGAAATTTCCTGACAAAAGTGAATGCCAATATCGGCAATTCCATTGTCACTTCAGGCGTGGCCGAAGAGGTCGAAAAACTCGTCTGGTCGATCCGCTGGGGCGCGGATACGGTGATGGACCTTTCCACCGGCCGCCACATTC
>CAZOJG010000019.1:0-36106 GCA_964580115.1 uncultured Rhizobium sp.
GATTTGCCCACATGGCGGTTTAAGGCCCGACCGTTTCGAAACGATCCTAGTCTAGCCTAAGGGCGCGCAGTCGTCAGGCTGGCACGCGGCGTGGCGCGGCTTATTATTTGACCAAAGCGACGGCATTACAGCGCACGCCATTCACCCTTAGATCCGCCTCACCCAGGCCAAGGCCCAGAATGGAGGTCAGGCTGTTGATCAGCATATCCAGCGGAGCGGTGATCGCGCTTAAGGAATTCTGCACCGCCGAGATGATCGCAAGTTCGCCAAT
Source organism: uncultured Rhizobium sp. (assembly GCA_964580115.1). GTDB lineage: Bacteria > Pseudomonadota > Alphaproteobacteria > Micropepsales > Micropepsaceae > Rhizomicrobium. Next base: position 272 of record CAZOJG010000019.1, read on the forward strand.
GGGCAGGCCCAGGCCCAGAAATTTCACGGTCATTTTCAATTTGCCCAGCAGGCTGGAAAACAAAGCCTGCATCAGATCGCCGGTTTTTACGGTTTTACTTTTTCCAGCCAGAATATCATCGCCGCTGAAATGCAGGCTCTGCCAATGCACGCCGCCCAATTCCACCTGTGCACTGCCAGAGACGCTGACCAGCGGGGCGCTGAGCAAGGTGAAATTGCGATAATCCAGGGCTTTTTCGAAATTGGTCAGATCGGCATTATTCACATTGGCCAATGCCGCTTTGCCGATACTGGGTCTGACATTCAGGCTGACACTATCTTGCGACCGGGTCAGGCCGCAATGCAGGGATGAGAGTTTGGCTTCGGCCGAGGCCAGTTCGATATGCAAGGGCACATTGATATGGGCAATATTTGAAAGCGCGCTGCCCAGCGGCGTGACTTCGGCTTTGACATAGAGCCGGGCCTGCGCCGTGCGCACCACCACCGTGTCCTTGTCGGTGATGGCGATCCAGGGGGAATTATTCGGCCTTTGACCAATCGCCAAGCTGGCGGTGAGTTTGGTGATGCCGGGCACCGAGGCCCCGAGATTGAATTGTACCTGCCGGCCTCCTTGCGCCAGACCCAGCGCCGCCATGGCAAGATCCAGCGCGCCGACATGCACCCCAGAGCTGGAGGCCGTATTGATATAATCCTGATCGCCATAGGGGCCGAGGCTGAGAAGATGAGCCAGTTTGATTTTATCGGCGCGCGCCGCCAGCGCCAGATTACGCATCGCCCCAGAGCCGCCTCCATTATTGCTGCTCAGGACATCGGCAATGGCACCCAGCGCTTGTGGCGTGGTGATTTCAGTATTGAGCGTTTCATTGAAGGAGGCGGCTTCGAGCCCGAGCGCCGTTTTCAACGCATTCGTATATTGAAAAAGATCGATATTGGCTTTGGCGAGGGCGTCGTAATCCATCACGCTCAGGCTGACCGTGCTGCCGGTGAGGCCGGAGAGCAGATCATTGGCGATGCCTCCTTGCAGATTCAGCAGGCGTGAGCCGATTGAAAAACTGGCCAGCTTGGCGCGCGCGGCAATGGCGCTGCGGCTGATCGGAACGGAGCTGCGCCCCAGGAATAATGTGGAAAAATAAAGATCTGCTGTGCTGTTCAGGGTAACACGCGCCGCATCGGGCGCGGTGGAGCTGCTGTCAAAACGGTTTTCGGGGGCGAGGCTGGCCCATTGGCGATATGAGCCTTTGGTGACAGAGATGCTTAAGGGGGCGGACCATGGATTGGCATCGGTCGTGGCCGCGGCAGCAGCTTCAGCCTTTTCCAGATCATTGGCGGCAGCCAGTGCAGCCAGATCAGCCATGCCCTGTAATTGGCGCGATTTCAGAAAAATATTGCCAAAATCCACCGCCCCTGCCGTGAAGCCGATCAAGACGAACAGAGAAAGGCTGGTGATGATGGCGATGCCGCCGCGCCTGGACCGCAGCCATGCCGACCAGATGGATGATCGGCGGATGCGCATCAATAGCCGCCCAACCTGATCGAGGCAGAGCGCACAATGGTCGGCGATGGCATGGGGATCAGGCCCGCAGCGACCCAGAAGCTGGAGCCGGAGGCGTCATAGCTCAGGCTGACCTTATATTCCTCGCTGGCGCTGACAAAATTGAGCTGCAATTTTTCTGGTTTCAGGGCGCCATAGCTGGTGACTTCTCCGAATAGCGCGCTTTGGGCAAGGCTCTCCCGCTCTTGCGTCGTCAGACCGGCCAGCGCGGCCCGGGCGGAATCATTGGCCAATTGCTGGAGATTATGGGCCAGCCAGAAATAGCCCCCGTAAGAGATGATCCCGATGACAAAAAGCAGGAAGACCGGGGCTACAAAGGCAAATTCTATGATGGCGTTACCGCTGGTCCCCTTCAGACAAGGTCTTAGAACGCCTCTCCAGCACGCAGCCATGTCTACCCCTTATACGGTTGTCTAAGTTATATTAGACTACCTAAAGTAGTATTTGGACTTTAAGAAATCGTTGCGCGAAAAGTTGGTATTGCGCGGATTGGTGGAGTTTAGGGTTTGCGCGGCTGCGCGCGGGTCCAGCTTGTTCGGGCCTCTAATTGCGGCAGGCTGGAATCCAGCGATTGCTTACAGGCTCTGGCACCGGCCTGTTGCGTGGCAACCCGGCGATTGAGCTGCCAGCAGTCGAAATCCGCCTGTACCCGGGCCGAGAGATCGGGCGCATAAGTCCGAGCCTGATTGATGGCGGTGACCACCCGGTTACGGGTTTGTTCGCTCATGGGGCCTTGGGCCTGTTCGGGGGCGATGTCCTGCCCCTTGCCCGCGATAAGGGCCTTATCAGCAAAGCGCATGGCAATGCCCCAGACCGTATCAGGGTCGATCATATGGGAGCTGCTGGCATCAAAGGCCGCGCCTTCGGTGCTGGCGGCACTCTGTAAGGAGCGGGCAAGATTGGCATAATTCTCGAAAAGCGCGCGGTGGAAGCTGGAGCCCTGAGGCGTGACCTCTTCGATCGCCTGCAGGGCGTTTCCGGCGCTCAAGGCCCCGCCCAGTCCCAAAGTTGAGCAGCCGCTTAATGTAAGCAGGGCGAAAAGTGGTGTCGCCAAGATAAACCGCGCCGCTCTGTCCATATGCACTGCCCCCGGAAGTGATTTGCGCCAGACCCTAAGCCATGGCGTGGACCAAAGAAATCCCGTGAAAAGCCGCTTTTGTAAACGATGTATTGACTGTCCCTGCGCCAGAGTTCCGATGACGGGCGAGGGGAGGCCCTGAGATGGCCCTAAAACCGGAAGCAGAACCCGTACTTCAGAAAGCCAAAGCAGAACGCCGGCGTTTTAAACGTGTCCGCGTAGACTTGCCGGGGCGTCTGTTTATTCCTGATACGGGGCAGGAATATTTTTGCACCGTGCTGGATATGTCGCCCGGCGGCGCGGCGCTGGAATGCGATCAGGAAATCGCCGCGGAAACTAAGATCATTCTCTATCTGGATGGCTTCGGCCGTTTTGAAGGCACCGCTGTCGGTCGCAACAGCCATGGTTTTGGCGTGCGCTTTCAATGCACCGCCTTGAAGCGCGAACGCATTGCCGAACAGCTCACATTATTTGCCAATAAAGGTTTGCTGGATGATGTGGATTTGCGCCGTCATGAACGCGCGCCTGCCAAAGGCTTTACCCGCTTCACCCGCGCCGATGGCGAAACGGTGAAATGCGAAGTGCTCGATCTGTCGCTATCGGGCGTGTCTCTGAAGACAAATATACGCCCGCCGATTGGTGAATTTGTCCTGATCGGGCAGATGGCCGGACGCGTGGCGCGTGTCCATGAAAATGGCATTGGTGTGGAATTTGTCGGCACCAATCAGGCGGAAAAATCATCGACCGATCGCTTACGGTCTAAACTCACAACCATTCGGTAAAATGCTCACGCTGAAGGTGGCGGCATGTCCAGCGCCTTGCGCGCCTTCTGGCGATGCAGCGGGCTGATATGTTTGGAGACAAGGGCGATAGTGCCGGCAATCACCGCCGCATCATCGCCAAACCCGATCCCGGCCAGAAAATCCGGCACCGCATCCAGCGGCAAAACAAAATAGGCCAGCGCTGCAAGCAGCATGGCGCGCACGCGGCTGGGCGTATTGGAATCCAGCACACAAAAATAGGCCGCCGCCACATCTTCGGCAAAGGGCAATTGCCCCGCCATTTTGGCCAGTTTTTTCCATAAACCGGCTTGCACAATGCGTTCATTGCGCCGGATCGTGGCGGGCAGCAGAATTTTGCTCTGGTCAGTCATAAAATCTCGCCCTCTGGCTTTGGCCAACTGCAAATATCGGGTTGGGCGACCTTAAATAAAAGGGGTGGGCTCTATCTTCCACAAACCGCTTCATTGCCCGGAAATGGTTGGGCGACCTTAAATAAAAGGGGTGGGCTCTATGGAACTTCTGCGCGGCATGGCAGGGTCTAAGTGCGATGACGAGCAGGCCCATGGATTTTAGCACATTCGATTTCAGCACATTCCCGCAACCGCCTTTTGCCAAATGGCTGGGGGTGGAGATTATTTCAGCCGATAAAACCATGGTGCGTGGGCAGCTTCTGGTGCGGCCAGAGCTGTGCTCGCCCGCGCATCGGCTGCATGGCGGGGCGGTGATGGCGCTGGCCGATACGTTGGGGGCTACGGGTGCCGCTCTCCATCTGCCGGAAGGTGCGGGCGGAACCATGACACTCGAAAGCAAAACCAATTTTATCGGCGCGGCGCCAGAGGGCACCATTATTGAAGCGGAGGCGACGCCTTTGCATATTGGTCGTCGGACCTCGGTCTGGCAGACACGTATTCTCTCGGCCGATGGCAAATTGGTGGCGCTGGTGACCCAGACCCAGCTTGTGCTCTAAGCCTGACACATATTGACCGTAAGTTTCACAGGAGCCCGTTATGGATTTGAATGGTTCAATTTCTGCCGTTGTCACAGGTGCGGCTTCGGGCTTGGGAGAGGCGACGGCGCGGGCCTTGGCGGCGCAGGGTGTGAGAGTCGCCGTGTTCGACGTCAATGCCAGCAAGGGCGAAGTGCTGGCCGCGGAACTGGGCGGGGTATTCTGCCGGGTGGATGTCACGGATGAGAAAAGCGTCGAAGACGGTTTTGCCAAATCGCGGGCGGCGATAGGTCAGGAACGGATTTTGGTGAACTGCGCCGGGACAGGCAATGCGATCAAAACCGTCAGTCGCAATAAGACCACGGGCGAGATCTATCGTTTCCCGACGGATGCATTTGATTTCATCGTGCAGATCAATCTGGTGGGGACATTCCGCTGTATCGCCCATGCGGCGCAGGGCATGTTGAGCCTCGATCCGCTGGCCGATGGCGAACGCGGTGTCATCATCAATACGGGATCGGTCGCGGCGGAAGATGGGCAGGTCGGCCAGGCAGCCTATGCGGCGTCCAAAGGTGGTGTTGTCTCGATGACCTTGCCGATAGCGCGCGATCTTTCGCGCGATGGTGTGCGGGTCAATACAATTTTGCCGGGCACATTCGATACGCCTTTGCTGGCGGCGGCGCCCGATACTGTGAAGCAATCGCTGGCGGCGGCGGTGCCCTTTCCATCGCGTCTGGGGCGGCCCAATGAATATGCATCCCTCGCCCTGGAAATGATCCGTAATGTTTATTTCAATGGTGAAGATGTGCGTCTGGATGGGGCCATTCGCATGGCACCGCGCTGATTATCCATGGTGGCCGAGACGGAAGCCGATGCGCTGATCGCGCTGCTGGAATTGCAGCCGCATCCCGAAGGCGGTTATTACCGCGAAACTTTCCGGGATGCGGTCACGATACAGGGGCGGGCCGCATCCACGGTGATTTATTTTCTGCTTAAAGCGGGGCAGGCTTCGCATTGGCACCGGGTCGATGCGGCGGAGGTCTGGCATTATTATCGTGGCGCGCCTTTGGAATTGCGTATTTCCGATGGGCATAAGCTGCAAACAATTGTGCTGGGATCGGATTTGGAAAATGGCTCTGTGCCGCAACATGTCGTGCCACATCAGGCGTGGCAGGCCGCACGCAGTCTGGGGGATTATACGCTGGTAGGATGCACAGTGGCGCCGGGGTTTGAATTTGCCGGCTTTGAAATGGCCCCTGCGGATTGGAGCCCCGGCGTTTAATTTTTGCGGGTCAGCATATGGCTCAAGGCATGACGAATGGCGCGCGAGGACGGCCGTCCTGCATAGCTTTTACTGGCATCAAATGTGACCAGCAGGGTTTTGCCTGACAGCGCAATGGCCGGGCGCATGCCATCTTGCAGACGCACCACCTGCAGATTGCGCTGAATTTCCGATTGGCCTTTACTGGTGGCGGCATATTGTTCGATGCCGCGCCCGGTATTGATGATGGCATCAAAGGCCGCGGCGAGGGCGTCGGGACTGCGGCCAAGGCGCGCCCAATCCGCAACAAATTCCACCTTCACCGAGCCGATATAGGCCAGACGCGCAGATTGATCCCGTGCGACGCGGGTAACGTCTTCCAGCTTGGCTTGCATGGGAATGGGGAGCGGTGGCTCCGCCGTATCGGCCCGCATGACAGGCAGGCCGCTGGGGTGGGTTTTGGTATAGATGGTCAAACCGCCCCAGCCGGACACGCTGATGGCGGTGGCACCCGTGTCATATTTCAGAAGTCGCCCGCCCATCGTCGTCGAGGCAGGATAGAGCACATAGATTTCCGGGTCTTTTTCAAAACGCAGCAGATATTTGCCATTCCAGCGCGACAGGGTGAACACCAAATCCTCGCCCGCATGATAGGTGGCGGGTTGAATTTCGCCGATATGCCGGCTTTCCAGCTTATTCGATAGCGAGGATTCAGAGTCCCGCGCCGACATGGCATATTTATAGGGTTGCAGATCGGATGCGGCCAAAGCAGGGCCATGCGCCAGCCCTAGCGCGCAAAGCACCAGGGCAACGCCGGACATCAGCTTGGTCACGCAATATCTAATCATCATGCCTATATTGGTCGTCGTATCTTTATATGCGTCTCGCCTGTCAATATGGGCACATCACGATTCTTTGAAACTGCTTAAGCCCATACCCGATCGACGATCCGCCCGGATCATGTTCGCGTTCACAAATATAAATGCGGGAATCGGGCAATAATATGGAGTACGTTTTTTAGACCAGAGTTGGTTTATAGATCGTCAGTACGCCCGCCCCGGCCTTTGCCGCTGTGAAAATGTCTGGCCCCCGATGCGGTCTCGCCGCTGGCAATGGGTTGCAGGCCCCGGGAAAATTCGTTGGCTAGGGCCAGATGATGCGGCAGATCCCATTGTTCGTATACGGATAATCTGTCATTGCGCAGGCAGATTTGCGGCCATTGCGCCAGGCTTTGCGCCATTTTCTCGGCTTCCACGCGGGCCATCCCCTTGGCCACCACCCGGTTGGCAAGACCCATGGCAAAAGCTTCCATCGCCCCCACGCTGCGGCCGGTCAAAATCATGTCCAGCGCACGTGACTGGCCGATCAGCCGGGGCAGGCGCACCGTGCCGCCATCAATCAGGGGCACACCAAAACGGCGGGAATAGACACCAAAATGGGCATCCTCTTCCACCACCCGCAGATCACACCATAAGGCCAGTTCGAGGCCGCCTGCCACGGCATAGCCAGAGACAGCGGCAATAACAGGCTTTGAAAGCAGCATGCGGGTGGGGCCCATAGGGGCATCACTTGCGAGCGGTTCGCAAATGGTGGCGGGTGGTTCGAGCTGATTTCCCCGGCCTTCACTGACCGCTGTGAGGTCGGCCCCGGCGCAGAATGTTCCGCCTTCGCCGCATAAAACAGCCACATGCGCTTGCGCATCATGTTCAAAGACCAGAAAAGCCGCAGCCAGCGCCTGCGCGGTGGAATCATCCACGGCATTGCGGCATTCCGGGCGATTTAAGATGACCGTGGTGACCGGGCCCTGGCGTTCTATACGCACTGTTTCCACAGCTTTGGTCCTTTTGGTTGTAATGCCCCTTCACTTTGCGCGGAAATCTGACTAAATCACGCCGCTTCCATCTTACAAAGGCATCTTCCGTGACACGCTGCCTCGACAGTTTCAAATCCCGCCGCAAAATGACCGTGGGAGGCAAACAATACACTTATTTCAGCCTCGCCGCCGCAGAGAAGAATGGTTTGAAGGGGGCGTCTCGCCTGCCTTACTCGCTGAAAGTTCTGCTGGAAAACCTGCTTCGTCATGAAGATGGTTCCACCGTAACCGCAGCTGATGTGAAAGCCGTTGTCGGCTGGCTGAAGAAAAAACAATCTGATCGCGAAATCGCTTTCCGCCCGGCCCGCGTGCTGATGCAGGATCTTACCGGCGTTCCCGCCGTGGTGGATCTGGCCGCGATGCGCGATGCGATGAAGGCGCTTGGCGGCGATCCGGAAAAGATCAATCCCTTGGCCGAAGTCGATCTGGTGATCGACCATTCGGTGATGGTCGATAATTTCGGCAAGAAAGATTCTTTCAAGAAGAATGTGTCTGTCGAATATCAGCGCAATGCCGAACGTTATGCCTTCCTGCGCTGGGGCCAACAGGCATTCGCCAATTTCCGGGTTGTGCCGCCGGGCACAGGCATTTGCCATCAGGTGAATCTGGAATATCTCGCCCAGACCGTCTGGACACGTAAAATCAAAGAAGCCCGCACCACGGTGGAATATGCCTTCCCCGATACGCTGGTCGGCACCGACAGCCATACAACCATGATCAATGGTCTGGCCGTTCTGGGTTGGGGCGTTGGCGGTATCGAAGCCGAGGCTGCCATGCTGGGCCAGCCGATTTCGATGCTGATCCCCGAAGTGATCGGCTTCAAAATCACCGGCAAGCTGCGCGAAGGCGTGACCGCCACCGATCTGGTGCTCACGGTCACCGAAATGCTGCGTAAAAAAGGCGTGGTCGGTAAATTCGTCGAATTCTATGGCCCGGGCCTGGATGAGATGACGCTGGAGGATCGTGCCACCATCGCCAATATGGCGCCGGAATATGGTGCGACCTGCGGTTTCTTCCCGGTCGATATGGAAACGCTGCGCTATCTCAAAGGCTCGGCCCGCAAGTCAGCCCGCATTGCGCTGGTTGAAAAATATGCCAAGACGCAAGGCATGTTCCGCACCAAAAAGAGCCCTGATCCGGTGTTCACCGACACGCTCTCACTGGATATGAACACGGTGGAGCCCAGCCTTGCTGGTCCGCGCCGTCCGCAGGATCGTGTATCGCTCGCCAATGCGGCAACCGAATTTGCCTCGGCTCTGATGGGGACATTCGGGAAAGAAGACGACGCCAATCGCCGCGTGAAACTGGCTGGCAGTGAGCAAAGCATTGGTCACGGCGATGTGGTGATTGCCGCTATCACGTCCTGCACCAATACATCCAATCCCAATGTCATGATCGGTGCCGGTCTGGTCGCCAAAAAGGCGGTGGAACGTGGGCTGAAAGTGCGGCCCTGGGTGAAAACCTCGCTCGCGCCGGGCAGCCAGGTGGTGACGGATTATCTGGCCAAGGCTGGTCTGGACAAGGCGTTGGATAAGCTGGGCTTCCATTTGGTGGGCTATGGCTGCACGACCTGTATCGGTAATTCCGGCCCGCTGCCCGACGATGTTACGCAGGCGATCAGCGAAGGTGATCTGGTCTCGGCGGCGGTGATTTCCGGCAATCGTAACTTTGAAGGCCGGGTCCATCCGCTGGTGCGGGCGAATTATCTCGCATCCCCGATGCTGGTGGTGGCTTATGCGCTGGCCGGGTCGATCAATCTCGATCTGACACGCGAACCGGTGGGCTATGATAAAAATAACGAGCCGGTTTTCCTGAAAGATATCTGGCCGAGCCCGAAGGAAATTGCCGCCACGATCCGCAAAGCGGTGAAAGCTTCCAGCTTCAAAGCCCGTTATGGCAATGTCTTTGATGGCGATACCAATTGGCGCAAAGTGAAGGTCAGCAAGGGTAAGACCTATAGCTGGGATAAAGCCTCCACCTATGTGAAGAACCCGCCCTATTTCGACGGCATGTCGGAAAAGCCCGGCGCGACCAGCGATATCGAAGGCGCCCGTGTGTTGGCGCTGTTCGGCGATTCCATCACGACCGACCATATTTCGCCGGCTGGTTCGATCAAGAAAGACGGTCCGGCTGGCCGTTATCTGCTGGAACGCGGTGTGGAACTGGCGGATTTCAATTCCTATGGCTCGCGCCGTGGCAATGATGAAGTGATGGTGCGTGGCACCTTCGCCAATATCCGCATCCGTAACGAGATGATGGGCGGGCGTGAGGGCGGCAATACGATCTATTATGCCGAACCGAATGCCGAAGGCGAAGAAATGTCTATCTATGATGCGGCGATGCGTTACCAGCAAGATGGTGCGCCGGTTGTCGTCTTAGGCGGCAAGGAATATGGCACGGGCTCGTCGCGTGACTGGGCGGCCAAAGGTCCAAAACTGCTGGGCGTGCGCGCGGTCATCACCGAAAGCTTTGAACGTATCCACCGCTCCAATCTGGTGGGCATGGGCATCGCGCCCTTTGTCTTCGAAGCTGGCAAGACACGCGCCGATTACAAACTGACCGGGCGTGAACGGATTGATATTCCGGGTCTCTCCGGCAAGATCACGCCGCGCATGAAGGTCAATGCCACGATCCATTATGCCGATGGCAGCACGGGCGATCTGCCCCTGCATCTGATGATCCTGACGGCGGATGAGGTCGGCTATTTTGAAAATGGCGGCATCTTGCAATATGTGCTGCGTAATCTTGCAGCCGCCTAATCGTTAAAGATTAGCATTTGAAACAAGGCGTGGCTCTGAACAGGGGCCGCGCCTTTTTCATGTTCAGGTAACCGCGAAGCGGCAACAGGCTGGTGAGACCTCGTACAAAAGACTATGCTCCTGTCCGAAAATGGGGGCGACCTGATGTTAACTTTTGCCATTGTGCTGCTGGTGCTTGCGGCGGTCATTCTGTTCTCCGCCATCAAAATCGTGCCGCAGGGCCATGAATATACGGTCGAACGTTTTGGTCGTTACACCCGCACCTTGAAGCCCGGCATCGCCTTTCTCACGCCCTTTGTCGAAGGCATTGGCCGCAAGATGAATGTGATGGAACAGGTGCTGGACGTGCCGCAGCAGGATGTCATCACCAAGGACAATGTCTCGGTCAGGGTGGATGGCATTGTCTTTATTCAGGTGATGGATGCCGCCGCCGCCGCCTATCGCGTTGATAATCTGGATTTTGCAATCACGCAGCTATCCCAGACCAATCTGCGCACGGTGGTGGGCTCGATGGATCTGGACGAGGTCTTGTCCCAGCGCGATGCGATCAATACGCGGCTGCTCTCCACCATCGATCATGCCACCAATCCCTGGGGCGTGAAGGTCACCCGGATTGAAATTCGCGATCTGGTGCCGCCGCCGGATATTACCAATGCCATGGCGCGTCAGATGAAAGCCGAGCGCGAACGCCGCGCCGTCATCACGGAAGCCGATGGTGAGAAACAGGCCGCCATTACCCGCGCTGAAGGTGCGAAACAGGCGGCTATCCTGCAAGCAGAAGGCCGGCGCGAAGCCGCGTTCCGCGATGCCGAAGCGCGTGAACGTGAAGCGGATGCCGAAGCCAAGGCGACCACCGCCGTATCGGAAGCCATTGCCAAGGGCGATGTGAATGCGATCAATTATTTTATCGCGCAGAAATATGTCGAGGCCTTTGCCGAACTGGCGCGTAGTCCGCAGCAGAAAACCGTGATCGTGCCAGCCGATATGGCTGGAATTACGGGATCTATCGCGGGCATTGGGGCTTTGGTGAAATCCATCGCATCGGATGCGCCCAATGCGCCCCCGCCACCCGCGCCGCGCCGGTCGATGGTGCCGCCCTCCAACCCTGCGTGATCACCATGATCTGGCTGCTGCAAAATCCGCTGATTTTATGGTTCGCGATAGGCGCGCTTATTCTGGCGGTGGAAGTGGGGACGGATTCCGGCTGGCTCTTATGGCCCGCAGGGGCGGCAGCCCTGACCGGTTTTATGACCCATGTGACGGACTTGCCTTTAACGGGGCAATTGATCCTGTTTGCGCTGCTGACCATTGTCACGACGCTGGCGGGACGGCGCTTTTTCCCCAAGCGGCCCCTTAGCGATGACATCAATGATATGCGCAGCCGCCTTATCGGGGCTGATGGCGTGGTGGTGGAGAATTTCGTGAATGGCCGAGGCCGGGTCTTTGTCGATGGCAAGGAATGGGATGCCGAGGCGCAAATGGATCAATCCGCGCGCCTCAGCCATGGTGAAAAAGTGGTCGTCTTGAAAACTGAAGGCGCGCGCCTGCATGTACGGGCGGATTAGGCCCTTATTTTAAAAGGCTTCCCAATACGCCGCGAATAAGCCGCCGCCCGGCGCTGCTGGCGACCGAACGGGCCAGCGATTTGGCGAAAGCCTCGCCAATACTCTCGCGGGTCGAGGGTCGGGATGTGGCGCTGGTCGTCGCGCGCGGCGCGCGCTCGGCCGTTTTCTGTTCGGCTTTTGCCTGTTTGGCCTGATTCTTGGCCTCAAGCTCTGCCTGTTTTTGGCTGGCCGCGGCGGCGGCGCGTTTTTGCAAAATCTCATGGGCGGATTCGCGGTCTATTATCCGGTCATACAGGCCGCGGACCGGGCTTTGCCCCAGGATCTGTTGGCGTTCCTGTTCACTGATCGCCCCCAGCCGCGAGACAGGCGGACGGATCATGGTTTTATGCACCATGGTGGGCACGCCTTTGGCATCCAATGTCGAGACCAGCGCTTCGCCGACGCTCAAAGCTTGAATCACCGTGGCTGTATCGAAATCGGGATTGGTGCGGAAAGAGTCTGCCGCTGCCCGCAGGCCGCGTTGTTCGGCGGGCGTATAGGCGCGCAGGGCATGCTGCACCCGATTGCCCAATTGGGCCAGCACGCTGTCCGGTATATCAGACGGATTCTGGGTGACGAAATATACACCAACACCTTTGGAGCGGATCAACCGCACCACAAGTTCGATTTTTTCCAGCAGCACTCTGGGCGTGTCGCGGAACAGAAAATGGGCTTCGTCAAAAAAGAATACAAGGCGCGGTTTTTCCGGATCGCCGACTTCGGGCAATTCCTCAAACAGTTCCGACAAGAGCCAGAGCAGGAAAGTGGCATAGAGCTTGGGCGCGCGGATCAGCATATCCGCCGCCAGAATATTCATATAACCCCGGCCTGAAAGATCAGTGCGCAGCAGATCGGCCAGTTGCAGCGCGGGCTCGCCAAAGAAATGCTCGGCGCCCTGGCTTTCCAGTGCGAGCAAGGCACGTTGAATCGCACCAATCGTGGCGGGCGCGATATTGCCATATTGCAGGCTCAGCGATGTGGCGTTTTCCCCGACATAACGAATGGCGGATTGCAGGTCTTTGAGATCGAGCAGCAACAGCCCTTCATCATCGGCCACACGGAAGGCGATATTCAGCACGCCTTCCTGAGTATCATTCAGGTCCAGCATACGGGACAGTAAGAGCGGCCCCATTTCTGAAACGGTGGCCCGGATCGGATGGCCCTGTTTGCCGAAAATATCCCAGAAGATCACCGGCGGGGCGGCGGGCTTGAGCTCCAGATTCATCAGTTGCGCCCGCTCGGCAAAACGCTCCAGCCGGTCGCCCGGTTGGCTGGCCCCGGCCAGATCGCCCTTCACATCAGCGGCAAAAACGGGAACGCCAGCATCGCAAAAGGCCTGGGCCAGAACCTGCAAAGTCACGGTTTTGCCGGTGCCGGTGGCCCCTGCCACGACGCCATGGCGATTGGCGCGGTTGAGCAATATGCCCTCCGACTGATCCGACCAACCCAATAAAATCTGTGCTTTGGAATCCATAATGTCATCTCGCGCCATGCTGGGCTGCGAAACTATCGCGCTTCGGCCCCGCTGCCAATCTGGGCGGCTAAATGCTGGGTTTCGCTCTGGCATTCTGGGCGGCAGATTTAAAAAACATGGCGCTGTTTTTGGGGCACGCTTGGGTTGGCGCCGCTGGATGGGCGCAGACATGGAATGATCAACGTGTTCTTGGCGTGAAAGATAAGAGGGGAATTTTTGAACGTGAAGCTTAGGGCCAGACCCTCATCGCGCGGTGCAATGGATTGGGTTTCTAAGCAGCGCCAGCTTGAACGTCAGTTAAGTGAGATAAAATCTCTGGAAAATGATCGGCCGCGCGACACGGCGCATTAAATACGGCAATCCAGATGTTGCGGCGGCGCGGATTTTTTTTCGCCATATCGCCTCATGCGTGTAGAGCCGCTGTCTTGCACCAAAACCTGACCTAATAATTGTGCGACAAAGGCGGCCTGTAATGGAGCGCCCTGCAAAGGTGCGAAAGCAATTTGTGTGTCACCATGGGACAGGCCGGTGCGGGCGCGCAAACTGGTATCTTTTTGGATGATGGCGTCAGCCATGCCTTTAGATGCGGATAAGTTATTGTCTGTATTGGGCTTCTCGACACGGCGCAGAGCGGGCAGCGCGGCCATATATGCGCCTGCGATTATGCTCAAAGGGCTTGCGATCTGCGTCATAACCATCTGTTAACGCAAAGCTTGGGCCATCGGTCTCAAAGGCGCTTTTGCGTCAGCAATTACGAGTTTTTTAAGCGGACAACGCCATCATCCATGTCTGTGCCAATAGCGGCGTAGACCGGGTGCGAGACAACACTGTTTGTCGCGCAATTGGGCCTTGCAGCAATGGATGGTGTTTGAGGTGATACTTGAAAATCGTGCCTTGAAGCCTGCGGGAGAGGTTAAATCTCTTGCGCAGCGGCATGATGCTGAACGTCTGCGTCTGGCCATGGCCGGGGCGCAGATGGTCGCCTTTGACTGGACCATTGCCGATGATCGCATTGTCTGGGATGGCGCGACCGATCTGCTGAATCAGCATCCCGATCCGGCCCGGTTGACCAGCGGCGCGACATTACGCGCCTGGATGAACCCCGATGGTCGCAGCCAATTGCTGTCACTGATTGATAATCGCCAGGCGGGCGATGTGAGTTTTCAACTGCGCTTTGAAGCCGCCTCGGCCATGGGGTCGGTCTGGTTCATGATGCAGGGCGTAAGGGTGGGTGATCCGCGCGGCAATGCCGAACGCCTGACCGGTATGATGCGGGTGATCACCGAAGGCACGCGCAATATGCAGCGCCTGCTTTATCTGGCATCGCGCGATGAATTGACCGGCCTGCTCAATCGCAATGCCTTGCGCGGCGAATTGGCCAAAGCGATTGATGCCGCGCGGGTGGAAAAACGCACCTGCGGTTTTTTGGTGGCGTCTGTCGATCGTCTGGCGATGATCAATGATGCCTATGGTTTTGATGCCGCCGACGAAGTGATTGTGGCGGTGGGCGAACGTATCGCGCGGTCTTTGCGCGGCAGCGATATTATTGGCCGTATCGCGGGCAATAAGCTGGGCGTTATTCTGGCCAAATGTAACGAGCATGAAATCGGTGTCATCGCGGATCGTCTGCGCAGTATTGTGCGCGATCAGGTGGTGGAAACCCGCTCAGGCATGGTGTCGGCCACAATTTCGGCGGGCGCTGTGTGGTTGCCATCGGGGGCCGCCAGCAGTCAGGAAGCCATGTTGCGCGCCGAAGAAACGCTGGGCCGCGCCCGCACATCCGGCCGCGACGGGTTTGCGCTCTATGCCAAATCTCCGCAATTGGAGACAGCGCGTCTGCGCCTGATGAGCATTGCCGATGATGTTGTGGCGGCGCTGAAAGACAACCGGCTGATCTTTGCCTATCAGCCTATCGTGCGGGCCGATACTAAAGAACCGGTCCATTTTGAATGTCTGCTGCGCATGCGCAAGCTCGATGGCACGATCGCCACGGCTGGACAGTTCGTGCCTGCGGCAGAACAATTGGGCCTGGTGCGGTTGGTGGATCGCCATGCGCTGGAAATGACCGTGGCGCAGCTTCATGCCCATCCCAATATAACGCTGGCGGTGAATGTCTCGGGCACCACGGCCAGCGATCCGTCCTGGCTACAATCTTTCATCGATTATATCGAAGCCAATTCCAGTGTGGCTGACCGCTTGATCATCGAGCTGACCGAAACGGCGGCCCTGCATCATTTCGAAGAAAATGCCCGCTTTGTGTCGCAATTACGTGATCTTGGCTGCCGCGTCGCGATCGATGATTTCGGTGCGGGCTATACGTCTTTCCGCAATCTGCAAATGCTGCGCGTGGATATGGTCAAGATCGACGGCACCTATGTGCAGGATCTGACAACCTCACCTGAGAACCAGATTTTCGTCCGCACTCTGGTGGATCTGGCCAAGAATTTTAATCTGAAAACCGTTGCCGAATGGGTGGGCTCCGATGAAGATGCGGCTCTGCTGAAAAGTTTTGGCGTCGACTATTTTCAGGGTTTCCATTTCGGAGAACCTCAGCTGACGCCAAATTTTGAAGAGACCTGAACTTTATTTGCGCTGCTTGGCCAATTCCGCCAATTGCTGACGCATCGCTTCCATCTCATTTTTCAGCTGCGCAATATCTTCAGGCTTTGAGGCTGGTGGCGGGGGGGCTGCGGCGGGCGGCGCCTCCGGCGCTTCATCTCGGCCCGCGGTGCCCATCGCGCCGAAGGGTGAAAACACTTTCATGGCCCGCTCAAACATGGCGAGGTTCTGCCGTGTGATATTTTCCAGCGCATTATTGCCGCCGCCAAAAGCTTCGGCGATGCGGTCCTTCATGGCGTCCTGATTTTTGCTGAAGCTTTCCATCGTCATGTCGAGATAGCCCGGCACGAAAGCCTGCATGGAATCGCCATAGAAGCGGATAAGGCGGCGCAGGAACTGGATGGGCAGCAGATTCTGGCCCTTGGCTTCTTCCTCGAAAATGATCTGGGTCAGGACCGAACGGGTAATATCTTCGCCCGTGCGGGCATCACGCACTTCGAACTCAGTGCCCTCCTTCACCATCTGCGCCAGATGATCCAGAGTCACATAGCTGGAGGTCTGTGTATTATACAGCCGCCGATTGGCATATTTTTTAATGATCACCGGCTCTTGCTTAGAGTCTTGCGCGGTCTTTTTTCCGTCTTGTTTCAGCTCTTCCGACACGTCCCCACCCTGATCTGATGCTGGCAACAGGCTGCTGCCGCCGTCCAAAGTCTAAACTCACACCGCATTCATGGGCCTGTCCAGAGTCTTTTGAGCAGTTGCACCCAAAGTTCGGCACGGGTCACATGTCTAAGATATTGTAATGAAATAATTATTTACCGCAGTTGTCCTGTGCTCGCATTCGCGTCATTTTGTAGGGCATCGCAACACAAACCAGACTTTGGAGACGTTTCATGGATGATGTGGTCATTGTTTCGGCCGCGCGCACCCCGGTAGGTGCGTTCAACGGCGCTTTCGCCAATGTCCCCGCCCATGAACTTGGCCGCACCGTCATTGCTGATTTGCTGGGGCGCAGCGGCGTGGCAGCAGGCGATGTTTCGGAAGTTATTCTGGGTCAGGTGCTGGCCGCCGGTCAGGGGCAGAACCCTGCCCGTCAGGCTGCGATCAATGCCGGCCTGCCGGCGGAAACCCCGGCCTGGGGTATGAACCAGCTTTGCGGTTCGGGCCTGCGCGCCGTGGCGCTGGCCTATCAGCAGGTGCTGTGCGGCGATGCGGCGATTGTGATCGCCGGCGGTCAGGAAAATATGAGCCTTGCCCAACATGCCGCCTATCTGCGGGCGGGCACGAAAATGGGTGATGTCAGTTTTGTCGATACGATGCTGCGTGATGGTTTGTGGGATGCTTTCCATGGCTATCACATGGGCATCACGGCCGAGAATGTTGCCCAGAAATGGCAGATCTCGCGCGAGGAACAGGATAAATTTGCCGTCGCCTCACAGAATAAAGCCGAAGTCGCGCGCCAATCCGGGCGTTTCAAGGATGAGATTGCGCCGGTCACGATCAAGGAACGTAAAGGGGAGCGTAGGGTTGATACGGATGAATATATCCGTGACGGCGTGACCTATGAGGGGATTTCCGGCCTGAAGCCGGCTTTTCAAAAAGACGGTTCGGTCACGGCAGCCAATGCCAGTGGCATCAATGACGGCGCGGCGGCGGTGATGCTGATGCGTGCTTCCGATGCCAAGGCCCGCGGTTTGGCACCCATGGCCACTATTCGCGCTTGGGCCAGTGTGGGGGTTGATCCTGCCTTGATGGGCTCTGGGCCGATCCCGGCGTCGCGCGCGGCCTTGAAAAAAGCGGGCTGGGCGATTGGCGATCTGGATTTGATAGAAGCCAATGAAGCCTTTGCGGCGCAGGCCTGCGCGGTGAACAAGGATCTGGGCTGGGATAGTGCGAAGGTCAATGTGAATGGCGGCGCCATCGCCATCGGTCATCCGATTGGCGCTTCGGGCGCGCGCGTATTGGTGACATTGCTGCATGAAATGCAAAAGCGCGATGTTTCCAAAGGGTTGGCTACACTCTGCATTGGCGGGGGCATGGGCGTAGCCATGTGCGTAGAGCGATGAGGTTTATTTTAAAAAATATATTGGAGAATGAGTATGTCCCGAATTGCCGTAGTGACAGGAGGAACCCGCGGTATTGGCGCGGCGATCTCGCAGGGCTTGAAAAAGGCGAGTTATAAAGTTGCTGCCAATTACGGCGGCAATGATGATATCGCCCGCGCTTTTGCAGCCGATAATGGTATCCCGGTCTTTAAATTCGATGTCGGCGATTATGATGCCTGTGTCGCTGGTTTGCAGGAAATTGAACATCAGCTCGGCCCGGTGGATGTGCTGGTGAACAATGCGGGTATTACCCGCGATGCCATGCTGCATAAGATGAGCGTGGAACAATGGCGTGATGTGATGCGGGTGGATATGGATTCCCTGTTCAATATGTCCCGCCCTTTGATCGAGGGAATGCGCGAACGCGGCTTTGGCCGGATTATCAATATTTCTTCGATCAATGGGCAAAAGGGCCAGATGGGGCAAACCAACTATTCCGCAGCCAAGGCGGGGGTTATCGGCTTCACCAAGGCGCTGGCGCAGGAGACCGCGAAAAAGGGCATCACCGTCAATGTGATCTGTCCGGGCTATATCGATACGGAAATGGTGGCCGCCATGCCGCAAAAAGTGATCGATTCCATCGTCGCCACTATTCCTATGGGGCGGTTGGGCAAAGCGGATGAGATTGCAAAAATGACGGTTTTTCTGGCCAGCGATGATGCTGCCTTTATCACCGGCGCCACCATGACGGTGAATGGCGCGCAATATATTGCAGGATAGTGCGGCCGGGGCGCCTCGCTTGTAGCAAGCTTGCCTGCCTGCGCGGGCAACGATTGCTGTTCCGCGATCTGTCTTTCGAGGTAAAGGCGGGCGAGGCGCTGATCATTGAAGGCCCCAATGGGGCGGGCAAGACCTCGCTCTTGCGTCTGCTGGCAGGCTTTATCGCCCCTACATTCGGGGCGATCGAACTGTATGGCAGTTTTGGTGTGATCGACGAGCCGGAAGAGCGCGGTAAATATATTGGCTGGTTCGGGCATCATGATGGCCTGAAGGCCCAGCTCAGCTTGCGGGAGAATCTGCGCTTTCACAGCCAGATTTATGGCAGTGCGGCAGATATTGAAGCGGCGCTGGAATGGGCCGGTCTGTCGCGCGCCGCTGATCTGCCGGCGCATTATCTTTCTGCCGGGCAGAAGAAGCGGCTGGCTCTGGCGCGTTTGAAACTCTCGAACCGGCCTTTATGGCTTCTCGACGAACCTTTGGCCGCTCTGGATCAATCCGCCAAACGCGCGGTGGAACGGTTGATCCAGGACCATTGCGTCGCCGGCGGTATGGTGATCGCCGCCACCCATGAGCCATTGGCGGATCAGGCCCGCCATCTGGTGCTGACATGATGGCGCTGATCTTGCGGGATTCTATCCTAGCGTTCCGCGCTGGCGGCGGGGCCATGCTGGCTTTGGCCTTTTTTGCCAGTGTGGCGGCGTTGGTGCCTTTGGGTGTGGGGCCGGAGATGGATTTGCTCGCCCGTATCGCAGGCGGGGTTTTATGGGTCGCTGCTGCTTTGGCGGTTTTGCTTTCGCTCGATCGTTTGTTTCAGGCCGATTATGACGATGGCAGTCTGGATATATTGGCGCTTTCGCCCATGTCGCTGGAACGTGTCGCGGCGGCAAAGATTCTCAGCCATTGGCTGACCACCGGTCTGCCGCTGACCCTGCTTGGCCCTGTGCTGGGGCTGTTATTCGGTCTGCCCGGGCAGGCTATTTGGGCATTGATGCTGGCGCTCTTGATGGGAACCCCGGCCCTGAGCGCCATCGGTGCGATGGGGGCCAGCCTCACAGTTTCCATCCGGCGGGGCGGGCTCATTCTGCCGCTTATTGTGTTGCCGCTACTGTCTCCGGTGGTGATTTTTGGGGCGGGCGCGGTGCTGTCGGCGCTAGGTAATGTTCCCAATGCCGCTATGGGTCTGCTTGCGGCCTTTTCCTTTGTCGCCACGCTTCTGGCACCCTTTGTGGCGGCTGCCGGTGTGCGGCTCAATCTCGCAGGATAAGCGCAATGCTTGCCGCCCTCGCTACAAACCACTAAGGCCGCCTTATGCAGCGTTTTGCCAACCCCAAGCGCTTTCTGGATTTGAGCGGGCTCATTCTGCCTTGGCTCGCCGGGGCGACGCTGTTTTTACTCGCGCTCGGCCTCTATCTCGGCTTTTCCGCGCCGCCGGATTATCAGCAAAGCCACACGGTCAAGATCATGTTCGTGCATGTTCCCGCCGCTTGGACCGGTATGATGATCTATGCGCTGATGGCCATATCGGCGGCGGTGGGTTTGATCTGGCGGCATCCGCTGGCTGATGCAGCGGCCAAAACAGCGGCCCCGCTGGGCGCGGTTTTCACTGCACTGGCTTTGATCACCGGTTCGCTATGGGGCGCGCCGATGTGGGGCACATGGTGGGAATGGGATGGGCGGATGACCTCGTCTCTGCTCATGCTCTTTCTCTATCTCGGCTATATCGCCTTATGGAATGCGATCGATGATGACAGCCGCGCCGCCCGCGCCACCGCCATTCTGGCGCTGATCGGCGCCGCCAATCTGCCGGTGATCCAT
This sequence comes from uncultured Rhizobium sp., assembly GCA_964580115.1. GTDB lineage: Bacteria > Pseudomonadota > Alphaproteobacteria > Micropepsales > Micropepsaceae > Rhizomicrobium. The sequence continues at coordinate 20,802 of CAZOJG010000019.1, forward strand.
TTTTCGGTGAATTGGTGGTCGAGCCTGCATCAGGGCCAGAGCATTTTGCGCGCCGATGGCCCATCCATGCCGCCTGTGTTCCTCGGGCCGCTTTTCACCATGGCGCTGGCCTATACGTTGTTGTTCTACACATTGTGGCTGCTGCGCCTGCGCACCGAAATCCTGGAACGGCGCGCCCGCACCTTGATGCTGAATCTGGAGGACATGTGATGGAACAGGGTTTTTTCCATATGGGCGGTTATGCGGCCTATGTCTGGTCTTCCTATGGTGTCAGTGCGGCGGCGCTTCTGGCGCTGACCCTGTGGAGCTGGGGCCGCTATGCTCAGATCAAGGCGAAGCTTGCAAAGCTGGAACAGAAATAATCCATGAAACGGCTTGTCTATATTGTGCCGATCGCGGCATTTCTGGTGCTTTCGGGTATTTTGCTGAAACAGCTCATCAGCCCCAATGCGCCGGGCCAGATTTCTACGGCCCTCATCGGTAAGCCCGTGCCGGATGTAGTGCTGACTGCGCTGCGGGACACAATGCCTGCTTTTACACCGGATGATTTCAAACAGGGTAAGATCACGGTGCTGAATATTTTTGCCTCCTGGTGCGCGCCGTGCCGGGCGGAAGCACCGGTTTTGTCTGCCTTCGCGCGCGATCCGCGTATCGTATCCGGGCAGGTGCAATTATTCGGCATGGTCTATCGCGATAAGCCGCAAACCGCCGAGGCGTTTCTGGCCGAAATGGGCAATCCTTTCAGCAAAATCGCCATGGCCGATGGGCGCACCGGCCTTGATTGGGGTGTGTATCAAGTGCCCGAAACCTTTGTCATCGACGGGCGCGGCATTATCCGGGCACGGATCATCGGGGCGCTGAGCGATGACAATAAATTCCAGCGCGAATTGCTGCCGGCAATTGAAGCGGCGCGGGATGCCACACTTTAAAGCTGTGTAATCAGGGTTCTGTAAACCATTTTGACCGAAACTGCGGCCATGCAAAGCTCGGCTCTACAACCAGGTTCTATTCTTGCTGCCCAATTGCAGGCCCGCCCGGCGGCAAAGCCGGATCAGGCTGCCTTGGCCAAGGCGCCCAGTGCCTTTGGGGCTTTGCTGACGCCGGGCGCAAAAGCGCCCGCCAAACCGGACTTTGCACCGCTCGATTTTGCGCCAGCTTCGGCAACACCTGCTGCGCCCTCTACCCCATCTGCACAGCAAGCCGCAGCACAACCTTATGCGCGCATGGGTTCGGTTCTGGATCTCAAAGTCTGACGGATAAATATCGGCTGTTAACGGCGGCGCAATTTGCGGCGCGGTTTGCTGGGTGTCGTGACATCCATATTTGCGGCGGCTTCTGCAATTGTCGCCAGAGATTTCACGAAACGGGCGCGCTCCGCCGCGGGCAATGCATCCAGCAAAGCCCGTTCGGCCCTGTCTGTTGCGGTGCGGGCGGCACGCAGGGCTTTGCGGCCTTGCGGGGTGATGGCCACGGAATTGGCGCGGGCATCTTCTTCGGTGCGTTCGCGTGACAGCAGGCCTTTTTCAAGCATGCGGCGCACCATTTCAGCCAAAGTCGAGCGATCAATGCCGGTCATTTCCACGAGGGCGGTCTGGGTGACGCCTTCATTGAATTCCAGCGCGGCCAGCACGGTGAATTGTTGTTTGGTCAAATCCTGACTGCCGGATTCGCGCGCATAAAGATCGCCATAAAATTGCTGACAGCGCCGGATCAGATGTGATGGTGCATCCGCAAGTTCGAATCCGCCATTGATTTTGCGCGGATTTTTAGCCGTCATGAACAACCCCTAAGTAACCACATATTCTTGCATGGACCTTTGTGCTGGGGCCTGCGCATAGGCGCAGACACATGACGCACAAATTCCAAATATGCGACCTGTAAATGACGGGCTTTCGCAAAAGATTTTTTGCGCCCGTTTCCATTCATCCCGACCACGTTGATCCGTTCCAATAATAGGCCATCGGTAAACGCATCAACCGATGATTTTGATTAGAGACTAATCCCGTAAACGCCGGGTTGACGATGCCGCCCCATAGCGAGGAGGGCAAACTCTAAACAAACAGTGTGAGCGCGACAACTGTTTGAACACACTTCAGGCAATGAATCTTTTTGTACTTTTGAAAGTCATCCAAATGCGGCACATTTTACAAATGGCAAAGGATAAATTTACCCCAGCAACCGTTACTGAGCCGCGGTTTGAACGACGTGTCCCGGAAGGTGACACACTAATCCGCGATGTCTGCTTACAATGTGGGCATATCGCTTATAGCAACCCTAAGATCGTTGTGGGGGCTGTTGTCAGCCATCACGGACGCATCCTGTTGTGTCGCCGGGCGATTGAACCACGAAAAACATACTGGACACTGCCTGCTGGTTATTTGGAAGAACATGAGACCCCCGAACAGGGCGCCATGCGCGAAGCCAAAGAAGAGGCGTGTGCGGACATTTCACTCGATCTTTTGCTCGCCGTCTACAGCATTCCCAGAATAAGTCAGGTTCAGTTGATGTATCGTGCGCATCTGGCCAATGAAATATTTGCGCCGGGCATCGAAAGTCTGGAGGTGCGGCTTTTTGACTGGGACGATATTCCGTGGACGGACTTAGCCTTTCCCAGTGTCGCATGGGCGCTTGAGCATTATCGTCAGAGCAAGGATCAATCCGGCTTTGCGCCCTTCAGCAATCCACTTGGACCCGACAAGCAGATAGACTTGGGCAATAAGTTTTAATCCGCAACCTTTTCGGTCTCGGGGATTTGATAGGTCTGGATCAACCGCGCCTGTAACAGGGCAAAGACAAAGAAAAGCGGGAAGATTCCCCATACTTTGAAATCTACCCAGATGTCAGTGGTGAAATTCCGCCAGATCACTTCGTTCAAAATAGCGAGAAAGAACGTGAAGCCGGCCCAGCGAATGGTCAGCTTACGCCAGCCCGTTTCCGTTAAATCAAAAGCATTGGCAAAGACATATTTGATAAACAGTCTATTACCGGCGAGCCCGCCCAAAAGCAGCATACCGAAAAATGCATAAAGCACGGTGGGCTTCATTTTGATGAAAGTGTCATTTTGCAGATAGAGGGTCAGCCCCCCGAACAGCAGCACCAGCACGGCGGTGAAGACCGGCATGGGGGATAATTTGCGTTCAAGAACATAGCCAATCGCCAGCGCGATCAGGATCGCCACCATAAAGATGCCGGTTGCAACATAGATATTGGAAAGCTGGTAGCTGGCGAAAAAAATCACCAGCGGCCCGAGGTCCAGCAGCATTTTCCGCCATTGGGAAGGCGGGGGGGAAGCCGCGCTTTTAGGGCTTGAACTCTGCAGCTCGCTCATGCTGATCCTATCAATGCTTTGGCAAAATTATTGGCTTCGAAAGGTTGCAGATCATCCGCCCCTTCGCCCACCCCGATGAAATGGATCGGTAATCCGAAACGTGCCGCCAGCGCCACCAATATGCCGCCCTTGGCCGTGCCATCCAGTTTGGTCATCACCAGCCCGGTTAAAGGCACGATGGCTTTGAACGCATCCACTTGTGACAATGCGTTCTGTCCGGTTGTGGCATCAAGGATCAGCAGCGAGGCATGTGGCGCTGCTGCATCCAGCTTGCGGATGACGCGCACAATCTTTTCCAGTTCCGCCATCAGCCCGGCTTTGTTCTGCAGGCGGCCCGCCGTGTCGATCAATACAATATCGGCATCGATGGCGCGGGCCCGCTCTATCGCATCAAAGGCCAGGCCAGCCGCATCGGCCCCGGCCTTGCGCGCCACAACTTCCGATCCCGTGCGCGTGCCCCAGATTTGCAATTGCTCGATCGCTGCGGCGCGGAATGTATCGCCCGCTGCCAGAACCAATTTTAAACCCTGCGCATTCAGGCGCTTGGCCAGCTTGCCAATCGTGGTTGTTTTGCCCGTGCCATTGACGCCCGAAACCAGAATGACAAAGGGACGGGCATTGGGATCAATATCCAGCGGCTTTTGCACCGGTCCTAAGACTTTGCCGATTTCTTCGGCCAGAATATCCTTGATCTCTTTTTCGGATATTTCCTTGTCATAGCGGCCCTGGCCCACGGCCTGCGCAAAACGGGCAGCCTGAGCCGCGCCCATATCCGCCTTGATCAAGGCGTCTTCAAGTTCCGCCAGCGTGCCGGCGTCGAGTTTTTTGCGGGTGAAAATACCCGTAATATTCTCGCCCAATGCGCCGGTGCTTTTGGAAAGCCCGGCTTTAAGCCGCTCAAAAAAGGTTGGTGGCGGCGGGGCCTGCCCAAAGGTTTTGATCATTGCAAAGCTTCAGCCATTAAGTGTGTAGAGCCCGCCCCTATGATCCGGCTGCGTATCATCATGCCCGGCTGCGCCTCAGCCATCCCGGAATTACAGGTAAATGTTGCAGGTGTGAAACATCTGGTGCGGCCCATGCCGGGCTTTTCCATCAGCAGCTCTTGCTCCGTGCCGATCAGCGTCTGCAAACGGGCGGCCTGTACGGCCTCTCCCTTGGCACGCAACTGGGCGGCACGTTCCTTGATCAGCGGGCGCGGTAATTGCGGCATACGCGCGGCCGGCGTGCCTTTGCGCGGGCTGAAGGGAAAGACATGCAGCATGGACAAGCCCGCCTCATCCACCAGCCGCAATGTGTTTTCAAACATTTCAGGGCTTTCGGTCGGGAACCCCGCTATGAAATCGCAACCGAACACCGCCTCGGGGCGGCGCGCCCGCACGTCCTGACAGAAGCGGATCGTATCAATCCGGCTGTGGCGTCGCTTCATCCGTTTCAGGATCATGTCATCGCCGGATTGCGCCGAAAGATGAAAATGCGGCATCAGCCGGTCTTCTTCGGCAATGGCGCGCATCAAATCCGCATCGGCCTCGATCGAGTCAATCGAGGAAAGCCGCAGGCGTTTCAGCGCCGGCACCATTTTCAGAATTTTGCGCACAAGTGCCCCAAGACTTGGCGCCCCCGGCAGGTCATGACCATAGGAGGTCAGATCAACCCCCGTCAGCACCAGTTCCGGAAAACCGTTATCGGTCAGGCGGCGCGCCTCGTCGATCACCGATCCCATGGGAACAGAACGGGAATTACCGCGCCCGAAGGGAATTATACAAAAGGTGCAGCGATGATCGCAGCCATTCTGCACCTGCAGAAAAGCCCGGGCGCGGCCTTCAAAACTATCGACAAATTGCGCGCCGGTTTCCTTCAGCGCCATGATGTCATTCACCCGCACGCGTTCAGCGCCGGCGATGAAATCGGCATAGGATTGCTGTTCAAGCTTTTCAGCATTGCCCAGCACCAGATCCACTTCGGGCATGGCGGCATAGATGCCGCTTTCGGTCTGGGCGGCGCAGCCCGTGACAATGATCCGCGCCATGGGGTTTTCCCGCCGCGCCTTGCGAATAGCCTGACGCGACTGGCGTACGGCTTCTGCGGTGACGGCGCAGGTATTGAATATGATCGCGTCTTGCAGTCCGGCATCCTGGGTGCGGGCGCGTATGGCCTCGCTTTCATAGGCATTCAGCCGACATCCGAACGTGACGATATCCACCGTCATGAAGGAAGAGCCGCCAGATCTATCTCGCCGCGAAAGGTCAGCTCCGCCGGGCCGGTCATCAGAATATGGCCGTCGTCCTCGCGCCATTCGATATGCAGAACCCCGCCATCCAGCACCACATCCACATTCCGGTCGGCCATGCCGCGCCGGATCGCCGCCACGGCCGAGGCACAGGCCCCCGTGCCGCAAGCCTGGGTAATGCCTGCACCGCGTTCCCATACCCGCATCCGCATTTCAGCACGGTTGCGGATGGTGACAAATTCCACATTCACCCGCTGCGGGAACAAAGGGTGATGTTCGATTTGCGGGCCGACTTCGGCAACAGGGGCATTTTCGGCATCGCCGAGGAAGATCACACAATGCGGGTTGCCGACCGACAGGGCCGAGGCCTCCACCGAAACGCCGTCCACCGAGAGATTGAATTTGGTGGTCTCCATGGCAGAGGACAGCGGAATCTCCCGCCAGTCGAAACGCGGCGCGCCCATATCTACCGTCACCAGCCCATCGGGCCTTGTAGTGCAGAATAAGGGGCCGCCTGCCGTATCCAGCCGAAGCTCGCTCTTGCCGCTTTCCTGCATCAGCAATTGGGCAACACAGCGGGCCGCATTGCCACAGCTTTCCACTTCGCTGCCGTCGGAATTGTAAATTCGCATCAATGCGTCGCCGGGATGAACGCTGTCGCCAGATGTTTTGGGGGGCGCGATCAGGATCACCTGATCACAGCCGATCCCCATCCGCCGGTCGGCAATGGCGCGGGCCATCTCCGGGCTTAAGGCCAAAGGCGCGGTGCGCGCATCGAACACCACGAAATCATTGCCCAGACCGTGCATTTTGAGGAAGGTCGTCATAGGCCGCCTTATAGGGCCGTGGATCGCGGGGCGGAAGAGGTGTCTCCCGGCTGGCTTGGAAAAGTCTGGCAAAGTGGGGCGTTAAAAGGAGGAAATATATGTCTGTGATATGGCGGCAGGTCTTGGGGGCCGCTTTCGGGCTGTTTTTCCTTCTGGGCGGCACAGCACAAGGAGTTCCGATGGACCAAAACGACCCCTATCTCTGGTTGGAAGAGGTGCATGGCGCCAAGGCGCTGGATTGGGCGAAAGAACAAAATCAAAAAGCCTTTGACCAGCTCAAAGCCGATCCCCGTTTTACAACTTATGAAAGCACCATTCGTGCCGTTCTGGATGCGCAGGACCGCATTCCCTATGGCAGTCTGCGCGGGGATCAGGTTTTCAACTTCTGGCAGGATGCCCAAAACCCAAAGGGGTTGTGGCGGCGGACCTCGCAAGCGGCGTATCAGGCCGCGCAGCCACAATGGGAGATTCTGCTCGATCTCGATGCCCTGTCGAAAGCCGATGGCAGGAATTGGGTCTTCAAAGGGGCAACTTGCCGGCCCGATCTGCAGCGCTGCCTGATCTCCCTCTCCCCCGGCGGCGGCGATGCGGTGGTGATCCGGGAATATGATCTGATGCAACGCGCTTTTGTGGCGGGCGGGTTTGAACTGGCAGAGGCTAAATCCTCGGTCGCCTGGCTGGATAAGGACCGGCTTCTGGTCGCCAGCGATTTTGGCCCCGGCACGATGACCGACAGCGGCTATCCCAGAACCGTGAAATTATGGCCGCGCAATACGGCGCTGGCTGATGCCAGGACCATATTTGAAGGGCAGGGCAGTGATGTCACGGTGCAGGTGGAGTCCTTTGACACGCCACAAGGTCTGGTAGGGCTGATCGCCAATGCCCCCAGCTTTTTCGAAACGGACTATTACACTTTGCTGCCTGATGGCTCGGCGCTGAAAATTCCGCTGCCCCGTTCCGCCGATGTGAAGGGCCTGATCAAAGGGCAATTGATCGCCACCTTACGCAAGGATTGGTCGCAGCAAGAGACCGGTCCTCATTTCCACAAGGGCGCTTTGATCAGCTTTCCCTTGAGCACCTATATGCGCACGCGGATGTTTCCGCTGGCCCGGCTGATCTATGCCCCCGATGAGCGCAGTGCGATTGAGCAAGGGGCGGTGGGGCGCGATGCGATCTATGCCGCCATTACCCATAATGTGCTGGGGGCTATCCATATGTTCCAGCCCAACGGGCAGGGATTTACGGAAACCAAGCTCGACCTGCCGCAAGGCGGGTCTGTCGGGATAGTGTCAGCCAATGAATATGGGCCTGAGGCGCAGTTCAGCTTTCAATCCTATCTGATCCCGCCAACGCTCTTTCATAGCAGGGGCGATGGCCAGCTTGCCGCCATCAAATCCCTGCCTGCGCGCTTCGATGCTTCATCTCTGGTCAGTGAACAATTCGAAGCCATTTCGAAAGATGGCGAAAAAATTCCCTATTCGGTGGTGCGCCCCAGACATCTTAAAGGCCCAGCGCCAACACTGCTCTATGGCTATGGCGGTTTCGAGATCTCCCTGACGCCCAGCTATTCAGCCAATTTCGGCAAGTTGTGGCTGGCCCATGGCGGCATTTATGTGGTCGCCAATATACGCGGTGGCGGTGAATTCGGCCCGGCCTGGCATGATGCGGCCCTGACCACCAATCGGCAAAAGGCCTTTGATGATTTTGCGGCTGTGGCCGAGGATCTGCAAAAGCGCGGCCTCACGACAGCGAAACAATTGGGCATCATGGGCGGCTCGAATGGTGGCTTGCTGGTCTCCACCGTCATGACGCAGCGGCCCGACCTGTTTGGCGCCGTGGTCTGTCAGGTGCCGCTGATCGATATGATCCGCTATACTCAAATCGGTGCAGGCCCCTCCTGGGCGGCGGAATATGGCGATCCTGCCGATCCTTTGATGCGGGACTATATTCTGTCCTATTCGCCCTATCAGAATGTCCGTGGTGATAAGACTTATCCGCCCATTCTGTTTGTCACGGCCACAAGCGATGATCGTGTCACCCCGGTCCATGCCCGCAAAATGGCGGCCCGCATGATGGAACAGGGTCATGACGTGCTTTTCTTTGAAAATACCGATGGTGGCCACTCCGCCGCGGCGGATCATCGGCAGGCGGCGGAAATGTGGGCGCTGTCCTTTGTCTATCTGGCGCAGCGTCTTGGCCTGCAAACGGGGGCGCAATAATGCGTGCAGGCCTGACACATCTGCGCATGATTTTGCTGGGCGTGGCGGTCTTGCTGGGCTGGACTGGGCTTGGGGTGCAATGCGCGCTGATGCTGCATACGGCGCCTGCTTACGGGCTGGATGGAGTGGGCGTGCTGATCAGGCTGCTCAGCTATTTCACCATATTGGTGAATCTGGCGGCCACGATCCTGCTCAGTGTCACACTGATGGGCCGCTGCCCCTCACAGCGTATCATGGGCGGCGTAGCCTCTTACATTATCGTGGTCGGCATCATCTATTCTCTTTTATTGCGTCATGTCTGGTCACCGGAAGGCGCGCAGAAATTCGCCGATATTGTGCTGCATGACCTGATGCCGGTTCTATTCGCTCTGTTCTGGCTGTTTTTTGTAGCAAAAAATCAGTTGCGCTGGCATGATGCGCTTGTCTGGCTGATATTTCCGCTGCTCTATATGATTTATGCCGTGCTACTGGGCCTCAGAACAGGTTGGTATCCTTATTATTTCATCGATATCGGTAAGCTGGGCATGTGGCAGGTATTGCTGAATGGTGCGGGATTGCTTGTTTTCTTTCTGGCAGTGGGGGCAGGGCTTATTGCCATTGCCACGACTTTACGCAAACGGCGCGCGGCCTGACGCAGCATGAAGCGCTATCTGAAACACTTTATTTCGGCTGAAAGTGCGGGCGGCGTTGCGCTGATGGCGGCTGCGGCCCTCGCGCTGCTGATCGCGAATTCCCCTCTGGCGCAGTTCTATTTCGATCTGCTGCATCTGCCGCTGTTCGGCAGCACCATAGTACACTGGATCAATGATGGTTTGATGGCGCTGTTTTTTCTGGTCGTTGGATTGGAAATCAAGCGTCAATGGCTGCAAGGTGAATTAACCAGCTGGCAGGCGCGGGCGCTGCCTGGCATCGCGGCGCTGGGCGGCATGATCGTCCCGGCCATCATCTATCTGTCTTTCAACTGGTCCGATCCGCTACATGCGCGGGGCTGGGCCATTCCGGCCGCCACCGATATTGCCTTTGCGCTCGGTGTGCTGACCTTGCTGGGGCGGCTGGTGCCAGCCTCGCTCAAAGTCTTTCTCACCACATTGGCGATCATCGACGATATGGGCGCGGTGGCGATCATCGCGGTGTTTTATTCGGAAGACCTGTCCTTGCTGATGCTGGGCGGGGCGGTGCTGATCTATGGCCTGCTCTATCTGCTTAATCGCGCGGGCACGTGCAGCCTCTGGCCCTATTTGCTGCTGGGTGGGCTGCTCTGGGCGCTGGTTCTTAAATCCGGCGTGCATGCCACGATCGCGGGGCTGATGCTGGGCTTTGTAATCCCGCTGCGTCTGGGCAGAGCGGAAGATAGCCCCCTGCGCCGTCTGGAGCACAGGCTTCATCCCCTCTCCACATTCTTCATTGTGCCGCTGTTCGGCTTTGCCAATGCGGGTATTGCATTCGGGGCCTTGCCACAGGGCGCGCTGACCCATCCTGTCACGCTGGGCATTGTCGCGGGTCTGTTTCTGGGTAAGCAGATCGGGGTTTTAGGCTTTTCCTGGCTTACGATCAGGCTTGGCTTGGCCCAATTGCCGCCGCGGGCGCAGTGGACCCATATGGTGGGGGTCAGTATTCTTTGCGGCATCGGCCTGACCATGAGCCTGTTCATCGGCCTGCTGGCCTTTGCCGATGCCCCGGAATTACAGAATCTCCTGAAACTCGGTGTCTTGATCGGCAGTATCGTATCGGGCCTTGTCGGGGCACTGTTTCTGGTTCTGGCTGGGCGTAAAGGGGCCAATCCTCACCCCTGACCTTGGCTCACCCCGGACCCAACTAACTCTTGACCCAACTAACTCTTGGCCCGGCTATTTGACAGTTTTACCCCTTCCCCCTAAATCTCCGCCCAATCCGGAAAGGCTTGCCCTTCCCGGTCCCTGACACAGGTCGGGGATCGACCCCAGACAGCGCGGATGCGCCCTCTGGGGCAATATTGCTTTGGCGTTGATCTGGTTAGGGAATGGCATGTTTGAATCGTTACAATCGCGGCTGGGTGGGGTCTTTGATCGTTTGCGCGGTCGTGGGGCGCTGTCGGAAAGCGATGTAGACGAGGCGCTGGGCGAAGTTCGCATCGCCCTGCTGGATGCCGATGTCGCCTTGCCGGTGGTCAAGGATTTCATCGATCGGGTGCGCCCGCGCGCCATCGGCAATGATGTCATCCGTTCGGTCACGCCGGGCCAGCAGGTCGTCAAAATCGTCCATGACGCGCTGGTCGAAACTCTGGGGTCAGAGAATGCGGCGCTCGATCTGGGCAGTCCGCCTGCGCCGATCCTGATGGTGGGTTTGCAGGGCTCGGGTAAAACCACCTCCAGCGCCAAGCTGGCGGTCCTGCTGCAAGGCCGCGAGAAAAAACGCGTGCTCATGGCCTCGCTCGATGTCAGCCGCCCGGCGGCCATGGAGCAATTGAAAATTCTGGGCGAACAGGCGCAGGTCGCCACACTGCCCATCGTGGCGGGGCAAACCCCGGTTGATATAGCCCGCCGCGCGCTCGCCAGCGCCAAGGTCGGCGGCTATGATGTGCTGATCCTCGATACGGCGGGCCGCCAGCATATTGACGAAGCCCTGATGCATGAAGTTGCACAGGTGCGCGATGTCGTGAAACCGCATGAAACGCTGCTGGTCGCAGATTCGCTGACCGGTCAGGATGCGGTGAATATCGCCAAAAGCTTCAATGAACGCGTGCCATTGTCAGGTATCATTCTAACCCGCGCCGATGGTGATGCGCGCGGCGGCGCGGCGCTGTCGATGCGGATGGTGACCGGCGCGCCGATCAAATTTTTAGGCGTCGGCGAAAAGCTGGACGCGCTCGAAGTCTTTCATCCCGGTCGGATCGCGGGCCGCATTCTCGATATGGGCGATGTGGTCAGCCTTGTCGAAAAAGCAGCGGAAACGCTCGACAAGGATAAAGCCGAGAAAATCGCCCGCAAGATGAAAAAGGGCGAATTCGATATGGACGATCTCGCCGAACAATTACGCCAGATGAAAAAGCTGGGCGGTATGCAGGGCGTTCTGGGTATGTTGCCCGGTATTGGTCGTATTAAAGATCAGCTCAATACAGCCGGGCTGGATGACAAGCTGCTGACCCGTCAGGAAGCGATCATTCTCTCCATGACCCGCGCGGAACGCACCAAACCCGACATCATCAATGGCTCGCGCCGCAAACGTATTGCGGCGGGGTCGGGTGTCGAGGTCAGTGAGGTCAATAAGCTTCTCAAAATGCACCGGCAGATGTCGGACATGATGAAAAAGATGGGCAAATCGGGCGGCAGATTGCCGGCTGGTCTGGCCGGATTGATGGGGGGCGGCATGCCGTCTCTGCCGCCGGGCATGTTGCCCGGTCGGAAATAATTTTTGAAATCACAGTTCAGCCGAAAGGATAGACTATGGCACTGAAAATCAGACTGGCGCGCGCCGGCACGAAAAAACGTCCGCATTACAATATCGTGATCGCGGATTCGCGTCAGCCGCGCGATGGCCGTTTCATCGAAAAGATTGGTTTCTACAATCCGCTGCTGCCGAAAGATCACGCGGATCGTCTGAGACTCGACACCGACAAGGCGAAAGCCTGGCTCGACAAGGGTGCGCAATCCACGGATCGCGTGAATCGCTTTCTGGCGGATGCGGGCCTCGTGAAAGCCAAAGTCCGGGTCAATCCGGAAAAAGCCAAGCCGAAGAAAAAGGCGCAGGAACGTATTGCTGCGACGGCTGCTGCGGCGGCCTCTGCTGCTGCGGCTGCCGCTGAACCGGCGGGCGACGCGTCCTAAGGGGCGCTGCAAGGCAGAAGGCGCGGTTCATGCCCCGCACAATACTTGTGGGCGCCATTTTAGGCGCGCATGGACTGAAAGGCGAGGTGAAGGTGAAAACCTTCACCGAAGCGCCCGAGCGTCTTGCTGCCTATGGGCCGCTTTTGCTTGCAAGCGGTCAGGCCCTGCATATTTCAAGCCTGCGCAGCGTCAAACCGGATGAAGCGGTGCTGCGTTTTCAGGACGTCACCAGCCGCGACGCGGCAGAGGCTCTGAAAGGCACGGAACTTTTTGTCAGCCGCGCGGCCCTGCCGGCCGCAGAGGACGGCGAATTCTACCATGCCGATCTGATTGGTCTGCGGGCCGAGGATGAAACAGGCCGCGTTCTGGGCCATGTTTGCGCCGTTCATAATTTCGGCGCGGGGGATGTGCTGGAAATCAAGCGCGACGCGCTCGATACGCTGATGCTAGGCTTCACCATGGCCACAGTGCCGGTGATTGAAATCGACAAGGGGCGACTGATCATCGCCTTGCCGCAGGAAGTGGAAGCCCGTCCCGGTCCTACGGATCCGGAAATCCCGGCTGATCCAGAAATCGGAGCAGAAGAATGAGTGACATCACCTTCCGTAACGCAACGCCTGGCGATCTGCCGCGACTGGTCGAATTGCTGGCGGATGATGACATCACGGAATATCGCGAACAGGCCAAGGGCGATCTGCTGCCCGCCTATGCCCGCGCTTTCGAAGATATGAGCCGTGTTCCGGATAATCGCATTCTGGTGGCGCAGCGCGATGGTGTCATCGTGGGGTCGCTGCAATTGTTTTTCATGCATGGATTGTCACGTCAGGGCGCGCGGCGCGCCATCATTGAATCGGTGCGCGTCACCTCTGGCGCGCGCAGCAAGGGTGTGGGCACGGCGCTCATGAAAGAAGCCATCCGCCAGGCGCGTGATGCAGGATGCAAAATCGTGCAACTGACCTCGGATCGTCGGCGTACACGCGCCCATCTGTTTTATCGCCGCCTTGGTTTTGAACAGAGCCATGTCGGTTTCAATCTTGATCTCTGAATCGCCTGCTTAAAGTCAGCCCGTATCATTGAATGCGGCATTAGCCGGTAACGGCTGCAACAGGTGCATGAAATGTTGAATCAGCGCGCTGCTTTAAAAGGTTTTTGTTCGCGGGTCGTGGTTTTGGCTGCGCTTAGATGGACGGGCGAATGAGCGCGCATCGTAAAATCTGGCAGGCCAGAATTCTCACCCTGTTTCCCGATATGTTTCCCGGCCCCTTGGGCCAATCGGTTCTGGGCAAGGCTATGCAGAAAAATATCTGGTCGCTGGACGTCGGCGATATTCGTGATCATGGCCTCGGCAAACATCGCAGCGTGGATGATACGCCTGCCGGCGGGGGGCCGGGCATGGTGATGCGGGCTGATGTCGCCGTCGCGGCGCTGGATGCAGCGCAGGCTGATGCGCCATTACCTGCGATCTATCTCTCACCGCGCGGCGCGCCGCTGACACAGGCGCGTATCCGTCAATTGGCGGCGGGGCCGGGCGCGCTACTGCTCTGTGGCCGTTTTGAAGGGCTGGATCAACGCGCCATCGAGGCCCGCCAGATGGAAGAAATTTCCCTGGGGGATTTCGTGCTGGCAGGTGGCGAAATCGCCGCTATGGCCTTGCTTGAAGCCACTATCCGCCTGCTGCCCGGCGTGCTGGGGGCGCATGAGTCCGTGGACGATGAGAGTTTTTCCGCCGGATTGCTGGAATATCCCCATTACACAAGGCCGCAGTCTTTCGAAGGGCTGGACATCCCTGATGTTCTAACCAGCGGAAATCATTCAGAAATCAATAAATGGCGGCAAGCAAGCGCCGAACAATTGACCAAGGAGCGCCGACCAGACCTCTGGACCCTCTATGAAAAGTCGAAACGCTAGGGTATAGGCCGCCTCCTTCACGTATTACTCGCTCTTTTGCCGCCGGAGATAAGCCCATGAATCTGCTGAAACAGCTCGAACTTGAGCAAATGCAAGCCGCACGCGGCGGCAGGGGCCTACCCGAATTTCGTCCCGGCGACACGCTGAAAGTCAGCGTCAAGGTTGTCGAGCAGAGCTATGACGAAAAAGCCAAGCAGAACAAAGCCCGTGAACGCCTGCAGGCCTTTGAAGGTGTCTGCATCGCCCGTCAGGGTGCTGGCCTGAACGAAAGCTTCACCGTCCGCAAGATTTCCTATGGCGAAGGCGTGGAGAGGGTTTTCCCGATCTACAGCCCGCTGGTCGATTCCGTGGCCGTGGTCCGCAAAGGCAAGGTGCGCCGCGCGAAGCTCTATTATCTGCGCGGTCGTCGCGGCAAATCTGCCCGTATTGCCGAACGTACCGATTCCTGATCTGGCGCCTTTGGCGTCGCATGATTGAAAAAGGTGGTCTCTTTTGAGGCCGCCTTTTTTGTTTCAGGCCCGCTATATTCACGGATGGTTTTATCGGTTGGGTGGTCCCGGCAACCCCAATAGATCGATAAAATGGGCATAAATCGCGCTTTACCCCCCAAAATACCCCATAAATAGGTGTTTTTGTCGCCCGGCTAAGTGTTGTCTTTCATAGAAAGCAGTAAATTCAGGCATCATTTGTGATTCGCCAATAGGAGCATCCATGGCAAAAGCATCCGCGAAAGCTGCCCCGAAAGCCGCCCCGAAAGCGGCGAAAGCCGCCCCGAAAACCAAAGTCGCGAAGGCCCCCAAAGCTGAAACCCTGAGCACCCGCCAATTGGCCGTGCAACTGGCCGAAAACCATGAGCTGACCAACAAAGCCGCTCTGGCCATCATGGAAGACTTCGCCGCCATCGTGACAAAGCAGCTCACAAAGGGCGTGCGCATTCGTCTGAACGGTCTGGGCATTCTGCAGGTGCGCAAGCGCGCTGCCCGCATGGGTCGC
>CAZOJG010000019.1:36116-45895 GCA_964580115.1 uncultured Rhizobium sp.
CTGCCTTTTGAATAGATGACCTGATCGAAATAGATCAGGTCATCTATTCAAAAGGCAGATGCGGTTTTAGCCGTATCTGCCTTTTTGATTTTCAGGATCAGATTTTGCACAGAATCAGATTGGGAATTATGAGTCTGCGGTGCTTCTATCAGGCGGGCTAAAGGCCACTTGCACCTGAAAATATTTGACCGCCTGCAAGCGATTGGGAAAGGATTTGCCTTCGGGGCGACGGCCGCTTTTCACCGTATAGGCAATATCGATTTTCTGCCGCGGTTCTCCGCCAAACAGAATTTCTTCCGTCAGGGTTACACCCCGCTCACTCTTGAGTACCCGCCGTCTGGCCATATCCGTCCCGTAAACTGTCATTAAGGTATATGCTGCATTGCAGCATAAGCTGCGCCTGCCCCCGGCTCAAGTCTTTCGGCGCATGTTTGATGCGCAATCCGTCGCAGCATCATCACCTTTCCCATAATTTCATGGGGCCTAAACCACAGAAACGCTAAACAGAAACGCTAAACAGAAACGCTAAACAGCCTTCTCAAAGCTGAGAGTCCAGGATGCGTAATGCGGTTTTGAGCCTGTTCCTTGCCGGGTCGGCCTATGCTGCCATCGCGGCAAGCCCCGCTCTGGCCGACAGCATCCATCAGCATCACAGGCATACAGCCCCTAACATGGCCGCGACCGGACTATTAGGCGCCTATCCGATGGGCCGCGACGCCTCGGGCACAAGCTGGCAGCCTGATCTGGCCCGGCATGGCGGTCTGCATGCGGCGCTGGATGATTGGCAATTGATGGGCCATCTGCGCCTGACGGGATTTTACGATTGGCAGAGCGGGCCGCGCGGCGATACAGGCAGCTATCTCGCCGGGATGCTCATGGGCATGGCGCGGCGCGATATCGGCGCGGACACAGTGTCCTTTCGCCTGATGCTCAGTCCCGATCCGTTTATGGGCAAGGCTGGCTATCCGCTTTTACTGGCGGGCGGCGAGACCGCAGATGGTGTGACCCCGCTCATCGATCGCCAGCACCCCCATGATCTGATCATGGAATTGTCGGCCAGCTTCGCCCATCGCTTCGACCAGCAGACCAGTGCATTTCTCTATCTGGGCTATCCGGGCGAGCCGGCCTTCGGCCCCAGCGCTTTCATGCATCGCCCCTCCGCCATCGATAATCCGGCTGCGCCGCTCTCGCATCATTGGCTGGATTCCACCCATATCACCTTCGGCGTGGTGACGATGGGTGTGGCGCATGACAGTTGGAAACTGGAATATTCCCGCTTCACAGGCCGTGAGCCCGATCAATTCCGCTTTAATTTTGATACGCCGCGCCTGGACAGCAATGCCTTGCGGCTGAGCTGGAATCCTGCCCCAGCCTGGTCGCTGCAACTATCCTGGGCCGATCTCAAAAGCCCGGAACAATTATCCGACCATCATGATGAAACAAGGCTTTCCGCCAGCGCCACATATATTGCTCAGATAATGCGGCCCGATGATCTGGCGCTGACAGCCGCCTGGGGGCGTCGTAGCGGCGGCCATGGCGGCACGCTGAACGCGCTGCTCGCCGAGGCCCAGTGGACCCCTTATCCGCTCTGGACCGTCTATAGCCGCGCTGAATGGCTTGAAAATGGCGAATGGGATCATGGCCACACACGCCGCGCCGGGGCCATCTCGCTCGGCCTGATCCGGGATTTTCAGATATCAGACCAGATGCGCTTAGGACTGGGCGGGCAATATGGCTTTTTCCTCATGGAGGGCGCCCTGAAACAGAGCTATGGCGACACCCCGCGCGGGGCTTTGCTGTTTGTCCGCCTGGCCCTCGAATAGTCAATAATTGAATAATCCGTAATTGGATAATCCGGGCTGGATTAACAACAAAAGCAGGCATTAAGCTGAAAAAGCAGAACAGGCTTGCGGCAGATAGGCCCGCGCGCTAGGAACCCGCCCAGCGGAAAACCCAGCTCTCAATATAGGAAATGCCATGGCTCGCAGGAAAATTGCGCTTATCGGTGGTGGTCAGATTGGTGGCACGCTTGCCCATCTGGTCGCTTTAAAAGAACTCGGCGACGTCGTTCTGTTCGACATCGTGGAAGGCCTGCCGCAAGGCAAGACGCTTGATCTTTCGCAAGCTGGCCCGATCGACGGCTTCAACGCCAAGCTCCGCGGCACCAATGACTATGCCGATATTGCAGGCAGCGATGTGGTGATCGTCACCGCCGGCGTGCCCCGCAAACCCGGTATGAGCCGCGATGATCTGCTCGGCATCAATCTTAAAGTCATGGCCGCGGTCGGCGAAGGCATCAAAGCCCATGCCCCGAACGCTTTTGTGGTCTGCATCACCAATCCGCTGGATGCTATGGTTTGGGCCTTGCAGAAATTCTCGGGCGTTTCGCCGGAAAAGATCGTCGGCATGGCCGGCGTTCTCGATAGCGCCCGCTTCCGCCATTTCCTCGCCGAGGAACTGAATGTCAGCGTCGAAGATGTCAGCGCCTTTGTGCTGGGCGGCCATGGTGACACGATGGTGCCGGTGCCGCGCTTCTCGACCGTGGCGGGCATTCCGCTGCCGGAACTGGTGAAGATGGGCTGGATCAAACAGGATCGTCTGGACCAGATCGTACAGCGTACACGCGATGGCGGTGCCGAAATTGTCGGCCTGCTGAAAACCGGTTCGGCCTTCTATGCGCCAGCCACAGCGGGTATCGCCATGGCGGAAAGCTATCTGAAAGATCATAAGCGCGTGCAGCCTATCGCCGCCTATGTCGATGGCGCCTATGGCTTCAAAGGGCTTTATGTCGGCGTTCCCGCCGTGATCGGCGAAAAGGGTGTCGAGCGCATTGTCGAGCTTGAACTCACTGCGGACGAAAAAGCGGCCCTGCAGAAATCCGCCGATTCTGTGATCGGTCTGATCGACGCTTGTAAAAAGCTCGATCCCCGTCTGGCCTGATATGCAAAGGGCCACAGGCCGGGGATTAGTGGCGGCAGGTTTCGCCGCCAGCCTCGTTCTGTGGCCTTTTTCTTTGCCTGCACAGCCGGCCGCTGACGAAATGGCCACACTGACCATCGTGGTGGAGCGGGTCTCTAAAAGAGGCGGCGATGTCCGTGTCGCGCTGTATGATGGGGCCAATTGGGGTGGCACCCAAGGCAAGGACAGCACCGGTGCCATTGTTCCGGCTGTCGCGGGCCGCACCATTGTGGTGCTGAAAAATATTCCCCCCGGCATGTATGCCGTCAAATTATTTCAAGACGAAAACCGAAATGGCGAAATGGATTTCGACTGGTTCGGAATCCCCAAGGAACGTTTTGGTTTTTCGCGCGATGCCAAGCCCAAGCTGGAACAGCCCAGCTTCGACAGCGCGAAAATCGAGCTGAGACCCGGCGCAAATTCCGCCACCGTCAATCTGCGCTGGCTGTTCTGAGGTAGACCTATGTCCGCTATTCCCCGCCTTGAGACAGCCAGATTGAGTCTGCGGGGCTGGTGCGCCGATGATTTCGCCGCCCTGGCCGCGATCCATGCCGATGCCGAGGTGATGCGCCATCTGGGCGGGGCACAACATCCCGATGATGCCTGGCGCTATCTGGCCATGATGATCGGGCAATGGGATCTGCGCGGTTATGGTGTCTGGGCCGTGATCCATAAAGACAGTGATGCTTTGATAGGGCGTGTCGGGATGAACCACCCTGAAGGTTGGCCCGCGCTTGAAATCGCCTGGACTCTGGGCCGCTCCTATTGGGGGCAGGGCTATGCCAGCGAAGCGGCGGATGCCGCCATGGATTATGCCTTCCTCACCCAAAAATCTGAGCGCCTCATTTCACTGATCGCGCCTGAAAATATCGCCTCTGCAAAAGTGGCGGCGCGATTGGGCGAGATAAAGGGCGATCCGGTGGAACTGGCCGTGATGGGCAGGCATTTTACAGCTGATATCTGGAGCATCAGCCGCAAAGAATGGCAGGCGCGCAAAGGCCAATAGAGAATAAATTGGCTAACGGGCGCTGTGCTGTGCAAGGCTGCGCTTCTCGTCACCAGCGCGCCGAGTGTTCATGAGTGAATCCGTCCCGTCGATCATCTATCAGCGTCGAGATTTTGGTTTTTTTGTCAGCGGGCGTTTTCTCTCAACTGTCGCCATGCAGATACAATCCGTGGCGATCGGCTGGCAGGTCTATGAACTGACCGATTCCGCCATGGCATTGGGGATTGTGGGCCTTTGCCAGTTCGCGCCGATGTTTCTGCTCACCCTGCCCGCGGGCGATATCGCCGATCGTTTTGATCAGCGCAAAATTTTGTCCATCAGCATGCTGGTGCAGGCCGTGTGCAGCGCGTTGTTTCTGCTGCTGACGCTGCTGAATGTACAGGCGATCTGGCTCTTTTATCTGGTGCTCGTTTTATTCGGCGCCGCGCGCGGGTTTTCCGGTCCGGCGGGTCAATCGCTGGTGCCCTTTCTGGTGCCCGAAAGTAAGCTTGCGCGCTCTATCGCGCTGTCGTCTTCGGTCTTCACCACAGCGGTGATCGCCGGGCCTGCATTGGGCGGCTTTCTCTATGCGGCGGGCCACTACCTTACCTATTCGGTCTGCTGCCTGTCCTTTATCGGGGCTGCAATCCTCACCGTCACATTGGGAGGCCGCCGACGCAGCCATACGGTGGTCGAAGGCAGCCGCTATGAGCGCGTGGCCGATGGTATTCGTTTTGTGATGTCCCGCCCGATCATCTTGGGGGCGATTTCGCTGGATCTCTTTGCGGTCCTGCTGGGCGGGGCGGTGGCTTTGCTGCCCATCTATGCCCGCGATATTCTGCATATCGGGCCTGAAGGTCTGGGCATTCTGCGCGCGGCCCCAGCGGTGGGCGCGGCGGTCATCGCGCTGACGCTGGCCAAATATCCGCTGCAACGCCATACGGGGCGGGTCATGTTTTACGCCGTGGCGGTGTTTGGCATCTGCACCGTGATCTTCGGTCTCTCCACCAATTTCTATGTCTCGCTGGTGGCGCTGTTTATTCTGGGCGCGGCAGATATGATTTCGGTCTTTGTCCGCTCGACCCTAATCCAGTTCGCCACGCCCGATCACATGCGCGGCCGGGTCAGCGGCGTGAATATGCTGTTTATTGGGGCCTCCAATGAATTGGGCGATTTTGAATCCGGCGCGGTGGCGGCATGGCTGGGTGTTGTGCCAGCCGTCGTCATCGGCGGTGTGGGAACGCTGGCGATTGTCGGCATCTGGATGTGGCGCTTCCCGCAATTGCGCCTTGTCGATCGGGTGACAGACGCCAAACATGCTGACGCCTGATCAGTTCTCATACCGCGCTGTCAGCGTGGCCTTACCCAGAACATGCATCTGCAAACGCGGCTTCAATTGCGCACCAGTGACCTCGGGAGCGAGATCAAGCTGCGGCACATCCAAGGCCCAGACGTTGAAAATAAAGCGATAGGTCGCGCCGCGCGGCGGGCAGGGGCCGCTATAGCCGCGCTGGCTGTAATCATTCACGCCTTGCGTGATTGGCGCTTCGGTATGGTCCGTGGCTGCATTCCATTCTGTGGTGCTGGCGGGAATGTTGAACAGAATCCAGTGCCAGAATTCCTTGCCGCCCGCACGCGGATCGAACATCGTGATGGCAAAACTTTTGGTGCCGGGCGGCGCGCCGCTCCAGCGTATCACGGGCGCCTGATTGCCACCGGCTTGCTTGCCGCGCATGCGGCATTGATCAAAGGCCTGCGCCAATTGCATTTGCGCGCCTTCGCTCAGCTCCGGGCTTGCCATCCGCATCTGCGCCATGGCTGGGGCGCATGAAATAAATATTAGGCAGGCCATGCCGATGCTGCGCCAAGCGTGCATATTGCTCAAAGCCATTTCCCCGCCTGTTATGCCTTGATGATCACATCCACGCGGTCAGCCGTGCCGCCATCGGTTGTGCCGCCCATGGCGCGCACATCAATACGCTCCGATGGCACGCCTGAATCGATCAGCACCTGCCGCACCGACAGGGCCCGCTTCAGCGAAAGCCGTCGCGCTTCGGAAGATTTATCCCCCGGCGCACCGGCAAAGGCCTGAAGCAGCAAGCGCTGGCTGTTTGAGGTCATTTCACTGCCCAGCGAGCTGGCCAATGTTTGCAAGGCTGAAACAACCGCCGGCTCCGGCTCCGCCGCGCCTTCAATGAAATTAATATGGATGTTGCGGACATTCTTGGTCGAGACCGCCTGCCGGGCCGGGCTTTCCGGTTTGGCGGCCGCATTCAGCGAGAAGGGAATGGTCTCGCTCGCTTTTACAGGCGCAGGCTTTGCAAGCTCTTTAGGCGCAGGCGGCTGTTTAGATTTTGCTGGTTCTAATTCTGCTCTTTGCGTCTGGACCTGTTGCGTCACCTTTGCGGGCGCAGCTGTGAACACTGGATCGGCATAGGATGACGCCAGCGAGGGCGCGCTGGATGCACTATCGCGTTTCGGTGCAGCAACTTTCGTTTTGCGCACCGGTTTCGGCTTTTTCAGCACGATGGGCGCATAATCGGCAGATCGTTCATACAGGCTGGGGGCACGCAATTCAGGATTTATCACCCGAACACGGCCAGTCTGCGGATCACGCACCACCCGCGAGCCGCTGGACGCCGCCACCTGGGCCTCTGCCTCCACGATCATCGCGCCCAGACCCGCCGCACAATATGCCGCCCCGAAACAGAGCGTGGTGACGCGGCTCAGCCGCGCCAGTCCTGCAAATGCCCCTTGCCCCAATGCCCTGCTCCATGCCAGCCCCGGTGAAGATAGCGAGGCATAGGCCTGAACATCAACCTCCGCAGAGCAATCTCAGGCGTTCTTCTGGGTGTCTTTCAGCAATTTCAGGAATTGCGGGTGCAAAGCCTCGTTGCAGGCCAGAATATCACCGCTATGGAACATGGCGTCCCCGCCATTCAGATCGGTGACCAGCCCGCCAGCTTCGCGCACCATCAGCAGACCCGCCGCCATATCCCAGGGCTTCAGCCCGCGTTCCCAGAAACTGTCATAGCGGCCCGCTGCCAGCCAGGCCAGATCGAGCGCCGCCGAACCAAAGCGGCGCACGCCCGTGCTCAGCCGCATGACCTGCGCCAGCTCGGCTAAAAAGGCTGGGTGCCCCGGCTTGCCCATGAAAGGAATGCCCGTGGCATTCAGCGTATCGGCAATATTGCGCCGCGCCGCGACCCTCAGGCGCTTGCTGTTGAGATAGGCACCCTGACCTTTTTCAGCCAGAAACATCTCATCGGAAATCGGATTATAGATCACGCCCGAAACGATATGGCCCTCGCGCTCCAGCGCAATCGACATGGCGAAATGCGGGATGCCATGCATGAAATTTGTCGTGCCATCCAGCGGATCGATGATGAACCGATGCGATTTATCCGGTCCGTCAATAATGCCGGCCTCTTCCACCAGAAAGGGATAGCCGGGCCGTCCCTTGCTCAGCTCTTCGATCAGGATTTTTTCGGTGCGTTTATCCGCCGTGGTGACAAAATCACCCGGCCCTTTCATCGAGACCTGCAAATTCTCGATCTCACCGAAATCACGCACCAGCGCGCGCGCCGCTTTACGGGCCGCGGCCACCATCACATTCAAGGCAGGGGAGAGATAACGCATTACTCTGCTCGCTTTACATAAGAGCCATCTTCCGTGGCAACGATGACGCGGATACCTGCTTCAATAAATGGCGGCACCTGAATCCGCATGCCATTTTCCAGCGTCGCGCTTTTATAGGAGGGCGCCGCCGTGCCGCCGCGCAAAACAGGATCGGCTTCGACAATCTTCAGCGTGACGAATTGGGGCAGCGCAATGCCGATGGGACGGCTGTCATACATCTGCACCAGGGTTTTCATGCCGTCCTGCAGAAACTGCACCTGATCACCGACAAAATCTGTCGCCAGTTCGATCTGCTCATAACTCTCCATATCCATGAAGGTGAGCATGTCTCCCGTGGCATAGAGAAACTGAAAATCTTTTTTCTCGAGATAAATCTCATCCACCGTTTCGTCCGAGCGAAAACGCTGATTCAGCTTGGTGCCCTGGGTGACATTTTTGAGTTCGACCTGATTATAGGCCCCGCCTTTGCCCGGCTTGACCTTCTGGGTCTTCACCGCAATCCACAAGCCGCCTTCATATTCGATCATCGTGCCGGGGCGAATATCATTTCCTGAAATCTTGGCCATGGGAATCCTTGCTGCGATGATCCCGGCCCCCGAAATAAGGGCAAGGCAGGGGCTGGTCGATTGTCGAAAGAGCGCGCGGGTTCTAGCAGGCCAGTTTTAGACGTGCAAATGGGCCTTAGCGCGCGAAAAGCGCGTTGAATTTTTGAATGGCGCTGGCGGGGCCATCCACATGGTCCCAGACCCCGGCAGATACAGCTAGAAAATCCGCCCCCGCGGCCACAAGCGGGGCGGCATTGTCCGCCGTGATGCCGCCAATGGCGACACAGGGCACCTCGATCAGTTCCGCCCACCATTGCAGCAGGTCCAGATCGGCGGTGCTTTTGGCCTCTTTGGTCTGGGTCGGGAAAAATGCGCCAAAGGCCACATAATCCGCCCCGGCTTCCCCCGCATCCATCGCCAGATGGCGGGAATTATGACAGGTGACGCCCACAATCGCGTCTTTGCCGACAAGCGCCCGCGCCTGCGCATAGCTGCCATCCTCCTGGCCGATATGCACCCCGTCACAGCCCTGCCGGGCCGCGAGGTCTGCATCATCATTCAGGATAAAGGCGATGTCATGCGCCTTGGTGATGGGCTGCAACAGATCGCAGGCACGGCGAATATCATCCTCCGGCACATCTTTCAGGCGCAATTGCAGGCAAGCCACATCCCCGCCATCAAGGGCGCGCTTCAGCACGTCAGCAAAAGCGCGCGCCTCGATCCGTGGCGGCGTAATCAGATAAAGACGGCAAGATGTGCTCAACCGGGTCTCAGGCTTTTTCGAGCGCGGCAGACCATTTCCCCGTGGCCGCCAGACTGTTCATTTTGGCGCGATGACCAAAGGCCGCCTGCGCCGCCGCCTCATTCTCAGCCTTGCCCGCCCATGCTTTTTGCGGGGCCGCCTGCAAAGCACGACCATAAGAGAAGGTCAGCGCCCAAGGCAGGTCATGGCCGGCATTCATGGCATTCAGATGCGCTGTCGCATCTTCATCCGATTGCCCGCCCGACAGGAAGGCGATACCGGGAATGGCGCCAGGCACGCAGCGCTTCAACACTTTCACCGTGCGCTCGGCCACTTCATCGGCCCCGGCCTGTTTTGCGGATTTCTTGCCCGCGATCACCATATTGGGCTTCAGGATCGTGCCTTCCAGCGCGACATTCTGATAATAAAGCTGCTGGAACAGTTCTTTCAGAACGAATTCCGTCACGGCCTCGCAGCGCTCAATATCATGCGCGCCATCCATCAGCACTTCCGGCTCAACGATGGGGACAATGCCATTTTCCTGGCACAGCGCCGCATAACGGCCCAGCGCATGCACATTGGTGGTAATCCCGGCATAGGTCGGGATTTTGGCATCAATATCGATCACCGCGCGCCATTTGGCGAAACGTGCGCCCAGCTTGTAATAGTCGGCCAGCCGCTCACGCAAACCATCCAGACCTTCCGTCACGGTTTCACCGGGGCAGGCCGCCAGCGGTTTCGCACCGGCATCCACTTTGATGCCCGGAATGCTGCCAGCCGCTTCGATCAGCTTGACCAGCGCTGTGCCGTCCTTGGCGTTCTGGCGAATGGTCTCATCATACAGAATGACACCCGAAATATAGTGTTTCATCGCATCGGCGCGGAACATCATTTCGCGATAATCGCGGCG
>CAZOJG010000019.1:45905-55279 GCA_964580115.1 uncultured Rhizobium sp.
GGCTATCGGCCGTCGATTCCACATTGATCGCATCGAAGCGTTTTTTGATCGTGCCCGAGCTTTCGTCGGCGGCCAGAATGCCTTTGCCTTCGGCCACCATCGCATTTGCAATGCGATTTAAATCCGCGAGATTCATTTTTAGCTCCGTTTGCTGTGCACCAGGGCGCTCACGCCCGGTAAGTCCCGGCCCTCAAGCCATTCCAGAAATGCCCCGCCTGCCGTCGATACATAGGTGAAATCTTCCGCGACACCGGCATGGTTCAGGGCTGCCACCGTGTCACCGCCGCCCGCCACCGACAGAAGTTTGCCGGTCTTGCTCAACTCCGCCACCAGCTTGGCCGCAGCAACTGTGCCGCGATCAAAGGGGCGTGTCTCAAACGCGCCGAACGGCCCGTTCCACACCAGCGTATTGGCTTTTTTCAAACGCTGCTCAAATGCATCAATCGTATCCGGCCCGACATCCAGAATCATTTCTGAGTCCAGCACCTCGCCCACCGGCACGGTGCGATGATGCGCATGGGCCTTGAACTCGGTGGCCACGACCAGATCATCCGGCAATAAAATCTCGCGGCCCTGTTCGGCGGCGCGCTGCACGATCTGCTGCGCCGTGGCGATATAATCCGGCTCATAGAGCGATTTGCCGACCGCAACACCGCGCGCGGCCAAAAATGTATTGGCCATGGCCCCGCCAATCACCAGCACATCCACCTTGCTGAGCAGATGTTCCAGCAATTGAATCTTGGTCGACACTTTGGCGCCGCCCACCACCGCCATCAGCGGCCGCTGCGGATGATCCAGCGCCTTGTGCAGATGCTGCAATTCGCTCTGCATGGCGCGGCCCGCTGCCGATGGCAGCAACTGCGCCAGACCTTCGGTCGTGGCATGGGCGCGATGGGCCGCCGAGAAGGCATCATTCACATAGAGATCGCCGAGTTCTGCGATCTGCTTTGCGAAAGCCGGATCATTGGCTTCCTCGCCCGCATGAAAACGGGTGTTCTCTAAAAGCAGGACATCGCCGTCACGCATCCGGTTCACAGCGGTTTGCGCTGCTTCGCCAATGCAGTCATCGGCAAAATCCACCTGCCGCGAAATGCCGTAAGCCAGTGCAAAAGACACCGGCCTGAGCGACATTTCAGGCACGCGCTTTCCCTTGGGCCGGTCGAAATGCGACAGCACAATCACCCTTGCGCCTTTTTCGGCCAGTTCACGAATGGTGGGGGCCTGCCGCTCGATGCGCAACATGTCCGAAACACGGCCATTCTTCATCGGCACATTCAGGTCCGCGCGCACGAGCACGCGCTTACCCGAGACATCCAGATCGTCCAGCGTGGGAAAAATGCTCATGGCGTGATCAGATCAGCTTTCCCATGGCGATGGCCGTATCGGCCATGCGGTTGGAGAAGCCCCATTCATTGTCATACCAGCTCATGACACTGACGAAATTGCCGTCAATCACCTTGGTCTGGTCCAGCGCAAAGCTGGAAGATGCGGGATGATGATTGAAGTCGTGGCTTACCAGCGGCGCATCCACAATATTGATCACACCGGCATAATCCGCCGAAGCCGCCGCGGCCTTCATCGCCTCATTGACTTCCTGCACCGTGGTGGCGCGCTTGGCGACGAATTTAAGGTCAACCAGCGAGACATTCGGTGTCGGCACACGCACCGAGACGCCGTCGAGCTTGCCCTTCAGTTCCGGCAGAACCAGACCCACAGCCTTGGCCGCACCGGTCGAGGTCGGGATCATCGACAGCGCCGCAGCGCGGGCGCGGTACAGGTCTTTATGCATCTGGTCGAGCGAGGGCTGATCATTGGTGTAGCTATGCACCGTCGTCATGAAGCCCTTTTCAATACCGATCGCATCATTCAGCGCCTTCGCCATAGGGGCGAGGCAATTGGTGGTGCAGGAGGCATTGGAGACCACAATGTGATCTTTGCTCAGGCCCTGATGATTGACGCCATACACCACCGTGTAATCCACCCCATCCGCCGGGGCCGAGACGAGAACGCGCTTGGCGCCAGCTTCTAAATGGGCCGAGGCTTTGTCTTTCGAGGTGAAGATACCCGTGCATTCCAGCGCGATATCGACATTCAGCTCTTTATGCGGCAGCTCGGCAGGGTTTTTGATCGCGGTGACTTTGATCTTATGACCCGCGACAATCATCGTATCGCCATCCACCTGCACATCGGCGGGGAAGCGGCCATGCACCGAGTCATAGCGCAGCAGATGCGCATTGGTCTCGACCGGGCCCAGATCATTGACGCCCACGACAACGATATCATTGCGACCGGATTCCACGATGGCGCGCAGCACCAAACGACCGATCCGACCAAACCCATTGATTGCGACGCGCAAAGCCATTTCTTCTCTCCCAACAAGCGCAGCGAAAGCCGCGCGAAACTTACACTTTCAAGGCGGCCCGAGCAGCCTCAGCAGCGGCTTCCGGCGTAAGGCCGAAATGGCGATAAGCGTCCTTATAGGGGGCGCTGGCGCCAAAACCGTGCATGCCGATAAAAATGCCGTCCGGTCCGATATAACGCGCCCAGCCCAAAGGCGAGGCCGCTTCGATAGCAAGCTTAACGGGCGCTGTGCCCAGGACATGGCTTTGATACTGCGCGTCCTGTTCCTCGAACAAGGTCCAGCACGGTAGTGAGACCACGCGGGTGCCAATCCCCTCGGCCTGCAACAGATCGCGCGCCTGCATGGCAATTTCCACTTCGGAGCCGGTGGCGAAAATGCTCACCTTGGCTTCGCCCGTCGCCGCGGCCAGCTCATAGCCGCCTTTGGCCGAAAGATTTTCGTCCGTATGGGTTGTGCGCAGGGTCGGCAGATTCTGGCGGGTCAGGGCCAGAAGGCTAGGCCGGGTGCCATTTTCCATCGCCAATTGCCAGGCTTCGGCGGTTTCCACCGCATCGGCCGGGCGGAAAGTCAGAAGATTGGGTATGGCCCGTAAGCCAGGCAATTGCTCAACCGGTTGATGGGTCGGCCCGTCCTCCCCCAGCCCGATGGAATCATGGGTCATGACATAGACAACCCGCAGTCCCGACAGGGCCGAAAGCCGGATCGCCGGCTTGCAGTAATCCGAGAAGATCAAAAATGTGCCGCCATAGGGGATGCTGCCGCGATGCTGCGCCAGCCCGTTCATCGCCGCCGCCATGCCATGTTCACGAATGCCATAATGCATATAGCGGCCCGAGAAATCGCTCGGCGTGACCTCTTTCATACCCTTGGTCTTGGTATTGTTGGAGCCCGTCAAATCCGCCGAACCGCCGATAGTATTGGGGATTTCGGCATTGACCACTTCCAGCACCAGTTCCGAACTTTTGCGGGTGGCCAGCGAGGGGGCCTCACTGCTGAATTTCGCTTTCAGCTTCTGAATCGCAGGCGCGAAGCTGGCGGGCAGGTCCAGACTATGGGCGGCGTCAAAGGCCGCGGCCTGAGCAGAGGCGGCTTTGCGCGCGTCCCAGGCCAGCCGGGCGGCCTCACCGCGCCGGCCAATCGACCGCCAATCCGATAAAATCGGCCCCGGCACCAGAAATGGCTCCGCGGTCCAGTTCAGGGCCTGACGGGCGCCGGCAATTTCCTCAGCGCCCAGCGGCTCCCCATGAGCCTTGGCCGTACCCGCACGGGTCGGGGCGCCAAAACCAATCTTGGTGCGACAACAGATCAGGCTCGGTTTGTCGCTCTTTTGCGCAGCTTCCAGTGCTTTGGCGACCTCATCGGGATTATGGCCATCCACCTGATAGGTGGCCCAGCCCGATGCTTCAAAGCGCTGGCTTGCATTGGTGCTGTCTGCCAGCCCCGTATCGCCATCGATCGAAATATTATTGTCATCATAAAGCACGATCAGCTTTGACAGTTTGAGATGCCCGGCCAGTGTCAGCGCTTCCTGCGAAATCCCTTCCATCAGGTCGCCATCGCCGGCGATGACATAGGTTTTATGATCAACCAGCTCCGGCCCGAAGCGGGCCTCGTCCAGCTTTTCGCCCAGCGCCATGCCGACAGCCGTGGCAATGCCTTGCCCCAGCGGGCCTGTCGTAGTCTCGATCCCGGCCAGATGGCCATATTCCGGATGGCCCGCACAGGGGCTCCCAAGCTGCCGGAATCGTTTAATATCTTCGATGGATATATCGCTATAGCCGGTCAGCCAGAGCAGTGAATAGAGCAGCATCGAGCCATGGCCCGCCGATAGCACAAAGCGGTCGCGGTCCTGCCATTTGGGGGCGGATGCGTCGAATTTCAGAAATTTGGCAAAAAGCACGGTCGCGACATCGGCCATGCCCATGGGCATGCCGGGATGACCGGATTTCGCTGCCTCCACCGCATCCATCGACAAAGCACGGATCGCATTGGCGAGGCGGCGGATTTCAGCCCCGTCTTGAGGGGGTGAAATCGTACCGGAGGCACTGTCCATCGCGCATTTTCCTTAAGCCGGGCGTGGCTGGTATCGTGGCTGGAGATGGCCTTGGCCATAGCGAGGCAAAGCCTTATGCGTCAAGGCCTGAACGTAAAAGGCTTCACCCTTGCGTGGGCCAAACGCAAAACCATTCCCAACATTAAACGCAAAAGCGTTGACCCTATTTCCCTCCTCGGCCTAAGGTCTTGCCGCTGGGATAGAAGAGGCGTCGATGACGAGGCTGGATGAAGCAGCCGCGCTGTTCGGTGCGGCCCTTGAACATTTAGACAAAGCCGGGGCGCCCCTACTGCGTGCGCGTGAAGAACTGGGAAGAGCAGCGGATCGGATCACGGAACTCTCCGCCGAACGCGATGCCCTGCTCGAACGGATTGTTGAACTGGAAGGGGAGGCCCGGTCTCTGGCGGGTCTGACCCAGGATGTCGAATTGCGTCTGGACAGTGCGATAGCCGAAATAAGAGCGGCTTTGGGCCGGCAGTAAGGCTTGCTATCAATAAGGCTGGCCATAATGGCATTATCCTATTAGGCAACCTTATATGATGGGCTGTGGGGGCAGGAAGGAAATCTTATGCCGCTAGTCAATGTCATGGTGAATTCACGGGCCTATACGATCGCTTGCGACGAAGGCGAGGAACCGCACCTTAAAAAACTGGCCGCCCATGTGGATGGCAAAGTGCGTGAATTGCTCGAATCTGTAGGGCAGGTCGGTGATTCCCGCCTGATGCTGATGGCGGCCCTGTTGCTGGCTGATGAGAGCACCGAGGCTCAAAGCCAGGTGGAACGGCTGGAACAGCAGCTCAATAGCAGCGGTGACCCTGCTAGCCGCCCCGGCGTTATTGAAGGTTTAGCCGCGGAAAAGCTGGAAAGTGCCACGCGCAAGCTGGAAGACATTGCGGCGCGCTTCTCACAAGCCTAGCTTAAAGATGGACGGGCACTGTTCCGTGCGTCAGGTAGCGACACCCAGGGGCCTTAATGGTACTCACCGGGAGCTGTCCCTGACCAGGGCCGTGGCCTTGGTCATATGGCGCCCACCTGCACATGCAGGCCCGTGAGGATCCGACA
Source organism: uncultured Rhizobium sp. (assembly GCA_964580115.1). Classification (GTDB taxonomy): domain Bacteria; phylum Pseudomonadota; class Alphaproteobacteria; order Micropepsales; family Micropepsaceae; genus Rhizomicrobium. The sequence goes on from CAZOJG010000019.1 coordinate 51,383, forward strand.
CCAACGGCGGTTACGGTCCCGTCCACACTTAATTGCAGAGCCTATGAACCCTAAAGCCCAGCCCATCCCCCAAGCGCCCAATAGCCAATCATCTATCCTGGCTTCTACTCTGGCGGGCGATGGCGACCCCGAACCGGACCCGGAACCTGATAGCGCCGCCGAAAAAGCGCGGCTGCGGCGTCAGGCGCGCGCCCTGAGGCTCGAATTACAAGAGGCTGAGCCCGAATTTTGCCGCCTTCTGGCTGATCAGGCCAGCACTTTGCAGATCGAGCCGGGCACCCAGATCGGCGCTTATGCCGCGCTGCCGGGCGAAGCCGATCCGCAGCTTTTGCTCACCCGTCTACAGCGTTTGGGCTGCCCCGTGGGTTTCCCCCGCATCACGGGGCCGAAGGACGCTTTGACTTTTCATCATTGCCTGCCCGGCCAGGTGATGCGCCCCGGCCAGTTCGGCATCGCTGAACCCTTGCCCGACTGGCCCGAGATGCAGCCGCGCCTGTTGCTGGTCCCTCTGCTGGCCTTTGATCGCACAGGCCATCGTCTGGGCTATGGCGGTGGCTATTACGACCGCACACTGGCCGCGCTGCGCCAAAGCGGGCCGCTACGCGCCATAGGCATTGCCTATGCGGGGCAGGAAGTGCCAGAGCTTGTGCTGGATAGCTGGGACCAGAAACTGGACGGCATTCTCACGCAGCAAGGGCTCCGGCTTTTCGCGCAAGATCATTAAGGGCAGAAATGAATCTTCTTTTCATGGGTGATGTGCTGGGCAAGGCAGGCCGCGATGTTCTGTCTGCTGAATTGCCCCGCCTGCGCGACCTTCTGGCGCTCGATTTCATCATTCTGAATGGCGAGAATCTGGCGGGCGGCTTTGGCCTGACCCGCGCCATCGCACAGGAAATGTTCGCCCTTGGTGTCGATTGCATCACCACCGGCAATCACTGGTTGGATCAGCGCGAAATTCTCACCTTCATTGGCGATGAAGATCGTGTCTTGCGCCCCTGCAATCTGCCGGACGGTACACCGGGCCGTGGCGCCAATTTGTTTCAAGCCAGAGATGGCGCGCAGATTCTGGTGATCAATCCTTTGGGCCGGGTTTTCATGGAGCCGCAAAACGATCCTTTTGCAGCCGTGGAGCGCGAATTGAATGCCTGCCCCTTGGGCGAAGGCGCAGATGTCGTGGTGGTTGATATTCATGCCGAAGCGACGTCGGAAAAAATGGCGATGGGCCATTTCTGCGATGGCCGCGCCACGCTGGTGGTTGGCACCCATTCCCATATTCCAACCGGCGATGCGCAAATCCTGCCCGGCGGCACCGCCTATCAAACCGATGCCGGGGCCTGCGCTGATTATGATTCTGTCATCGGCATGGAAAAATATGAACCGCTGCAACGCTTCACCAAAAAAATCCCGGGCGGGCGTTTCACCCCGGCTTTGGGGCCGGCCACCTTATGCGGCGTCTTTGTGCAAAGCGGTGCCAAAGGTCTGGCCAAACGGATTGAACCTGTACGGGTCGGCGGGCGATTGAAGCAAACTATTCCTATCCTCTGAGGCCGCGCTTAAGCTGAACGGCTTGAATTTAAGATCTGCATCGCCACATGGATAAAATGCTGCCCGCTCTCTTTGTCTCCCATGGCTCCCCCACCTTGCCGTTTGACGATTGTCCCGCGCGGGATTTTCTGCGCGATCTGGGCAGCACCATGCCTAAACCCGATGCAGTCGTGGTGGCGTCCGCCCATTGGGACACAGATGCCCCTGCCGTCACTCTGGTGACGCGCAATGACACGATCCACGATTTCTACGGCTTTCCCGATGCGCTCTATCAGTTGCATTATCCCGCGCCCGGCGCGCCGGAACTGGCCAAAGACGTGCATACACGCCTCAGCCAGAATGGTTTCGCGGTAGAGATCGATCATCAGCGCGGCCTCGATCATGGGGCCTGGGTGCCTCTATTACTGGCCTATCCCGATGCCGATATTCCGGTTCTGCAGATCGCGGTGCAAAGCCATGCTGATGTAAAACACCACATCGATCTGGGCCGCGCGCTTGCTCCTTTGCGCGAGCAAAATGTGCTTATTCTGGGCAGCGGCGGCTTTGTCCATAATCTGCGTCAGTTGGATTGGCACAACAGCACAGCAATAGAACCTCAATGGGCCTCAGATTTCGCCAGCTGGATAGACCGCGCCCTGATCACCGGCGCCGAAGAGGATTTGATCGAGTACAGATCGCGCGCGCCGCAATCGGCCATGGCGCATCCGACCGAAGAACATTTCATGCCGCTCTTTGTGGCCTATGGCGCGGGCGGCCCGGCAAGCAAAAGCCGAAAGCTGCATCAAAGTACAACTTTCGGCTCGCTCAGAATGGATGCTTACGCTTTTGGATGAGCGTCCAGCGTGGCGGCCACCGCATGCACGACCGAGGCAATACGCACAGCCGTCTGCACCTGCTCCGCGGTGATACCATGATCGCGCAAAATTTTCTCATGCGAGTCGATACACAAGCCGCAGCCATTGATGGCCGAGACCGCAAGGCACCACAGTTCAAAATCCACCTTATCGACACCGGGCTTGCCGATCACACTCATGCGCAATTTAGCAGGCAGTGTTTTGTAATCCGCCGCCGATGCCAGATGCACAAAGCGATAATAGATATTGTTCATCGCCATGATCGAAGCGGCCGCATGCGCCGCCTCCAGCGCTTCGGGCGAAAGCTTGTCGGAGAATTCATGAATAATCGCCGCCGTCACTTCGGCATTACGTGATGCCAGCGCGCAGGCCACAAATGTTCCGGCCAATTGTTGCGCCGTTAATGTGGGGTCGGTGGCCAGCGATGAAAGGTTGAGCCGCTGATCCTTGGCATAATCGGGCAGACGATTTTTCAATTCTTCGATCGACATAGGAAAAGCTCCAAAACAAGGTGAAAAAAAGCTCTCGCGGGCTGGGGAGGGGCAGAAACACCCGCGAGAGCACGCAGCAAGACTTGGACGTTCAAGCCTTGCCTCAAAGGCTTACACTTTGATGACGTCTTCGCCCTTCTGCCAGTTACAGGGGCAGAGTTCGTCGGTCTGAAGCGCATCGAGCACGCGCAGCACTTCCTGCGGATTACGCCCGACATCCAGATCGGTGACATAGACAAAACGGATCACGCCATCAGGATCGACGATATAGGTCGCGCGCTGCGCCACACCGGCCTTCTTGTCCAGAATGCCAAGCGCCGTGCTGAGCTCGCGCTTGATGTCCGACAGCATCGGGATCGGCAGGTTGCGCAGATCGTCGTGATTGTTGCGCCAGGCCAGATGCACGAAATCGCTATCGGTCGAGACGCCGTAGACAACCGCGTCACGGTCCTTGAACTCACCCGCCAGCTTGCCGAAGGCGGCAATTTCGGTGGGGCAGACAAAGGTGAAATCTTTCGGCCAGAAGAAGACGATCTTCCACTTGCCAGCATCGCTCTTATTGTCGAAATCACGGAACGCGGTCTTGGGGTCGTTGGAAACAACGCCCGTCACGGAAAATTCAGGAAACTGATCGCCAATGGCCAGCATGTCGTAGATACCTTCTTGTCTAAGCTTCACGATGATGTCGGGCCACTTGGCCCGTGAGACTGAGATTTAGAATTATTCTAAATATAGTCAAGCCCGCAACCTGCGATATTTTGGGCATTTAAATAATGGGCAAATATACCTAAATTTACAGGCAGCTTATTTCCGGCCGCACAAACGCTTGAAACCCCGCCCCGCGCCCGGCTAATTCAGCGCGCCCGCTTTCACTTACCCGCTTTCACTTACACGGGCATCAGCGGCAAAAAAGGATACCCATGGCCGGTCATTCCCAGTTCAAGAACATCATGCATCGCAAAGGGCGTCAGGATAAGGAACGCTCCAAGCTGTTCTCAAAACTGGCC
>CAZOJG010000020.1:0-29471 GCA_964580115.1 uncultured Rhizobium sp.
GTCGCAGAGGTGGGCAAGCGGACCATCAGTGTGGATGAATTCCAGCGCGACTGGCGGCAGGAGCTGCGTCAGCGTTCGGCCATGATGGGCGGCGAATTTACCGTGGATATGGCCAATGCGACGGGGTTGGGAAATCAATTGCTTCAGCGCAGCGTTATTCGCGCGGCGATCGACAATGTGGCCGATGAGCTGGGCCTGAAGGCCGGCGATGAGGTGGTGAGCGCGCAGATTCACGCCATGGAGGTGTTTCAAGGCCCGATGGGTGGCTTTGACAAGGGCACATTCATGCGTGTGATCGGAGATAGCGGATATACGGAACAAGGTTTTATTGAAGCCATCCGTAGCGATATTTCGCGCGGACAATTGACCCATGCGATTCAGGATGGGCTGCAAATGCCCGCCGATTATGTGACCGCGATTTTCGCCACCCAGCAACAGGTGCGCGCGGCGGATTATTTTGTGATCCCGGCCAGTGCTGTGGGCAAGCTGGAGGCGCCCAGCGATGCGCAACTGGAAGCCTATGTCAAAGCCCATGCGGCGAGCTTTTCCACGCCGGAATATCGCACGGTGACGCTGGCGATGGTCCGTCCTGAAGATGTGATGGGGGCATTGCCTGCCGTGACGGAAGAACAGGTCAAGCAGCTTTATGATTCGCGCAAGGCCACTTATGTGATCGCTGAGAAGCGCGAGATTGATCAGATCGTGTTTGGCGATGAGGCCAGTGCTAAAGCGGCGCGGGCCAAGATTGATGCCGGCACATCTTTTGCCGCCATCGCGCAGGAACGCGGATTGAAAGATGGCGAGGCATCGCTGGGGGCTTTGGCGAAATCCGATATGGATGATGCCCGTGCGGTGGCGGCCTTTGCGGCGGCGGAAAATGGCGTAACGCAGCCCGTGAAAGGCCCCTTTGGCTGGGTCTTGATGCGTATTGGCAAAGTGACGCCGGGTGCAACCAAGACGCTGGAAGATGCGAGGCCGGAGCTGACCGAGGACGTGCGCAAGCAATTGGCCGGTGGCAAGCTGATCGACATTGTAAATGCCTATCAGGCGGAAATGGATAGCGGCGAGCAATTGGATGTGGCGGCTAAAAAGGCCGGCATGCACGTGATCAAGCTGGCATCGGTGGATGTGACGGGCCATGCACCAGATGGCACGGCGCTGGATTTACCGAAAGATCCGGATGTCTTAACCGAATTGTTCAAAGCTGAAGTGGGCGAGGAAGGTGATCCTTTCCAGACCAAGGCTGGCAATTTCTATGTCGCCAAAGTGGATGGCGTGACACCACCGAAAGTTAAACCGCTGAATGAAGTGCGGGCGCAGGCGGTGAGCGAATGGACGGCGCAGCAGATGCAGGGGCTTTTGCAGGCGAAGGGCAAGGAATTGGCGGCGCAGGCCAGCAAGGATGGCGGGCTGGATAAAGTGGCCAAAGCGGTGCAGGCGACCGTTCAGAAATCGCCCGGTATGCAGCGCCAGAATCCGGGCGCCATTTTCTCGCAAGCAGTGATCGCTGATCTGTTTTCCAAATTGCCGAAAGTGGCTGTTTCTGGCCCGGCGCAAAATGGCGAAGATTATGTGGTGGCCATGACCACCGGCGTGCTGAACCCGCCGCCGCCGACTGGCGATCCGTCCTTCCAGAGAGCGGTGCAGGAATTAAGTGGGCAATTGGGCAGCGATGTGACCTTGTCGCTGGCGAATGCGGCACAGCAGAAACAGGGTGTCAAAATTTATCGGGACAAGGTGATTTTGGTCACCGGTGAGAGTCAGTGAGCGTTTTCTTTCCTGATTTTACCGCCTTTGAACGGCAATATGATCAAGGCCGCCCGCAAGCGGTCTATACGAAACTGGTCGCCGATCTGGAGACGCCTGTTTCGGCCTTTCTCAAATTGGGGGAAGGACGCGATAATGCTTTTCTGCTGGAAAGCGTTCAGGGTGGTGAGGCCCGCGGGCGTTATTCGATCATCGGGTTTAATCCTGATCTGATCTGGCGGTGTCGCGGTACTATTGCAGAGATCAATCGCACGGCCCGCGCGGATGCGGACAAATTCGTGCCCGCGGAGCTGGCTTCAAAGCCGCTGGACTCTTTGCGGCTGTTGATACGTGAAACGCAGATGGATTTGCCGCCGGAATTGCCGCCCATGGCGGTGGGGCTGTTTGGCTATCTGGGTTATGACACGGTGCGGCTGATTGAAAAATTGGGGCCTCCGCCGCCCGATACACTGAATTTACCTGACGCCATTTTGATCCGCCCAAGCATTGTCGCCGTATTCGATACGGTGAAGGACGAGATCATTATCGTGACGCCGGTACGGCCTGAGCCCGGTGTGGATGCGCGTATGGCCTATCGGCGCGCGGAAGAGCGGCTGAATGATGTGATCGCTAATCTGGAACGCAGCACGCCAGCTTCGGCCCCTGTGCCGGATGAATTGCATGAAAATGTGCCGGTCGCGTCCAATATGACCCATATTGATTATCTGGCCATGGTGGAGCGCGCGAAAGAATATATCCGCGCCGGTGATATTTTTCAGGTCGTGCCGAGCCAGCGTTTCAGCAGGCCCTTCGCCCTGCCCGCTTTCTCGCTTTATCGCGCTTTGCGGCGGCTTAATCCGTCGCCCTTTCTGTATCACCTGTCCTTTCCCGGATTTTCGATTGTGGGCTCCAGCCCGGAAATTCTGGTGCGGTTGCGTGATGGGGTTGTGACCATTCGGCCGATCGCAGGAACGCGCAAACGTGGTGCGACTGCAGCGGAAGACGATGCTTTGGCGGCTGATCTGATGGCTGACCCTAAGGAGCGGGCCGAGCATTTGATGCTGGTGGATCTGGGCCGCAATGATGTGGGCCGGGTGTCCGCCACGGGCACTGTGAAAGTGACGGATAGTTTTTTCATCGAACGCTATAGCCATGTGATGCATCTGGTCTCGAATGTGGAAGGCCGTATGCGTGAGGGGCTGGATGCGGTGGATGCATTGGCGGCGGGATTGCCGGCGGGGACTTTATCTGGTGCGCCCAAAATCAGGGCGATGGAAATTATCGACGAGTTTGAAACGGAAAAGCGCGGCGCGGTTTATGCCGGGGCCGTGGGCTATTTCGCGGCGGATGGGTCGATGGATACATGCATCGTTCTGCGCACGGCGGTGGTCAAAGACGGCATGATGTATGTGCAGGCTGGCGGCGGGATTGTGGCCGATAGTGTCCCGCAGGCGGAATTTGAAGAGACCGTGAATAAATCAAAGGCGCTGTTGATGGCGGCGGAAGAAGCGGTGCGTTTCGCGGCGCAGGCTAATAAGCGGCAATAGATTAGTCGCGTACTGTTTCTGTGGTTTGAGGATTCCGCCGGGCGATGGCCTGGCTCAGCGGGATCAGGTGATAGCCCAGTTTCTGGACTTCAGGAATCCATGCTTCCAATGCCGCCAAGGTTTGGCGATGCGGGTGCCCGATGGCGATGACCAGGCCATGTTTTCGGGCATGACGTTCGACTTCGCCCAATTGGCGGGCGATGGCTTTAGAGTCCACGATATTGTCGAGAAATATATCCCGGCCCGCGCTGCGCACATGATGGCGCCGCGCGATGCTGACGCCTTTGGAATGGGCGCTGGTTCGGGAATCGAGGAAGAAGATATTTTCCTTCGCCAGCACCTCCATCACAGGATAGAGGGCTTTGTGATCGCTGGTGAACCAACTGCCTTCGTGATTGTTCAGGCCGATTCTGTCGGGCACGCGAGAGAGGCCCCATTCCACGCGGCGGCGGATTTCTTCCCTAGGCATATCCAGCAGCAGAACATTGGGCGCTAGCGATTTGCGGCTTTTGGGCTCCATAGGCATATGCAGGATGACTTCATGGCCTGCGCCAAAAGCTTCCCGCGATAGGTCGGGCGTATGTTCGGGATAAGGCAGGAAGGCCAGCGTGACTTCTTTGGCCAGCCCTATGCTGCGGCGCGTGGAGGTTTTGTCGCCGCCCAGATCGTCGATCACGATCGCGATGGCTGGGGGATCAGCGGGGTTGATCGCAGCGTCTTCGCGCGGGGCAGTGGATTTTACTCTGGGAGCGCGGGGTTCGGCCGGGGCAGAGACCGGGCGTGGAACGGAGTCTGCGGGCGCGGTGGCTGCCGCCATAATGGGCGGCGGAGGATTTGTTTTGCTGGTGGCAGGCTGGGGAGCCTGCACGGCGGGTATATTCAGCGCGATTTCCAGATGTTCCGGGCGACTGATGCTGCGCCATGCCTCGGATAGGGTAAAACCCAAGCCTATAGTGGCCAGCGCTAAGACCACGCCTAGAATGGCGGCTACTATCTTATCCTGTTTACGCAACTGACTGTTTCATCCCTCGGCCAAGGGCGCACTGGACAGGGAGGGTGGTTAACAAGTCAACCAGCAGACCTGTTTATCACCCTATTTGGCACCGTGTTTTTGGAAGTTCTTGGCGCGGCTGAGCGTTGCAGGGTGACAGCTTGTCCGGGAGGGGCTGGTTTCTTCCGTTGCGCTAATTTCGTAAGCTCTGCGGGAGGGGCCGCGCGAGGGGCCAAGTTTATGATTTCAAACAGAATTGTATCTGCATGATCCTGATCATCGATAATTATGACAGCTTTACCTACAACCTGTTCCATTATCTGGGGGAATTGGGGGCGGCGATTACGGTCAAGCGCAATGACGAATTAAGCGCGGCGGATGCTTTGGCATTGCGGCCTGAAGCCATTGTTCTGTCGCCGGGACCGTGTTCGCCCAATGAGGCGGGGATTTGTCTGGATGTGATCAGGCAGGCGGATGGGCTTGTGCCTATTCTGGGGGTGTGTTTGGGGCATCAATCTATCGGGCAGGCTTATGGGGGCGAGATTATACGCGCGGCCGTGCCGATGCATGGCAAAATGAGCCGCATGCATCATACCAATAAAAGTGTGTTTCGTGGTTTGCCCAATGATTTTGAGGCGACACGGTATCATTCCCTGACCATTGCGCCGGACTCTATGCCCGATGTGCTGGAGATAACCGCAACAAGTGAGGACGGCACGATCATGGGGGTGATGCACAAGACCCATCCGGTGCATGGGGTGCAGTTTCATCCGGAAAGTATTGCGTCTGAACATGGCCATGCTTTGTTGCGCAATTTTCTGGAGATTGCCCAAGAGACACGGCGCGTATCAGCATGAGCACGCAGGAAGAATTTGGCGGCTTGCTGAAGCAGGTGAGCACGGGCGCGGATATTTCGTCGGAACAGGCTGAATTGGCATTTGGCGCAATTATGACGGGCCAGGTATCAGATATTCAGATTGCCGCTTTTCTGACAGCGCTGGCTGTGCGCAAACCCACTGTGGCAGAGATTACCGGTGCGGTGCGCGCGATGCGCGGGCAGATGCGGCGGCTTTCGGCGCGGGCCGGTGCGATTGATTTATGCGGCACGGGCGGCGACGGCCATGGGACGCTGAATGTTTCCACGGCTGTGTCCTTTGTGGTGGCGGGTTGCGGTGTGACGGTGGCCAAACATGGCAATCGCAATATGTCATCGCGCACCGGGGCGGCAGATGCTTTGGAAGCCTTGGGCGTGAAGATTGATGTCACGCCTGACGTGGCGGAGCGGTGTTTAAGTGAAGCGGGCTTGTGTTTTTTATTCGCGCAAACATATCACCCGGCCATGAAATATGTCGGGCCCGTGCGCAAGGCGCTTGGGTTCCGAACGATCTTTAATTTGCTTGGGCCGCTTTCAAACCCGGCAGGTGTCAAACGGCAATTGATCGGGGTCTATTCCGAAGACTGGATTGAGCCTGTGGCGCAGGCTTTACTTGAACTGGGCACAGAGAAAGCGTGGATTGTGCATGGGGGGGATGGTCTGGATGAAATGACCACCACGACAACGACCCATGTGGCCGTGCTGGAAAAAGGTGAGATTCGCCGGACACAGGTGAGCCCGGCGGATATTGATATTCCCATGGCTGAACTGGCCCAATTAAAAGGGGGGGATGCGGCGGAGAATGCGGCGTCTATCCTGCGATTGTTGGACGGGGAAAAGAGTGCTTATCGGGATATTGTTATTCTGAATGCGGCGGCGGCATTGGTGGTGGCGGATAAGGTGCCAGATATTACCGTGGGGGCCAGGCTGGCGGCAGAGTCGTTGGATTATGGCAAGGCCAGATCGGTGCTGAACAGGCTGATCGCAAGTTCGCATGTGAACCCATGAATATTCTGGACAGAATTGCCGACTATAAGCGCAACGAAATTGCCATTGCCAAAGCACGTTTGCCCTTGCGCGAATTGACCGGCATGGCGCGCATTGCTGAACCAGTGCGGAGCTTTTACGCCAGCCTGCAATGCAAGCGGGCCGCACATCAATTCGGGCTGATTGCGGAAATAAAAAAAGCCAGCCCTTCTAAGGGGCTTATTCGCGCGGATTTTGATCCACCTGCCCTTGCGATGGCTTATGCAGAGGGTGGTGCGACCTGCCTTTCAGTTTTGACGGATGGCCCGTCTTTTCAGGGATCGCCGGAATTTCTGACACAGGCGCGAGCCGCCGTGAAGTTACCGGCTTTGCGCAAGGATTTTATGTTCGACCCTTATCAGGTGGTGGAAGCACGGGCCTGGGGCGCGGATTGTATTTTGATCATCATGGCCTGTTTGACGGATGATGCGGCGCGCGCGCTGATCGATTGCGCGCGGGAATGGGGCATGGATGCGCTGGTCGAAGTGCATGATGAGGCCGAGCTGGATCGCGCGCTGTTATTGGATGCGCAGATGATCGGCATCAATAATCGTAACCTCAAAACATTTGTCACCGATCTGGATGTCACCTTGCGATTGGTGCCGAGGATTCCCAAGGAATGTCTGGTCGTGGCGGAAAGCGGACTCTCCAGCCGGGCGGATTTGGAACGGCTTAGGGAGGCCGATGTCACGACATTCCTGATTGGCGAGAGCCTTATGCGGCAGCAGGATGTAGCGGCAGCTACGCGCGTTTTGATTGGCGATTGATCATGCGTGAGCTTTACGCGGAAGCACGGATTCATTTTCAGGATGCGCGTATTCCTGCTGGGGAGGCTTTAGCGCAGGCCAAAGCTGCGGGGATTTTGGCGGCGCGCCGTGCAGACAGTTTTATTCTTGCCGCCCGGCCTTGCCGGATTGAGGATATTTCCATCACGCAGACATGTGAGGGGGATCGGTTGATTTTGCGCGCTTTGGTGAAAACTGAGGAGGCGCAAGGCGGAGAGAGCGCTGCGCTGACCGCGGTGACGGTGACGGCGCTCAATCTGATGGCGATGGCGCAGACCGGGCAATTGGAACAAGTCCGGCTTTTGACGAATGTTGCTGTGCCCGCCAAACCTGTTGCGGAGAAATTGCCGATTGCTACACGCCTGGCGCAAGCGCGTGCCAAGGCGCAGGCGGCAAGGCCATCGACCTTGATGGGAGAGGTTGCGGCCGTGAGGCAGGAGGCACCGACCGCGCGGCGGGAGGCGTTTCGCAATTTTATGAGTGCGCATGGATTACGCGCCAGCCACTGGGCCAAAGAGGCCGGGATATCGCCTAATTTGATTTACGCCTTTCTGACCGGGCGGGTTGGGCAGATTTCTGCGTCTGACGCTGAGAAGCTGGCGAGGGTAGCCAAAGTGCGCGCAGAGGACATGTTTGCGCCCTGATCTATGGGCCTCCACCAGATATGGCGCGTTGACGCCGCGTGAGAACTAAAGTAGAACGATTCTCGTATGTTTCGGCTTTGTTCGCCCTATGATTACTGGCGATATGGCTGTTCTCAACCCGAGAGGATCGGCGATGCTGACGCGCAAACAATATGAATTGCTCATGTTCATCCATGAACGCGTGCGCGAGACCGGTGTGCCGCCGTCTTTCGACGAGATGAAAGATGCGCTCGATCTGAAATCCAAATCAGGCATTCATCGGTTGATCATGGCGCTGGAAGAACGGGGCTATTTGCGCCGGATGGAAAAGCGGGCGCGGGCTTTGGAAATTTTACGGCTGCCGGACAATATGGCCGATACGTTGCGGCCCGCGACGACACGCAGTCAGGCGCAGCGCATGGGGCATCCAGCGCCACGGCATAATCGCGGCGATGCGCGTGTTTCGGCAGATACGCGTGCCGCCGACACACGCACGGCAGGTGCGCCGCGCCGCAGCGGCGGTGATAGCGAAGGCGCTATTCAGGTGCCGATGGTTGGGCGCATCGCGGCAGGTACGCCGATTGAAGCATTGCAGAACAAGGTTGGCGAAGTGCCGGTGCCGCTGGGCATGATCGGGCGGGGCGGCAATCATTATGCGCTCGAAGTCACGGGCGATTCCATGATCAATGCCGGAATTCTGGATGGCGATACGGTGATCATTCAGGAAGCGGATACGGCCAATACGGGTGAAATTGTTGTGGCGCTGGTCGATAATGAAGAAGCGACCTTGAAACGCCTGCGGCGGCGCGGCGATTCCATTGCATTGGAAGCGGCAAACCCAGCTTATGAGACACGGCTTTACGGGTCTGACCGGGTACGGGTTCAGGGCAAGCTGGTGGGGCTTATCCGGCGCTATTAGGGGCGGCTTTTTGAGGCCTGCTCCATGGCCGCTGGCCACGTATACCTTCTACCGTTTCGATTTTTATTTTACCCCCCAGATGTACCGCATGCGTGCCATGGCGCAGCAGGTCGAACAGATCGATAACCTGTGTAGCGGAACATGACGTTTTTACGGGTTTGGCGCTGATCACCAGATCTGCTTTGGCGCAATCTTCTGTCAAAGCTTCGACACGGCTGACAAAGGCGATTTTTTGGCCCGAATTGCGGGTGGCGATACAGCCATAATCATCGCAGAGCACGCCATTATGTGCTGTGGCGCTTGCTTGTTTGGGGTCGCGGGCATCGCCGTCGCGGCGGAGCCAGATTTCTGCGCTGTAGAGATCTTTTGGTGGATGGATGAAGCCGAGTTTTCCATCGGGCATACGTAAAGCGATGGTTCTGGTGTCGTCGCTTATGAGTAGATCGGGGCGGCTGTTATAGTGTGCCATGATAAGGCCAGCAGAAATTCCGATCAGGCCCAGCCAGCGCCATGGCATGCGCCAGATCGCCAGCCACAGAGCGCCTGCCAGCATGGTGAGCAAAGCATGATCCGGCCAGGCGCTGGCAACCGATGCAGCGCCGGGGAGGCTGGCAACCCAATGGGCAATCATGCTCATGAATGTGATGCCCTGCCCCATCAGCCAGAGCGGCCAGCTCTCTAAGCCTAATGGCATCAGCAGCATGGCCAATGTGGCCGAGGGCATGATCACGAAATCGGCAATCGGCAAAGAGATCAGATTGGCCAAGGCCCCATATTGCGCTGTGCGTTCGAAATGGAAAATCGCGATCGGGGTTGTTGCCAGCGTAGCTATGAGGCTGGCGATGATGATACCGAAAAAATAGCCGCGGAATTTTCGGAAGACTGAGCCTGGGCTGCCATTATGTTCGTCTGTGCGGGTCAATTGCCATTCGGCGACAGCAATGAGCCCCACGACGGCGGCGAAGGACATCTGGAAACCGGGCTGGATGAGGCTTTCGGGACGGATCAATAAAATGAGCGCCGCCGCCAGCGCGACATTGCGCATGGTGAGGGCCGGGCGATCAGCAAGTACGGCGATAAACATCATGGACAACATGATGTAGGAGCGGACCGCTGGTGCCTCGCACCCGCTGATCAGAAGATAGAATGTGGCCCCGGACAGCGCCGCCAAGGCGGCCCATTTTTTGATGGGGTAATGCAGCGCGATGAAAGGAATGGCGGCGAGGCTGGCGCGAACGATCCAGAAGAAAAAGCCGCCTGCCAGAGCCAGATGCAGACCTGAGATCGACAGAATATGGACCAGGCCGGAATCGCGATAGGCGCTTTCATCGGCGGGGTCGATACTGCCGCGCTCACCTGTGATCATGGCGGCGGCGATGGCGCCATTCTTATCTGGCAGAATGGCGCGGATATGCGCGGTCATATCGTTTCTGAGAATTTCCAGCCGGGCGAAAAATGTTTCATCCCATTTATCCGCGCGGGGTGGTTTGATGATGGCAGGTTTGCCGAGCGCGAAGCCCACAGCGCCCATACCCTGATAATAAGCCCAGCGTCCGAAATCATAATCATGCGGCGCGGCAGGATCGGGTGGCGGAATGAGGGAGGCTGCGAACTTAATCCAGTCGCCGGGACGCAGATGTTCATGCCCATAGCGGATGGAAATACGGATACGGCCGGGCGTGGTGGTTTTCAGCGGGCGCTCGGAGGTGATGTCGCCGATCACGACGCGGATGCCGTTTTTATGGGGATGGAGCGTTTCTATACGGCCCGTAAAGCGCGCATAGGCGATTTTGCTGCTGAGGATGGGCGCATCCACCATCTGGGTGCGCAATTGTGCGGCGGAAAAGCCGATGGTCATCGCCGCCGCAAGGGCGAGCAGGCCCAGCCAGACGCCATGTTGTACCCGGCCAGCAAGCAAGGCGGCGGCAAGGGCTGCACCCAGCCCCGCAGACATCAGCCAGCGCGGGGGCTCGGACGGTAGCGCGAAATAGAGGCCGATTCCGCAGCCCAGCCCCACGATCAGCCAGAGCGCCCAGCGATCCCGCTCGGCCCGGGCGGAATGGATAAAAAAGCGGGGAGCAGCACGCGCTATATCCGAGGCTGAAGCGGGGTTTTTACGCCGGCGAGGCCATATTTGGCGATATCGGGCGCGAAAGATCGACTGCGGAGCTACCCCCACACTATTCGGTTTGCTAGAAGCCTCGGACAATTCGGCCACGAACACCTTCGTGCAAATATTGGCCTGTTTAAACGTGCCGGCCCTTCGTGAAAGCAAGTATGACTGAAGTTTCCAAACCCGTCCTGCGCTTTGCGCCCTCGCCCACCGGTTATCTACATATTGGCGGTGCCCGTACCGCGCTTTTTAACTGGCTTTACGCCCGGCGGATGGGCGGATCATTCCTGTTACGGATCGAGGATACGGATAGAGAGCGTTCGACGCCCGAAGCCATGAAAGCGATTCTCAAAGGGATGGAATGGCTGGGGCTCAATTGGGACGGGGAGACGGTTTACCAATTCGCCCGCGCCGATCGGCACAGAGACGTTGCCGAGCAATTGCTGGCTGCGGGGAATGCCTATCGCTGTTATGCCACGCCCGCAGAACTGGACGAGATGCGGGCGCAACAGCGCGCTGCCGGGCAGCCTGTTCGATATGATGGGCGGTGGCGGGATCGTGATCCGTCGCATGCGCCCGCGGGTGCGCCTTTTGTTATTCGCCTGAAGGCTGCGCAGGACGGCGAGACCATTGTGCAGGACCAGGTGCAGGGGGATGTGCGTTTTGCAAATGCGCAACTGGATGACATGATTTTGCTGCGCAGCGATGGCACGCCGACTTATATGCTGGCGGTGGTGGTGGATGATCAGGATATGGGGGTGACCCATATCATTCGCGGCGCAGATCATTTGAACAATGCCGCGCGCCAGATGCAGATTATCCATGCGATGAAGTGGACTGTGCCGGTTTATGCCCATGTGCCGCTGATCCATGGGGCGGATGGGGCCAAGTTGTCGAAGCGTCATGGCGCTTTGGCAGTGCATGAATATCAGAAGATGGGATATTTGCCTGAAGCGATGCGCAACTATCTGCTGCGCCTTGGCTGGAGCCATGGGGATGACGAATTCATTCCAACTGCGCAGGCGATTGAATGGTTCAATCTGGAGAATATCGGCAAGAGCCCGGCGCGGTTTGATTTCAAGAAGCTGGATAATCTGAACGGCCAATATATTCGCGCCATGGCGGATGATGTTTTGGCGCAGGAGGTGAAGACCTATCTGGCGGATGAGACACCGGCGCGGCAACTGGATACGCAGGCAATGGAGCGTTTGACCCGCGCCATGCCCGGGCTGAAGGAAAGAGCCAAGACGGTGTTGGAATTGGCGCGGGGGAGTGCATTCCTTTTCAGCGATGGTGTGCGCCCGCTGGATGAGGCTGCTGCTAAAATTCTGGGGCCTGAAGGCAGGGCCTTGCTGGGCAGACTGGCTGTTGCATTGATGGAAACCGACTGGTCACCGGCGGCGCTGGAAGCTGCGACACGGGCCGCGGCTGAGGCGGCGGGTGTGAAATTGGGTCAGCTTGCCCAACCCCTGAGAGCCGCTATAACAGGCACAACCACATCGCCCCCCATCTTCGAGATGCTACATATTCTCGGGAGGGAGGAATCTCTAGCCAGAATAAGCGCTTACAAAGCGTAATCGGGGCTGGGGTAGGGTTTGTCCGGCACCTCGAAACAGGTGACTGGGCATATCGTTAAGTTATAAGATTGTTGCAGTGCAAGATAAGAAAAAGGTCCGTCCGATGAGCATTAGAGAGAGCAAGGCGATTCCCGCCGGTTCAGCCACCCTAACCTATAAGGACAAGTCTTATACGTTACCGGCTTATAGCGGCAGTGAAGGCCCGGATGTTCTGGATATTCGCAAGCTCTATGGTCAGGCGGATGTCTTTACCTATGATCCCGGTTTCACATCGACCGCGAGTTGCGAGAGCGACATCACCTTCATCGATGGTGACAAAGGCATTCTGCTATATCGCGGTTATCCGATTGATGAACTGGCCGAAAAATCCAACTTTCTGGAAGTCTGCTATCTGCTGCTGAACGGCGAATTGCCCAGCAAGCCGGAGATGGAGAATTTCGACAAGACCATCACCAATCACACGATGCTGCATGAACAGCTGGTGATGTTCTTCCGTGGCTTCCGCCGCGATGCGCATCCTATGGCGGTAATGTGCGGTGTTGTGGGCGCGTTGTCGGCATTTTACCATGACTCGACCGATATTAATGACCCGCATCAGCGGCTGGTGGCGAGCCATCGTCTGATCGCCAAAATGCCGACCATCGCGGCCATGGCGTATAAATATTCAGCCGGTCAACCCTTCGTCTATCCGTCCAATGAGCTGGGCTATACGGAAAATTTCCTGCGCATGACTTTCTCGGTTCCGGCGGAGGAATACAAAGTCAATCCGGTGCTGGCGAAGGCGCTGGACACGATATTCATTCTGCATGCCGATCACGAGCAGAATGCATCGACATCGACAGTGCGCTTGTCCGGCTCTTCGGGAGCGAATCCTTTTGCCTGTATCGCGGCGGGCATTGCCTGCTTGTGGGGACCTGCGCATGGCGGGGCCAATGAAGCGGCGCTGAAAATGCTGGAAGAGATTGGCTCGGTCGATCGTATCCCGGAATTTATCAAGCGTGCGAAAGATCCGAATGATAATTTCCGCCTGATGGGCTTTGGCCATCGCGTCTATAAAAATTATGATCCGCGCGCCAAGGCGATGCAGATTCAGGCGCATAAAGTGCTTCAGGAAGTGGGCCATAATGATGACCCGCTGCTGAAAGTGGCGGTGGAACTGGAACGGATTGCTTTGCAGGACGACTATTTCGTATCCAAGAAGCTGTATCCGAATATTGACTTCTATTCCGGCATCACGCTGCGGGCACTTGGTTTTCCCACCAGCATGTTCACCGCCCTGTTCGCGCTGGCGCGTACAGTTGGCTGGATTGCCCAGTGGAAGGAAATGCTGGAAGACCCACATCAGAAAATAGGTCGTCCGCGCCAGCTTTATACCGGCGCACAGCGGCGGGATTATGTGGACTTGGCCAAGCGCTGAGTTCTGACCGCATCTATAATCGCACCGGCGGCGCGCAAGGACGGGGCATCACTGCCCTGCCCTAGCCGTCGCATGGCGCTTGCCAGTTCATTGATTTGAAGCTGCGCAGCTTCGGGATTGGTCAGGAGCGGGATAACCGCCTGGGCCAGATTTTCGGGGCTGGCATTATCTTGCAAAAATTCCGGCACGGCCATGCGGTCCTGCAAAAGGTTGACCAGCGTAAAATAAGGCAATTTGAAAAGATGGCGGGCCAGCGCATAGGTGAGCCAGCCAACTTTATAGGCCGAGACGAAGGGTGTGCGGGCCAGTGCTAATTCGCTGGTGACTGTGCCAGAGGCTGCCAGCGCCGCATCGGCGGCATCGAAGGCCGCAAATTTATCGCTTTCCGTTTCTAAGAGATGCAGAGGCGCGGGCCAGTTTTTTGTGGCCTCTTTGACGCGCGCACGGACATGCGGGACTGTGGGGATGACGGTGACCAGCCCCGGCACGCGCGCGGCGATCAAGGCCACTGCTGCGCGGAAGGAAGGTAGAATATAACGGATTTCATTGCTGCGACTGCCGGGCAAGACGGCCAGCAGAGGAGCCTCGTTAGAAATGCCTAATCTGCTGCGCAGTTCAAGGCCGCCTTGCATATGGATGGCGCGCTCTAAAACGGGGTGACCGACAAAGACCGATGGCAGACCATGTTTTTCGAAAAATGGCCCCTCGAACGGCAATAATGCGAGCACGAGATCAAAATATTTCGCCATGGCGCGGGCGCGATAGGCGCGTGAGGCCCAGACCTGCGGGGCAACATAATTGATCGTCAGAATATTAGGATCCGCGCGTTTGATGGCGCGGGCGATGCGATGGGTGAAATCGGGGCTGTCGATCAGAACCACCGCATCCGGGCGCGTTTGCAGGGCCGCGTCGCGCGCCTGTTTTACGCGGGCCAGAATTTTAGGGATTTTAGGGACGACTTCACGCAGGCCCATCACCGCTGTGTCATCCAGTGGAAAAAGCGTTTCGAGGCCTTGCGCTTTCATCGCAAGCCCGCCGACACCAGTGATTTTTATCTGATCGCCACCAAGGCTGCGCAGAGCCGCCATAAGTTGGCCCCCGAGCTGATCCCCTGATGGTTCGCCGCAGATCAGCATGAGATGCAAGGAGGCGCTCTGGCTGCTTGGTGGAGGCTTCATGGACGTGCCACGCCTATCAGGAAGAGACTGGCCGCATCGGCGGCTGCGATGACGTGTGCGTGATCTATGATCAAGGCGCCATCGGCTTGCACAGCGATACCGGCAAGACCTGCCGCGGCAGCATTTTGCACGGTGGCGACGCCTATTACGGGGATATCGGTTTTCAGATTTTGGATCGGTTGCGGGGCTTTCACCAGAACACCGCGCGGCGCGCCTGGTTTGCCACGCAGATGTTCGGGCAGATGGGTAATGCGTTTGAGCATTTCATCCGTGCCTTCTGCCGCTTCGACAGAGAGGACAAGCCCTTCGCAGATGGCGACGGCTTGACCTATATCCAGCTCGCCCATGCGGGCAACAATTTGAAAACCGCGTTCAGCATCGTTCAGATGTTCGGCGGTGGGTTTATGTTTGCCAAGTACACCTTCGCGCAGCAGCAGGGAGGGAACAGCAT
Organism: uncultured Rhizobium sp.; assembly: GCA_964580115.1. Taxonomy (GTDB): domain Bacteria; phylum Pseudomonadota; class Alphaproteobacteria; order Micropepsales; family Micropepsaceae; genus Rhizomicrobium. The sequence goes on from CAZOJG010000020.1 coordinate 15,248, forward strand.
CTTTGATGCTGAGAACCTTGTGGCCTTCACGTTCAAACATATCGACCACCGCGCGCAATAAAGCGTCATCGCCTTTGAGGGCGGCTTTGGCGAGGCGCGGCACGGCGAGCGCCCCTTTGGTGTCGAGTTTTAGATCGGAAAAACGCGGGCGCGATACACGGCCCGCGAAAATGAGATCACTGCAATGGTGGGTTTTGAGGGCTTTTAGTGCTTTACCCAATTCGCCCAGAGAGACCTGTTCGCGGGGATAGTCTTTTGTCCAGTCATCGGGATCGCCGGTGAGGGAGATGATGAAGACCGTACGGCCTTCGCCGCGCGCGGCTTCTGCAACGGCGCGCGGAAGATCGCTGCCGCCTGCGATGATGCCGAGGCTGGTCATTGGGGATCAGCCGCGCTGTGTCGGCGGCGGGTGGGGATGGCGATGGGGAGTTTGCGATCGAACAGAATGAATTGGCTGATGTCCTGAATCTCGGCAATGTCGGGCCATTGATCGGCGGCGTGTTGCGCACGATCATAGACGCTGCCGTTTTCAGTCAGGAAAATCAGGCGATAGGCGGCGCGGATTTTGTGGATTGTGTCGCGCGCAACGCCGCGCCGTTTGAGGCCGATCAGGTTCAGCCCATCAAGGCTGGGGCCGCGATCAATGCCCATACCATAGGGGATGACATCGCGGGCGACACCACTGACGCCGCCGACAAAGGCATATTTGCCGACACGGCGGAATTGCGCGACGGCCGATGTGCCGCCGATAATGACACCATCGCCGATTTGTGCGTGACCACCCAATTGCACGCCATTGGAAAAGGTTACGTCATTGCCGACCGTGCAATCATGACCGATATGGGCGGTGGCCATGAAGTAGCCGCGATCACCCACTTTTGTTTCGCCATGACCGCGTGCGCTGCCGCAATGCATGGTGACAGCTTCGCGGATGGTTGTTTGCACACCGATGCTCAGCTTGCCTTCGGGTGTTTTGAGATTGCGGATTTGGCCTTCGTCGCCCAGCACGCAATGGGTATGGATTTCAGACTGCGCGCCGATCTGCGTGTGGCCTTTGATCACCACATGGGAATGCACCCGCACACCATCACCCAGCACGACATGCGGGCCGATGATGGAAAAGGCACCGATTTCAACGTCTGCACCGAGCTGTGCGCCGTCTTCCACGATGGCCGTTGGGTGGATTTTCATGTGGTGGCGGTTTGACCGGGTTGCGGGCCATCCGCGATCATGGCGCTATATTCGGCTTCGGCGCAGAGCGTGTCGCCAATATAAGCCTGACCCGAGAAGCGCCAAACGGGGCCGCGCCGACGCAAGGCCTTTACCGGCATACGCAGCATATCACCCGGACGCACAGGACGGCGGAAGCGGGCTTTCTCGATGGTCATGAAATAGACCAAGCGGTTTTCAGAGGCCCATCCCAATGAGTGCATCACCAGCGCACCAGCCGTTTGTGCCAAGGCTTCCACGATGAGAACGCCGGGCATGACCGCGAAGGATGGGAAATGGCCCTGAAAATGGGGCTCGTTAAAGGAGACAGCCTTCCAGCCCACCGCACTTTCACCCGGCACGATATCGGTCAGCCGTTCCACGAACAGGAAGGGCGCGCGATGCGGCAGGAGGGTCTTGATCTGTTCGACGTCAAATTCTGTTTTGGCGGTGTCAGCCATCACTCTTTTTCCGCTTCTTGGTCAGCATGGCCAGCGCCGTGACTTGGCGTAACCATTGCCGCGAAGGGACCGCGGGCGTTCCGCCCCAGTCTCCGGTCATGTAATCTCCTGGCGTCACACCAGCGCGGGCTGCGAAACGCACCCCATCACCAATGCGCACATGGTCGGCAAGGCCAACCTGCCCGCCCAGTACGACGAAATCGCCCAGTTCGCAGCTGCCAGCAATACCGACCTGTGAAACGATCATATTATGTCGTCCCACCCGGTTGTTGTGCCCAATCTGCACCAGATTATCAATCTTGGTGCCTTCACCAATGGTTGTATCGCCTAAAGCGCCACGGTCTATAGTGGCGCAGGCTCCAATTTCCACATTGTCCTGCACGATCACACGGCCCAGCTGGGGAATGTGCATATGGCCCTTATGACCGGAGGCGAAGCCAAAACCGGGCTGACCGATTTGGGCGCCCGGAAGAATCATGACCTGATCGCCGATATAGCTATGGGAAATGCTGACATTACTGCCAATTTCACTGTGACGGCCAATCGTGACACCGCGCGCGATGACTGTATTGGGACCGATTTTAGTGCCTTCGCCAATTTCTGCATCGGGGCCGATAACTACGCCCGGCGCAAGCTGGGCATCGGCGGCGATACGGGCGGAAGGGTGGATCGCCATAGATTGCGTCCAGACCGCCAAGCCATGGGCGGGATAGAACAGCGCGGAGATTTGCGCGAAGGCATGCATCACGGATTTGGCGGGGATGGCTATCATCCCCGATGGCGCGGCTGTTTGCAGGCCCTCCGGCACGAAACAAGCGGCAGCGCGCGATTGCGCGAACGCATCAGCCGCTTTTTTGCTGTTCAAGAAAGAGAGGTGTTGAGGGCCAGCGCCACTGAGGCTGGCGACATCGGCTATCAGAAGATCGCCATTGGCAGAAGCGGGAAGGTTCACGCCTGCGCGCATACAAATGGCGGCAAGCGTGAACGGCCCCTTATTATCAAAGAAGCGCGGGTCCGCCATCAGGTCAGCATCACCCGCCGAACCATTACTGGCCCTGCTGTGCCTGTTGGGGTTGCTGGCCCTGAGCTGGCGGAGAAACCAGCGCAACCTTCACGGTGGACATTTTCTGATCCAAACGCTGAATGGCGGTTTGGGTGATGTCCAGATCGCCTGTGCCCCACACGATGGCGCTGCGGTCGAGCAGAAGATTGGCGCCACGTTCGGCCATGATGCCCTGCACGATAGGGCCGAGAGCGGTTTCGATCTGCTCACGGGCCTTCAATACGCCGCCCTGAATTTGCTGCTGGCGGGTTTCAACTTTGGTTTGCAGGCCGCGTTCACGCTTTTGGAAATCGGCGATTTTTTTCGCTTTCACATCCGGGGCGAGAATGGCGAGCTGCTGTTGCAGAGCCTGGCCATCCTTGCGGAGCTGTTCACCCTGACTTTTGAATTCTTTTTCTGCGCCTTGCGTATAGCCATTCACCTGTTTGGCGATGTCTTGACCGACTTTGGAGAAGCGCAAAATGGCTTCGCGGTTGATGACAAGGATTTTCGGTACGGGCGCGCTGGCTGTGGCCGGCTTTTGCTGAGCCATAGCAGGCGCTGAGTAGACCGAAGCGGCAATAAGAAGAGCACCGGTGGTTAGCAGACCACGGGAGAGTAACGATTTGTTTTTCATCGATTTATAGTCCTGTCCCTGCACTAAAGTGGATTATTTCCGTACGGTCATAAGGAGTTTTTGCAATCGGGATACCCAGATCGATCTGGATAGGCCCGAAGGGCGATTTCCAGCCGATGCTGATACCGGCGGAAGCGCGTAGCGCGAGATTGTCGGCAATGCAACTGCTGGCCGCGACGGCACCTGGCTTGATGGCTTTACAATTAAAGCCCGGTGGGCCGATGGGGCCATTGCGGTCGATCCGGCCCACCGTTCCGAAGTCACTGAAAAGAGAGGTAGAAATACCATAATCTTCAGGGAGGAAGTTGGGTACGCGAATATTGATGGAGCCGATGGCATAGACGTTACCGCCGACGGCACCGCTATCGCCCGGGATGGCCGTGTCACGCGGGCCGACACCGGCCATTTGGAAGCCGCGGAACGAATCTCCACCCTTGAAGAAGCGTTCATTGATGCGGACACGTTGGCCGCCATAACCGGTAATATAACCGGCGCTACCCGTGAGCGAGCCGACAAAACCCGCGAAGAGGGGTTTGTAGACGCTGAAGGAGCTTTCAGTCCGGAGATATTTCAGGGTGCCGCCAAAGCCGGCGAAATCCTGGCTGAAGCTGAAGGTCAGGCCGCGTGTCGGCTTGGCGTAATCATCCAGCGTATTATAGCCGTAGGAATAGCCGATCATCGAGGTTTGGGTGCTGCCTGCCGCATCCAGAATTTGTTGCGGGATGTTCACGAGATTATAAGGCGTCACCTTATCAAGACGATATGTATAGCGCAGGCCCACGCTCCCGAATTCAGATGTCGGGAAGCCGAGGCGGAAGCCGATGGCGGTTGTATCGCCCTGATAGGCGGCCTGATCGAAATTGGTGAGATATTTATAAACATCGACACCAGCGGCCAGCGGACGATCCAGGAAGTAGGGTTCGGTATAGCTGACCTGGAATTGTTTGCTGATCGTCGAGACAGAGGCGCTGAGGCGCAGATATTGTGCCTTACCGAACAGATTGCGTTCGGTATAACTGAACTCACCCACGAAAGAGCTGGTGGAAGAATAGCCCGCGCCCAGCGATAGTTCGCCCGTGGATTGTTCAGTTACCTGGACGTTCAGAACGGTTTTATCTGGCGTTGAGCCGGGGCCGTTTTTGATGTCAACGTCTTTGAAGAAACCGAGGCCACGAATACGGGTACGCGAGCGATCCAGCAGGACACGGTTGAAGGCATCGCCTTCGACCAGACGCATTTCGCGGCGGATCACCTTGTCGAGGGTGCGCGTATTGCCGGTGACATTGATGCGTTCGACATAGACACGCGGGCCCTGTTCGATTTTCAGCACCACGTCGATGACGCGTTTTTCACGGTCACGGCGGATACGGGGATGCACTTCAGCGAAGGCATAGCCTTTTGTGCCAGCCGCATTGGTCAGAGCATCGATCGATTGCTGGATCATTTCGGCGTTATACGTATCGCCCGAACTGATCGGCACGGAAGGACGCAAGCTTGCGGCCGGTAATTCCTTGATCGCAGATTCGATTTCAACATTGCCGAATTTATAGATCGGGCCTTCATCCACCGTGAACACGATATAGAAGGAGGAACGATCCGGCGTGAGCTGCGCCACAGCGGAGACCACGTTGAAATCGGCATAACCCTGACTGAGGTAGAAACGGCGTAACATTTCGCGGTCGAAGGTCAGGCGGTCGGGATCGTAATTATCGTTGCTGGCGAGGATCTTCCACCAGGCGCTTTCCTGGGTGGCGATTTTGGAGCGCAGCGTATCGTCGTCGAACGCCTTATTACCGATGAAGGTGATGCGCGCGACATCGGTTGTGGCGCCTTCATTGATTGCGAAGATCAGATCGACGCGGTTTTGCGGGCGCTGAATGATTTGCGGATCGACCGTGGCGGCGAATTTACCGTTGCGGCGATAGAGTTCGATAATGCGCTGAACATCGGCCTGGACGCGGGCGCGGGTAAACACTGCGCGCGGTTTGAGCTGCACTTCTTTTTGCAGATCCTTGACCGAGACTTTGTCGCTACCTTCAAAATCGACCTGATTGATGATCGGGTTTTCCACCACCTGAATGGTGAGGCGGCCGCTATCCCAACGGAATTTCACATCGGCAAAAAGGCCGGTGGCGAAAAGCGTTTTTAAGGAGCGATCCAGCGCCTGATCATCATAGGGATCACCCTCGCGGATCGAGATATAGGACAGCACGGTGGCTGGCTCGATACGCTGGGTACCCTGCACCAGAATCTGGCGGATGGGTGGACCGGACGGCGCTTCGGAAGGCGCGCTGCTTTGCAGACGCGGCTGCGGTTCCAGCGCCTGTGATAGCGCAGGAGAGACACCAAGAAGAGATGCCACGGCCACAAGAGCGGACGTGCGCATGATTCTATCTGTCAGATCGGCGATGGATGTCATCCACTCGTCTCTGGAAGCCGCCGGGGGTAGTATGGCGGACTAAGGTTTCAGAAAAGATCCAATCGAATGAGGTCGTTCCAGGTCACTAACACCATGAGTCCCAAAACAACCGCCAGCCCGACTCTAAATCCCACATCCTGTGCCTGCGCCCCAAGAGGCCGACCCAGAACTGCTTCGACTCCATAATACAGAAGGTGGCCACCGTCGAGCAGTGGGATAGGAAAAAGATTGATTAGTCCGATGCTTACGGACATTAACGCGGCGAGGGTAATCAGCGCTATGAGGCTGACAGAAGCCACTTTCTGCGATACCGAGGCAACCCCGATAGGCCCGCGAAGCTGGCTCGAATCGGCATAACCTGTGCTCATCTGCCACAGATACACAAATGTGCCTTTTACGATGAGCCAGGTTTGCTCACAGGCCATACCGACGGCGGTCACCGGGCCATAGCGTTCCTGAGTCAGACGCTCGGGTTTGAAGCTGTTGGTGATGCCCAGAGACATCATTCGTGTGGTGCCGCCAAAGGGATCGTTCACGGTTTCGACGGTGGGTTGGGCCTTGAGACCCAGCACCTGCCCTGCCCGCTCCACCTCGATATTCAGCGGGCTGCCCGTATTCATCACGACAACCTGACGAATTTCTGAGAAGTCCCGAATCTTGCTGCCATTGACGGCGAGGATCAGGTCACCCTCGCGGATGCCAGCTTGCGCGGCGGCGCTGCCGGGTTTGACGCCATCGACCACGGGTTTGTTATAGGTCAGCCCGATCGTCATATAGAGCAGTGAGAAAATGACGATGGCCAGGAGGAAATTGGCGGCGGGGCCTGCGGCGACAATCGAGGCGCGCTGCCAGACCGGCTTATTCGGGAAGGCTTTGTCCCGCTGGTCTTCGGTGAGATGCGCCAGTTTGGCATGATCAGGCGTGCTGGCCGCGCCGACATCACCCAAGAATTTCACGTAGCCGCCAAAGGGAATCCAGGCGACGCGCCAGCGTGTGCCGTTGCTGTCGTGCCAGCCAAAAATTTCGGGGCCGAAACCGACCGAGAAGGTTTCGACCTGCACACCGCACCAGCGGGCGACGAGGAAGTGGCCCAGTTCATGGAAAAAAACGACAACGGTGATCAGGAATATATAAGCAGGCAAGCCGCTGGGTAACCAGGCGATAAAATCGTGCACGGCTTCCATAAGATTTGCCTTTAATTACGCAATGCGGTGCAGGCGTCATCTGCCCATCTACGCGCCTCCAGGTCGGTAGATAAGACCGCTGCGAGATCGTTGGGCGCAGAATTCGACAACTTCATTTCACCTGTTTCAAGAGCAGCCTCAACGATACGCGGAATATCGAGGAAACCGATGCGGCGATCGAGAAAGGCCTCCACCGCGATCTCATTGGCGGCATTGAGGATCGTAGGGCTGAGGCCGCCCTGGCGCAAGCAATCGGTCGCCAGTTTGAGGCAGGGGAAGCGCCCACTATCCGGGGGAAAGAAGCTAAGCGGGCCCATCGTGGCAAGATCGAGGCGACGCGATGGCGATGCTATGCGCCGGGGATGACCGATGGCATGGGCGATAGGCGTGCGCATATCCGGCGCAGAAAGATGCGCCAATGTGGAACCATCCTGATAGGTTACCATGCAATGAACAATGGATTGCGGATGAATGACAACGTTCAAACGTTCGCCCGGCAGCGCGAATAGATAATGTGCTTCAATAAGTTCCAGCCCCTTATTCATCAGGCTGGCGCTATCGAGTGAATTCTTTTTACCCATAGACCAGACAGGATGTGCCACCGCCTGTTCAGGCGTGACATCGCGCATACGTTCCGAGCTCCATTCCCGGAAAGGACCGCCAGAGGCGGTCAGCGTGACCATATCGACTTCGCCCGCGCTGCCACCATGCAGCACCTGGAAGATGGCATTATGTTCAGAATCGACTGGGATGACCGAAGCACCGGATTTTTCTAACGTCTCGCGGAATACGGCACCGGCAGCTACGACACATTCTTTATTTGCGAGGGCCACGACCGCGCCACGGCGAATAGCGGCTAAAGCAGGTTCAATAGCAGCAGCGCCGACAATCGCCACCATGACGAAATCAGATGGGCGCGCAGCGGCAGCTATCACCGCGTCACGACCGGCGGCGGTTTCGATACCCGTACCGGCCAGCGCGTCTTTTAATTGGCCATGCAATGTTTCTTCGCCGATCACGACACGTTTAGGGCGGACCTGACGCGCCTGTTTGGCGAGCAAATCTACATTGGCTTGTGCGGTCAGCGCTTCGACCGGCATCACATCAGCGCCATAGGTGGTGCGGGCATGGGTGATGACATCAATCGTGCTGACGCCGATAGAGCCAGTAGAGCCCAGAACCGTGATGCTGCGCGACAAGACTGGAGCGAGATCTGGTAATTCGCCGTTTCGTTGGCCAGAGATCGGTTTCATTATCTTCCCATTATATTGATGCCTGCCACCAGCACCACCAATGCCAGAAGCGGTGCGGCCAGAAGTGTAGAGTCTATTCTGTCTAATACGCCACCATGGCCGGGAATCAGCCCACCACTATCTTTGATGCGGAAATGACGCTTCGCCGAGGACTCTAGCAGATCGCCGCAATGGGCGGCGAGGCTTATAGCAGCTGCGAGCATTGCTCCACGGGTAATATCGAGCGTCAGGAACGCAAAAAGCCCAGCCCCAGCCGCCATGGCGAATAGGGTTCCGCCCAAAAAGCCTGCCCATGTTTTATTGGGTGAAAGGGCTGGCCATAATTTGGGGCCACCCAGTAATTTTCCGACAAAGAGCGCCCCTGTATCGGTGGCCCAGATGGAAGCGAACAGAATAACGATAATCCAGAACCCATCAGCCGGTATCAGCCTGAGCAACACCATGGCGATGGCAGGAATGCCGAGATACAAAATCCCCATTAATTCCCACACGGCGCGACGCTGACGCTGAAAAGCCAGAATGAAGCTTAGCCCCGCACCCAGAGCGAGGATCAGCCATGGCATTGTGGATTGCGGGTTTTGCAAAGACGCTGCCACAGACGCTGTCATGATTAAGCAGGTGAGTAAGAATTCTTCTTTATAGCGACCCACCGCCACCATGCGGTGCCATTCCCATGCAGCAAGGGTGACAGCTACGCCAACAAATAGCGCGAAGAGCCAGCCACCCTGATAGACTGCGCCGATCGCAATGCCGCCGAGTAACAGGCCGAAGACCGGGCGCAATATCCAATTTCTTCTCGGCTTTACAGACGATTTACCGACCACTTCGCCTTCGATGATCGTGGGGCCGGACGATGGACGGGGCGTGTGCGGCCTGTCGCTCAAGCAACTTCATCCGAATCGAGCGCCCCAAAACGGCGTTCGCGCTGGGCAAATCCTTCCAATGCCTGAAGCAATTGCTTGCCTTTAAAATCGGGCCATAGCGTGTCGATAAAGAGCAGTTCCGCATAGGCGCTTTGCCAAAGAAGGAAATTGCTCAACCGACATTCGCCACTGGTGCGGATGATCAGATCCGGTTCAGGAATGCCATGGGTAGACAGGCGGGTCGAGAAGAGTTCTGGGGTGATGGCCTCCGGGTCCAACCGGCCTTCTACGGCTTCGCGCGCCAGTTCACGGGCGGCATTGGCGATTTCTTCCTGAGCGCCGTAGTCGAAAGCGAATGTAAGGTTGAGGCCCGTATTATTGGCAGTACGGGTTTCGGCATCTTCGATCATCTCGCATATATCGCGGCTTACGCGGCTGCGGGAACCCACCACCCGAATTCTGGAGCCGCGTTCATGCAATTCATCGATGTCATCACGGAAATAGAGACGGAAAAGGCCCATGAGGTGATTGACCTCAAATTTCGGGCGCTTCCAGTTTTCTGATGAGAATGCATAAAGGGTGAGATGCTTCAGCCCCGCATCGCTGGCGGTGCGCACAACCTCGCGTACGGTTGCCACGCCAGCGACATGGCCCGCCTGACGCGGCAGATGGCGTTTGCGCGCCCAACGGCCATTGCCATCCATAATGATGGCAACATGCTGAGGAAGGCCCTCAGGCTCTGCGCTTTGGGGAGGACGAGTCATGACGGTCATGTTTGCCAGCCTAAACAGCCGGTCCGCAGATTCACAGATTAAACCTGCATAATTTCCTGTTCTTTAGCGACCAGCATTTGATCGATGTCCTTGATGTGGGAATCGGTCATTTTTTGTAGTTCGTCGCCCAGCTTATGCTGCTCGTCTTCGCTGATCTTATGGTCTTTTTCGAGCTTTTTGAGCAGGTCCATGCCATCACGGCGGACATTGCGGACGGAGACGCGGCCCGCTTCGGCATATTTATGCGCCAGCTTGGCCAATTCCTTGCGGCGCTCCTGATTCAATTCAGGGACCGGGATACGCAGGAGTTGACCATCGATCTGCGGATTCAGACCAAGGCCGGCATCACGGATGGCCTTATCGACCGCTTTCACCAAGCCCTTATCCCAGACCTGAATGGTGAGCAGGCGGGGCTCGGGCGTGGAAATATTGCCAACCTGATTCAGGGGCATGGCGCTGCCATAGGCATCGACCACCACGGGTTCGACCAGAGCAGGGCTGGCGCGGCCTGTGCGTAGTCCGGAAAATTCGTTTTTGAGGGTGGAGACTGCGCCGTTCATGCGGCGGTCTATATCGTCCTTGTCAAATCCGGCAGCCATGGTGACCTCTTTAAAATGAACGCGGCCAATATAGCAGCCGCCTGGATGGATGAGCCTGTGATAATCAGGCTAGTCCTGGATGGTGGTGCAGCGGCCTTTGCCTTGCAGAACGTCGACCAAAGCCCCCTGATCATGGATTGAGAATACCACAATCGGGATACGATTTTCGCGGGATAGCGCGACGGCACTTGCATCCATTACTTGAAGATCGCGCGATAAAACCTCGTGATAGCTCAGGAATTCGTATCGCTGGGCATCCGGCACTTTTTTGGGATCGGCGCTGTAGACGCCATCCACCTGCGTGCCCTTGAGCATGGCGTTGCAATTCATTTCGGCAGCGCGCAGGGCGGCGGCTGTATCGGTAGTGAAGAAGGGATTTCCGGTGCCGGCCGCGAAAATGACCACCCTGCCTTTTTCCATATGGCGGACAGCGCGGCGGCGGATATAGGGCTCACACACCGAGGCCATGGGAATGGCGGACTGCACACGGGCGGCGATACCAATGCGTTCCAGCGCGGCCTGCACGGCCAGCGCGTTCATTACGGTGGCCAGCATACCCATGTAATCGGCGGTGGAACGGTCGATGCCTTTGGCGGCACCAGAGAGGCCGCGGAAAATATTGCCGCCGCCAATCACCATGCAAACTTGACAGCCGATATTGACGGCGTCTTTCACATCTTGCGCGATGCGGTCCACGACACCGATATCGATGCCGTAGGACTGCTCGCCCATAAGAGCTTCACCGGACACTTTCAGGAGGACCCGGCGATATTTTGGAACGCCACCCATATGCGGTCCTCCTTCTTGTGTCTTAGCGGCCTGCCAGTTTGTTGACTTCGTCTGAGAAGTCGCCTTCGGCTTTCTCGATACCCTCGCCCACCTGATAGCGGACAAAGCCTACGAGTTCGACCGGTGTGCCAAGATCTTTGGCGGCCTTTTCGATAACTTTACTGATCGGCGTTTCACCGTCGATCACATAGATTTGCGACAGCAGCACAGATTCTTCGTAGAATTTGCGCATGCGGCCTTCGATCATTTTTTCGATGACGCTTTCAGGCTTGCCTGATTGGCGCGCGAGATCGAGCTGAACATTGCGTTCACGCTCCACCACATCGGCCGACAAATGTTCGGGGGTCAGGGCCAGTGGGGCGGCAGCGGCGACATGCATCGCCAATTGCTTGCCTAGCGCGGCCAGTTTTTCAGCATCGCCTTCGGATTTGAGGCCGATCAGAACGCCGATCTTGCCCAATTCCGGGCCAGCCGCATTGTGAACATAGGAGGCGACCACGCCGGGATTCACCACCAATGCGGAAATGCGGCGAACGCTCATATTTTCGCCGATTTTCGAGATGAGTTCGGTCAGCGTTTCCTGAACCGAAGCTGCGCCCATAGGCTTGCTGAGCAGTTTTTCCAGGTCGCCATCTACCTCTAACGCCATTTGCGCAGCGGTTTTCACGAAATCCTTGAACTGATCATTACGCGCAACGAAATCGGTTTCGGAATTGACTTCAACCAATGCACCGGAATTGCCGCTGGCGGCGACGCCAACAAGACCTTCAGCCGCAACGCGACCTGCCTTTTTGGCAGCCTTCATCAGGCCTTTTTTGCGCAGCCAGTCAACCGCGGCTTCAACATCGCCAGCGGTTTCCGTTAAGGCGGATTTGCAATCCATCATGCCTGCGCCGGTTTGATCGCGCAGTTCTTTCACCAGAGCAGCGGTGATATTCGCCATTGTCATACTCCTTGAGCGTGCGATTAAGCGGCAGGTGCCGCAGCGGCGCTTTCGGCGATTTCTTCCGGCGAACGCAGATCGTCAAGCACTTCGGCCTCGCCCATATCGATGCCGGCACTTGCCTGGCTTTGGGACAGACCGTCGATCACCGCGCGGGCAACCAGATCGCAATAGAGCGAGAGGGCGCGCGCGGCGTCGTCATTGCCCGGGATCGGATAGGCAACGCCATCGGGATCGGAATTGGAGTCGAGAATCGCGGTGACTGGGATGCCCAGCTTGCGGGCTTCGGCAACGGCGATGGATTCTTTGTTCGTGTCGATCACGAACAGCATGTTCGGCAGGCCGCCCATTTCTTTAATACCGCCGAGCGAACGTTCCAGCTTGTCGCGTTCACGCAGCAGGACCAGCAGTTCTTTTTTGGTCAGGCCCGAACCCTGGGCCGTGCCGAGGGTTTCTTCGATCGTGCGCAGGCGCTTGATCGAATTTGAGATCGTTTGCCAATTGGTGAGCGTGCCGCCCAGCCAACGGTGATTCACGTAATATTGCGCGCAGCGTTTGGCGGCGGCGGCGATGGGATCGCTGGCCTGACGCTTGGTGCCGACGAAAAGGATACGACCGCCGGATGCCGCCACTTCGCGCAGGGCCACCAGGGCCTGATGCAGTAGGGGAACGGTCTGGGTGAGGTCGATAATGTGGATGTCGTTGCGCGACCCATAGATATAGGACGCCATTTTGGGGTTCCAGCGCTGAGTGCGGTGACCGAAATGGGCACCGGATTCAAGCAGCTGACGCATTGTAAATTCTGGCAAAGCCATTGGAAAAATTCTCCTTTTCCGGTTTGACCTGATGCGGGGGAGCAACCCTTGCGGGCACCGGACGGGGACAGGGTAATTCACCCTATAACCCACCCTCGCATGCGGAATGGCCGGGGTTATAGGGGGGGAGAGGGATTGGTGCAAGCTGTTCTTATCAAGGGCTAAACAGCCTCTACGGCGGCGACGCCGGGAAGGGATTTGATGGCATTTCTGAGGGAGGCCTGCACCTGAAACTGTTTGGGCAGTTTAATTTCGATTTCCCGCCCATTACTGCCGGGGACCACTACGGTGACGATTCCCCTGCCGGACTGCCGGAGCTGGGTGGAGATGGTGCTGAGGGGGGCGGCGGTTTCCAGATAGATTTTCATGCCCTCACCAGCATCGGCGGCAGCTTTTTCCAGATCGTTGATCGCGAGAGCCCGTAATTTGATCTCGTCATCCTGCCGGTCTACCGCGACGGCGATGAGGACGGATTTGCCCGCTTCCAGCAGAGGGCGGGCGGCGGTGAGGACTTCGGAGAAAATCATCACCTCGAACATGCCGGTGGAATCGGACAGGGAGGCAAAGCCATAGGCCTGATCATTGCGGCCCCGACGTTCCTGTTTACGGATCACGGTGCCCGCGAGCAGCGCCCGGAAACCGGATTTGCGGCGATCCTGACTAAGCTCCTCGATACTGACGGCGCCCAGACGTTTCAGCGCGGCGCCAAAACTATCGAGTGGATGACCGGAGAGGTAGAAGCCGACGGCGTTGAATTCCTCGTTTAATTCCTCATGCACCATCCATGGATCGGTGGGGTTGAGGCGCAAATCTTCGGCTTCCGGCGTTTCGTCACCGAACAACATGGATTGGCCGCTTTCACGTTCGCGCGCGGCGAGCGCACTGCCGCTGAGAATGACATCGGCGGATTTGATGAGCTGATGGCGATTGCGGTGCAGGCCATCAAAGGCCCCTGCCCGCACAAGACTTTCAAAGGCGCGTTTATTGACGAGACGCGGATCAATGCGACGGGCGAAATCGGCAATGGAGCGGAAGGGGCCGCTCTCATTGCGCAACTGGACGACATGATCCATGGCCTGTCGGCCCACGCCTTTGACTGCGGCCAAGGCATAGAAAATCAATTTCTCTTCAGCGTCGCAGGTGAAGGCAGATTCAGAGCGATTTACATCGGGCGAGAGAACACGAATGCCCAGACGCTGGGCTTCCTGACGGAAGATGTTGAGGCGATCTGTATTGC
>CAZOJG010000020.1:29481-42100 GCA_964580115.1 uncultured Rhizobium sp.
GCCGATATCGAGGGTCATCGAGGCGGCCAGAAATTCGACTGGGTAATTGGCTTTGAGATAGGCCGTTTGATAGGCGACCTGTGCATAGGCGGCGGCGTGGCCTTTGTTGAAACCATAGCCCGCGAATTTTGCCGCTTGTTCAAAAATCTGATCGGCGGTGGATTTGCTGATGCCGCGTTCTTGCGCGCCGGTGGTGAATAATTCGTGGTGCTTAGCCATTTCCGCGGGGATTTTTTTACCCATGGCGCGGCGCAGAAGATCGGCCTGGCCCAGCGTATAGCCGCCCAGCTCACGCGCGATGCGCATGACATCTTCCTGATAGGTCATCACCCCGAATGTTTCATTCAGGATGGGTTCAAGCGAGGGATGCAGATATTCAGGTTGTTCGCGGCCGCGTTTGCAGGCGATATATTTCGGGATGGAGTCCATCGGACCCGGGCGATAAAGCGCCACAAGCGCGACCAGATCGTTGATATGGTCAGGCTTCATTTTGCGCATCAGGTCACGCATGCCCGCGCCTTCGAGCTGGAACACGCCGACGCTTTCGCCATTGGCGAGCATTGAATAGGTGAGCTGGTCCTCGAAATCGATGCTTTGTGTATGTAATTTGATGCTGCGCTTCAGCAGCAATTCTTCGGCCTTGGCGATGACGGTGAGGGTTTTGAGACCCAGAAAGTCGAATTTTACCAGACCTGCCTTTTCCGCATCCTCATAGTCGAATTGCGTGATCGGCATATGCGAACGGGGGTCGCGGTAGAGCGGTACGATTTCATCGAGAGAACGGTCGCCAATCACCACGCCGGCGGGATGGGTGGAGGCGTGGCGATAGAGACCTTCGAGCTTGCCTACGACCGAGAATAATTGGCGGGCGATGGGTTCGGATTCTTTGATGGCTTGAAGACGCGGCTCGCTGAGAAGGGCTTCGTCCATGGAGACAGGATGGCCGGGTGGATTGGGCACCATTTTGGCGATGCGATCCACCAGCCTCAGTGGCATTTGCAGAACACGGCCCACATCGCGCACGGCGGCGCGGGCCTGTAGCGAACCCAGCGCCATAATATGGGCGACGCGGTCTTCGCCATATTTTTGTTGCACATAGCGCACGACCTCGTCGCGCCGTTCCTGACAGAAATCGATATCGAAGTCCGGCATGGAGACGCGTTCGGGATTGAGGAAGCGTTCGAACAGTAAGCCAAAGCGGATCGGATCAAGATTGGTAATATCCAGCGACCATGCGACGAGCGATGTCGCGCCCGAACCACGCACGCCGACGGGGATACCCTGGGCGCGGGTCCATTTCATGAAATCGGAGACGATGAGGAAGTAACCCGGAAAATCCATCCGGATGATGACATCGAGTTCGAAATTCAGCCGGTCGATATAGACCTGTTCATCGGCGAATTTGCCATGATCTTTTAAGCGGCGTTTCAAACCATCTTCTGCCTGAGCGCGCAATTCATCGGCTGGGGGGAGACCAGATTCGGGTTCGAATTTAGGTAGAATGGGGTCGCGCTTTTTGGGACGGAAGGCGCAGCGGCGCGCGATTTCAATGGTGTTTTCGATGGCTTCGGGCAGGTCGGCGAATTGGGCCACCATTTCAGCGGGCGTTTTGAAACGGTGTTCAGGCGTCAGGCGACGGCGATCCTGCTGCGTGACGAAATTACCTTCGGCGATACAGAGCAGTGCGTCATGCGCCTGATACATATCGGCGGTGGGGAAGTGGACGTCATTCGTGGCGACCAGCGGAATGTCATGCGTATAGGCAAGGCCGAGCAGCGCATCTTCGACGGCCCGTTCTTCGGCGAGGCCGTGGCGTTGCAATTCGATATAGAGGCGATCACCGAAGATCGCTTTCAGTTTCAGCAGCAACGTTTCGGCAGCATCGGGCTGGCCCGCCAGCAGGAGTTGATTGAGCGGGCCGCCGGGACCGCCGGTCAGGGCGATAAGGCCCGCAGCATGACGCGCAAGTTGATCAAGATCGACATGGGGCCAATCGCCGGGTTGGGCTTGAAGATAGGCGGCGCTGATTAATTTGGAGAGATTGAGATAGCCATCGGCATTCTGCACGAGCAGCGGCAGGCCCGGCGGTTTGGGGCGGGAGGCGGCGGCTGCGGGTTGGGGCGGCAATAATTCGGCGGCGACAAGGCAGCCGACAATGGGCTGCACGCCGGATTTGGCGACATATTCGGTGATCTCATAGACGCCGAAGAGATTATTATTATCGGTGACGGCGACCGCCGGCATGGCATTGGCTTTGGCCAGTTTTCCGAGCTGGTCGGGGCGGATGGCGCCTTCGAGCATCGAATAGGCGCTTTTGACCCGCAGATGGACGAAGGATGCCGGTTTACGATCCGCCAATAGCCAATTCCTTTTGTTACATACTCCCTATCGGGGATAGGGGCTGGCCGGAATGCGGCCCACACCCTGATCCACAGAAACCTGATCTTTTGATGCGGTCAGGCCGCGGACATCACGTAACGGGCGATGTCGGCCATGCCGAAAGACAAACCGATAAGAGTCAGCAGGAACAGGCCGGAAATCGTATCTTTGAGCCAGGCGGACATGGTGTTCTCCCTTTCTTAGGGGAGCATTGTTCCATGTTTGTTCTTATTGATCAAGAACAGAATAAGAACATTTTTTAGATATTAATTCAATCTAATTATTTCAATGACTTAGTTAGACCAGTCGCCCCTCATTCAGGGTCAGTATCCGGTCCATGCGGCTGGCCAGATCATGATTATGGGTGGCGATCAGGGCCGCGACCCCTTCGTTACGGACCAGGGCCAGCAGGGCATCGAAAACGCCCCCTGACGTACGGGGATCCAGATTGCCGGTGGGTTCGTCCGCCAGCAGGATTCTGGGGCGATTGGCCAAGGCGCGGGCGATGGCGACACGTTGCTGTTCGCCGCCTGAGAGCTGCATCGGGCGGTGATCGAGGCGCTGGCCGAGGCCGAGGCTGGTGAGAAGGCGTTTGCCCTCCTCTATCGCCTGGAGGCGCGAGACGCCGGCTATGCGTTGCGGCAGGACGACATTTTCGAGCGCATCAAATTCCGGCAGGAGATGATGGGCCTGATAGATGAAACCGATCTTATCCCGGCGGAGGCGTGTTCTTTCGCTGTCGGGCAGGCCGGTGGCTTGTTGCCCGCCGATCAAGACGGTGCCCGAGCTTGGGGCTTCGAGCAGGCCCGCGATATGCAGCAAGGAGGATTTGCCTGCGCCGCTGGGACCGACAAGCCCCACCAATTCGCCCGGTGCGATGGAGAGATCGAGACTACGGAAAATTTCCAGCGTGGTTTCACCCTGTTGGTAGGAACGGGTGATCTGATCCAGTTGCAGGGCGCTGTTATTCATAGCGCAGGGCCTCTACCGGATCGAGTTTGGCGGCGCGCCAGCTGGGATAGAGCGTGGCCAGCAAGGATAGCGAGAGGGACATCATCACGACCGAGAAAACCTCGCCTGCGTTGATTTCGGCCGGCATGCGGCTGAGGAAATAGATTTCCGGATTGAATAATTCGGTGCCGGTGAGGGAGGAGAGGAATTGGCGGATGGCTTCGATATTGGTGCAGAAGGCGACGCCGATGATCAGGCCGAGAAATGTTCCGGTGATGCCGATGCTGGCGCCAGCGATGAGAAAGATACGCATGACCGCGCCGCGTGTGGCGCCCATCGTGCGCAGAATGGCGATGTCGCCGCCTTTGTCTTTTACCAGCATGATGAGGCCGGAAACGATATTCAGGGTCGCCACCAGAATGATCATGGTGAGTATGAGAAACATGACATTGCGTTCGACCTGTAAGGCACCGAACAGCGTTGAGTTTGTGTCCTGCCATGTGAGGACGCGGCCAGCATTGCCAACAGCGCGCCCAATCTCTTCGGTGTGCAGCGAGACTTTGTCGGGCTGGGCGACCATGATTTCGAGGCCGCTGGCGGAGTCACCGAGATTGAAATAGAGCTGTGCTTCGGGCAGCGGCATGAAGATAAAGCTGCTGTCATATTCGCTCATGCCGATATTGAAGGTGCCGACAATCGTATAGGACTTCACGCGCGGCGTCGTGCCGAAGGGGGTTACATTACCGCGTGGCGCGATAAGGGTGATTTCGCGCCCGGCGGAGAGGCCAAGCTGTTGGGCCAGACGCCAGCCGACGATGACGGCATCGCCGCCATGAAAGGCATTGAGCGCTTCCTCTGATAGAGATTTGGAGACGGTGGTCAGTTGTTTGAGATCGTTCTGGCGCAGGCCCCGCACCAGCGCGCCGCGCGAGATTGTATTTGCTGTGGCCATGACCTGACCATCGACCACGGGGGCAACGCGGGTGACACCCGGGAGCGCGCGCACACGCTCGGCAGAGGCATCGAAATCGGGCAAGGCATTGCCATAGCCCTGTACGATGACATGACCGCTGAGCCCCAGAATGCGCGACAGCAATTCGGTGCGGAAACCATTCATCACCGCCATGACGATGATCAGCGTGGCGACACCGAGCGCGATGCCGAGCAGCGAGAAGCCTGAGATAACGGAAACAAAGCTTTCTTTCCGCTTGGCGCGTAAGTAACGCAGCGCAATCATCCATTCAAAGGCGGCGAAGGCACGGGTTGATTTTCCCCCGGCGCCTTTGATGGGTGGTGATGCGGCCATATCAGCCCTTTGTGAAGCGGTTCAAGGCGGCGTCGAGGGATATTTCTTCTTTTTCGCCCGTGGCGCGGTTTTTGATTTCCACCATATTATTGGCAAGACCGCGCGGGCCGATGATGAACTGCCAGGGAATGCCGATCAATTCCATGCTGGTGAATTTGGCACCGGGGCGTTCATTGGTGTCGTCATAGAGGACGTCCCTGCCCGCTTTGGTGAGCGTTTCATAGACAGTCTCGCAAGCGGCATCGGTGGCGTCACCCGATTTGAGATTGATCAGGCCGATCTGGAACGGGGCCACGGCTTCGGGCCAGATGATACCGGCTTCGTCGTGGCTGGCTTCGATGATCGCGCCGATCAGGCGGGAGACGCCGATGCCATAGGAGCCACCTTCAATCGCCACGTCCTTGCCATCCGGGCCGGTGACGAGGGCTTTCATCGGTTCGGAATATTTTTTGCCGAAATAGAATATCTGGCCGACTTCGATACCGCGCGCGGAGAGGCGTTTTTCGGCCGGGACTTCGCTTTCGAAACGGGCCTGATCATGCACATCTTCGGTGGCGGCATAGAGATCGGTGCGTTGCTGCACGATGGGTTCGAGATCGGAGTCGAAATCCACGTCTTCCGGTGGGATCGGCATATTCAACAGGTCCTGATGACAGAAGACCTGGCTTTCGCCGGTTTCGGCCAGCACGATAAATTCGTGGCTGAGATCGCCGCCGATGGGGCCGGTTTCGGCGCGCATCGGAATGGTTTTGAGGCCCATACGCGCGAAGGTGCGCAAATAGGCGACATACATACGATTATAGGAGCGGCGTGCGGCGGCTTTATCGATGTCGAAGGAATAGCCGTCTTTCATGAGGAATTCGCGGCCACGCATGACGCCGAAACGGGGGCGTATTTCGTCGCGGAATTTCCATTGCATGTGATAGAGATTGAGCGGCAGCGCCTTGTAGGATTTGACATAGGCGCGGAAGATTTCTGTCACCATGTCTTCATTGGTGGGGCCGTAGATCAGTTCGCGCTCATGGCGATCCTTGATGCGCAGCATTTCGGGGCCATAGGCTTCGTAGCGGCCGGTCTCGCGCCAGAGATCGGCGGGCTGCAATGTGGGCATGAGAATTTCCACGGCACCGGCGCGTTCCATTTCTTCGCGGACGATCTGTTCGATTTTGCGCAGCACGCGGAAGCCCAAGGGCAGCCAGGCATAGATGCCGGCGGCTTCCTGACGGATCAGGCCGGCGCGGAGCATGAGGCGGTGGGAGACGATTTGAGCTTCGGACGGGGTTTCCCGAAGGACGGGCAGGAAATAGCGGGACAAACGCATGCAGGGACGGCTCCGGGCCTGAGAGAAGGAATCTGTTGAAGTTCAGTCTTACGGAAGCGCTGGACACAGAGCAACGCAGGGGCTGACAGGCGTAAACATGTAATTAAATTTCAAAATATCATAGATAGGCAATATTATTGCCCTATTTGAACCATGATTATGCGTAGATATTGCGTGACTCTGGTCAGAATCCCCTTTACAGATTCTCCCTACAAAAAGGCACAGCTTTAAGAGCGGCCAAGTTCGGGGAAGAATTTTGAAAAGGGCCGGGCGACCGGCCTTTTTCTATTTCAGGGCCTAATTTCAGAACCCTCAATATCTTAGATCAAGTTATGGCGCAGCTTCGCGCATCATTCCGATATCCAGCACACCGAAATATATCAGGGCGTAGAACAGGCCCCACCCGATCAAAGCGATCAGCGTGGCTAGAATAAATTTGCTGCGCAGGCTGAGGGTTGGTTCGCCCTCGTCCCTTATGCCGATAGGTAAGAGGATGAACAGCGCCAAAAACCAGACGATGAAAAACACACCCGATTGGACGACGCCGCTCATAATGCGATCAGGCCTGTTCGAGTTCGATCAATGTGCCTGTGAAATCTTTGGGATGCAGAAAGACCACGGGCTTGCCATGGGCGCCGATGCGCGGTTCGCCTGTGCCGGTGATGGTGGCACCGTTTTCTTTCATCCGGGCGACGGCGGCGTGGATATCATCGACCTCGTAGCAGAGGTGGTGGATGCCGCCGGCGGGATTTTTATCGAGGAATTTGGCGATGGGCGAATTTTCGCCCAGCGGTTCAAGCAGTTCGATTTTCGTGTTCGGCAATTCGACAAAGACCGTGGTCACGCCATGATCCGGCTGTTGCACCTGACCCGAGACCTTGGCCCCCAGCGTATCGCGATAGATGGCGGTGGCGGCTGCGATATCGCGGGTGGCGATGGCGACGTGGTTGAGGCGGCCGATCATGCTGAAAATCTCCACAAATGACAGTATTCACATAGGTTGCGCAGCAAGGGGCCGCAAGTTTTTAGAGGAAAATGGTTTCCACGCGGGCGACGGGCTTTTTGCCCCACGCATCCAAAGCTGCACGGCGGACTATCCGGCGGACAGATTCTTTCAAATGCTTGTCGTCATCGCGTTTGGGATTGTGGCGGCGGAGGATACCGTCGAGCGCGGCGCGGACCGGGTCGTGGATTTCCTTTGGGATGCCTTCGAACAGAATGGCCGGTTCGGCGGCGAGGCGGCCTTTGGCATCGAGCACCAATGTGACCGCGATCAGGCCTGCAAAGCCCAGAGCGCGGCGGTTGCGGGCATAGCCTTCGCCTTCTGCCACCAGTGCCGTGCCATCGAGATGGAGGCGGCCTGAGGGGACTTCGTCGATCAGGCTGGCGCGGCCCGGCGCGAGGCGGAAGAGCTGGCCGTTTTCAGGCACCACTGTTTGGGGCACCTGCAGCGAGCGGGCAAGGCGGGCATGTTCTTCCTGATGGCGGCGTTCGCCGTGGACGGGCACAGCTATTTGCGGGCGGGTCCAGCGATACATCTGGGCCAGTTCATCGCGCGCGGGGTGGCCGGAGACATGGATGTCGTGATCGTGGTCGGTGAGGATTTCCACGCCTTGTGCGGCCAGATTGTTCTGCATCTCGAAGATCGAGAGTTCGTTGCCGGGAATGACACGGGACGAGAAGATCACCGTATCGCCGGGGCCGAGTTTGACGCGGTTATGTTCGCCTGCGGCGATGCGGGCCAAGGCGGAGCGGCTTTCGCCTTGGCTGCCGGTGCAGAGATAGAGCACGCGATGAGGCGGGAGATCCGCGCCGTCTTCTTCGGACCAGACGGGGGGGAAATCCTGCAGATAGCCGGTTTCGCGGGCGGCATTGACGATGCGATGCATGGAGCGGCCCACCAGCACGATTTCGCGTTTGGCCGCGCGGGCGGCGAGGCCGATGGAATGCAGGCGCGCGACATTAGAGGCGAAAGCTGTGACCGCGATACGGCCTTTGAGGCCCGTGATGACATGGGCCAGTGTTTCTTTCACCTGACCTTCAGAGCCGGTATGGCCCGGGACAAGTGCATTGGTGGAATCGCAGACCACGGCGAGGACGCCTTCGTCACCGAGCTTTTGCAGTGCATCGGCATTGGTGACGTCGCCCAGCAAAGGTTCGGGATCGAGTTTCCAATCGCCCGTATGGACCACAGTGCCGAGTGGCGTGCGGATGGAGAGGGCGTTGGGTTCCAGAATGGAATGGGTGATGGAGATCAGGTCGATCTCGAACGGGCCGAGGCTGATATGGCCGCCCTGCGGGATATGCGTGACCTCGATCTGATCACCCAGATCGGCTTCCAGTAATTTGTCGCGGATCAGCCAGGCGGTGAAAGGCGTCGCAAAAAGCGGGCAGCGCAGTTGCGGCCATAATTGGCCGATGGCGCCGATATGATCTTCATGCGCATGGGTGAGCACCATGCCTAAGATATTTTCCGGTTGTTCAGCAAGATAGCGAATGTCGGGCAGGATCAGATCGACGCCGGGCGTGTTACCTTCGCGCCCGAATAGCACACCGCAATCGACGATGATCCATTTGCGATCATCGGCGGGGCCGAAACCATAGGCGTTGAAATTCATTCCGATTTCGCCGGACCCGCCGAGCGGCAGGAAGACGAGTTCATTCTGTGGCACGGCCATCAGGTCTTCGATTTCTGGCTGTTGCGCTTATAGATCATCACAAGGCCGCGTATGGTGAGATCGGGATCGAGGTGATCGATCGCATTGGTTTGTTTGTAGAACAGATTGGCGAGGCCACCAGTGCCGACGACTTGCATGGGCTGGCCATATTCTTCCCTGATCTTGCGCACCAGACCTTCGAGCAGGCCGAGATAACCCCAATAGAGGCCCGATTGCATGGCGGGGATTGTATCTTTGCCGATCACCTGATCGATGCGTTGCACGGCGACGCGGGGCAGCATGGCGGCGGCCTGATGCAGAGCCTCGGCGGAGAGATTGGCACCGGGGGCGATCACACCGCCTTCATAATCGCCATTGGGGCCGACAATATCGAAGGTGGTGGCGGTACCGAAATCAACCACGATGAGCGGGCCTTTATAGGCTTCATGGGCAGCGACAGCATTGACCAGACGGTCGGCACCGACAGAGGCCGGGCGATCGACATGGATATTGATGCCAAGGTCCACACCCGCATCACCCACGACGAGGGCTTCGCAGCGCAGATATTTGCGGCAGAACATGCGCAGATCGAACAGCGAGGCGGGCACCACGGTGGCCACGATTGCACTGTGGAGATCAGAGAATTTCAGATCTTCCAGTTCAAGCAGCGGGCGCAGCAGGACCGCATATTCATCGGAGGTGCGGGTGGTTTCGGTGACGGCTCGCCATTCGGCGCGCAATTGCTCGCCATCGAACACGGCGAAGACAATATTGGTGTTTCCGGCATCAATGGCTAGGAGCATGGCTGGTCTCTGTTACGCCTGTCTGAAAAAGATAGATTTTTAATCGAAGAAAATCTCACCGGCGGAAATGGTGCGAATACGGTTTTGTTGTTCCCTGAGGATGAGGGCACCGGTTTGGTCGATCCCTTCAAAGACGCCCCATAGTTCACCATCGGATAATCTGGCCCGAATACGGTCTCCGAGACCACCAGCGCGGGCCAACCATGCATCCCTGATAGGGGCAAAGCCTTCAGCCAGCCAGATCTCATACCATTTTGCGAAGCTGGCGGCGAGTTCGGTGAGAATAGTTGAGGCCGGGGGCGCGGTGAGACCCAGCGCGGTAAGGCTGGTGGCCGGGAATTCCATGCCTTCGGGATGGGCTTCAAGATTGATGCCGATGCCGATGATGAGCCAGTCGGGCATGGGCTTCGTCGTTTGGCCATTGCTGACGCTTTCCAGCAGGAGGCCGGAGAGTTTGCGGCCATTCAACAGCACATCATTGGGCCATTTTAAGTTCAGCGCATGGTTGGATGTATAGGGGCTGAGGGCATCATGGGCCGCGATGGCGGCAAGGAATGAGAGTTGGGCGCATTCCGCCGCTGATCTGGGCGGGCGCAATAAGAGGCTGGCGGCGAGATTGCCGGGCGGCGAAATCCAGGCGCGGCCACGGCGGCCGCGCCCCGCGGTTTGGCGGCTGGCCGTGATCCAGATGGGGCCGCCCTCGCCCGCCATGGCAAGGCGGCGCGCTTCTTCATTGGTGGAGTCCACCTCTGCCAGCTGATGCAGGGCGTAATTGGCTGGCCAGCTGGCCGTTTGCATCAGGGCAGCAGGCTCTGCGCGGCCTGCCCTGCGGCTTGCACGACGGGGCCTGCAACGACCACGAAGAGCAGGCTGAACGCCGCAGACGCCGCGATGATGCCGGTCAGACTGACGCCGAGACCGCGATCAAAGGCCGGGGCCGGTTCATCGAAATAGATGATCTTGACGATGCGCAGATAATAGAACGCGCCGATCACGCTGGAGAGCACGCCCAGCACCGCCAGCACATAAAGGCCGGATTCAATCGCCGCCAGGAAGACGTAGAATTTGGCGAAGAAGCCTGCGAGCGGCGGGATGCCAGCCAGGCTGAACATCAGCATCGAGAAGATGAAAGCCATGCGCGGCTGGGTGCGCGCCAGACCTGCCAGATCATTGATATTTTCGACCATCTGACCCTGACGGCGCATGGCGAGGATGCAGCCGAAGACACCGGCATTGGTGGCAATATAGATCAGCAGATAGAGCAGCACGCCCTGCACGCCGGCGATCGTGCCCGTGGCCAGACCGACCAAGGCAAAGCCCATATGGCTGATGGAGCTATAGGCCATCAGGCGTTTGATATTGGCTTGACCAATACCGGATATCGCACCCAGCGCCATGGAGAGCACGGCAATGACGACAACAACCTGTTGCCATTCATGCAGCGCGCCGGGGAAGGCTTCCAGGACGGCGCGCAGGAACAGCACCATGCCCGCGACTTTGGGCGACATGGAGAAGAAGGCTGTGACCGGTGTGGGCGCGCCCTCATAGACGTCGGGCGTCCACATATGGAAGGGGGCGGCGGAGACTTTGAAAGCGAGGCCCGCGAGCAGGAAGACCAGACCAAAGACAAGGCCGATGCTGACGCCGGATTGGGCGATGACATCTGCCACGACTTTGAAATCGGTCGAGCCGGTGAAGCCGTAAATATAGGAAATGCCGAACAGCAGCAGGCCCGAGGACAGCGCGCTGAGGACAAAATATTTCAGGCCCGCTTCGGAGGAGCGCAGCGTGTCGCGCCGGAAGGCGGCGAGGACATAGAGCGCGAGGTTTTGCAGTTCGAGGCCGAGATAGAGCGTGATGAAATTGCCCGAGGAGACCATCACCAGCATGCCCAGCGTGGCGAAGAGGATCAGGATCGGGAATTCGAAACGGGCGATGCCTGCATTCTTCAGATAGGTCTGTGAGAGGCCAATGCTGATGGCGCTGCCGAGCAGGATGAGGAGCTTGGCAAAGCGGGCAAAGCCATCGGTGACATAGGCACCGTTGAAGGCGGTGAATGTTTCGGGGCCTTGCTGCATCACGGCGACGCCTGCGCCTGCGAGGATCAGGACGGATAAAATACTGAGCAGGTTGAAGGAGCGGTCACCGCGGAAGACGCCGAGCATCAGCAGGGCCATGCTGCCCAGCACGATGATCAGTTCCGGCAGGATGATGTGCAGATCGGCGAGGATCATGGCCGGGGCTCCTGCGTCGCCGGTTGGGCGATGGCGCTTTGGTGATGCTGGATGAGGCTTTTGACGGAGGCTGAGGTCACATCAAAAACCGGCTTGGGGTAGATGCCCATCAGAATGGTGAGGATGAGCAGCGGTACGAGGATGGCGATTTCGCGCGGGGTGACATCGCTGATATTTTGCAGGGCCGGTTTGACCAGCGCGCCGAAGACCACCCGGCGATAGAGATATAGCGCATAGGCGGCCGAGAGGATCACACCTGTGGCAGCCAGAATGCCGACCCATGTATTGGCTTGGAACGCGCCCACCATGGTGAGGAATTCGCCGACAAAGCCGCCCGTGCCCGGCAGGCCGACATTGGCCATGGTGAAGACAAGGAAGAAGGCGGCATAGATCGGCATACGATTGACCAGACCGCCATAGGCCGCGATTTCGCGCGTATGCATGCGGTCATAGATCACGCCGACGCAGAGGAAGAGCGCGCCGGAGACCACGCCGTGGGACAGCATCTGATAGAGCGCGCCTTCGATGCCTTGCTGGTTGAAGGTGAAGATACCCATCGTCACGAAGCCCATATGGGCGACGGAGGAATAGGCAATGAGTTTCTTCATGTCTTCCTGCGCCAGCGCCACCAGCGATGTGTAGATGATCGCGATGATGGATAAGGCGAAGACCATGGGCGCGAAAAATTCGGACGCATCGGGGAACATGGGCAGTGAGAAACGCAGGAAGCCATAGCCGCCCATTTTCAGCAGGATGGCGGCCAGAATGACCGAGCCTGCGGTGGGGGCTTCGACATGGGCGTCAGGCAGCCAGGTATGGACCGGCCACATGGGCATTTTCACCGCGAAAGAGGCGAAGAAGGCCAGCCATAGCCAGAACTGCATCGCTTCGGGGAAGCGGGCATTTTCGATCAGGGTCGGGATGTCGGTGGTGCCGGCGGTGAAATACATCGCCATGATGGCGAGCAG
>CAZOJG010000021.1:0-42057 GCA_964580115.1 uncultured Rhizobium sp.
ATTCTTCCGGCGTCGGCTCGCGGCCGATTTCGTGCAGCATCTGGCGGGAGGTGCGCACCAGCTTGTTGATCGTCTCGATCATATGCACCGGAATACGGATGGTGCGCGCCTGATCGGCGATGGAGCGGGTGATGGCCTGACGGATCCACCAGGTTGCGTAGGTCGAGAATTTATAGCCGCGACGATATTCGAATTTATCGACCGCTTTCATCAGGCCGATATTGCCTTCCTGAATGAGATCGAGGAATTGCAGGCCGCGATTGGTGTATTTTTTGGCGATCGAAATCACGAGGCGCAAATTGGCCTCGATCATTTCCTTTTTTGCCTGACCGCTTTCGCGTTCGCCCTTTTGCACCGTATGCACGACGCGGCGGAAATCGACGATGGACTGGCGCATTTCCTGCGCCAAAGTCTGGATTTCCTCACGCAGGTCATGAACCTTGTCGCGCTCATCGGCGACAAAGTCTTTCCAGCCGGGGCGGGAGAGGCGGCCAACGCGGCGGGCCCAGTTGGGGTCCAGCTCATTGCCGAAATGTTCTTTGAGGAAGTCCATGCGCTCGACGCCATGGGCTTCTGCGAGGCGTAAGAGGCGGCCCTCCAGGCTGACCAGGCGGCGATTAATACCGTACATCTGATCGACCAGCGCTTCGATGCGGTTATTATTGAGCTTGAGGCCCTTCACCAGATCGACAGTTTCGGTGCGCAGCTTTTTGAAGCGGCGTTCCTGACTGGTCGATAATTCATCGGCGCCAAGGGCGGCTTCGACGCTGGCATCCTGCAGCTTGCCGAGTTTTTTGTAGAGATTGGCAATCTGGTCGAGTGTTTCCAGAACTTGCGGCTTCAGCGCGGCTTCCATGGCGGAGAGCGGCAGATTGCCTTCGTCCTCGAAGCCGTCATCGTCGCCTGCGCCTTCGCTGCCTTCGACCGGCGTGCCATCTTCATTGAGGGCGGGGCGCGGTGTGGGCTTGGGCAGAGGCTCGGGTTTTTTGGGCGCGATCAGGGCAGCCATGGTGGCGTCGTGATCGACATTGGCGCCATCGGTGATCACCGTATTGGCGTTCTGGCCATCGGGGCCGGCGCCATACATGGCTTCGAGATCGATAATATCCCGCAGCAGCACCCGGCCTTCGGTCAGTTCATCGCGCCAGACGGTGAGCGCTTCAAAGGTCAGCGGGCTTTCGCACAGCGCGCCGATCATCAATTCGCGGCCGGCTTCGATCCGTTTGGCGATGGCGATTTCGCCTTCGCGTGACAGCAATTCGACCGAGCCCATTTCGCGCAAATACATGCGCACGGGATCATCGGTGCGGTCATAGGGTTCGTCGCCGCCTTCGGCTTTGGTGGCGACCGCCTTGCCGCCTTCGGCAAGCGCGGGCAGGCCGGCTTCGGGCTGGTCTTCCTGTTCCTCGCTCTCGATCACATTGATGCCCATTTCATTGAGCATCGACATCGTGTCTTCGATCTGTTCGGAGGAGACTTTGTCGGACGGCAGAACTTTGTTCAGTTCGTCATAGGTGACATAGCCGCGTTGTTTGGCGCGGGTGATCATTTTGCGCACGCCGACATCGGACATGTCGAGCAGGGGAGAATCCGCGTCGGGAGCAGGCGGCTGATTATCCTGCGCGCCGGGCTTCATCCCCGGCTTCGGCGGCGTGGCTTTAACAAGTTGCTTGGCAAGAAGGTCGGGTGAAATAGGCTTGTTCTCCGGCTGTGGAACAGGCGTAACGGAGGCTTTCGCCTCGGGCTTGGCTTTCGCCGCAGCCGGAGGGGACTTTGCCGGGGGTGACGCAGTTTTGGCCGCGGCAGAAGCTGCCTTGGCCGGTTGTTTCAATGACTTTGGCGCGGGCCTGGAATCCGGCTTTTTGGCGGCGGCTTTGACTTCGCTCGCCTTGGGCTTGGGCTCGGGCTTTTTCAGCTGGCTCTTGCTGTCCTTTTTGGGCGCGTCAGGTTTTTTGACGGCGCTTTTGACCTCTGCCGGTTTTTTAGGGACGGGCTTTTTCAGCTCGGCTTTTTTTGCTTCGGGCTTTTTGGCCGGGGCTTTACTGGTGGCTTTCAGGACGGCTTTGATGGCGGGGGCTTTCTTATGAGAATCTGATTTTTTGGGGTCAGGTTTTTTTGTGTCGGCTTTTTTGATGGCGGGCTTCGCCGCGGCTTTGGCCTGCGGTTTGGCTTTCTTCTTGGAGGAGGCAGCTTTGGTCACCACTGGTGGCTCAATCCGTTCTCATAAGTCCTGCTGCCAAAGATGGGGCGGCAGGCTCGTTTTCTACCCTAAAGATGCACGCAACCTAAACTCAGACTTAGACTTTCATTCGTTTTGCTGGCCTCGCGGCGCCAATAATTTCTGAACGTCGCGCCAACTCTCTTCACTTGCCTCACTTCGGAACCGCTCCAGAGCGCGTGAGCGTTCTGGCGTCAGTTCCGCCATATCGCGAAGTTGGTGGGCGGCTTCCAGCCAGCGCGCTTCCAATTCCGCCTCTTCCCCGGCATCGCGTATCGCGGCACCTTCCGATGTCTCGCCATCTGCGACTGTGGCGATTTCGCTGCTGGCACGCCGGGCCAGATGCTCGGCAAGCTCGGTCAGCCCTACGCGCACGAGATGGGTCTCCAACGCCTTGGTTTCAAGTCTGCCGCCGGAGGCGGCGAGGTTTAAAAGTTCGTGCCTAAGCCTGTCAAGCGACGGGTCCGAAAGGGGAAGTGAGGCCAAAGGCTCGCTATGCAGGGCGGCCAGATCGGGCCGCTGCCAGAGCAGGCTCGCCAGTTCCTGTTCCTTCATGCGGCGGGCTGCACCCTTGCCGCTACGGCCTATCTGGCTGTTTTTGACGGCGGGCGAGACCGCGGGGCCTTGCGCGAAGCCAGGCTTGGTCTTCCATTGGCCTTTACCGCCGCGATCACCGCGGGAACCTTGTCCTTTGGATGTCTGCGGAACAAATCCGCCCTCCCGTCCCGGGCGGGCGGATGTACGGCGTTTGAAGGTCTCAAAGATGCGCGTATCGAAATCCCGGCGGTAATAATCGGCGATCTTCGAGTCCTGCATCAGGGCCGTGATGTCGCTCAAGGCGCGTTCCAGCCCGGCCCGGCGCTCGGGGGTTGAGAAATCCTTGCCTTCGGTCTCGCCGCGCCACAGCACCTCGCCCAGCGGCTCTGCGGCCTCCAATAATTTGGCCATGGCGTCTGGCCCCGGCCCTCGGAGGAAGGTGTCCGGGTCGTCGCCCGCTGGCAGGAAGGCAAAACGGATGGAATGGCCCGGCTTGAGATGGGGTAGCGCCATGCGGGCTGCGCGATGGGCGGCCCGCAGGCCCGCATCATCGCCGTCAAAGGCCAGAATGGGTTCCGGGGCGACCCGCCAGAGCAGGTGCAGCTGATCTTCGGTGAAGGCGGTGCCGAGCGGCGCGACCGCGGCCTCGAAGCCGTATCGGCTGAGGGCGATCACATCCATATAGCCTTCGGCCAGAATGATGGATTGCTGCTTGATGGCCGCCGCCCGGGCCTTGGTGAAATTGTAGAGCAAATGGCCTTTATTGAAGAGGCTGGTCTCGCCCGTATTGATATATTTGGGTTTGGCATCCGGGCTGAGGCCCCGCCCGCCAAAGGCGATGACCCGGCCACGCGGATCGCTGATCGGGAACATCAGGCGGTCGTAAAAGAAGTCCCGTGGGCCGCGATCGCCCTCGGACGGGCGGACAAGACCCGCTGCCACCATGGCATCCAGCGGAATGTTGCGGGCGGCCAGATGGTCTCTCAAAGCGGATCTGCTGTCGGGCGCATAGCCCAGCCGGAATGTCTGGAGGGTGGCCTGATCAAGCCCGCGCAGCTCGGCATAGCTGCGGACGGCGCTGCCTGCCTGGCTGTGTAACTGGTCCTGAAAGAACTGGCAGGCCAGTTCAACCACGTCATAGAGCGTTTTGCGCTGTTCCTCGCGGGCTTCGTCTTCGGGGCTCCATTTGGGCAATTCCACCCCGGCTTCGCCGGCCAGCCGTTCCACCGCTTCGGGGAAGGTCAGCCCTTCGGTCTCGGTCAGCCATTTAAAGGCGTCGCCGCCGGCCCCGCAGCCGAAACATTTATAGGTGCGGCGCTCATTCGCGACCTTGAAAGAGGGGGATTTTTCCTTGTGAAAAGGGCAGCAGCCCCACAGAACCCTGCCTTTACGGACAAGTTTGACCCGCCGCCCGACCAGCTGGACGAGATCCGTGCGGCGGAGAATTTCGTCGAGAAGGCCTTGGCCGTAGCGCATGGCGGGAGCTTATGCCCAGGAGCAGGTAAAGGGGGAGTCTTTAACGCCAGGGCGGCTATTGCGCCGTGAGCTGGTCTTTGACCAGGGCGCTGGCCCGGCCGAAATCCATCTGACCGGCGAATTTATCTTTCAGGGCGGCCATGACCTTGCCCATATCTTTGGGAGATGTGGCCCCGGTCGCGGCAATCACCTCGGCGATGGCGCTTTTGGCCTCTGCCTCCTCCATCTGTTTGGGGAGATATTCCCGGATGATGGCGATTTCAGCGCGTTCATTCGCGGCCAGTTCGGGGCGATTGCCCTTGTCATAAGTATCGGCGCTTTCTTCGCGCTGCTTCACCATTTTGGCGAGCAGGGAGAGGATGTCGTCATCCCCCAGCAGATCGCGGCTGTCTTCGCTGCGATTGGCGATGTCGCGATCCTTGAGCGCCGCGAGGATCAGGCGCACCGTGCCAAGCCGATGCTTTTCCCCCGCTTTCATGGCGGTTTTCATATCGTCAGTCAGGCGCGCGCGCAGGGACATCGTCTTCATCTCCAGAAGGGGCGGAATTTAGCTTGCCCGGATTATCGGGGGCAACCTATCCAGTTCATCTCGTCTTGACACTATGGCACTTCAACCATGAATTTGTGCATCAGGGCATAGGGGGAGCTGACATGCTGAACTGGCGGGTTTTCAAGCGGATTTTGTGGCCGGAGCGGGCCAAGCTTTTTGGCGTTGCCGGGGGCGGGGTCGCGCTGTTCGGCGATCTCTCCACCTTTGCCACGGACACTCTGACCGCCCCGCTTCTGCTGACTCTGTTCGGGCTGGTGGCCGCGCTTTTCCTGGTGCTTTGCGCCAAGCGCGCCTTGGCGGTGGAGCCGTCCAATGAAGCCGCCTTGCAGGATGTGGTGCAATGCGTGCCTTGCGATGGCTTTCGCTTTTCGCTGATCGCGGTGCTGGTCTATATGGTTTTGATGGCGATTGGTCAGGGGCAGTCGGCCACCGAAGTGATTGGCGAAAAATTGGGGCTGATCGAGCAGAAGGTTGATGCGATCGCCGATGATGTGAGCGATCTGCACAGCATGGCGCAGCCTCAGATGCTGGTCAAAAACCCCAAGACGGATAGCGATCTGTTCCGCAATGCCTGGATTTATCTCAATATGCAGCGCGATATCCCCAAGGCGTGGGAAAGCCTGCAAAGCCTCTATGAAAAATTTACGCCCCATAAAATGGATGCGGCCGAGCTGTATTATGCGGTCGGGCGGCAGGTGATCGCGCGGGATGGCCTTCAAAAGCAAATGCTGGCGATGGGGCAGGCCAAGAAAGATGGCACATTGATCGTCATCGCGGCGCGGAACGCGATGGATCAGGCCGAGGCTGACAGCCGTTATGCGCTGGCGCGGCAGATCGATCCGGAACTGCCCTTTGGCTATTGGGATGTCCAGCGCCTTGAATCCCTGCGCGTGCCGCGCGTCAATGATCCGCAACATATGGCCGAGGTCTATCGGGGCAAGCGCCAGCGGATTGAGACATTCCTTGATAAATATACCGGGCGGCCGCCTTCGGCATTCTATTATATTCCGCAATATCAGGGGGATATGGAGCAGCCGGCACGGAACTTAATCTCGTCTTATGAGCAGCAGATAGAGAGTTACGAGAAAATTCAGGCGCTCCGGCAGCGTCAGGGGCGATAGGGGCGGTGCTGAATCTGACGGCTGGCTTTGACGCGTTGTAACGCCGCAAGGCGGGATAGGCTTGACGGCCCGCTTGACCCGGAGCCGCCGCATTTCTAGGTTCGCCCAAATCGGAAGGCCCCCATGACCCAAGCAATCGCCACAGACGCCGCAAGCCCGGCGAAGGCTT
Source organism: uncultured Rhizobium sp. (assembly GCA_964580115.1). Taxonomy (GTDB): domain Bacteria; phylum Pseudomonadota; class Alphaproteobacteria; order Micropepsales; family Micropepsaceae; genus Rhizomicrobium. Next base: position 6,072 of record CAZOJG010000021.1, read on the forward strand.
TTTCACGCGGCCAAGACCGCTCCCGCAAAGTGACCGGCCTGCTTGTGCTGGCGGATGGCACTGTTTTCGAGGGACAGGGCTTTGGCGCGGCGCGGGCTTCCGTGGGGGAAATCTGCTTCAACACGGCGATGACGGGCTATCAGGAAGTACTCACCGATCCGTCCTATGCCGGGCAGATCGTGGCCTTCACCTTTCCCCATATCGGTATTGTCGGCACCAATAGCGAAGATGTCGAAGGGCAGACCCCGGCAGTGCGCGGCATGATCGTGCGGGCAGATGCGGCCAGTCCATCGAATTACCGCGCCTTGTCGGCGTTGGATCAATGGCTCAGGGCCCATCATATCGCGGCCATTGCCGGCATTGATACGCGCCGTCTGACCAATCTGATCCGCGACAAGGGCATGCCCCATGGTGTCATCGCCCATGCGCCGGATGGTGTGTTCGATATTCCGGCCTTGGTGGAACAGGCGAAATCCTTCACCGGTCTGGTCGGGCTTGATCTCGCCAAAGACGTGACCACCACACAGACCTATCATTGGCAGCAGACGCCCTGGATCTGGAATGAAGGTTTCGGTGAGCAGACAAAGCCAAGCTGGCGCTGCGTGGTGCTGGATTATGGGGTGAAGCGCAATATTCTGCGGCTGCTCGCCGGCGAAGGGGCGCAGGTCATTGTGCTGCCCGCCAGCGCGACGCTGGAAGATGTGCTGCGGCATCAGCCGCATGGCGTGATGTTGTCCAATGGGCCGGGCGATCCGGCCGCCACGGGCAGCTATGCTATTCCGGTTATTCAGGGCGTGATCGCAAAAGATATTCCGGTCTTTGGCATTTGTCTGGGCCATCAGATTCTGGGGCTGGCGCTGGGCGCGCAGACCCGCAAGATGAGCCATGGCCATCATGGGGCCAATCATCCCGTGAAAGATCTGGAAACCGGCAAAGTGGAAATCGTTTCGATGAATCACGGCTTCACCGTGGATCGTGACACATTTCCGCCGGGTATCACGGAGACCCATATTTCGCTGTTCGATGGCAGCAATTGCGGTTTGCGCCTGGAAGGTAAGCCGGTCTTCGGCGTGCAATATCACCCCGAAGCCTCGCCCGGGCCGATGGACAGCCATTATTTATTCGCGCGCTTCGCCGATGCGGCGAAGGCTTTGGCGAAATAAATCTGCTCAGCAAAAGCTAAGCGCGATTAGGCAGTGACCTTTGCGGGTTGCTGCTCTGCATCGCCTTGGGCGTTTGTAGAATTTTGTTCGCCGCTATCCGGTGCGACCCAGCCTTTGAGATCGGCGGTCAGGGGCATGCCCACCACATTGTAACCGGCATCGACAAAATGCACTTCGCCGGTGACGCCGCCCGAGAGATCGCTGAGGAGATAGAGCGCGGAGCCGCCGACATGATCCAGCTCGACATTGCGTTTGAGCGGCGCATGGGCGCGGTTCCATTTGAACACGGTGCGGGCATCGCCAACGGCAGCGCCGGCCAAGGTGCGCATGGGGCCAGCCGAAAGCGCATTCACGCGAATACCATCTTGGCCCAGATCGGCGGCGAGATAGCGGACACTGGCTTCCAATGCTGCTTTCGCCACGCCCATCACATTATAGCTGGGCATGACGCGGGTGGCGCCAAGATAGGTCAGGGTGATGAGCGAGCCGCCCGTGCCGCCTAAAGAGGGCGGGGTCATCAGCTTGGCGGCGCGCTGCGCCACCGCGGTGAAGGAATAGCAGGAGATGCTCAGCGTACGGGAGAAGTTGGCGCGGGTCGTATCGACATAGCGCCCTTTCAATTCATTGCGATCGGAATGGGCGATGGCATGAACCAGAAAATCGATCCCGCCCCATTCGCGGCGCAAGGTTTCAAACGCCGTATCCAGCTCGTCATCATTTTCGACATCGCCGGGCAGGATGAGTTTGGTGCCGATGGATTCGGCCAGCGGTTTAAGGCGTTTGGCCTGCGCCTCGCCCTGATAGCTGAAGGCCAGCTCCGCGCCATGGGCCGACAAGGTGCGCGCTATGCCCCAGGCGATGGAATGATCATTGGCAACGCCCATGATCAAGCCCCGCTTACCTCGCATTAATGGCATGGCATCAGCCATTCTGACCTCTTATTTTGTTCATGACCAAGCTCAACCAACAAGACGTTGGAACACGAGCGATGCATTGGTGCCGCCAAAGCCGAAGCTGTTGGACAGGGCCAGATTGATGGACTGATTATCCAGACGCTGGCGCACAATATTGGCGTCGGCCACCACAGGATCGATCTCTTCGATATTGGCGCTTTCGCAGATGAAGCCATGCTGCATCATCAGCAGCGTATAGATCGCTTCATGCACGCCCGCCGCGCCCTGACTGTGGCCGGTCAGCGATTTGGTGGCGCTGATGAATGGCATCGCTTCGCCAAAGACCGCGCGGATCGCATTGATTTCGGGGATGTCGCCGACAGGTGTCGACGTGGCATGGGGGTTGATATAATCCACCTTGCCCTTCACCCGCTCCAGCGCCATCTGCATGCAGCGGATCGCCCCTTCACCGGACGGCGCCACCATGTCGGCGCCGTCGGCGGTGGCACCATAGCCTACAAGTTCGGCATAGATTTTTGCGCCGCGGGCTTTGGCATGTTCTAATTCTTCGAGCACTACAATGCCGCCGCCGCCAGAGATCACAAAACCATCGCGGTTTTTATCATAGGCGCGTGAGGCTTTTTCGGGTGCCGCATTATATTTTGACGACATGGCACCCATGGCGTCGAACAATTCGGACAGGGTCCAGTCAAGTTCTTCACCGCCGCCTGCGAACATGATGTCCTGCTTGCCCCATTGAATCATTTCCGCCGCATTGCCGATGCAATTGGCGCTGGTGGAGCAGGCGCTGGAGATCGAATAATTCACGCCCTTGGTTTTGAACCAGGTGGAGAGATTGGCCGAGCAGGTGGAGGACATGGCCTTTGGCACGGCAAAGGGGCCGATACGTTTGACACCGCGGGCCGGGTCGCGCGCGCTGTCGGCGGCGGCGACGATGGCTTTGGTCGAGGGGCCGCCAGAACCGACAATCAGGCCGGTGCGCGGATGCGAGATTTCCGCGGCGTCCAGACCTGCATCCGAAATGGCCTGATTCATGGCGAGCCAGCAATAGGCCGCCCCATCGCCCATGAAGCGGCGGGCCCGGCGATCGACCACGGCGTCGAGATCTATTTTCAGGCTGCCTTCGACCTGTGAGCGGAAGCCCATGTCGCGATATATATCCGAGGCGACAATGCCCGGTTTCGCCAGACGCAGAGATTGCGTCACCTCGGTGGTGTTATTGCCGATGGACGAAATAATGCCCATGCCGGTAACGACGACGCGTCTCATGCAAGGCCCTTTATAAGGTGGCTTGAAGCTGCTGCTGGCTTAAGCCGGAACGGCTGAACTTTGCAACGCGCTTTTCGGTGCGTCCGTAAAGAGGCCGACGCGAAGATCTTTGGCTTCATAGATCACTTTGCCATCCACCTTCATCACGCCATCGGCAATGCCGACCACCAGCTTGCGCATGATGACGCGTTTGAGATCGATGCTGTAGCTGACCTTTTTGGCGGTGGGCAGCACCATGCCGGTGAATTTCACCTCGCCCACGCCCAGCGCGCGGCCATGGCCAAGCCCGCCCATCCAGCCCAGAAAGAAGCCCACCAATTGCCACATCGCGTCCAGGCCGAGGCAGCCCGGCATCACGGGGTCATTCTGGAAATGGCATTTGAAGAACCACAGATCGGGGGTGACATCGAGTTCCGCCTCGATTGTCCCCTTATCGACCGAACCGCCCTTGTCTGAAATATGGGTGATGCGGTCGAACATGAGCATGGGGGGCAGCGGAAGCTGCGGATTGCCCGGGCCGAAAAGTTCCCCTCTGGCGCATGCCAAAAGCCCTTCAAGGTCAAAATTCGATCTTTTTGCCAGCATTTCCAATCCTGCAAAGACTCAGACTTGACAAGTGCGAGTCTTTTGCCAATCTCCTGTGAGTTAGAAGCATTCTAACGAAGCTGATGTTGTGATGCAGTCTAACAGGGTTGCGTGGTGACTGTCAGCCCGCCAATAGTCACAAGAAAGGCAAATAGGTCAGAGAGATGAGTGGATCGCTTTCAATCGGGGCCGGGGCTGGCGGGGCTGTAATCGCTGCCGAACGCTTGCGCGCTGCCGGTTTGCGCCCCACCAAACAACGGCTGGCCCTTGCTAACTTATTGTTCCGACATGGAGATCGGCATCTGACGGCAGAGCTTCTGCATGAGGAAGCGCATCAGAACGAGGTCCGTGTATCGCTCGCCACTGTCTATAATACGCTGCATCAATTCACCCAGGCGGGCTTGCTGCAACAGGTGACGGTGGGGGCCGGGCGTTCTTATTTCGATACAAATGCCCATACGCATCAGCATTTCTATATCGAGGAAGATGCGGCGCTGATCGATATCCCCGGCGCAAGCATTGAAGTCGCCGGTGTTCCGGCCCCGCCTGCGGGGTTGCAGGTGGAACGGGTCGATGTTGTCGTGCGGCTCAAAAGGCTCTGAATTTATTGCGAATAGTTCTTAAGTTTAGAATTATTCTAATTCCTTGACTCCGGTGAGATAGAGGCGGCATTCTGCGCCGTGCGGATCAGGGGTGGATGCCCGCTGATGCAGCGAAATATCGCAATGGAGACTCCCAATGACGTCCCTCAAAGACACCAAGACGCATGACAATCTGAAAGCCGCCTTTGCCGGTGAGAGCCAGGCCAATCGCCGTTATCTCTACTTCGCGCAAAAAGCCGATGTCGAAGGCTATAATGATGTCGCCGCTGTTTTCCGCTCGACTGCGGAAGGCGAAACCGGCCATGCCCATGGCCATCTCGAATATATGGAAAATATTGGCGACCCGGCCACCGATCTGCCGATCGGCCCGACGGATAAAAATCTTCTCTCGGCTGTCGCGGGTGAAACCCACGAATATACCGACATGTATCCCGGTATGGCGCGCACGGCGCGCGAAGAAGGCTTTGACGAAATTGCCGACTGGTTTGAAACATTGGCCAAGGCTGAAAAAAGCCATGCCGGTCGTTTCCAAAAGGCGTTCGACACGCTGGGCAAATAAGCCAATCTGAATGGCGGGTAGTTTTATGCCGCCCGCCATTTGCGGCTTTATCTTTATTCTTCCGGTTTCACAGACAGTAGCGCTGTGAGCGTTATTAAGAGCAAGCATGTCCAAAGAAGGCAGTCTGGAAGCGCCGACCCGCGAAATATTGGCATGGCGCGACGAAGCTTTTTACGATGCCGAATTGCTGGACGCAGAAATGCGCCGGGTTTTCGACATCTGTCATGGTTGCCGCCGCTGCTTCAATTTATGCGAATCTTTTCCGCGCTTGTTCGATCTGGTCGATAATAGTCCGACTGAAGAATTGGACGGCGTCTCCTCTGATACATTCCCGCATGTGGTTGAAGCCTGCACTTTGTGTGACATGTGCTTTATGACCAAATGCCCCTATGTGCCGCCGCATGCATTCAATCTGGATTTCCCGCATTTGATGCTGCGCTATCGCGCCGTCGAATTGAAAAATGGCAAAAGCGATTTCACGCAGCGCCAGCTGGCCCAGATGGATCGCAATGGCCGTTTGGCGGCCCTGGCCTCGCCGGTGGTCAATTGGGGTGCTGGCGACGAAAATAAGCTGACCCGGCCCGCGCTGGAAAAAGTGGCGGGCATTGATCGCAATGCCAAGCTGCCGCAATTCAATACGCGCACCTTTATGGCGCAGGATCGCGGTGATCCGATTGCGCCGAACAGGGATGCGCCGGCCTATGGCAAGCGTAAGGCGGCGATGTTTGCCACATGCTTTGTCAATTACAATAAGCCTTCCACCGGTATGGCGGCGCGCGATGTGCTCAATCATATCGGGGTGGAAACGCGGGCGGCCTATCCGGGCTGTTGCGGCATGCCTTATCTGGAACAGGCGCAATTGGAAAAAGTCGCTGAACAGGCGGCCAAGGTTTCGAAAGAACTCGTCGCGCTGATTGATGAAGGCTATGACATTGTCACGCTGACGGCATCTTGCGGTCTGATGCTGAAATTTGAATGGGCGTTGATCCTGCCGGAAAATGAAAATGTGCAGCGGCTCGCCAAACATGTTTTTGACATTGATCAATATATTGTCGATGTCGCCAAGAAAGACGGCTTGCCGCCGCTGGAATCGCTTCCTGAAGGGGTGACGGTACATATTCCCTGCCATGCGCGGGCGCAGAATATGGGGCCAAAATCTGCGGAGATGCTGCGCCTTATTCCAGATACACCGGTGGATGTGATCGAGCGTTGTTCGGGCCATGGCGGCACATTCGGCGTGGTGAAACCCACCCATGATCTGGCGGTTAAAGTCGGGCGGCCGGTTTTCCGGGCGGCAGTGGCGCAGGCGCGCGGGCATATTGCGTCGGATTGTCCGCTGGCCGGTCAGCATATTGTGAAAGAGGCCACGGCGCTGGCGCAAAAGGATGGGATAGCTGTCGCCAGGCAGGCGGAACATCCGGTGGAAATTCTGGCGCGGGCTTTTGGCCTGACGGAGCATGTGTCATGAGTGAAGCAGACAGACGGATTACGGCGGCGGATATTCTGCCGCTAGAGGTTTACAATCCGCAGCGTGCCGAATTGCGGGCGGCGTCTATCGCGACCAAGAAAAATCGGCGGGTCGAGGTTGGCCCCTTCGCCACATTCTATTTCGAAAATTATCAGACCATGTGGCTGCAAGTGCAGGAAATGCTGCGCATCGAAAAAGGTGGCGCCGAACAATTAGCCGGTGAGCTGGAGGCCTATAATCCGCTGATCCCGCAGGGGCATGAATTGATCGCCACATTGATGCTGGAGATCGACGATCCTAAGCGGCGGGAGGCTTTGCTCTATCGTTTGGCGGGGATTGAAAATCAGATCACGCTGGAACTGGAGGGCGGCGAGGTCATTAAGGCTGCGCCGACCGATTATGAAGACCGCGTCACCGCGGATGGAAAAACATCCGCCGTGCATTGGGTGCGGTTCGTTTTTACGCCCGCGCAGATTGCACGTTTCCAACAAGGCGAGGGGCGGGTGATGCTGGCGATCAGCCATCCGGCCTATGGCCATATCGCGATCATGCCTGCCGCCACGCGCAGTGAAGTGGCCAAGGATTTTGCCTGAGATTATTTAATGCAGGTGCAGGCCCGTGGCCTGTTCCAGGGCGTTTATGGTCTCTTTGACCTGGCGTACTTTGTAGGTTTGCATGCCAAGGGCGCGGGCGGGTTTGAGATTGATCCCGAGATCGTCGAGATAGATACAGTCATGCGGTTGCAGGCCGAGCCTTTCGCACATCATCAGATAGATGCGCGGGTCGGGTTTGCGTATCCCGATTTTGGATGATTCCAGCACTTCATCAAATTGGCTCATGATCCGGGCGACTTGCGCGGCCAGCTCGGGCGGGCGGGGCAGGGCGGGCACCATATTATTGGTGATACAGCCGGTTTTAAATTTTGTCTTGATCCGCTGCAGCGCGGTCACCATGGCGGGGCGCACGGGGCCTGCAAGAACAGACAGCAGAGCGCTGCCGGAAATCTCATTGCCTGCGGCGCGTGTTTCCGCGCGGAATTCAGCATCGAATTGATCCTGGTCAATCACATTGCGCTCTAACCGCGCCCAGGCATTGTCCAGATGGTTCTGGCTGTTGACATGGGTGATGAGGCCCTTGGGCAGATCATGCTGCTGCTCAAAGCGGGCGATGGAGCCGAGCGGCGAGCAGGTGAAGACGCCGCCGAAATCAAACAGGACTGCACGCAACATATTCAGTATTTAACCTGACCGGTGGTGATGGCGGCATAAAAGGCAGGCGTCAGCGGCTCATACTGTTCGCTGTCGGGATTAAATGCATAGAGCGGATCGCTGATCGTGGCTGGGTCGAAACCTTGTTTCACGAGATCGACTTTGCGCAATTTAAACGTGCCGGTGATTTCCATTTCCGGCTGAAGGCGCAGGAAAATCGGCCTTGCATAGGCGGGCAGATTATTTTTCAGGCGCTGGTTGAAATCATCCAGGCTGAAATCCGCATCGGCGGTGATGGCGGCCATGCCGGCGCGGCCATCCATGCCGGGAATATGCACTCCATAGACATTGGCATTGAGGATGCCGGGGATCACGCCCAGCACCTGGCTCACTTCGCCGGTCGAAACATTTTCGCCCTTCCAGCGGAATGTGTCGCCGATGCGGTCGACGAAATAGAAATATTCATGTTCGTCGCGGCGCATCAAATCGCCGGTGCGAAACCAGGCATCGCCTTTTTCAAAGACATCGCGCAGGATTTTCTTCTGCGTGTCCTTCTCATTCGTATAGCCTTCAAAATTATGGCCCGCATCATTGGAAATCCGGCCAATCGCTTCGCCTATTTCGTGTGTCTCACATTCGGTGCAGAGCCCATCGGCGCCGCGCACCGCCTGTTCGCTTTCGACATCGAAGCGGATGATGCGGCAGGTGACGATGGGACGGGCATAGCGGGGAACGCGGCCCACCGCCCCCATCGTGCCGTCATAATTCAGCATGGAGACATTGCCTTCGGTCGCGCCGTAAAATTCGACAATGCGGGGAATGTTGAAGCGGGTTTTGAACGCGTTCCAGATTTCAGGCCGCAAGCCGTTGCCGGTGATGGCGCGGATGGAATGGGTTTTCTCCAAGGGCGAGACCGGCGCATTGAGCAGATAACGGCATAATTCGCCGATATATTGAAACAGGGTCGGCTGATAGATTTGGCAGTCGTCCCAGAATTCCGTCACGGAGAAACGGCGTTTCAACACCATGGACGCGCCATTCAGCAGGGCCGGGCCAACGGCGCAAATGCCGCCGGACGAATGATAAAGCGGCAGCACATTATACATGCGGTCGCTTTCTTTCGCGTTCAATGCGCCGGAAAAGCCGTACATCATATAGAGCAGGCGGCTATGGCTGATATTGGCGGCTTTCGGCATGCCGGTTGTGCCGGAGGTGAAAATATAAAAAGCGCGATCCCGGCAGAGAATGCTTTCCGACGTGGTAGGGGCGCTGAGGGGCATACGGCGCAATATGGCATCCAGATCTTCGACATCGGCAGCGGCGCCGTCAGCGCACCAGATTTTTGGCTGCTTCTGCAATTGCTCCACGACATCCAGCAGTGGCTGGCGCAGATCGCCGCCGATCAGAACATGTTGGGCGCCTGAAATATTGATCGAATGGGACAGGGGCATGCCGCGCAGATTCGTATTGATCAGGGCGGTGACGATGCCGAGTTTCGACATGCCGAGCCAGGCCATGAGATAGTCGGCGCAATCCTCCATGACCAGCGCCACAACATCGCCCTTATGGAGGCGCTGCGACTGAGCCCAATGGGCAAAACGATTGGCCCCCTGATCAAGTTCGAGATAGGTGGTCTGGCGTCCCGGCTCGATGATGGCGAGATTATCGGGTTTGCGGGCGGCGTGTTCCGCCACGATCGCGGCAATGGTGCGCGGCGAGGTCGATTTCAGATGGCGCATACCGTAAAAGGTGCGCGCGACTGTGGTGATATAAATATATTCGCGTTTAATAGCCGCGAAAATGCTCATTTTTTTTGCCTTGCGCCTAAAGTTCGGGCCACATCTATAGGCAGAATAGGCGGCGTAAGGATATCGTCAAGTTGCGGCATATTTTAAGGCTTGAAGATAAATATTCAGGAATTTGTTTTTCATGCTGGATCTGCGCGCTTTGAAATGTCCGATGCCGGCCTTGTTGGCGCGTAAGGCATTGGAGCGCTTAAAGCCATCTCAACAGATAGAAGTGTGGGCGGATGATCCTATGGCGGTGATTGACATTCCGCATATGTGCCATCAGCAGGGATTCGACTGTGTGTCGGTGCAGAAGATGGAAGCCTATACGCAATTTATTCTGGCGCGGCCTCAGGATGGGACCGCGCCAGATGAGATGTTTTAACGACCTGGATGTTTTAGCGCCCTATATGTTTAACGTCGGCGCCGTTCTTGATCGGCGCGGACATATTCGCCAATTCTGCTGGCCACATCACGCGCATCCAGCGCGGTAGGATGGTCCCGCGCCTGATCCGGGCTCAGCATGACGATTTCGGCATAGGCCTGATAGCGGGTGATCGGGCGCGAATCGACCGAGTCGTAATAGGGGCCATAAGGGCCGCCAAAGGCCCCGTAATAGGGCCAGCTATGCCGATACCAGCCATAACCACGCCAGCCCGGCCAGCCCACGAAATCGGTGCGATAGCTGGTGCGGGCCTCGGTATCGCGCGTGTCGAACATGAAATGACTGAAGCCCGAGTCCAATGTCACTTCGGCGGAACGCAGCAGCAGATAATCTTCCACCGTCTCGCGGCCGGTCACGGAATTGCCGGTAAAGGTCACGCGATAGCGATTTTCATCGAGCCGCATATCCGTATAGCCGGTGGATTGACCCGGCTCGCGAGGGGCGTAAGGGGTGGGGTTCGCACAGGCTGTCAGAACTAATAAGCCAAGCGCACCCAATAGTTTAGCTTGGGTTGGCAAACGCATTTTCGTGTCCTTTCCCTATTGCCCCGACTGTTTGGCGTCACCCTAATGCAACGTTTCTGTCTGCAGCATGAATGAAAAAGCTATTGGCCTATTTATAAATGACTGGATATTTAGTAGTTGTGTGCCATGGCGAACAAAATAATGTCCCCCGGGGCGCTGAAAACCGACGATTCAGAGGCCACGCCTGTGGCGCATAATCTGGCCCAGCCGGCCCGCTGGCGGCGGCGCAAAAGCGCCCGGCCTCAGGAAATTCTGCAGGCGGCCTTGCATGTCTTTGCCCATAAGGGCTTTGCCGCCGCGCGAATGGAAGACATCTCTCAGCGCGCCGGGGTGACCAAGGGCACGCTCTATCTCTATTTCGAAAGCAAGGACGCCTTGTTCAAAGCTTTGGTGCGGGATTCTATCTCGCCCAGTGTGCAGGATGTTTTTCAACAGGCGCGCGATCTGGATAGTTCCTGTCCTGAATTATTGAAAATCGCCCTGCGCAGTTTCAGCGATTTTATGCGCCATTCCGATTTGATTGTTTTGCCCAAGATCGTGATTGCCGAGGCCGGTAATTTTCCGGCACTCGCCCGTTATTACCGCAGCGAAATTATTGATGTCGTTCTTGGCGTGTTGGAAGAACTAATTGCGCAGGGCGTAGCCCGCGGCGAAATACGCAAAATCGATCCCAAACATGCGGCGCGGCTCTGTGTGGCGCCGCTCATGCTTTCGGGCTTTTGGCGGATCACATTCGATCCGCTGGATGAGACGCCCTATGACCATGCGGGGCTGATTGAAACCCATATCGATATTTTTATGCGCGGCCTGGCCGCCAAAGGAGCGTGATGCGTCGCTTATACTATCTGTCGCTTGGCATTTGCGTTCTGATTCTGGCGGGCTGTGAAGAGCAAAAGGATAAGCCATGGCTGGGATATGTGGTGGGTGAATCGGCCATGATCGCGGCCCCGGAAGGGGGCTGGCTGGCCGAAGTTAAAGTGCGGCGCGGCGATATGGTGCGCATGGGCGATGTTTTATTTGTGCTGGATGATGAGCGCCAGAAATCGCAGCGTGATGAAGCCAGGGCTAGTCTGGCGCAGGCCGGGGCGCAGATGCAGGAAGCCCGCGCGCAACTGACTTTGGCGGAAAAGGAGCTGGCACGTCAGGCTGGCTTGGCTCGCGCCAATGCGGGCGTGGCGCAACTCTATGACGCCGCTAAAACTGCTGAGCAGCAGGCGCGGGCGCGTATTGCCTTGATCGAGGCGCAGCAGAAACAGGCCGAGGCTTCGCTGGGCGGTGCGGGCTATGATTTGTCGCAACGTGTCGTGCAGGCCCGCTTAAGCGGGCAGGTGGAAGATGTTTATTTCCGTAAAGGTGAATATGCCGGCGCGATGACGCCTGTGGTTTCGGTGCTGCCGCCGGAGAATATTTATGTGCGTTTCTTTGTGCCGGAGTCTGAGTTCGCGCAGGTCAAACAGGGGCAAAGTGTGGCCATTCAGTGTGATGGCTGCGCGGAAAAGCTGAGCGCGAAAATCAGCTTCATCTCCCAAATACAGGAATTCTCGCCGCCGGTGATTTTTGCCGCGGGGAGCCGTGAGCGGCTGGTCTATAAGCTGGAAGCGCGCATCGAAGGCGGGCTGAAACTCAATCCGGGACAGCCTGTGGAAATTCGTCCATTGCAGGCGGCGCAATAAAGCCATGCTGGCGATTGATGTACGTGGATTGACCAAGAAATTCGGCAGTAAAATCGCCGTCGATCATATTGATATAGCCGTGCCGGAAGGCGAGGTCTGGGGATTTTTAGGCCCGAATGGATCGGGCAAGACCACAACTATTCGCATGCTCTGCGGCTTGCTGAGGCCCGATGATGGTGATGGCAGTTGTCTTGGCTATGACATCAAGCGCGAGAGCGAAAAGATCAAACGCGATGTGGGCTATATGACCCAGCATTTCAGTTTCTGGCAGGATCTCACCATCCGCGAGAATCTGAAATTCGTTGCAGATGTTTATGAGCTGGACCGGGCTTCTGCACGTGTTGACCAGGCATTGCAGCGATTGGGCCTGACCGAGCGCCAGAAACAATTGGCGGGCGAATTGTCGGGCGGGTGGAAGCAACGTATGGCATTGGCGGCCTGTATGTTGCACGAGCCGCGCCTGCTGCTGCTGGATGAGCCGACTGCAGGTGTGGACCCCAAGGCGCGGCGCGATTTCTGGGATGAGATTCATCGTTTGAGCGAAGGCGGGCTGACCGTGCTTGTCAGCACGCATTATATGGATGAGGCGGAACGCTGTGATCGCATCGTCTATATTAATCGCGGTCATATTATCGCGCGCGGCACGGTGGGTGAGGTGATCGCCCAATCCGGGCTTTATACATTCACGATTGAAGGGCCGGGCGCCCGGCAATATGCATCGCGCCTGCAACATCAGCCCGGGGTGGAATTTGTCGCCTTCTTTGGCGCGGCTTTGCATATCAGCGGCCATGACGAAACAGTGTTGCGGCAGACTTTGCAGCCTTTAAATCAGGTGCCGGGGCTGAAGCTGCAACAAGTCTCGCCCAGTCTGGAAGATGTCTTCATTCAGTTTCAGGAACGCGCGCGATGAGCCGGGCTTTTTCCTTCCGCCGGGTGGGGGCGGTGCTGCAAAAGGAATTCATCCAGATCTGGCGCGATCATGTCACCATCGCGATCATCATGGTGATGCCGATCATGCAATTATTGCTGTTTGGCTATGCCATCAATATGGATCCCAAACATCTGCCCACGGCGCTGGCGATTGAAGATCGCAGCGTGTTCAGTGATGCCATTGTCGCCGGGTTGATGAATTCGGATTATTTCAAAATCATCCATGTCGTTGAAAGTGTGGGTGAGGGCGAGCGTTTGCTGGATCGGGGTGATGTCACATTCGTCATCACCATCCCGGCGGATTTTTCGCGGGCGCTGGTGCGGGGTGAGCGCCCGCAGGTTTTGCTGCAAGTCGATGCCAGCGATCCTTCGTCCGGCGCGCGGGCGGTGGCGACCTTTCCGCAACTGGTGCAGGAAGCCCTGCGCGATGACTTGAACGGGCCATTGGCAAGGCCGTCGCCTGCGTCGCCGGTCGATGTGGTGGTGCAGCCGCGTTACAACCCGGAGAACAATACGCAGTTCAATATTATTCCGGGCTTGCTTGGGGTGATCCTCACCATGTCGCTGGCCTTGATATCGTCCTTTTCGGTGACGCGGGAGCGCGAACGGGGAACTTTGGAGAATCTGATCGCCATGCCCGCAAGCTCGTTGGAGCTGATGCTGGGCAAGATCGGGCCCTATGTCGGGGTGGGGTTCCTTCAGGCGGTGATGATTTTGCTCTCGGCGGATTTTCTGTTCGCTGTGCCAATGAATGGCTCTTACTTTCTGCTGGGTCTTGTTCTGTTCTTATTCGTGCTGACCAATCTGGCGATCGGCTATACGTTTTCCACCTTTGCCCAAAGTCAGCTTCAAGCCATGCAAATGGTGGTGTTTTTCGTTCTGCCCTCCATCCTTTTATCGGGCTTTGCCTTTCCTTTCCGTGGGATGCCGCTTTGGGCACAGGCGATCGGGGAGGCTTTGCCGATCACACATTTCCTGCGGATCGTGCGCGGATTATTACTTAAAGATAATGGTTTGCCCGAAATCTGGCCCGATCTTTGGCCTTTGGCGCTGATTGTGCTGGTGGCAAGTCTGCTTGCCATGGCGCGTTTCCGCCGCACTTTGGATTGAAGTCAAGTCTTTTAAGGACTTGCGAAATTTTTAGTCCCACAGCACATTCCCCCTCTGTTTTGGGGGTATTCGGTTCACAGCCGCCCCCGGCCTTTGCATCGCCGGGCCTCAGGTGGTGTTCGTCAGAAAGAGTTGGGGGTCCGAGCACTCCGTATGGAAGGTTTTTCTCTCATCCTTCAATCAGCCGTGGTCTGCGTGCTGGTTCTGCTGGCTTTATTGTCGGCGCAGCTCGCGGCGCTAGGTTTATTGCGCCTGTTTCGTCCTGCTAAAACATTTCGCGCGCCGCTATTGCCCGATGACGCCTTGCCACGCGTGCTGGTGCAATTGCCGGTCTGTGATGAAGGCGCGCTGGCCGTGCGTGTGGCGCAGGCGGCAACCCGTTTGGATTATCCGCGCGACAAGCTGGAAATTCAGGTGCTGGATGATGGCCGACTGGAAAACCATCAGGCGCTGGTCGATGCCGTTTTAAAGATAGTTCCCGACGGTGTGACTTTAAGCATTCTGCGCCGGGGCGAGCGCACAGGCTTCAAGGCCGGTAATCTGGCTTTTGGTCTGGTGCATAATGATGCGCCTTTCATCGCGATCTTTGATGCCGATTTTGTGCCGCCGCCGGATTTTCTGCGGCGGACCGTGCCGGTGCTGGTGGCCGATTCTGGTCTGGCCTTTGTGCAGGCGCGCTGGGGCCATAATAACCGCACGCGCAACTGGCTCACCTGCGCGCAGGGCCTGTTGCTGGATAGTCATTTCGCTGTCGAGCAAGAGGCGCGGGTGCGCGCGGGCTTGCCGATTTCGTTCAATGGCACGGCCGGCGTGTGGCGGCGTGATGCGATTGAGGATGGCGGTGGCTGGACGGGCGACACGCTGACCGAAGATTTGGATTTGTCGATCCGCTGTGCCTTGAAGGGCTGGCGTTCGGCCTTTTTGCCTGATCTGGAAGTGCCGGGCGAATTGCCTGAAACGGCGGCTGCATGGCGGGCGCAACAGGCACGCTGGACAAAAGGCCATGCGCAAGTGGCGCGGAAGCTTATGCCGTCCATCTGGCGCGCAAAGCTTCCCGTCTGGAAGAAATTTGTGCTCTCGGCGCAGATTTGCCAATTCGCATTTTATACGCTGGCGGCAACCAGTGTGGTGATCAGCCTGACCTTGATGGGTATGGGCGTGGTCTATATGCGGCCTGTCGCCTATCTGGGTTTATGTGTCACCGCCTTCGGTTTCACGGTCTCGATCAGCTATCTCTATCTTGGTCAGACCATGCTGGCGCGGCAGCATCTGCCCAATCTGGTGCGCGGTATTATTCTGGCGCTGATTTTTCCCAGCGGGCTGGTGCTTTCCAATACGCGGGCAACGATTGAAGCTTTCCTCGGCATGAAGATGGTCTTTGTCCGCACACCCAAAGCGGGTGAGCGTTATGCCGGTGCATGGCGCGGCTGGCCGGAAATCGCGGTGGGCTTGATGCTGCCGATTTTTGCCATCAGCGAACAGGCCTGGAGCGCGCCCTTCTTTCTGGTGGCGGTGGCCGGGTTGATTTCGATTGGCGGTATGGGATTAAGCGGCTCGATGCCGGCGCGCACCATCACCCGCGAAGCCCGTGATACAATCCGCTATTAAATCTGCCCCATTTAGAATTTTTGGCGAATCCCGTTATGCAGGGGCAGAGATTCACGTCTAGCGGGGTTTATATGATCGCCCGTTCTGTTGTGGTGAAATTAAGTGCTGTGCTCTGTCTGGGCATATTGATGGCGGCTTGTTCGACCACGGTGCCCGAGACGACGAGACATGGCACGGGACCAAGCTTATCTGGTCCGGTCGGTGAGATCGTCACCCCCATCAAACCTTTGCAATGTGTGGGCTTTGCCCGGGCGCAATCCGGTATTGATCTGCGCGGGGATGCGGTCATCTGGTGGGATAAAGCTGCCGGGCGTTATGACCGCCAGCAAACACCCGAACCGGGTTCCGTCATCGTGCTGCATGGCTATGGGTCTGGGGTTAAGCGGGCGCATCTGGCTGTGGTGCGCAAGCTGGTTTCGGCCCGTATGCTTGAGGTCGATCATGCCAATTGGCTGAATGATGGGCGGATTTACCTGAAAAACCCGCTGATCGATGTCAGCCCGAATAATGACTGGAGCGAAGTGCGGGTGTTCAATCTGCGCGATCAGAGCTGGGGCCTGCGCAGCTATGGCGTCCAGGGTTTTATAGCGCCGCGCCCGGCACAACGTTTATCTTAAGCATGTATAGAGCAGGGGAAAGAATTTGAAGCGCCCCTCTTTTTTTCAGACACGGCTAGGCCTAACGTCAGGCGGTCCTGGCATGACGTTGTGCACTCACATTTTGTGTCTAGCGGTTCATCGTGATTTCCCTTGATATGACACATCCCTGATATGATACCTGCCCCATCTGGTGGCGCTGCCGCGCCGCAGAAAAAGCGTTGGCGCGATCTGCTGCTTATGCTGGGCGCGCTGGGCGTGGTCTTTGGCGATATCGGCACCAGCCCGATCTATGCCATGCGTCAGGCGGTGCAGGCGACGGGCGGCGAATTTCCCGGCCCTATGGCGATCATGGGCACCTTATCGCTGATCTTCTGGGCGCTGATCATTGTCGTTACGCTCAAATATGTCGGCGTCATCATGCGGGCCGATAATGATGGCGAAGGCGGGACGCTGGCGCTGTCGGTGCTGGCCCATCGCTCCAAGCTTGGGCCGCGCATGAAACAGATTGTCGGCGCTGTCGCGATTCTTGGTCTGGCGCTGTTTTATGGTGACGGGGTTCTGACACCCGCTATTTCCGTGCTCAGCGCGATGGAAGGATTGGGGACGGAAAGCCATTTCCTGCGGCCGTTGATTATTCCGCTCAGTCTGGTGGTTTTGATTGGTGTGTTCGCGATGCAGAGTCGCGGCACCGCCAAGCTCAGCAAATTATTTTCGCCGATTATTCTTGTCTGGTTTGTCACCTTGTCGGTTTTGGGGGTGATGTCGATCTGGCAAACGCCGTCGATCCTGTTGGCGGTCAATCCGATCTATGCCGCGCAACTTTTTATCCATGAACCCTGGATGGCTTTCACGGGGCTTGGTTTTGTCGTGCTGGCGGTGACGGGCTGCGAAGCGCTTTATGCGGATATGGGCCATTTCGGCAAAGAGCCGGTGCGGCGGGCCTGGCTTTATATTGTTCTTCCCGCATTGCTGATGAATTATTTTGGACAAGGCGCGCTTCTGCTGCGTCATCCCGGTGAATCGGCCAATGCGTTTTATGGTCTTGCTCCGGACTGGATGCATTATCCCTTTGTCATATTGGCGACGCTGGCCGCGATCATTGCGTCGCAGGCTGTGATTTCCGGGGTCTTCTCGATGACCCGCCAGGCGGTGCAACTGGGCCAGTTACCGCGCATGGAAATTCGTCACACATCGGCGACCGAAGTGGGCCAGATTTATTTGCCCATGGTCAATTTCGCGATGATGATCGGGGTGATCCTGATCGTTCTGATCTTCCATACATCCAGCGCTTTGGCGGCGGCCTATGGTATCGCCGTGGCCGGGATCATGCTGATTGAAACATTCAATGTGGCGATTGTGGCGCTCAGGCAATGGAAATGGCGACGGCGTGTGGCGATTGCTGTTTTCGGTGTGTTTCTGATTATCGATCTGGCCTTCCTCTCGGCGAATAGTTTGAAAATTGTCGAGAATGGCTGGATGCCGCTACTGATTGCGGCGGGCGTGTCGATCATCATGACGACATGGCGCAAGGGGCGGCGGCTCTATGTCGAACGTATTCGCACCGATTCCATGCCGCTCAATCTGTTCATGGAGCGGGCGGATAAAACACCCACCCGTGTCGCCGGTACGGCGGTGTTTCTGTCGCCCCGCAATGATGTTGTGCCAACGGCGCTGCTGCATAATCTGAAGCACAATAAAGTGCTGCATGAGCGCGTTATTCTCATGACCGTTCAGGTGGCCGATATGCCGAGCGTGCCGCCGGAGCGGCGGCTTGAAGTTGAAAAGCTGGGTAAAGGATTCTTTGCCGTACAAATGCTGCATGGCTTTTTTGAAACGGCGGATGTACCGCGCGCCCTGGAAGCGGCGCGGGCCTATGGTCTGGCGATTGATATCGACACGACCACATTCTTCCTGGGTCATGAAACATTGATGTTATCGGATAAGCCCGTCTTGGGGCGCTGGCGGACCTGGCTCTATATCAAGCTGGCGAGCAGCGCCTTGTCGCCCGGGCGTTTCTATCGCCTGCCGCCCAATCGGGTGGTGGAATTGGGCACGCAGGTTTCCATTTAAAATCGCAGCTTCAATCCAGACGATAGACCAGCGCTTTGAGATAGGCGGTTTCCGGCAGAAGCGGATGTACCGGATGATCCGGCCCGGCCCCGGCCTGACGTATCAGACTGGCTGTGCGGCCAAGCTTGGCGATGCCCAGCGCGGAGTCCTGCGCGAAGCGGTCCAAGGGCATATTATGCGAACAGGATGCCAGCAGCAGCAGCCCGCCGGGCTTTGTCAGCTTGGCGGCCATGCGCGCCATTTTACGATAGGCGCGCGCGCCGGCTTCAAGATCCTTGCGGGCTTTCACAAAAGGCGGTGGATCGGCGATGACTATATCGAATTGCTGGTCAGCGGCGCCAAGGCGGGTAAATTCATCGAACACATCGGCCTGAACAAAGCTGCAGGCTACGCCATTAGCCGCTGCGGCTTCCGCGGCAAGATTAAGCGCGAGCTGCGATGAATCAATCCCCACCACTTCTGTCGCGCCGGCTTTGGCGGCGAGCAAGGCAAAGCCGCCGCTCGAGCAGAAAGCATCGAGTACAGATTTGCCTTTGGCGCAGGATGCCATGAACTGGCGCAATTCGCGCTGATCATAATACCAGCCGGTTTTCTGGCCCTTGCCGGGATCGGCGAAATAGCGCGCGCCATTTTCTTCGAGCGCAAGGCGCTGCGGAATCTCGCCGCGCGCCGCACGAATATAAGAGTCCAGCCCTTCCAATTGGCGGGCAGGTATATCATTGCGCAACACGATATGAGCGGGGGAGAGAACTTCGTCCAGCGCCTCCAGCAGATGCGGTGTCAGCGCTTCCATGCCAGCGGTGCTGACCTGCACCACCAGCGTTGCGCCAAAGCGATCAATCGTCAGGCCGGGCAGAAAATCCCCTTCGGCATGGACCAGCCGGTAATAGGGCGTGTCATAAATCTGTTCGCGCAAAGACAAGGCGCGTTGCAATTGTTTGACAAAGAAGGCTTTGCCGATGGGCGCATCTTTTTGTGGCTCCAGCATACGCACCGCAATCAGGCTGTTGGGATTGAAATAGCCCGTGCCCAGAACCCGGTCGTCGCCCGCCACATTGACCAGCGTGCCGGGCTTGAGCGCCTTGGCGGCCGGGGTCATATCCAGCTCATTGGAAAAAACCCAAGGGCCACCGGCCTTGGCTCTGCGGCCCAGTTTGGATTTGATATGCAGCGTGGGATGTTTGGCCATGGTGTTTCTTTAGAGGTTGATCAGGGGCGCGTCGCAAAGATTCGGCCGGGTGTCCGCCGAAAGGGTAGGTTGTGATGCCAGAAACTGGCGATGCTCATTGGATATCAGATGGTGCCGCCTGCGTGACTCGAACACGCGACCCCCGCATTACGAATGCGGTGCTCTACCGGCTGAGCTAAGGCGGCCCCTTTGAGGCGGCGGAAAATAGGGAAAGCCGCTTCAAGGCGCAACCACTTAGGTCAAAAGGCCTCGCCAGACCATAGGTAAATGGGTGTGGTCGTTCATTCAGGCGGCCCGGCCTCGGGGATGGGCGTTTTTATAGGTTTCCAGCATCTGGCTGGTTTCCACCGCCGTATAGGTCTGGGTGGTGGAGAGGGCTGCATGGCCCAGCAATTCCTGCACGGCGCGCAAATCCCCGCCATGGGCCAGAATATGGGTGGCAAAGCTGTGGCGCAGGGCGTGGGGCGTGGCTTTTTCCGAAAGGCCCAGCCTGCCGCGCAAATTCTGCATCAGCTTCTGGGCTTCGCGCGGGCTCATCGCCTTGCCACGGGCCGAGAGAAAGACGGGCTTGTCGGCTTCACCGCTATAGGGAATGGCGTCCGCATAGGTGGCCATGGCTTCGGCGATAATGGGGAGCAGGGGAACATGGCGCTCCTTATTGCCCTTGCCCAGAATGCTGAGACTGCGGCCAAGCGGCACATCGCCTCGTTTCAGGCTCAAAGCCTCGGAAATGCGCAAGCCCGCGCCATAGAGCAGGGTGAACAGCGCCACGTCGCGCGCCGCCAGCCATTCGATTTTCTGATCCGCGGCCTCGGTCAAAAGCCGGGCGGCATCTGCTTCGCTCAGGGGGCGGGGCAGGCTGCGGGCGATGCGCGGCGTGCGCACCGACCGCGCCGCCGGATTATCCAGCATATTTTCACGGGTCAGAAAACGAAAGAAGCTGCGGATGGCGGCCAGCGCCCGCTGCACGCCGCGCGGCCCCAAACCATCTTTGCGCCGATCGGTGACGAAGGCGCGGATATCGGCCGGGGCCACTTTGGCCAGCAAGGCCTGATCCGGCACGGCCCCCATATGGATGTTCAGAAAAGCCAGAAAGCGGCTCAGATCATCCGTATAGGCGCGCAATGTGTGCGGGCTGGCGCGGCGTTCATGCGCCAGAAAGGAGAGCCAGAGCTTTTGCAGATCGCTGGCGCTTATGCTCACCTTTTATTCCTCACGGATACGCAGATTGGCCTTTTTGGCATCTTCCAGAAAGGCCGCAAGACCTTTGTCGGTGAGCGGGTGGCTGAGCAATTGGCGGAAGATCGAGGGGGGCAGCGTGGCGACATCCGATCCGGCCAGGGCTGCTTCGCGGACATGGCTGACACTGCGGATCGAGGCGGCCAGAATTTCCGTGCGGTAATCATAATTATCATAGAGCAGGCGGATGTCGTGGATCAGTTGCATGCCGTCCTCGCCGACATCATCGAGCCGCCCGATAAAGGGCGAGATGAAGGATGCCCCGGCCTTGGCAGCCATCATGGCCTGCACCGGCGAGAAGCACAGCGTAACATTGACCATCATCCCCATATCGCGCAGCGCGCGGCAGGCCTTCAGCCCGTCCCAGGTCAGGGGTACTTTGATGGCGATATTCTTGGCGATGCGGGCATAGCGCTCGCCTTCTTTCAACATGCCTGCCATATCGGTGGCGAGGACTTCGGCACTGATGGGACCATCGACCATGTCACAGATCGCTTTCAGCGATTCAAACATATCGAGCCCGGTTTTGGCGGCAAGCGAAGGATTGGTCGTGACGCCATCCACCAGACCTGTGGCGGCCAGTTCTTCGATTTCCTTGGGGTCTGCGCTATCGATAAAAAGCTTCATGGGTTCATGGACCAATTTGGTTTCGGCGCAAAATTCTAGCCTATGACACGCAAGGGGACTAAGCCTAATTCCAGCTCTTTTCTGCCTTCGCCGCCGAAGGCCGCCATTTTGCTGCCTCTGCCGCTGAAAGGGGCCTATGATTACGCCCTGCCGCAGGATTATCCGCGCGGAACATTGGTGGATGCGCCGCTATCAGGGCGGCGTGCGATGGGGGTTGTCTGGGGTCCGGCTGATGATGCGGTGCCAGATCATAAGTTGAAATTGGCGCGCGGGCTGGATGGTTTGCCGCGTCTGCCGGAAAAACTCTGCGATTTCGTGGATTGGGTTGCGAATTATACGCTGAGCCCGCCCGGCATGGTGCTGGCGCTCGCTCTGCGCGCCGCCGAAGCTTATGCGCCTGACAAGACGCGCCTGGCCTATCGCTTATCCGAAACGCAGGAGCTGGAACGGCTGACGCCCGCGCGGGCGCGTGTGCTGGAGATTGCGCGCGATGGTCTGGCCCGCAGCCTGGCGGCGCTGGCGCGCGAGGCGGGCTGTTCCACATCGGTCGTCAAAGGGCTGGCAGAGGCGGGGCATCTGATCGAGGTCGGTCTGCCGGAATTCGCGGCTGTGCCTCGGCCTGAGCCTGATTTTGCGGCGCCCGCATTGAATGGCGAACAACAGAGCGCGGCCAGCCATCTGGTTGAAGCGGTGCGGAAGAAGGTTTTTTCCGCAACGCTGCTTGATGGCATTACCGGGGCGGGCAAAACCGAAACCTATTTCGAAGCCATTGCGGAATCGTTGCGCCAGAAAAAACAGGTGCTGGTGCTGCTGCCGGAAATTGCTTTGACGGTGCAATTTCTGGATCGTTTCGCGGTGCGCTTCGGCGTACGCCCACAGGAATGGCATTCCGATCTTTCTGCGAAACAGCGCAAAAAAGTGACGCGGTCGGTCTGGCGTGGTGAGGCGCAGGTTGTAGTGGGCGCGCGCTCTGCCTTGTTCTTGCCGTTCCAGACTTTGGGTCTGATCATTGTCGACGAAGAACATGAACAGGCTTTCAAACAGGAAGACGGGGTGGTCTATCACGCGCGCGATATGGCGGTGGTGCGGGCGCATCTGGAGAATTGTCCGATCATTTTGTCCAGCGCCACGCCATCCTTGGAGACATATGTCAATGCGCGCAGCCATCGTTATGCGCATGTGAAATTGCAGCGGCGTCATGGCGGGGCAGAATTGCCGGATGTGCAGCTGATCGATATGCGCGAGGCCCGCGCCGAGCCGGGCAGTTTCATCTCGCAGCCGCTGCGCGAGAAACTTGAATCGACGCTGGCGCAAGGCGAGCAGGCGATGCTTTTTCTCAATCGCCGGGGTTATGCGCCGCTGACCTTATGCGAGGCGTGCGGGCATAAGATGGTGTGCCGCGATTGTTCGGCCTGGCTGGTGGAACATCGCTCTCGTAAAAAATTGATGTGCCATCATTGCGGCTATCATTGCGCAATACCTGAACAATGCCCCGGCTGCGCGGCCCCGAATAGTCTGATCGCCTGCGGTCCGGGTGTGGAGCGGGTGGCGGAAGAATTTTCCAACCTTTTTCCCGAGGCGCGGATGGCCATCGCCTCAAGTGATATGTTGCATGGGCCAGCCGATACGCAAGCCGCTATTCAGGCCATGGCCAAAGGCGAAATCGATGTGCTGATCGGTACGCAGATCATGGCCAAGGGGCATCATTTTCCGAAACTCACACTGGTCGGTGTGGTGGATGCCGATCTGGGTGGATCGGACGGCGATATGCGCGCGCGCGAACGCACCTTTCAATTGCTGCATCAGGTTTCGGGGCGGGCCGGCCGGGCGCAACATCCGGGTCTGGTTTTATTGCAGACCAGAAATCCGCAAGATGCCGTGATGCAGGCTTTGTCGGCGGGGGATCGCGAAGCCTTTCTGGCGCAGGAAATAGGCTGGCGGGAGCGCAGCCATGCGCCGCCATTCGGACTTCTTGCAGCGATCATTCTATCCGGACCGGATGGCGCGAAAGTGGAACAGGCAGGGCGTGATCTGGCTAAAATTGCGCCTGCGGCGCGGGGTGTGAAAGTCTGGGGGCCGACGCCTGCCTTTTATCATCTGCTGCGCGGGCAACGGCGCGAGCGGCTATTGGTGCAGGCGGAAAAATCGGTGGATTTGCAGGCCTATTTGCGGGCCTGGCTCGCAGGTTACAAAAAAAGCAATGGCGTGCGTCTGGTGGTGGATATCGATCCGGTGAGTTTTTTCTGAATATGAATTCTTGACCATAAAAAAGGTGGCGTGCCGCAACACGCCACCTTTTTAAGACCGCGAAAAATGTTCGCTTATTGATATTTGCGGGCATCCACCAGATGACCGGCAATGGCGGCGGCAGCAGCCATGGCGGGGCTCATCAGATGGGTGCGGCCACCGCGGCCCTGACGGCCTTCGAAATTGCGATTGGAGGTCGAGGCGCAGCGTTCGCCCGGTTCCAAGCGGTCGGCATTCATCGCAAGGCACATGGAACAGCCCGGCTCGCGCCAGTCGAAGCCTGCTTCGGTGAAGACCAGGTCCAGACCTTCATCTTCGGCTTGTGCTTTCACAAGACCAGATCCGGGCACGACCATGGCCTGCACATGGCTGGAGACTTTTTTGCCTTTGGCGATCGCGGCCGCCGCGCGCAGATCTTCGATCCTGCCATTGGTACAGGAGCCGATAAAGACGCGGTCGATCTTGACCTCTTCCAGCAATGTGCCGGGCTTGAGATCCATATAGGCCAGCGCCCGTTCAATACCGGCGCGCTGATTATCATCCGTGCTGGCGGCAGGATCGGGGATGCGGCCTGTGACCGGCAGCGCCTGTTCGGGGCTGGTGCCCCATGTCACCATCGGCACGATGTCAGCGGCATTCAAGGTGATTTCCACATCGAATGTGGCATCGGCATCGGATTTCAGGGTCCGCCAATACATCACCGCCGCTTCAAACGCCGCCGCTTTCGGCGCGCGGGGTTTGCCGGCGACATAGGCGAATGTGGTGTCGTCAGGCGCGATCAGGCCAGCGCGCGCGCCGGCTTCAATCGTCATATTGCAAAGGGTCATGCGCCCTTCCATCGACAATCCGGTGATCGCATCACCGGCATATTCGATGACATAGCCGGTCCCGCCCGCCGTGCCGATTTTGGCGATGATGGCGAGTGCGATATCTTTGGCGGTGACGCCATGGGGCAGCTTGCCCTGCACGGTGACCCGCATATTTTTGGATTTCGGCATCG
Organism: uncultured Rhizobium sp.; assembly: GCA_964580115.1. Lineage (GTDB taxonomy): Bacteria > Pseudomonadota > Alphaproteobacteria > Micropepsales > Micropepsaceae > Rhizomicrobium. The sequence goes on from CAZOJG010000021.1 coordinate 30,888, forward strand.
AGAGCGTTTGTGTCGCCAGCACATGTTCGACATCGCTGGTGCCGATACCGAATGCGATAGAGCCGAACGCGCCATGGGTCGATGTATGAGAATCGCCGCAGACAATCGTGGTGCCGGGCAGGGTCCAGCCCTGTTCAGGGCCGACAATATGGACAATGCCCTGGCGGATATCGTCCATCGCCAGATATTCGACGCCAAAATCTTTGGCATTCTGTTCCAGCGTGGCGATCTGTTCGCGGGATTCCGGGTCTTCAATCCCTTTGGCGCGGTCCTTGGTCGGCACATTGTGGTCGGGTACCGACAAGGTGAGTTCGGGGCGGCGCACTTTGCGGCCTGTATTGCGCAAACCTTCAAAGGCCTGCGGGCTGGTCACCTCATGCACGAGATGGCGGTCAATATAGATGACGGGGGATTCGCCCTTGGCTTCATGCACCAGATGGGCATCCCAGATTTTGTCATAGAGAGTCTTGCTCATAGTCCTGCTCAATGTTTGTCGCTGAAATACAGCACCACCATAACGATGAGAATAGCCACAAACTGAGCCAGCACCCGCAGGCGCATCAATCTGTTAGACCAGGTGCGGGCAACATCACCGCCGCGCCACAGCGTGATCAATCCGGCACAGAGAATAAGCGCCACAAAGACGATTGCGACACCAACAATAATCTGACCCATCACTGACCTTGGCCCATAGCATGCGGGTCTGGTTTTACCCTATCAGGCATAAGACCCGGCTCCTATTTCTCTCATCTTCTTCAGGGGCATATCGGCCTTCCTGGGGGCTTACGCAAGAGGGTCGCCTTCACCCCCTGCGCCGTCAGGCGATCTGATCAATCGCCTCATCGCTGAGCCCGCCCGGCACAATGGTGACCGGGATCGGATTTACACCTGCGGTCTGGCCCGCAAAAGACGAGACGAGGGGGCCCGGACCGTCTTTATCTGTGCCTGCCGCAAGAACAAGGATGGATATATCCGTGTCCTGTTTCACGAGATCGGCCAGCGCATCCGAGGTGCGGCCATGTTCGATCACGAGTTCCGGGATAATGCCGGAGAGTTCATTGACCATGCGGGCGGCCTGAAAGATCAGGCTTTCGGCCGCGGCATGGGCTTCATCGCGCATGATTTCCTCTACCCCGCGCCATTGCTGGAAATCGGCCAGTTTGGCGGCGCAGAGTAGGGTCACGCGGCCCTTGGTATGTTGGGCGCGGCGGGTGGCGAAGCGAATGGCCACCCGGCATTCCGGCGTATTGTCCACCACGACAAGAAATTTGCGCGGATGATCCGGCGCGCCGCGCAAGGAGGCGTTAGGATCGGCTGGTCGGGATGGGTCGCTCATGTCCTAATATTCATGCCTTGATTATTTGTGGCGCGATGCTGCCTTGACCGGACGGTGCAGGGCAAGAGGGCTGAGGGCGAGGGTGGTCAGCCGCCAAGCGCGGCTTTCAGGGCATAGAGCTGTTCCAAAGCCTGTTTCGGGCTCAGCATATCCGGCTCGATCTCCTGTAACAGCGTCTCCACCTTGCTTTTATCCGGCTTGCCGGCAAGGGCGGCGCTGTTCTGTGCAGGGGCGGACTGGCTGGCGAAAAGTGGCAGATCGTCAATCCGGGCCAGCGGCTTATGGCCCTCCCGTCCCTCTTCTAAGGCTTTCAGCACCCCCTCGGCCCGGCCAATGACGGCGCCGGGCAGGCCCGCCAATTTGGCGACATGAATGCCATAGGAGCGATCGGCGGTTCCGGCGCTGACCTCATGCAGAAAAACAATCGTGTCATTCCATTCGCTGACCCGCATCGTGACACAGGCAAGGGCGGGAAGCCGCTCCGCCAGGGCCGTCATCTCATGATAATGGGTGGCGAAGAGGGCGCGGGATTTATTGCTCTCATGCAGATGTTCGGCGGTGGCCCAGGCAATCGCCAAGCCATCGAATGTGGCGGTGCCGCGCCCGATCTCATCGAGAATGACAAGGCTGCGCGCCGTGGCCTGATTGAGGATGGCGGCTGTCTCGACCATTTCCACCATGAAGGTGGAGCGGCCCGAGGCCAGATCATCCGCAGCCCCGACACGGCTGAACAAGCGGTCGACTATGCCGATATGGGCGTGTTCCGCCGGCACGAAACTGCCGCTCTGCGCCATAATGGCGATCAGTGCGTTCTGGCGCAGAAAGGTCGATTTACCGGCCATATTCGGGCCGGTCACGAGCCAGAGCCGCCCCATCGCCTCGGCTGAAAGATCACAATTATTGGGAATGAAGGCGGTCGCATTTTGCGCGGTCAGGGCTGCTTCGACCACCGGGTGACGACCGCGTGTGATCTGGAAGGTCAGGCTGTCATCGACCACGGGCCTTGCATAGCGCCCCCGCAAGGCCAATTCCGCCAGCGCCGAGGCGACATCCAGCCGGGCCAGCGCATCGGCTATCCGGCCCAGCGGCGCGGCGGCGGCAAGTGCCTCTTGCTGCATGTCGTCGAACAGGCTGCGTTCCTGCGCCAGGGCTTGCTCGGCGGCCTGCGCGATGCGGCTTGCGAGACTGGCCAATTCGTCGGTGGTGAAACGAACGGCGCTGCCAATGGTCTGGCGATGGCGGAACAGATCGCGCAGCCCGTCCTGCATCAGCTTGTCGGCGTGTTGCGGTGTGACTTCGATGAAATAGCCCAGCACACCATTATGTTTGATGCGCAGGGCGCTGACGCCGCTGTCCTGACGATAGCGGGTTTCCAGCCCGGCGATGACGCAGCGGCTTTCATCCCGCAAGGCGCGCATCTCATCGAGCGGGGCATGGGCACCGCTGCGGATAAAACCGCCATCGCGCAGATGTAGCGGCGGTTCCGCCACCAGCAGATGCATAAGGCTGTCACTCAATCGCGATGTGGCGGCCAGACCATGCACCAGATCATCCGCCGCTTCGCGGCTCTCGCCGGGGGGCGGGCTCAGCGGCTCGTCCGCCTTGCGCAGCAGATCGCGGATCATGCGGGCCGCTTCCAGCCCGTCGCGTAAATTACCCAGATCGCGCGGGCCGCCGCGCCCGACCGAGAGCCGGGCCAGGGCGCGGGCCATGTCGGGGGCCTGGCGCAGGCTGTCCCGCAGGGTCTCGCGCAAATCCCGGTCCGCCACGAAATAGGCCACCGCATCATGGCGATGGCTGATCGCCTGTATGTCCGTGAGGGGGGAGGCAAGGCGGCCCGCCAATTCCCGCGCCCCGGCGGCAGTCACGGTGCAATCCATGATCTCCAGCAGGCTACCCTTGCGCTGACCCGACAGGGTCTGGCTCAGTTCCAGATTGCGCCGGGTGGCGGCGTCGATCAGCATGAATGTGCTGGAACTGACCCGGTTCAGAGGTTTGAGAATGGGCAGATTGCCCTTCTGGGTCAGGTCGAGATAGCCGATCAGCGCCCCGGCGGCAGACAGTTCCGCCCGGCTGAAGGCGCCAAATGCATCCAGCGCGGCCACTTTATAAAGCTGTTTCAGGGCGCGCTCGCCTGTCCCGGAATCGAATTTGACACTGGGCAGGGGGGTGAGGGCCGGGCCGAAGCTTTTGAGAAGACTGGATAATTCCTCATCCGCGAAGAGTGCGTCGGGGGCCAGCACTTCGCGCGGCGCCAGCCGGGCAAGCTCGGCCCCCAGACGCTCTAGCTCGATTTCAAAGACCCGGAAATCTCCGGCAGACATATCTGCGGCGGCCAGGGCGAAATTGCCCCCGGCCCGCCCCAGCGCCACCAGACAATTCGCGGCCCGGGCTTCCAAAAGGGAGTCTTCGGTCAGGGTTCCGGGGGTGACCAGCCGCACCACCTCGCGGCGGACGACCGATTTTGAGCCGCGTTTCTTGGCCTCGGCCGGGTCTTCCATCTGTTCGCAGACGGCGACCCGGTGGCCCTTGCGGATCAGCTTTTCCAGATAGGCCTCGGCGGCATGGACCGGAACGCCGCACATCGGGATATCTGCTCCCTGATGCTTGCCGCGCTTGGTCAGGGCGATGTCCAGAGTCTGGGAGGCCGCTACGGCATCGTCGAAAAACAGCTCATAAAAATCTCCCATCCGGTAAAATAAGAGATATTCGCCATGCTGGGCTTTGATTTCGAGAAATTGCGCCATCATGGGCGTGCTCTCGAAATGGGGATTGTGCTCGTTCATGGTTGTAACTTTATCAGCATTTCACGCTTTAGCGCCGGGAAGGCATTGAAAATACAGGGGCGGAAAGACGATAGTCTGTGGATTGGTTCGACAGAAAGCACATGACACCTAAGCGCCCGTCCTTCACAGAAGAAGAAGTCCTTGCCTTTCATTCACAAGGCAAGCCCGGAAAAATCGAAATCACCCCGACCAAGCCGATGGCGACCCAGCGGGATCTCTCGCTCGCCTATAGTCCAGGTGTGGCCATTCCCGTCAGGGCCATCGCCGAAAACCCTGATCTGGCTTATGATTATACCGCCAAGGGGAACCTGGTCGCGGTGATCTCGAATGGCACGGCCATTCTGGGGCTGGGTGATCTGGGGCCGCTGGCCTCAAAACCTGTCATGGAAGGCAAGGCGGTGCTGTTCAAGCGTTTCGCCGATGTCGATTCCATCGATATTGAAGTCGACACAACCGATGTCGAGCAATTCATCAATTGCGTGCGCTATCTCGGCCCCACCTTTGGCGGCATCAATCTGGAAGATATTAAAGCGCCCGATTGTTTTGTGATCGAAGAGCGCTTGCGGGAATTAATGGATATTCCCGTCTTTCATGACGATCAACATGGCACGGCGATCATCACGGCAGCGGGGGTCATCAATGCTCTGCATATGACCGGGCGCAAAATGTCCGAGATCAAAGTGGTGGTGAATGGCGCGGGCTCGGCGGGTATTGCCTGTCTTGAGCTGCTGAAATCCATGGGCCTGCCCAATGAGAATGCGGTTCTCTGCGATTCCAAAGGTGTGATCTATCGCGGTCGTACGGATGGGATGAATCAATGGAAATCCGCCCATGCGGTGGACACCAAGGATCGCACATTGGAAGATGCCCTGAAGGGGTGCGATGTATTTCTGGGCCTGTCAGTGAAAGGTGCGGTGACGCAGGATATGGTGAAGACCATGGCCAAAGCGCCGGTCATTTTCGCCATGGCCAATCCTGATCCCGAAATCACCCCGGAAGAAGCCAAGGCCGTGCGCCCGGATGCGATTGTGGCGACGGGGCGCAGCGACTATCCCAATCAGGTCAATAATGTTCTGGGCTTCCCATATATTTTCCGGGGCGCGCTGGATGTGCGGGCGCGCACCATTAATGAAGATATGAAAATCGCCGCCGCCAAGGCCCTGGCGGAATTGGCGCGCGAAGATGTGCCCGATGAAGTGGCGCTGGCCTATCGCGGCGCGCGGCCGGTTTACGGGCCGGATTATATTATTCCTGTGCCCTTTGATCCGCGGCTGATTTCGCGTGTCTCTGCGGCAGTGGCGGAAGCGGCGGTTAAATCCGGCGTGGCGCGTCGCGCCATGCTGGATAGCGAAGCCTATCGCGATCAGCTCACCGCCCGGCTCGATCCTTCGGCGCTGCTTTTCCAAAGTATCACGGCCAGTGTGCGCGCCAATCCCAAACGTGTGGTCTTTGCGGAAGGCGAAGAAGAATCGGTGATCCGCGCCGCCGCTGCCTTCCAGAATTCCGGCTTGGGCAAGGCCATTCTTGTGGGCCGCGAAGATGTGATCAAGGCCCGGTTGAAAGCCGCGTCAATCGAAGATGGCAGCCTGGAAATCCGCGCCCCGGCTTCGGCGCGCGAGGCCTCGCCCTATACCGAACTGCTCTATAAGCGCTTGCAGCGGCGCGGGGCGCTTTATCGCGATTGCGTGCGCATGGTCTCGAATGATCGCAATATTTATGCGGCCTGTATGGTGGCGGCAGGCGATGCCGATTCCATGGTGACGGGGGTGACCCGGTCTTATTCCGTGGCGATGAATGATGTGCGCACCGTGCTGGATGCGCCCAAGGGGCAGCGCCCCATCGGCGTGATCCTGACCTTCAGCAAGGGCAAGGTGATTTTTGTCGCCGATACATCCGTGCATGAAATGCCCAGCGCCGATGAATTGGCCGATATAGCCATTCAGGCCGCCGGTGTGGCGCGTCGTTTCGGCCATACGCCGCGTGTGGCGCTGCTGGCTTCCACCACATTCGGCTTTCCGCGTTCTGAGCGGAGCGAGCGTATTATCGAGGCGGTGAAAATTCTCGATAAGCGCGGTGTCGATTTCGAATATGATGGCGAGATCGCGGTGGATGTGGCGCTCGATCCCGAACGGATGGCGCTTTATCCCTTCTGTCGTCTGACAGATACGGCCAATGTGCTGATCATGCCGGCGATTCATTCCGCCTCGATCTCCACGCGCCTGTTACAAGAAGTCGGCGGTGTTTCGGTGGTGGGGCCTTTATTGGTGGGTCTGGAGCGTTCGGTGCAGATCGCGCCGCTGGGTGCCAAGACCAGCGAAATCTTTAATACGGCAGTCATCGCGGCCTATGACATTAATCGTTGAATAAACCTCGTTGAACAATCGGGCGGTGAGGTTTTTCCTCTGACAGGCTTGCCGTCCGTTTTTTCTCTGCACTTGCGTCGGCTCCCCTCTGAGGGCAGGCTTCATAGCCATGGATCAAATCTGTGGCTGATGAGGATTTTTTTAATGCGCCGCTCTGGCCTGAACCTGACGTGACACAGTCTGCGTGACGAGCAATACGGAACATTCCCCGCCTGATGCGCCGCGGGGGCGAAGCAAACGCTTTGTATCTGTTCTGGCGCTGGCTGTGCTTGTTGCAGGCGGCGGGATTTATCTCGGGCGTTATGAGGTGGCAGCTACGCTGGGTGAGTTATATCTGCTCGCGCGCGGCGTGCCATCCGATATCCAGATAAGCAGGCTCGACCGCCAGGCCGTGACGGCGTGTGTCAGGCTGGGCTCCAAACGCACGCCTGATCTGGTGATCGAGAGAATTCATCTAGAACTCGGTGGCGGATTCATTCCGACACTGCGCAAGGCGCAGATCACCAAGCCGGAATTGCGTTTGGGGTTTGATGGCGAGAAAATTTCCTTTGGGACATTACAGCGTCTGATTGGGGCATTGGCGGATGCGCCTGCGGATAATGTGGCGGTTTCGGCGCCGTCCGCAGCGCCGGCAAAGCATGTTCCGCCGATTATTATCGAGCAGGCGCGGATTAAACTTTTTACCCCGGCGGGTGTCGTCATGCTTAGCGGGGATGGGCGCTTAAAGGGTGGTCGTGTTGAACAGTTCAGTGCCCGCATCAGCCGGGCACATCTGCGACATGCACGTTTCGCCTGGACCATCGAAGGCGGGGCGATTACCGGCCGGATAGGTGACGGCGGATTGCATGCTGTCGCCGATCTGCGGGGGCGGTCTTTACGTTATGAAACACATCATCTGGCGCGCATAAATGGCCGGGTTGAAGTTTCGGGTCTTGTCTGGGGGGCGCAAGGACGGCGCACCCAGTTGCGCTTCACCCGCGCGCAGGCGCAGGCCAAGCTGGAAAAATTCCGCAATGCCGACATACATGCGCAGCAGATCACAGCAGAGGCCAAGCTCGGCGCCTGGCTGCTGGACATCGGCGGGTCTGCGCTCGTCGCCAAAGGCCCGCTCACTATCACGGCGAAGCTGACGGATCCGCGTCGCGGAAAAATGCGTAGCGATGTTTTGAATTTATCCGTCCAGAGCGATGCGCTGCAATTGCGGCGTCAGAAATTTGGCTGGCATATCGACGGCGCGGCGCAGGCCACAGCGCAGGCGGATAAAGTATCTTATCAGTTTGAGAGCGGTCTCATGGGCCTTTCAGGCTTGCAGGCCAAAGCTGCGGGCCGGCTGCGCGGGGCCGAACAATCATGGGATATGGCTTTAACCGGCGACGTTGCCGCGGATCGCGGAACGGCATTGTCGCTGGCCCGTTCCATTCCTTTTTTTGGCGATGATGCGCCATCTGCACAGGCCTTTGCCAGAGCTATGCAGGCTTCCCATTTCAGTATGCCGGAAATGCACCTGGAATATGGGCCTAAAAAGCTATTGGCCAGGCTGCTTCAACCCATAAGCTGGCGCAGTATATCCGGTGCGCAAGGCGCACTTAGTCAGATGGATGACCATCTGCTGAAACGCCAGAGCGAGGCCGTGTTCAGCGGTGGGGCGCATCTGGCCTTGCATGGTGGTGGTCTGCCGCAGCTTGATCTGCGTTTGCCGCAGTATCATTTACACGATCATTTATACGATCATTTACACGCCGAAAAAACTGGATTTGAATTTGACTCTGCCGCGCAGATTGATTTTCGCGCCAGCACACAAGCCCTGCAATCCATGCGGCTTGGCGTTCAGGGAAAGCTGCGGTTCAGGCAAAATATTTATACATTCGATCCCGATGCTTGCGCCCATATAGGGCTGGCGGGTTGGCGCGGTGCCTCGGCGCAGGCGCCGCTGTTGCGCGATCTCTCAGGCCAGCTTTGCGCCCAGCCAGACGAAGTTCTGTTCACGCTGTCTCCAGATAATTGGCGCCTGGCCGGGCAGTGGCAAAATATGCGTTTTCTTTTTGCCGGAGCCGAAGGCAAAAGCGCCAAGGGGCAGATCACAATTGTGGGGGATGAAGGCGGTATGCGCGATGGCCATGTGCTGCCGCAGGCTTTGCGCTTCACCGATGCTGTGGCTGCGCCGCGTTTCATGCCCATGTCAGGTCAGGGGAAGCTTGAACTGATACATCGTCACTGGCGTGGGGGGCTTACGCTGAAGCCGCTTAAGGGGGCCAACAGCATCGCGCGGATCGCGCTACACCATGCCATGACCAGCGGGCAGGGCGGGGCGCAGATCAGCAGCGATCTGTCTTTCGCACCGGATGGCTTACAGCCCGATCAGCTTTCACCTTTGCTGGCGGGCCTGTCTCAGGCGCAAGGCCTGGTGCGTTTTCGCGGTGCCTATAGTTGGACGGCACATGATCTGCGCAGTTCGGCGACCTTGAAAAGCGATGCGCTGGATTTCACGGGGCCCTTAGGCGCGGTGCGGCAGGGCGCTATGGACATAGAGTTCACGTCGCTCTCGCCGCTGATCACGGCCAGGCAGCAAATGCTGCGGGCGAAACAGATTGGTTGGCTTTTGCCGCTCTCAGACCTGCAACTGGCTTTTCATCTGAATGCGGATGGGCTGAATCTGGAACAGCTGCAGCTCACCATGGCCGGAGGCAGGCTGCGGCTTGATCCGATGGTGGTGGCGCTGGATCCCCAGGCCACAAGCGCGGGCCGGCTGCATTTCGCCGATCTGCGTCTGGGGGCGCTGGTCGAGGCCTCCAACCTCTCAGATAAAATCGATCTGGATGCGGTGGTGGATGGGGTGATCCCTTTTCGCTTCGGGCCAGAGGGTTTGCGTCTGGTAGATGGGCATTTCAGCACGCGCGGCCCGGCCCGCCTGTCCATTCATCGCGAAATCTGGACCGGGGCCAATGCAGCGCAAAGCGATGCGATCCGCGATTTTGCCTATCAGGCGCTGGAGAATCTGGCGATTGACGCTCTGGATGCGCGGCTTAACAGCCTGCCTGCCGGGCGGCTGGGGCTGATCTTCCGGATCAAGGGGCGCAACGACCCGGCGCAAGCCGCAGAAACCCGCATCAAAGTTCTGGATCTGTTGCAGGGGCAGGGTTTTGATAAGCCCTTGCCCTTGCCCAAAGGCACGCCGGTCGATCTGACCCTCGACACATCCCTTAATTTCGACGAAGTTCTGGAAGCCTATCGTAATGCCTTTGCCGCTAATCTGGCCGAAGGCCGGGCTGCTGCGAAACAGACTGAAGGATCAGACCCATGAAATTTGCCCGGATGCCGCATCGGCCGATCAGTGCGCTGGCCGTAAGACCCGCGCTTTTTCTTGGTCTGGCCCTGCTGGGTGCTGCGGCCTGTACGCCAACGGTGAAAGTCGAAGTGGCGCCGATAAATATCTATGCCAAGCTCGATGCCGATGTGCGGGTCAGGCTGGATAAAGAAGTCCAGTCGGTGATCTCGCAAAATCCCAACCTGTTCTAGGCCATTCGCTCTATTCTCTATGGTGAAAAAGGATTTCCCCATGTTCTCATATTTCCCCGCCCCCAAAATCTCGCTGCTGGCGCTGGGTCTTTTTGTCATGCCGGCTTCGCTGGTTGCTGTGACGCTGACGTCAGCCCCGGCTCAGGCGCAATCCGCCAATGCCAAGGCGCTGGTCGATGCCGGGAAGGCCGCTGGAACTGTGGGTGAGCAGGCGGATGGCTATCTGGGTCTGGTGGGCGGTGCCGATAGCGCCACCGCGGCGGCGGTTCAGGAGATCAATAGCGGGCGGCGCAAAGCCTTTGCCGATATAGCCGCCAAATCGGGCGTCACGCCCGATGCGGCCGGTGAAGCCGCGGCCAAACAGCTGATCGCCAAAATGCCAGCGGGGCAGTTCTACAAATCTTGGGGCGGTAGCTGGGCTAAAAAATAACATTCCTGGCAGGGCGGGCACCCCTTAACCCGCTTTCTTCAACTCAGGCTGGCTTGCGGCGATGCGAGCCCCTCCCTATATACCCCCTAGACCGGCATGGGATCACACCCATGCCAAATTTGACAATGTTTTCAATGGGGACGGACCGAAGAGTGCTCTTCGGAGGCTTGGCTCCCGTCGCTCGAGAAAGGAAGTACGAATGGCAAAAGTTATCGGTATCGATCTGGGTACAACCAATTCCTGCGTCTCTGTCATGGATGGCGCGGCCCCCAGAGTCATCGAGAATGCGGAAGGTGCCCGCACCACGCCCTCGATCGTCGCCTTCTCGGCTGAAGATGAGCGTCTGGTCGGCCAGCCTGCAAAGCGTCAGGCCGTCACCAATCCTGAATTCACCTTTTTTGCGATCAAACGTCTGATCGGCCGCCGCTTCGATGATCCCCTGACCCAAAAAGATATGGGCATGGTCCCCTATACGATCGTCAAAGGCGATAATGGCGATGCCTGGGTATCGGGCCGCGAGTCCAAGAAAATGGCGCCGTCGGAAGTATCGGGCTTCATCCTGCAAAAGATGAAAGAAACCGCCGAAGCGCATCTTGGCGAAAAGGTCACGCAGGCGGTGATCACTGTTCCGGCCTATTTCAATGACGCTCAGCGTCAGGCCACCAAAGATGCCGGCAAAATTGCCGGTCTCGAAGTGCTGCGCATCATCAATGAGCCGACTGCGGCCGCGCTGGCCTAT
>CAZOJG010000022.1:0-30294 GCA_964580115.1 uncultured Rhizobium sp.
GCCAGTATCCCAGCCTGCATGTTATTATCCCGGAAATGAGGTAAAACTTTCTGCTGAATGATCACACTGCTCAAAGCATCGGTTATTACGCCTTCCAAACCATAGCCAACCTCAATGCGTACTCGCCGTTCCTTGGGGGCGACGATGAAAAGCGCACCATCATTTAAAGTTTTTTGACCTAGTCCCCAGGCACGACCTAACTGATACCCAAATTCCTCGATCTCATATCCCTGCAAGGAAGGCAGGGTAACAACAACTAGCTGACGCCCTGTTCGTTGCTCCAAATCCGCCAGTTTTGATGTGAGGGTGTCCACTGCGTCAGCTGATAAAAGCTTAGCTTTATCAACTACCCGGCCGGTCAGAGCAGGGAATTGTGGTGCTGCTTGGCCTTGTGCCACAAGAAAGCAGCACAAAACCAAGCTGATCAAACTTACCCGCCAGAAGGAGGTCATACGAATTTACTGTGGCGCTGGAAAATTAACAGTCGGCGCTGTTTGTGCAGCTTCAGCTGCTGAAAAGGGCTGAGCTGGTTTTTGCGCGCGATACAATGTCATCGCCCAGATCACACCGGGAATGGTGCGCAACTCGGTGTTATATTGCCTAACTGCTTCATTATAATCACGCCGCGACACTGCGACCCTATTTTCGGTACCTTCCAATTGTGATTGCAGCGCCAAAAAGTTCTGGTTGGATTTTAGATCAGGATAATTCTCAGTGATCATCATCAGTCGCCCGAGAACACCTGACAACTTATCTTGTGCCGCCTGATATTGTTTAAACGCCTCAGGATCAGTGATAGTTGACGCATCAACTTTTACCTGCGTAGCGCTGGCGCGTGCCTCGATTACTTCTTTTAGAACTGTGCGCTCTTGCTGAGCGTAGCCTTGCACTGTCGCAACAAGGTTTGGGATCAAATCCGCGCGACGTTGATATTGGTTCTGTACATCTCCCCAGGCGGCTTTCACCTGTTCATCCTTTGTAGGGATAGTATTCACGCCGCACCCCGCCAGTAAAAGGGGGAGGACAATAAGGGTGATCTGCTTTGTCCAGCGCTTGTAAATAAAGCGCTCTGAAGAAATTAGAGTGGCATTTTTCATGGGAAATAGTCTCCGGAAACCAGACGGAGAAGATTAGCCGCCTCTCTTCCCGTTGCACAGAGCTAGATTTAACGCTCAGGCGGTACACTAGGGTCAATCCACAGCCAGCGTGTTCTGTTCACATTACGCAAATTTGATACCCATCCCTTTACATAGGGTTGAACTAAATCTTGCGTCTTTGGGAACCGGGTGGGAATCACCGCGTTGTCGTTAAGGGCGATTTGTTCAGCTTGCACCATAATTTCGCCGCGTAATTTTGCGTCAGGCTCCCTCTGAGCCTTTGAAAGAAGCGCGTCGTACACTGTGTTTTGATATGCGCTGTAATTGTTTCCCCCGCCTGTAACCAGAAGATCTAAAAAGTTCGAGGCGTCATTAAAGTCTCCAATCCAACCCGCGCTACCAATATCAAAGTCACCCACTTGCAAATTACGATAATGCACTGCCGCATCAGCGCGGTGAATTTCTATATCAACATATATCTGCCGCCACATCTGCTGCAACGCTGCAGCAACTCGGGCATTGTCTGGAGTGGATGCTGTGTGATAGCTAATTTTTAAAGGCTTGTCTGGTTCATAGCCTGCAGCGCGCATTAGATCTTGAGATTTTTTAAGCCGCTCAGAATAGGGCATGTTCTTGAAATATAGGTGAGCTGTACCTGGGTAGTTGGCGACACCCGGAGGTACTAAAGAGTAAGCTGGTGTTTCATCAAAGCGCAGAACCTTTTCATTCATCACTTCGCGATTATAGGCTAGGCTGAGTGCCTCGCGCACCCGTCTATCTTTAAAGGGTTTACGACGCATGTTAATTGTCAAATATGATGTGCCCATGTAATCGCCCATCTGCAGTGCTTTGGGCATATGTTTTCTTAGCCATATTATTTCTGTCGCTGGTAAATTGGACTGTGTATCAAGTTCTCCCGCACGCATCTGCTTCAAGGATGCCTGGGAGTCCTGAGTAGGAAAGTAATTCACCACTTCAATTTGAACGTGTTTAGCATCGTAAAAACGCTGATTTTTGACGAGTTTCAAATAATCATTTGGTACCCAAGATTTGGGTAAATATGGACCATTCCCTACATAATTAACGGGCCTGGACCATGCATCACCCAATGCCTCCACTTTATGGCGGGGCAGTGGATTGGCGGTCTGATGCATTAGTAATTCAAGCAAATAGGGTGCCGGATGTTCCAAGCTGATGACCAATGTTTTATCGTCAATGGCATGGGCGCCTAATTCAGTTGCGATCTTTTCACCATTGTTCACACTGCGTGCATTTTTGATAACCCAGAGATTATAAGCATATCCAGCTCCCCGTTTTGGGTCCAATAAACGACGAAAAGCATAAATAAAATCATGCGCGGTGACCGGAACACCATCAGACCATACGTGATCCCGTAACTTAAATATCCATGTCAGCCCATCTTCTGATGTGTGCCATTCAAGGGCCGCACCGGGTATAGGGTTTCCAGCTGCATCTTCAGTAGTCAGGCCAATTAGAATGTCGCCCAAAACCGCAGCTTCTGACACCATGTCGATATAATGGGGATCAAGGCTTTTAATTTCGCTGCCATTGCCACGATTTAAGGTCATGCCTGTGTCAGCAGGCGGCTGCGAACATGCGGCAAGAAAACTTAATGCAAATATTATCGCAATCCCTTTAAGCATCCATGGCTCCTGATAAAGCCATGCCATCATATTCTTCTACAAAATGGCCGGGGGTGACTTCTACTAGTATGGGTCGATATTGCTCGGCATCAGGGTCATCAACAATCCGGGATTTCAAGAATCCTAATTGTGCGCGTCGGTCAAGCGGTGAGGGTATATCCATACATAGAGGCAAGCGTGGCTTAGCTCGCTGCTGGGATGGATCAGGCACCGGAATAGATGATAAAAGCGCGCGCGTATAAGGGTGTTGGGCATGTGTATAGATGCGTTCTCTGTCCGCCAATTCGACAATACGGCCCATATATAAAACCATTACCCGGTGACAAACCTGTCGAACAACAGAAAGATCATGGCTGATAAAAATGGTTGAGACTTTGAAATCTCTTTGTAGCTGCAAAATCAAATCCACAATTTGAGCCTGAATAGAAGCGTCCAGCGCACTTACGGCTTCGTCGAGAATAAGCAATTTCGGTTTCATGATCATAGCTCGAGCTATGCCAACGCGCTGATTCTGGCCGCCGGAAAATTCATGCGGATAGCGGTTAACCCATGATGAATCTAAACCTACGCGCTCCATGATGGTGCGTACCTCAGTGTTCACAACGTCGCGCGATATGTATGGTTTTAACGCGCGTAAGGGTTCCGCTATAGATTGGCCAATCGTCATGCGCGGATCGAGGCTAGCTAGAGGGTCTTGGAATACAATTTGAAGCTGATCGCGCAGCCTACGCATGTCTTCCGACTTTAAATTTAATATATTTTTCCCGCACCATACGACAGACCCCATTGTTGCTGGTACAAGCCTTATAATAGCGCGGGCCAAAGTGGATTTTCCACAACCAGACTCACCTACGATCCCTAATGTCTCGCCTTGCCTTAGTTCAAAGCTGACTCCATCTACAGCTCGTAAATCTTTTTTTCGACCCCATATGCCACCGGCGCAGAACGGGAAATGAACCTTCAAATTTTCTATCTTCAGAATTGGTTCAGAAAGAGAATTGATTGAGGGAAGTAATGGCAGAGCCTTATCAAGGCGGGGCATAGCTTTAAGTAGCATCTGCGTATAATAATGTTTTGGCGTATAAAATATATCTTCTACGGGGCCACTTTCCGCTATCTCACCAAGGCGCATTACTTGCACTTTATCTGCTAAGCCAGCAATCACCCCCATATCATGGGATATCAATATGATTGCGGTGTTCAAGTCTTTCTTCAGATCACTTAGAATATCCAGAATTTGAGCTTGCACAGTTACATCCAGTGCTGTGGTCGGCTCATCCGCAATCAAAAGGTCTGGTTCACATATAATGGCCATGGCGATCATTACGCGTTGGCGCATCCCGCCAGAAAGCTCATGTGGGAATTGCTGCATCCGTTGTTGTGCCTCTGGAATGCGCACTTGATCTAACGCGGTTTTGGCCCGGCGTTCCGCATCTTGACGCGAAAGCGATTTATGCCTCTGCAGGGTCTCGATCAGCTGAGACCCAATTTTCATGTGGGGGGTGAGCGATGTCAGCGGGTCTTGAAAAATCATTCCAATTTTCGTGCCACGAATTTTATTTATTTGTGGTGAGGGTAAGTGAAGCAATTCCTGTCCACGAAATAGAACACTTCCGTTTACTCTGCCATTGCCTGCCAGCAGCCCCAAGGAAGAAAGAAACAGCTGGCTTTTGCCCGACCCAGATTCGCCGACCACGCCCAAACATTCGCCTTGCGCGATCTCAAAATTAGCATCCTTCACAACATGGACATCACCATCCGCAGTAGAGAACCGCACATTCAAATTTCTAACTTGAAGCAATGGCATGTCAGCGATCCTTTGGGTCAAGCGCGTCACGCAAACCATCGCCGATAAAGTTGAAGCAGAACAACGTCACAGCCATAAAGAGAGCCGGGAATATTAACATCCATGGCGCCGATGTTAGTTGCCGTGTCCCTTCTGAAATAAGTAAGCCCCATGATGTCATGGGTTCGCGAATACCTAGTCCAAGAAAAGATAGAAAACTCTCTGCCATGATGACGGCTGGAATGGTCAGGGTGACATAAACAATAACCGGGCCCAATACATTGGGCACGATATGGCGCAGAATCATTTGAACTTTCCCTACGCCTGATGCGCGCGCCGCTTCAATAAATTCTTTCTCTTTGATGGAAAGGGTCTGCCCGCGCACGATGCGGGCCATAGTTAGCCATTCAACTGCGCCAATCGCAACAAAGAGTAAGATGAAATTCTGGCTGAAAATAACCATCAGAATGATAACAAAGAAAATAAAAGGAAGGGAATAAAGGATGTCTACAATCCGCATCATGATATTATCTATGATGCCTCCAACAAAGCCCGCAATCGCACCATAAATTACGCCAATCAAAAGACTGACTGCGGTGGCTACAAGCCCCACTGCCAACGAAATACGTGCGCCATATAGAACTCTGATAAATAAATCGCGGCCGAGTGAATCTGTACCGAACCAATGCATGCCGCCAGCGCGGCACAATACATCGGGGTCAGGCCACCAATCCGGTGCGCAAGACACGATTAGATAATCAATGTCATTATAATTATATGGCCAAATCAGCGGTACAAAAAGGGCCGCTATAGCTATAGCTCCTAAGGTGACCATGCTGGTAACGGAAGCTTTATTTCGAAAGAGTCTGTGCCGTGCGTCGCTCCACAGGCTACGACTGGGTAATATTTGTGCGTCTATTATCGCGCTCATGTTTGCAGCCTTACCCTCGGATCAAGCGCGGCGTATAAAAGATCGGCTATCAGATTCAACACGATAATAAGGGCCGCATAAATCACTACAACGCCCATCACTAATGTGTAATCCCGATTTAAAGCGCCATTTACGAAATATCGCCCAATACCTGGGAGACCAAATATTGTCTCGACCACCAATGACCCGGTAAGCAGCGCCGCTATTGCCGGCCCTAAATAGCTTACGAGTGGTAATAAAGCTGGTCGCAATGCGTGGCGTGTCACAACTTGATAATCTGGTAACCCTTTGGCGCGAGCCGTGCGGATATAATTGGAATGTAATACTTCAATTAGATTCCCACGCACCAATCGGGCGATAACTGCGATCTGTGGCAATGCCAGAACCAAGACTGGCAAAATCATATTGACGACAGCTCCATTTCCCCAGCCAGCTACTGGTAGCGATATGTTTACGCCAAATATGTGCAGGCCATACACTCCGAATATCAGCGTTAGCAGTGGCGCGGTCACAAATGTGGGAATTGTAATGCCGACCATAGCAATGGTCATTACTCCATAATCGGCAGTACGGTTTTGATAGAGTGCTGCAATTATGCCTAGTGTAATACCGATAATCATTGCGAGTGTGATAGACAGTAAGCCTAGTTGCGCACTGACTGGGAGGCCTTGAGAAATTAGTTCATTCACGGAGAAATCATGGTTCTTGAACGATGGCCCTAAATCAAAATGGGCCAGACGTTCGAGATAAAGCACATACTGTTCTATGAGTGGCTTATCCAAATTATAGGTGGCATTGATATTTTTTTCGATTTCGGGCGGTAAGCGCCGTTCGCCATCAAAGGGGCCACCGGGTGCCAGGTGCATCATAAAAAAAGTCAGAGTAATAATAATGAAAAAGGTTGGAATGGCCCCCAAGATACGGCGGATTATATAGGAAGACATTTAAATTACTGTCCTTATACAGCTTGGCCAACGGTAACTTAATTCGAAGCGTTATGGGATTTATCGAGCCAAGCCTTCCATAACAGCTCAATTTGAGAACCATGGGCAGCCCACCATGCATTATTCACCTGAAAGGCGGTTTGAAAATGTTCTGGGGCTGTTGGCGAAAAGTGCCGCATCGGAACTGAAAATTCGGGATGCTGTCCTGCCAAATCTACTGAGGATCGTCTGGCCGGACCGTAGGGTAGCCAGTTCGCCACATCCGCCAAGGCTGAAGAGGAGGTGGCAAAACGTATAAATTCTAAAGCGGCAGTGGATTTTGGGTTTCCTTTGGGGATAGCAAACACATCCAACTCATAAAGTTGTCTGTCCCATATCACGCCGGTCACTTGTTTTTTTAGTGCCGTGTCGAATTTTACCCGGTTAGGCATTGTGCTAAACGCCACGTTCCCATCAAGCAAATTACGTTGTGGTTCATTGCTGCGAGACCACCATTTGATATGAGGCCTGATAGATTCTAATTTTGAAAAAGCCTGATTTAAGCCCTGCGGTGTGCTCAATGTTCTATAAACGTCTGCGGGTTTAACGCCGCTCGCTAATAAGGCCATTTCGAGGTTTAGTTTAGCTGAATTGCGGCGAAGCCCTCGCGGCCCTGGATAGGTTGTTACATTAAAAAAATCCGCTAATTTTTGCGGGGTGCCTTTAAACCTTTGTGGGGAGAAGCCGATCACTTGGGAATAGACGATACTTCCCACCCAGCACCGCCCAATAGCCCCTGGAACAAAATCTTCACTCGCTGGTGCGCCATTTATCCCTTTGGGCAAATTTGCGCTCCAAATTGTCTCCAGAAGCCCTTCTGCGCAGGCGGCTTCGGCGTCGGGGAGCTCAAGATCGATAACATCCCAATCATATCGGCGAGCACCTACCTGCCCGCGCAATTCAGCCAGGCCACCGTCATAATACGCGATCCTTAGGTCCACCCAGGCCTTCTGGCTGTAAGGGGAAAATAAGGCGCTAGCCTGGGCCCGGCCATAAGTCCCGGCCCATGTGGCAACTGTCAGGCTAGGGGCCGTCCGATTGAGCCACCAAAAGCCAGTAACAACCGCAAGGATGATTATTCCGGCAATCAACATCACATTGCGCCAGGTCATAAAAAGTCCCTCAAATGCGATTAGATCTCTAAAAAGGATTGCAGGCTAATGGGCTAATAGCAAAGTTGACAACAGTTTCGGCGAGTCCTCTATCCCCCCAAGCTGGTATAATGTGCCGACTTAATGGGGGCGAGGATTCGCAACCGGATAGGACCGAATCAGAGGGGTAAAGGTGATTTTGTGGCGGGCGCTAAAAAGGGGCCGGGTGGTACAGTTGGGTGGGCTCGAACCACCGACCTCCGGATCCACAATCCGGCGCTCTAACCAACTGAGCTACAACTGCACATTGACTAGGCTTATCAGGAATTGTTCCTGCATTGCCTCAGCGGGCCGGAAACTATGAGTCTCCCTCCGCAAAAGCAAGCGGGAATGGGTCGCGCGGCATTGATCAAATTGGCCCAAGCAACCAATGCTGGTTCCCAGATGAATCGCCCCTTGCGCATAACCCTCATTGTGGCCGGTATTCTGGCCCTCCTCACTCTGGTGCTACCCCTTTTAGTGCCGTTATCAGTCTATCGTGCCCGTTTGGAGGGGGAGCTTTCTTCAGCCATAGGCCGGCCAGTGCGCATCGAGGGGCCTCTTACTCTTACAATTTTCCCGGACATTGGCTTTCGGGCAGAGCGGGTTTTACTGACTAATAGCCCGGGTGGGCAGGCACCCTATCTAGCCCTCGTGGAAAAAATGCGAGTGGCGGTAAAAGGGGCTGGGTTACTTAAGGGTAAGGTGGATATTGCCGAAATCCTGATTGAGCGACCTGATCTGCGGCTCGAGATTGATAATAAAGGTCAGCCAAATTGGCTGATTAAAACCCATAATCACGACGGTTGGCTGGCTGAACAAACCAGATTTTCAGGGGCTGAAATAAATATTTCCGATGGAACAATACGTTACGAGAATTTTCAGGCTAATAGCCGGGAAAATCTGGAAGATGTAGATGCTATAATAGGCTGGTTCGGCAGCACTATCGCCCTGGATGGGGCAGCGAACTCTGCTGGTGAGCGCATTTCCTTTGTCTTGAAAGCCGTGTCCCCCGCCCGTCTGTTGAATGGCCTTAGATCAGGTGTGGATATTTCCCTGACGTCTGATTTGGTACAGGCCAGCTTCAAGGGAAACCTCACTCTGAATGGCCCGGCACAGGGCATATTCAAATTCGATACGCCCTCGTTACGTAAATTTTCCGCCTGGCGGGGCAATGGTCTCCCCAATGTCGGTGGGCTGGAAATATTTTCCCTCCAGACGCAGCTCGCACGCCACGGTACAGTCTACATGATGACCGACGCCAAAATGTCACTTGGTGATAGCGAAATTGTGGGAAAAGTTGAACTTGAAACATCTCAGTCCACGCCCTTGATCCGGGGCATGTTAAAAATAGACCAGCTGGATGTCGGCTCATTCCTCGTTGCGCCTGATATTGTAAGGTCTGGTCGCACTGACCTTTGGGATTCAACGCAGCTGAATTTCGTTCTGTTGAAGCGGTTCCAATCGGATCTGAAATTAGAGGTTCAGAAACTCCGCATTCGTTCTTTAGAGATCCAGGACGCTGTTATAGCGCTTTCCTCGCATAATAGTTCTTTGGAAGCCCGTTTTGATAGTTTTGCACTTCATGGCGGTACAGGCAGCATGAATGTGCAACTTGATGCGGCATCCCCTGACCCTGTTTATAGAGCTAAAATTCAATTCAACCGGATTTCTACAAAGCCGCTTTGGGAAGAACTTTGGGGTATTAGTGGTTTTGAAGGCCCCGCCAATCTTACTTTAAATATAAACGCGCAGGGCGATAACCCTGCTGCGATGATGCGGTCTTTATCGGGGCTGGGTAGTTTGCACATGATAAATGGCCGCCTGCATGGCATTGATCTAGAACTTGCCGGCCGTATTGCACGGTTGGATTTGCAGTCGGCGATTTACAGAAAAGCGACGACACCTTTTCGCCAAATGCGCGCCAGCTTTTCCATATCCCGTGGTGTTCTGCGTACCGAAGATTTTGGGCTTACTAGCCCAGTCTATGAATTGCTTGGAAGTGGCACCGTGGATATGGCCGGGCGCAGGCTCAATCTTGGTTTCCGCCCGCGCGCCCGATTGGAAATGGATGAGCGTCCGCTAAATACGATTGGTGATTTTAGTGCTCCTTTTAGCTTGACCGGTACTTGGGCACGAATGGCCTATAAAACGGCGGAACCGGCGCTCGGTACATCTAGACCATAGAAATTCTTTTGTGCTGCCGTATAATAAGGCTATGGCACATAATAATGGAACGCTACCACGCATTAGACAGGCGAAAGGTAAGCAAAAGCTTGCACCTGATGAGCCAGTATTAGGCACGATAGTCTCTGAACCCTTTGTTTCTGATGAATTCCCTAGCACATCGCATGCTGGAGATTTTGTTCCGCATCGTCCTCAACGCCCTCAAAAATCAGAAGGTGGAAAACGCTTTAAGCTGGTCAGTGAATATGAACCTGCTGGTGATCAACCAACCGCCATATGCGAGCTGGTGGCCGGTGTAGAAGCCAATGAACGTGATCAGGTTTTATTAGGGGTCACTGGCTCCGGTAAAACATTTACTATGGCTAAAATTATTGAAGCCATGCAGCGACCCGCTTTGGTGCTCGCCCACAATAAAACACTTGCTGCACAGCTTTATTCAGAAATGAAAAATTTCTTTCCAGAAAATGCGGTGGAATATTTTGTTTCTTATTATGATTATTATCAGCCCGAAGCCTATGTGCCGCGCACGGATACTTATATTGAAAAAGATTCTTCAATAAATGAAGAGATCGACCGCATGCGCCACTCGGCTACCCGAGCGATTTTGGAACGGGATGATGTTATCATTGTTGCCAGCGTTTCCTGTATCTATGGTATTGGCTCAGTAGAAACGTATTCCGGTACTGCGATCACATTGCAACGGGGTGGTCGTATTGATCGCACGGAATTGATGCGTCAACTCAGTGCGCTGCAATATCGGCGTAACGACGAAAGTTTCACCCGCGGGGCGTTTCGTGTGCGCGGTGATACGATTGATCTTTTTCCAGCTCATTATGAGGATAGGGCGTGGCGTGTTGAGCTTTTTGGTGATGAGATTGACGCGATATCTGAATTCGATCCTCTGACAGGAAGATCAGTTGGTTCATTAGACCTTATAAAAATATATGCCAATTCACATTATGTGACGCCTCGGCCAACTCTCCAGCAAGCGACCAAAGGAATTAAGGCCGAACTTGCTTTGCGGCTAGTGGCTCTGCACACAGAAGGTAAATTATTAGAAGCTCAGCGTTTGGAGCAACGCACCACATTCGATCTCGAAATGATCGAGGCGACTGGCTCTTGCGCGGGGATCGAGAATTATTCGCGCTGGCTTACCGGTCGTAAATCCGGGGAGCCGCCCCCGACGATGTTTGAATATTTGCCTGATGAGGCTTTGGTCTTTGTTGATGAGAGCCATGTGTCGGTTCCTCAAATCGGTGCCATGTATAAGGGCGACTTTCGTAGAAAGATGACGCTTGCGGAATATGGTTTCCGTTTGCCCAGCTGTATCGATAATCGTCCTCTGAAATTCGAAGAATGGGACGCGATGCGACCACAGACCGTTTATGTCTCCGCGACGCCAGGTCCGTGGGAGTTGCAGCGAACTGATGGCGCATTTGTCGAGCAGATTATTCGCCCTACGGGATTAATTGATCCACCTGTGGAAATACGACCCGTGGACTCTCAGGTCGATGATCTCATCGCTGAATGTCATTCTATCGCAAGGCAAGGTTATCGTGCCTTGGTTACTACGCTGACTAAAAAGATGGCAGAAGATCTGACAGAGTATATGCATGAGCAAGGTATTCGCGTGCGTTACATGCATAGTGATGTAGATACGCTTGAGCGTATTGAGATCATTCGTGATCTGCGATTGGGCACATTCGATGTATTGATTGGCATCAATTTATTACGAGAAGGGCTTGATATCCCAGAATGCGCTTTGGTAGCCATTCTGGATGCAGATAAAGAAGGCTTTCTCCGAAGCGAAACAAGTCTGATCCAAACGATTGGCCGTGCCGCCCGTAATGTGGATGGTAAGGTTATTCTCTATGCAGACCGGATTACTGGTTCTATGGAGCGCGCCATGGCTGAAACCAGCCGAAGGCGCGAAAAGCAAGTGGCTTATAATACGGCCCATGGCATCACACCGGCGAGTGTGAAGAAAAATATCTCGGATATCATGGGAAGTATGTATGAGCGCGATCATGTTGTGGTCGATACAGGTCTTGCAGAGGAGGGCAGGGCTTTTGTTGGTCATAATTTACGTGGACATATAGCTGACCTTGATAAGCAGATGCGGGATGCCGCTTCGGATCTAGATTTTGAAACGGCGGCGCGGCTGAGAGACGAAATCAAGCGGCTGACTATAGTTGAATTGAAAATCGCGGATGATCCTTTCATACGACAAGGTGATGTGGAGACGGCCGTCGCCGATTCAAAATCACAAGGCGCCCGCCGTATGGTCAAAAAGAAGGTGGGCGATCGCCCCGGGCGTCCAAGAACCTTTGGAAGCCGGGCGAAGTAGTTGTGATTGCATGGTTTTTAGTTGGCCGGAACTCATCGTCCTCGGGATCGTTTTTACCTATGCCGAGATGAGTAGGAGCCGGTCATGAAGCTTACAATCCTTTCAGCCATAGCGCTTTCCGCCTGTATTGGATTGGCGGCTTGCGGCCATCGCCCTGGCGATAGAGCCCTTTCGGGCGCGGCGATAGGTGCAGGTGCCGGCGCAATTATTGGTGCTGGCACAGGCACCGCAGCCACAGGTGCCGCTATTGGTGCGGGCGTAGGTGCTATTGCAGGCGCGGCAACGACCCCTGACAGGCGTGATCGCCGTTATCGCGACCGATATCCGCGCGAATGCGAATATGGCCCGCAATGGTGGGATGACCATGGCGGCCCACGTGAATATAGACGTGTATGCGACTAATCGGGCTGTAATAAATCCTTCACGAGTTCAGGGGGGCGACAGAGCTTCGCCCCCTTATTTGTGATGACTATGGGGCGATTAATAAGACTGGGATGAGTGACCATAGCATCAAGTAATTGCTCCTCATCGCTATTGCTTAAGCCCAAATCCTGGAACAATTTTTCTTTGCTACGAACGAGGTCTGATGGTCTGAGGGCCATTTTTTTAATCACTGCCACGAGTTCGGCGCGGCTGGGTGGTGTTTTTAAATACTCTACTATTTGAGGTTCTTGTCCCGCAGCGCGGATAAGTGAAAGCGCATTTCGGGAATTACTACAATTTGGGTTATGCCATATTGTGATCATCATTCTACCAATCCATAAATTTTGCCATCTTCAACATTTAACCCGATATGATGGCTATCCATAATCTCAATTACTCATCTTATTTCTTTAACTTATGAAAATTCTTCAATAGTCTCTGCGGCCTCAGAGGCGTGGTTTTTATAATGGGCAAGGAAGCATTAGCCGTTTTCGAAATTACAGATCGGCTAAGTAAATTAAGGGACGTTGCCGATATATGGTCTGAATTTATGCGTATAGCTACGCATGCGGGCTTTAATTACGGGGTGGCTTTTCCCCGGCGTGGCCCGGGTGACCTGGTAAGGGATACCCATATCGCAGTTTCTCTGCCTGAAGGTTGGCTGCAATATTGCGTCGATCAGAATTACGACGACATTGACCCTTTGTCAGAACATGCCCTTACAAAACATATGCCCTTCCTGCTGGAAGACGTGCTGCAAAAAGGTTTGCCGCGGCGGCAAATGCTGGCCATTCAAGATACCGCGAATAATGGCATGCCCAATTTCTTCGTCATTCCGCATTACGCACGCGGGGCGGCATCCATGGTCTATATCACTGGTGAAAACCTGAATCCCGACCCGCATGATTGTGCTCTCCTGCATTTTGGCGCCATCCATATGATGGCGCGCATATTAGACCTACAGGAACAACAAAACGGTCATGCCGCGCCCCCTATTTTATCACGCAGGGAGCGCGAATGTTTGCAATGGGTAGCCGCAGGTAAAAGCGATTGGGAAATTGGCGGCATTCTTTCGCTCAGCGAAAAAACGGTCAATGAATATGTTGAACGCGCCAAACAGAAATTTAGCGTAGCTACACGCGCTCAGGCCATCGTCCTTGCACTGACATATGGCGCGATCCGAGTTTAAATGTTGGTTTACCCGGTAATTACCCGACAGCGATAACGCTTCAACTCTTGAACGATTATCAAGTTGATTCGGGCTAGGGGAGGAATTATGGGAATCTCGAAACAAGAGAAAGACCAATTAATCAGTGCATTCTCGAAAATTGATGATCAGCGTGTCAGATATTTTTTTGCTATGCTGGCAGATATTGTGGGGGAAGCTCTTTCAGAAAAAGAGCCTACGGCACCTGTAAAGAACAACACTAAAATAAGTGCAATAAAAGCCCAGCCGCATTAACACGCTTTATATTGGTCATGGGCATCTGGTCCTAACAATACCGCCAGGCCCATGGCCAATAATTACGCATAATATGAGATTCCGTGTTATGTTTGGGCATGACAAACCCAGATAATGACCGGTTAAACTCCGCAAAGCGTAAAGCGCAGAACCATTTTACCGCGTCGGAACAACGCGATACCCTTGTCCGTCAGGAAATTGAAAAGGAACGGACAGCCTTGGCTGCCCGTACGGCTAAGCTAAAAGCCCTTCGTTTAGCCAAAGAAGCCGCTGATAAAGAGGCAGCTGACCTTGTACCGAAAATGAAAAATCCTACAAAAACAAAAGGTAAGGCTAAGGCATAGGGCCTAGACGGACCCGAAGTGTATGGGACGATCTGTGCGGCAATATTGTGTTTAGTCTGACAAAAGACTATATAGCTGCTACGCGGCGGCGTCCGTCGGAAGAATGCGCACCTGTTACTACTCCACTCGCCTTTAGTGCGCGCCTGGACGAGACAGCCCCTTCCTCCCTAAAAGCGCCTTCTGCGTCTGCCTGAGCATGTTGCAAGGGCGGAACCCGATGCTTGAAGGAACAATTATGGCCATCGGAACTGTGAAGTTTTTTAATACCACCAAAGGCTTCGGCTTTATTGCGCCGGAAGATGGCGGCAAGGATGTGTTTGTGCACATGACCGCCGTTCAGGCCGCTGGCCTGCGCAGCCTCAATGAAGGCCAGCGCGTCCAGTTCGACATCCAGCCGGATGCGCGCGGTAGCAAAGCGGCCAATCTTAAAGCCCTTTGATATTCGCAAACTGATTTAGTCTTAAAGGCGGCAGGGGTAACTCAGCCGCCTTTTCGATTCTTGAATAGCTGGCATTAGGACCTAACTATAAGCATCATCAGCTAGAGGCTTCAGATGAACAATCCGATGGGTACCGGCCAAATTGAAAGCCAGGCAAGACCCGCTGGTGATGGGCTGAAGATCATGGCTATTCCCTTATGCTGTACTCTGATCGGATTACCGATCTCGGTTATTTGGGGTTTCTTTACCGGGTTATCAAAGGTTCAGGCGCTTGAGGGGCGGTCCTATGCCTAATGGATGCGTTCAGGCTTGGATGAATGGTAGGCCATGCGCCAGACATTTATGATTTGCTTAGGCGGATTTCTGATCTTGGCTGGTATTGCCTTATCGCCATTGCCCATTCCGGTGCCCATTGGGGCTATTACCATATTAGGTGGTTGCGCCATTTTGGTCAGTTATTGCAAACCGTTTCGACGCTTCATCCAGAACCTACGCCATCGCAGTCATCGTTTCTCACGCTCCTTTGAATTTGCCAGCAAGCGCGCCCCTGCAAAAGTGAAACGTATGGTGTATCAGACGCGCCCGGCCCCGCTCCACCGCCATGCGCGCCTGCGCAATCGACGTCAGAAATAATGTCTATTCCTTATCTTCGGCATTTCGATGTGCCTTATGGTGAAGTCCTGAAGCTGAGCCCGCTGGTGTCGCGTCTGCTGGCAAAAAACCCCAGTGCTTTTACATTTAAAGGCACCGGAGTTTACTTCATCGGTGATCGCGATGTGGCGGTGATTGATCCGGGCCCTTTATTGCCGGGCCATTTAGACGTGCTGAAAGCGGCAAGTGAAAGCCAAAATATTACACATATATTGATCACGCATACGCATATCGATCATTCACCCGCGGCTGCCTTGCTGAAGGAATGGACCGGGGCAAAGACCTATGGTTTTGGCCCTCATGGTTCTGGAAAAGCCGAAGATGGAATATTGGTGGAAGAGGGCGGTGACATGGCCTTTGTTCCTGATATTGCGGTGAAGGACGGAGACCGTATTTCTGGTAATGGTTTTGACTTTGAATGTGTATTTACGCCGGGCCATACCTCCAATCATATGTGTTATGCCCTGTTAAATGAGCAGGCTTTGTTTACGGGCGACCATGTTATGGGATGGTCCACCACTGTTGTTACGCCGCCCGATGGGGATATGGCAGATTACATGGCGAGCTTGCGTAAGCTGCTCTTGCGTGACGATAAAATTATGTATCCGACACATGGTGCGCCAATCAGCGATGTAAAGCCGTTTCTAAATGCCTATTTGGAGCATCGGCTAGAGCGAGAACAGCAGATTATAACTGCCATCGGTCAGGGGCTTCTCACTATCCCTGAGATGGTGTCTTCAATTTACGCGCAGGTTGATCCGCGTTTGCATCTGGCGGCCTCGCGTTCTGTATTGGCGCATTTGATCCAGTTGAAAGAACAGGGCCGACTTTCAGAAAATACCGGCCGATATAATTTAGTTTAAACGCGGGCGAGTTGCTTCATATAGGCACGGATACGTTCGGCATTTTCGCCCATATCCGGGCCGGCCATACGGCTTTTGGATCTGACATCCAATCTTGCGCCATTGCCTGACGGTTGCACCCTTAAAACAATATCGCTGGGGAATCCGAACCAGAAGCTGCGATCAATGGCTTCTATCGTGCCGCGTGCGGGGTTGAAATCTACAATTTCCCAACCCATTTTTTTTGATGCTTCAAAGGCCCGCCAATAGAGCACTGGGACTTGTTTCAAAATGGCTACGGGACGTATGTCATTATAATATCTTTTCTGAAGGGCAGCGATGGTGGTTTTTTTGCCATCGAATTTTAGCTCTAGCGGGCCTTCATAGCTTGAAGGTGTATCCGCAGTTTTCCGTAAGGGCAGTAAAACATTATATTGCGGGGCATTCGCGACATCGGTGGAGATGTCATGAATGGGTGGCATAGTGCTCAACATCACCAGATCATTCACGGGTGTATAAAGAAAGGCGATGGACCCTATCAGCGCGATTACCCCGTAACGTGTGGCAGTGCCTTCGTTGCGGAATAAGGCGACCAGTCCCCACAGCAAGGAAAGAATAAAGGCGAGGGCGCCGGCTATAACTGCCCAAGGAAAAATACGCCAAAGGCCAACATATCCATCCCATATGCCAATGCGCGTACCCAATGCTGCGGTACCGCCGATGCTGATAGCCAAGATAAAGGCGGCGAAGGAAAGCTTCGCGATTACCGGAAGAATCCGCATCCTGTCCCCTATGCCGAAGCGGTCGGCAGGCGGTAATTTTTGAAGGTCTCGCGCAAGGTCGTTTTCTGTATTTTTCCGGTGGCGGTATGCGGTATGGCCTCCACAAATACCACATCGTCAGGCATCCACCAGCGGGCAATTTTGCCCTGGAGATAGGCCAGTAAGTCTTCCCTGGTTACTTTTTCCCCTGTTTTGGGGACAATGATCAGTAGGGGGCGTTCGTCCCATTTGGGGTGGCGAATGCCGATAACGGCGGCTTCAGCCACGTTTGGGTGACCCACGGCGAGGTTTTCGATCTCGATCGTAGAGATCCATTCCCCACCGGACTTCACCACATCCTTCGAGCGGTCGGTGATGGTCATATAGCCTTCGGGGCAGAGTGTGGCGACGTCGCCTGTGTCGAACCAGCCTTCTCTATCAAACGCCTCCTTGCCGTCACCACCGAAATAGGCTTTGGCGATGGCGGGACCGCGGACTTTCAGGTGTCCAAAGGTTTTGCCATCTCTGGGCAGGTCCTGATTATTGCTATCTACAATTTTCATTTCCACGCCGAAGGGTGGGTGGCCCTGTTTGCAGCGGAAATCCAGTTGCCGCTCTGGTGGCATTTCAGTCACGGCTTTTTTGAGTGTTCCCAAAGTGCCCAGGGGGCTCATTTCCGTCATGCCCCAGGCATGAACGACATCAATGCCGTAATTTTCCTTGAATTTTTGGATCAGTGAGCGGGGGCAGGCGGCGCCGCCGATCAGTACGAATTTCAAAGTGGAGAGCTTGAGCGCATTCTTTTCCAGGTAATCCATCAAAGCCAGCCATATTGTGGGGACGGCGGCGGTCATCGTGACCTGTTCTGTTTCAAGCAATTCATAAAGAGACGGGCCGTCGAGTCTTGGGCCGGGAAGCACCAATCCCGCGCCGATCATGGGGGCGACGAAGGTTAATGCCCAGGCATTGGCGTGAAACATGGGGACGACGGGCAGTATTGTATCGCTATTGCGCAGGCCCATTGCATCGCTTTGCGTGGCTATGAGGGCGTGCAGCACATTTGAGCGATGGCTATATAGCACACCTTTGGGATTGCCAGTTGTGCCGGACGTATAGCAAAGCCCGCATGCTGTATGTTCGTCAAATTCCTTCCATGGGTAATCCGGGTCAGCATCGGCGATGAAATCTTCATAGGCCATGAGCCCTGGTAGCTGTATAGCGGGAAGATTAGCGCGGTCCGTCAGGGCCACATAAAATTCAACAGAGGTGAGCTGGGGCGCGATTTTCTGCACCAGCTCTGTAAAAGTAATATCGAAGAACAAGACCTTATCGCCTGCATGATTGGCGATATAGATCAGTTGCTCGTGGAAAAGACGCGGATTTAACGTGTGATAGATCGCGCCCATACCGGCTGCGCCATACCAGACTTCCATATGGCGATGGTGGTTCCAGGCCAGAGTAGCGATGCGATCACCGAACTTAATTCCACGGCGTTCCAATGCGTCCGCCACCTGGCGGGCGCGTTTATTGATCTGTGCATAGGTGGTGCGATGCAGCTGTCCTTCGGGAAGGCGGGAGACAACTTCACGTGTGCCATGATTGATGGCTGCGTGATCCAGAATTTTGTGAACCAGCAATGGCCAGTCCTGCATGAGACCAAGCATGGCTATCTGCTCCTACGCAGCTTTTCGCCCCCATCATAGGAAGGCTAGAGGTGGGCGGCAATTGTCTCCGGTTGAGGCTGGAGGCTACTTTCCGGTGCTGGAGCGGATGCTGAAGGAGCTTGTCAGAGACTGGCCGTCGGCGAAGCGCAGAGTGACATCGATCTGACCACCTGGTTTCATGGCCTCTGTCGGTTTCATGCACATGAGGTGATAGCTGCCGGGTTCGAATTTCAACTCTTGTCCTGCTGGAATTTCAATGTGGTGGACATGTTCCATATGGGACATGCCGCCCTTTTTAAGCGATTGATGCAGCATGAGCGTGCCGCAGCCTTTCGAGCTGGCGGAAATGAGGGTGACGGCCTTAGCCCCGCCATTGTGTAGTCGGAAATAACCGCCCGCGGGCAAATTGGAAGGTAGCGCCCTGAACCAGCCCTCTTGCAGTTTTAGAGGGCTGACATCTGCATGGGCTATCTGGGCAGTGGTCAAGGGGAGTGCCAGGGCGGCGAATATCAAGGTTTTGCTGAGGCGCATGGTGAACTCCTTAACCTATGGCCGCGTGAGCTGATGTTAAATTGACCATGTGCCGCGCGGGAAGGCTACTGGGTCGGGTCATGACAGAGGGTCGCATTATCGCTTGTACCTTAGCATAGGGCCGGGCATCCTTTTTTGAGGGGGATGTATGGCCAGAAAGATCGACCGCGATGCGCGGCATGAACATATTCTAAAAGCTGCCAATCAATGTATCCGCAAATATGGATTTGCGGGGGTCACCATGCGGGCTGTGGCCAAAGAAGCTGGTTTCACGACCGGGGCTTTGGTTGGCTATGTCAAATCCATGGACATGCTGCTGATTGAGGCAGCGGGTTATGGGGCGCGGTCTATTAGAACCAAAATGCTGCGATTGGAGGCACATCCCGATCCGTTGGTTTCGCTGCGCGGGGTTTTATATCTTGCACTGCCTAGCAATGCGCAGAAGCGGAACAATTGGAGTTTTTGGCTGGGCCTCTGGCAACGTTCGGATCAGAGCCCTGAATTACAGGCCATAACGCGGCAACGCTATTTGGTATGGTTGAAACGTATCACCAGATTGATTGAACGCGCCCAAGCTGCTGGCGATATAGATCAGGATGTTGATGTTCACATTTCGGCCCGCGCTTGTGTGGCCTTGCTGGATGGAATGGCGATACAGGTTTTAAGGTCGGGGAGTAAGTTTAGCTCCTTGATACAATATGAAATGATCGACAATTGGATTGCCAGCGGGTTGCGGCCGACGCGGCCTATACCACGGGCTTAATCAAGCGATTTTCCCTGCAACATGTGGCGCAGAAGCATTAATCCTGTTGCGGGGCGGAAATGAACCGGATCGACATAATAGGGGCTGAGTTTGCCGCGTTGCGCCTTATCATCGCGGGTAATCGGGTTATCGGTCAGGAAGTCAAATAGCACGGCTTTATTCGGGCAGTGCGCATTATGGTTTTCGACCATGATGTGGATTTTGCTTTTGAATTCCGCAAAGCCTTTCGCATCATTTTCTTGATATCGTTTGATCAGCTCGAGATGGTCTGGCGGGAAAAACAGGATAGGTTTTGCCTGTGCTTTGCAAAGGCTTGAAAGGGCGCTGCGGAATTGATCGGCCTGCCATGGGCTGAGAGCGAGGCCGCGTGCGGCGCGCCGGGTTATTTGGTGGTCAAAGGTTTTCTTATTCATATAGTTATAGGCAGTAAAAATGTCGGCTCGATCATGCGCCATTTCATCTTTGTTCAGGCGGGCAAGCATCCAGATCCCAAGACCATGCATGCCTATACTGCCGCCGGTGAGATAGCGGGTGTTGAAAAGCCATAGGGCGCGATTCTTTGTTGGCTCTCCTTCGGGCGTGACGGCCAGCCTTGTTTCATCGAACCCGCCACCAAAGGGCTGTGCTTGGCTTCCTGCGCTGAATGCATCCAGGCCGATGAAAATTGTTTTGACGGATGGTTGGGCCGCAGCGTCCTGAATGAAACGGCGGGTTTCATAGGCTGTAGCGCTGGAAATGCCGTAATTGAAACTACGCAGATTGAATTCTTTGTCGATCAATGTGGGGTCGAATCCCATACGCATGCGGCTGGATCCGATGAAGACAGTATCCGGCTGGATGGAGGCCAGCCATGCAGGCTTCAAGACACGTTCAAAGCCCGATTCCAGTTGCACGCTGGCACCAGCGCGGTGGCGCAGAATATAGATGTCAGCCAGCATGTTGAAGACGATGCAGAGGGTGATCGTGGCTGCGATCATGCCGAAAAAATATTTGAGATATTTCGTGCTGGTCATGATCAGAACTGGAAATAGATGAAGGGGCTGAGATTGGACATGGCCATGACACAGACCACGAAGAGTATGCCGAAGATGATGGCGCTGCGGCGGCTGGGAGACCATTGCCAGCGGGTGGGGCGCAGGCCGGCATCCGGATATTGAGTTTCTAGCGCGGGCGCATAGCGCGCCGTGATCTCCATACTGTTGGGCGCGAGCCAGACAATGGCGAAGAGGGTGATCAGGGCGCCGATCGCCAGAGGAGTGAGACTGACCAGAGCGCTGTTGCCGCCAAAGCCTGTGAGGCCGGCAAGCATCAGGGCGGCGGCGTCAAAACTTTCGGCGCGGAAGACGGTCCAGGCGAAGATCACGGCGAGGAAGGTGATGAACACGCTGAGACCATGGCTGAGCCATTTCCAGCCCGCGGGCACTGCCAGGCCGAAGCTGCGGCAGAGATTGCGCCAGGCATGATTGATGATGAGGAACAGCCCATGCAGCCCGCCCCAGATCAGGAAGGTCCAGTTGGCGCCGTGCCAGAGGCCACCCAGCAGCATGGTGATGAGCAGATTGCCATAGCGCCGGGCCGCGCCCAGACGGTTACCACCTAAGGCGATGTAGAGATAATCCCGCAAAAATTCCGACAGAGAAATGTGCCAGAGGCGCCAGAATTCGATGATGCTCGCGGCTTTATAGGGTGAGTTGAAATTCATCGGCAGCCTTATGCCCAGAAGGCAGGCGGAGCCCAGCGCCATGTCGCTATAGCCTGAGAAATCGAAATAGATCTGGAAGGTGAAAAATAAAGTCCCCAGCCAGGCATCGCTTGTGCTGATCGCGGCGCCGGCATTGGCAGCGGAAAAAATAGTGTCAGAAAATGGGGCGAGATTGTCGGCGATGAGCACTTTCTTTGCGAGGCCGATGGTGAAGAGGGTCATGCCAACCGCGATGTCGTCGGCGCGGGTGTGGCTGTCGCGGGTTTTGTTGAATTGCGGGATCAGATCATTATGGCGGATGATCGGGCCTGCGATCAGATGCGGGAAATAACTCACAAAAAGGGCGTAATTGATGAAGGAATAATGCGGTGCACGACCTTTGGCGGAATCGACGAGATAGCTGATCTGTTCAAAGGTGAAGAAGGAAATGGCAAGCGGCAGAAATAATTCCGGGATGGGTATGCCCAGAGCCAGAAGATCATTGGCGCTGCTGGCCAGCAGGCCGGAATATTTGAACCAGATGATGAGGCCAAGATTGAAGGTGAGGCCGACGATAAGCCAGCCTTTGGTGCTGCGGCCCTGTGCGAAACGGGTGGTGCAATGCGAGCCTATGGCGAAATTGATCAGGGTCGAGGCCAGCAGTAATGCCAGAAAATCGACCCGCCACCATGCATAGAAGATCAGCGAGGCAATGAGCAGAAAGCTGCGCCGGAAGGCGGGCAGATATTTTTCGAGGCCTATAAAGGCCCCGACCACCAGCACCAGAAAGATCAAATAGGGATAGGAACTAAATATCATCGACTATGATCAATTCTATGAAGAATAATATTGAAAGGTTGTAATTTAGGGCTTTACGGGCGCTGGCGCGCGCAAGGACCAATCCACGATCTGGGTAATAATGGTGCCCAGTGCCTGATTGGCGGCGGTGATGACGCTGTCGATACTATTATCGGCAGCTTGTTTATCCTGCGTGGTCTCCATGGATTGGATTATGTCACGGCCATTGGCGCGGACGAGTTTGGCCATGATGCGGACTTTGACACGGGGGGCTGCATCGGGGATGTCATAGATGGCGGCGAAATCACGAATATTTGTTTGCAGAATATAATCGGCGCGGATGGCCGCGCTGTCTGGAGCGACGGAGGCTATTTTTCCGCTGCGTTCAAAACCTTCGACCAGTGCATTTTGCACCAGATTTGAGAGGCGGTCCGGGAAGGCGGCATTGGCATAGTAATCAAGCTGGTTGGGCGGATTGATCAGTGCGATGCGCACAGTGTCGATGCCGTCGCTGGCTTCGGGATCGGCGATTTGCAGGCGCCAATTTACGGAGGCGGCAGCGACCGGCGCAAATCCGGGTGACAAGACATAGAGTTTGGGCGAGGGGCCGGGGCCCAATGCGCCGCAAGCGGATAGCAAGGCACCTGTGAGGAGGAGCAGGGCGGTGCCGCGCATCAGGCGAGAGGGGCGGGTGGAGAGCTTGATCATGGAGGTGTGTATCCTTCGCGGCGGTCGCCAAAGAAGAGCTGGGTGGGCTGATCGTCTAGCTTGTCGGTGAGGCGGCGCAGGCGCACCACGAGGCGGCGTGTATCGCCCAGTAATTGACCGAACTGGGCAAGGCCTTCGCCGGTGACAAAATCATCGGTGTTTTTGGCCAATGTGCCGATTTGTTTGACGGTGTTGTTGGTGGTGCGCACGGTTTCATCGATCGAATTCATGGTCTGTTGCAGACTATCGAGCGTGTTGTTCAGTTTTTCGCTGCTTTGAGAGAAATTGAGCAGGGTTGTGTCGATTTCCGCTGAGCGTTTTTGAAAGACGGCGGTGATGTCGCGCAGATTATGCAGGCTTTCACCAACGGCGCGGCGGTTATCCTCGTTCAGGAGGAGGACCAGCGCATCGCTGATCTTGTTCAGCTTGGCCACCACCTGTGGTGCGCTTTCGACCAGTTGCTGGATGGTGGAAGGGCGTGAGCGGATGATGGGATAGGGTTCGTCCGGTTTGCGCGTTACGAGAGGCGCGTTTTTACTGCCGCCGTCGATTTCCACATAGGTGCCGCCCGTGAGGCCTTCGCTGGCGATGCTGGCCACGGCGTCTTCATGGATTTTGACATTGGGTTCGATCTGCAATGTGGCAATGACACGTTTGGGATCATCGGGATCGAAATCTATATCTTTGACGCGCCCGACTTCGATGCCGTTGTAACGCACCTTTGTGCCGGTGCCGAGGCCGGTGACGGAGCCGGTGAAATAGGTGCGGTAATCCGCATATTGGCGGCTATATTGCATGCCGGCGAGCCACAGAACAGCGATGACGATGGCGACCAGCGAGATCAGGACGAAGGCGCCGACGGCAACATAATTGGCTTTTGTTTCCATGGCCTTTTCCTTATGTGTCCAGCGCCGCGCGGCCGCGGGTTCCAGAAAAATAATCCTGTATCCAAGGATCGGGGAGTTTGCGCAATTCGGCAATGGTGCCGACCTGGACCTTTTTGTTGAGCAGGGCGGCGACGCGATCCGTGGAGACGCGAAGTGTATCTATGTCATGGGTGACCATGAGGACCGTGAGGCCTAAACTTTTTTGCAGGTCACGCAGCAGATTGTCGAAATTGTCGGCGGAGATGGGATCGAGGCCCGCCGTGGGTTCATCGAGGAACAGCAATTCGGGATCCAGCGCCAGCGCGCGGGCGAGGCCCGCACGCTTTTTCATGCCACCGGACAGTTCGGACGG
Organism: uncultured Rhizobium sp.; assembly: GCA_964580115.1. GTDB lineage: Bacteria > Pseudomonadota > Alphaproteobacteria > Micropepsales > Micropepsaceae > Rhizomicrobium. The sequence goes on from CAZOJG010000022.1 coordinate 24,432, forward strand.
ATATTTGCCTGCTGTGTCTTCGGGCAGGCCGACCATGGAAATTTTTAGGGCGGCGATCTCGTTGAGCAATTCCTGGGACATATTTGTATATTCCCGCAGCGGCACCTGAATATTCTCGGCCACGGTCTGGGAGCTGAACAAAGCGCCTTCCTGAAATAAAACACCCCAGCGCATTTGCAGGCTGCGCATGGAGGGATTGTCGGCATCTTCGATGTCATGGCCCAGGACACGGATATTGCCGCCTTTGATCGGGTTGAGGCCGATGATCGAGCGCAGCAGGACAGATTTGCCAGAGCCGGAGCCACCGACCAGACCCATGACTTCGCCGCGGCGGATTTGCAGATCGAGATGATCATGGATGATGCGGTCACCGAAGCCGGTGATCACCTGTTCGATGTCGATCACAATATCTATTTGCGTGTCCGGTTGCATGATCAGATTTCCAGAATCGAGAACAGGACGGAGAAGGCGGCATCAATGACGATGACGAGGAAGACAGCTTCAACGACGGAGCGTGTGGTAAGCCGGCCCACGCTTTCGGCATTGCGTTCGACTTTGAGGCCTTCGAAGCAACCGACCAGCGCGATGACCAGCGCGAAGACCGGTGCTTTGACCATGCCCACCAGAAAGGTGTTCACCGTGACGGCGCTTTGCAATTGGCGCAAATAGGCCGGGAAGCTGATGCCCATGTCGAAATAGCACATCATCGCCCCGCCCAGCAGCGCCATGACATTGGCGAAAAAGGTCAGGATCGGCAGCGCCACCATGAGGCCGGCAATACGCGGCAGGATCAGCATATCCACCGTATTGAGGCCCATGGTCTGCATGGCGTCGATTTCTTCATTGACGCGCATCGTGCCGATTTGCGCGGTGAAGGCGGAGCCGGAGCGGCCTGCGATGATGATGGCCGTGAGAAGACCGCCGATCTCACGCAAAACGGACACGCCCAGCACATTGATTGTGAAGATTTCCGCGCCAAAGCGGCGTAGTTGATCCGCGCCCTGATAGGCGAGAACTACGCCGATGAGAAAAGACAGCAGGCCGACGATGGGCAGGGCATTGATGCCGGTTTCTTCGACCTGAGTGACGAAGGCTTTCCAGCGTAATTTACGTCTGGGGCCGAGCGTATGGGCGGCTTCGGTGGATACGCGGCCGAAATAGCCGAGCATTTCATAGCCTTGATTTACTTGGATCATCACATGTTTGCCGACCCGGTAGAGAAAGCCCGGCTTTTCGGCGGGGCGGGTTGGCGCTGATGTGGCGTCTCGCTCCAGCGTGCCGAAGAGGGGCACATATTTTTCCGGGATCGTGAAGCTTTTGATCAGGTCCTTGTCTTTTTCCAGAGCGCGTTTGGTGCGCAGTAAAAGCCATGCGCCCGCGCTATCGAGTTTGGAGAGCGCGGCACCATCTATATGGGTGATGCTGTGCTGTGTTTTCTCCAAGTCCCGCAATTGGGGATCGAGGTCGGGGGCTTCGGGCAATGTCCAATCGCCGCCGACCAGTAGGAACAGGCCAGACTCACGCTGTTCTGTTTTGAACCAGGCGCTGTGATCGACAGGGCGGAGTTGGGTGATGCTGGCCATGCAGGGCGGCTTTAACGGGTGGGGGAGGTTTTCCCTTAGGCGGTAAGGCCAGTCTCTCCTTTGTGGGGCGTCAGGATGAAGTCTTTTTGACGGATAGCACGGCAGCGATACCAATAGTCGAACGTATAAAAGGGCCAGATGGTGGAATTGCTGCCATCGCTATTGAGATACCAGCTTTTACAGCCACTGAGCCAGACGGTTTGGCGCATTTGCCGGTCAAGGCGGTGCAGGAAGCTTTGTTCGCTTTCGGGACGGATTGCGATTGTGGCCTGTTTGCTGCGTTTCAACCATTTCAGGCAGCGCAGAATATAGCGCAATTGTGCTTCGATCATGAAGATGAGTGAATTATGGCCAAGGCCGGTATTGGGGCCTACCAGCATGAAAAGATTCGGATATTGGGCGGTGGTGATACCGTAATGGGCGGTGGCGCGCTGGCTCCAGTCCTGTGCGAGGCTGCGATTGCCCGCGCCGCGGACTGTGAGGCCTGAGAGCCAGTCATCGATTTTGAATCCGGTGGCGAGGATGAGGATCTCGGCCTTGTGCAGCGTGCCATCTTCGGTGCGGATGCCGCTGGATTCTATGTTTTGGATCGGGCTGGTGACCAGGCTGGCATTTGGTTTTTGCAGGGCGGGGTAGAAATTGTCGGACAGAAGAATGCGTTTGCAGCCCATGCGGTAATCGGGGGTGAGGGCTTTGCGGAGGGTTTTATCCTTCACCTGATGATGCATGAAACGCAAAGACAGTTTTTCCGCCGCGCGCAATAGTTTGGGATGGCTGACAAAGCCGAGGGCGCGCGATTCCATGACGGCATAGAGTTTAAGCCGATGCAGGCGGCGCAGGCCGGGAATCAATTTAAAGAGGCGTTTCTGCCTTTCGCTATAGGGGTGATCGCCGCGCGGGACGATCCAGGGCGGGGTCCGTTGGAATAGTGAGAGGCTGGACACTTTATCGACAATCGCGGGCACGATCTGGATGGCGCTGGCACCTGTGCCGATGATCGCCACCTGTTTGTCGCGGAGATCGATCTGGTCGTCCCATTGCGCGGAATGGACTATCTGGCCCTGAAAATCGGACAGGCCAATTATTTGGGGCAGGGCGGGCAGATGCAATGCGCCGGTGCCGGTGATGACGGCGCGGGCAGTGCTGATATGGCCATCGCTGAATGTTATCTGCCAGAGTTGACGGGCCTCGTCATAGGATAGGCTGTCTACTTTCTGGTTGAAGCGGAAAGTGGGAGTGAGTCCAAATTTTTCCGCGGTGTCGCGCATATAGGCCCAGATTTCTGCCGCGCCGGAAAATTTATGCGACCAGTCATATTTAGGCGCGAAAGACAGCGAATAGAGATGGGATGGCACATCACAGGCGCAGCCGGGATAGCGATTGTCCCGCCATGTGCCGCCCAATGCCGCTGATTTTTCAAAGACACGAAAATGATAGCCTGCCTTTTTGAGCCTATGGGCCGCGGCAAGGCCCGCGAAGCCAGCGCCGATCACGGCGATATCCAGATCTGGGAGACTGGAGGGCTGTGGTGCGGGGCGGCGCTGCATGGGTTTACTCTAGCTGGCAAAACGGGCGGGTGCCTCCTCTGAGAGGGGGCCGGACAAGCGACATAATCCGCCGGTTTAGGGGCGGGTGGGGTTTTCGATACAGGTCTGAGAATTAGGACAATATACCCTAATCAGCGGTGCGCTGCAAGGGGGTATGAGAAAATTTCCCCATTTTTTCAAAATGAGGAAATCTGAAGCGGGAAAGGGCTTTAGCGCGGACTCAGCGCGGGGCGGGGCTGGGGACCGGGATGGGCCAGCGTTTGGCGTCCTGCACCCAGCCGCCGCCCAGGGCCTGATAGAGGCTGACCGAGGCTTGCAGCCGTTCCATGCGGATTTGCACGAGCTGGGCCTGGGCGCTGAACAGGGTTTGCTGGGCTTGCAGCACGGCCAGCAGGTCGGCCACGCCTTCGCGATATTGGATTTCGGAGATGCGGAAGGCTTCGGCCGCATTATCGGCCTGAATTTTGGTGAACTTTTCCTGTTCGGCCAGAGTATCGACCCTGCCCAGCGCGGTTTCCACATCGGTGAAGGCGCTCAGCACCGCGCCGCGATAATTGGCGATGAGTTCCTGGCGCTGGGCGCGGGCCAGATCGCTTTGGGAGAGCAGGGCACCGCCATCGAAGATGGTCTGGAAGATGGAGCCGCCGACCGAATAGAGCAGGGTCGAGCCGTTGAACAAGGCACCGATCGCGCCCGAGGCGAAGCCGCCAGAGCCGGACAGGCCGATGCTGGGGAAGAAGGCTGCGCGGGCGGCATCGACATTGGCATGGGCTGAGGCGAGGGCTGCTTCGGCTTCGGCTATGTCGGGGCGGCGCAGCAGCAGATCGGAGGCGAGGCCGGGCTGAACGGCGGGCGGTCTTATGTCATCGAGGGTTTTGCCCGCGATGTCGAAGCCTTCGGGCGCGCGGCCCAGAAGCAGCGCCAATTGATAGATCGCTTCGCGTTCCTGTTGCTCCAGTGCGGGGATTTGCGCCTGCTGGCCCGCGACCTGCGCGGTTTGCTGGGCGAGGTCCAGATTGGAGGAGATGCCATTATCGACTTTGGCTTTGACGATGGCGAGGACGCGATTAATCGCATCGATATTGGAGCGCGAGATGCGCAGTCTTTCGCGCAGGGCGAGCACGGTCATGTAAGCGCGGGCCGTATTGGCTTCGACGCTGAGGGCGACGGTTTGCTGCGCATAGGTGCTGGCGCGCAAAGATTCCCGCGCTGAGCGGAAATTGGCGCGATTACGGCCAAACAGATCGAGCTGATAGGAGGCGCTGAGACCAAGGCCGAAACTATCGCTTTCGGTGAAGCTGCCGCTGCGGCTGTTACCGGAACGCCCCGCATCGAAATCGCCGGAGATCGAGGGAAAGAAATTCGAGCGCGCGACGCCGGCGCGGGCTTCGGCCTGCAGCATGCGGGCGAAGGCGATTTCGAGATCGATATTGTTGCGTTGGGCTTCGTTGATCAGGCCCGCCATTTCTTCATTGTTGAAGCTGGTCCACCATTCTGGATCTGGCCAGACTTTGGCATCAGCCACGACAGGGGCCGTGAAGGTGATCGGGACATCGGTGGTTTTGAGTGCTTGTGGAACGGGGGTGGCGCAGCCCGCAGCGACCAGTGCCAACACGCCTGCGGAAGCGGAGGAAAGATATCGCGTCATACCATTACTCACTTGTTCTATGCGCCAGTTCCATGCGCTCATTTCACTCGCATCGGGGAGATGTCCCCGAACCAAACCTGCAACATGGCCATTTTAATGACCGGAAATGCCAATTCTATTCGCTCGACAAGGCTATAACGGGGTCAAGCCGTGCTGCTTTCATAGCGGGTGCGAAGCCGAACACAAGCCCTGTGGCGACGGCGCAGGTGAAAGCAAGGATCATGGGTGGGGCCGTGAAGGTGATCGGCATATCAAATGCGCGGAGGATCAAGGCGGTTCCTACCCCGCCTGCGACGCCCGCGACCCCGCCTATGCCCGACACAACTGTGGCTTCGGTGAGGAATTGCTGAAGAATATCACGGGTGCGGGCCCCGGTGGCCATGCGGATGCCGATTTCACGGGTGCGTTCAGTAACGCTGACCAGCATAATATTCATGACGCCTATGCCGCCGACGAGCAGCGAAATTGCCGCCACGGAGGCCAGCAATACGGTGAGGGTGTTCTGGGCCTCGGTGATTGTGTCCAGCAATTCGGTCATATTCCGGACGCGGAAATCTTCCTGACCATTGTGGCGGGCGGTCAGTAAGGTGGTGATGTCGGCTTCGACGCGGCTGATGGCCGACAGATCATCCACCGAGGCGGTGATGGAGCGGACGAATTGCTGACCGAAGACACGTAACATGCCCGTATTGAGGGGGATGAAAACAATATCATCCGCATCATTGCCGCCCGCGCTGGCGCCTTTGGACGACATCACGCCAATCACCTGAAACGGTACATTGTTGATCAGCACATATTGGCCAATGGGATCGGACCCATCGGGCAGCAATGCTTCGGCTACGGTTTTTCCGAGCACGGCGACGGTGGCATAGCTGGCATCATCTTCCTTGCTGAGAAAGACGCCCCGTTCGATGGGCCAGTTGCGGACGGTGGAATAATCCGGTGTCGTGGCATTGATCTGTGTTTGATAATCGACCTCGTTGAGGCGTGCGGTGGCGGCACCGGTGATTTCAGGCACGGCGGAGGAGACATTGGGAATGGCCGCGATGGCCTGTGCGTCCTGCGGGGTGAGGGTGGCGATGTTG
>CAZOJG010000022.1:30304-33864 GCA_964580115.1 uncultured Rhizobium sp.
CGCGCATATTGCGGCTCATCGGGCGGATGACCAGAAGATTGGTGCCCATCGAGCCGATCTGTTGCACCACCTGTTGTTTGGCGCCTTCGCCCATCGCCATCATGGTGACGACCGAGCCGACGCCGATGACAATGCCGAGCAATGTCAGGATGGTTCGGAAAATATTGGCGCGTAAGGCACGCAGCGCCATATTGGTGGCCTCGCCCAGACCGGCGAGGGACCAGCCGCTGCCTTCATCGGGTTTTAGCGGCTGGGGTTCGGCATTGTGTAGCCCTGACAGATCGGGGCCGGTGTCGGAGACGATTTCACCATCGCGGATTTCGATGACGCGATTGGCATTGTCGGCCACGCTTTTATCATGGGTGATGAGGATGACCGTATGGCCATTGGCGGCGAGATTTTTCAGCAGCGCCATGACTTCGGTGCCGGATTTGGAATCCAGCGCGCCGGTGGGTTCGTCCGCCAGAATGGTGCGACCGCCATTCATCAGGGCGCGCGCGATGGAGACGCGTTGCTGCTGGCCGCCGGAGAGCTGGGTCGGTTTATGTTGCAATCTTTCGCCAAGGCCGAGCGAGGTCAGTAAGGCGATGGCGCGGCTATGGCGTTCGGCCAGTGTCAGCCCTGCATAGATGGCGGGGATTTCCACATTCTCTACCGCCGTGGCGGAGCCGATCAGATTATAGCTTTGGAAGACGAAGCCGAAGCCTTCGCGCCGCAGCCAGGCCAGATCATCGCGGCCCATATCGGCGACGTCCTGACCGGCGAAGGCATAGCTGCCGCTGCTGGGCTTATCGAGGCAGCCCAATATATTCATCAATGTGGTTTTGCCGGAGCCCGACTGGCCCATGATGGCGACAAACTCACCGGGATAAATATCCAATGTGATGTTTTTAAGGGCATGGACTTCGACATCCGCATCGCCGCTGCCGAAAATCTTTTCCACATTGCGCAGGGCAATGAGGGGTTCGGCGGCGCGGCTTTGCGGCGGCAATGGTTCGGGTTTGTTCATTTAGAAGCGGCCCATGCCTGGTCCACCCATTCCGGGACCACCGGGGCGGCGTTGCTGCGTGGTACCGGAGCGGCTGGCGGGATCGGCCTGCTTGCGGCCGCTTACGACATGTTCGCCCAATTCCAGACCGGACAGAACTTCGACGGAGACGCGGTTGCTGACGCCGATGCGAATGCGGCGTGGCTGAGTTTCGCCATCTTTCACGACCAGCACGGTGGCGCTGCGCGGCGCTGCGCTGGTGGCATCGCCTGTGCGGTTGCGGCCGCGGCGCGGGCGTTCAGCCGTCGCGCTGCCACGTTCGGGGCGGGCTTCGTTTCCGCCGCGGGCAGCGCCTGTATGCGCGTTTTCGTTTGTGCTTGTTCTTGCCGTTTCAGGACGCGCATTTTCAGATCGTGCTGTGCGCGATGTTTGTTGCAGCGCGGAGACCGGGATGGTCAGCACATGGCGCGCCTGTGCGGTGACGAAGAAAACCTGTGCGGTCATCTGGGTCATCAAGGCGCGGTCGGGATTATCGACATTGAAGGTGGCGGTGTAGAGCACGACATTATTTGTGACCGTGGGGGTTGGCTGGATTTGTTCGAGTCTGCCGGTCCAGCGGCGATCAGGATTGCCCAGGGTTGTAAAATAGGCGGGCATGCCGACTTTCAGTTTGGAGACATCGGCTTCGGAGACCTGGGTTTGCACCTGCATCGTGCCGAGATCGGCAACGCGCAAGATCGTGGGGGCCTGTTGCACGGAATTGATGGTCTGGCCCTGTTTGATCGAGACAGAGACGACTGTGCCGGTCATAGGGGCGTAGATTTTGGTGTAGCTGAGGGTGACTTTCTCGCCGTCCAGTTGCGATTGCGCGGCGGAGATCTGGCCACGGATGGCGGCGATGTCGGCGGCGGCGGACGCGGCGAGCTGTTTGGCGGCGTCGAAATTGGTGGCGGAGGTTGCGTTGGCGGCCATCAATCTTTTCTGGCGCTCAAAATTCGCATTCGCCAAGGCGAGCTGGGCCTGACGGTCGCTTAATTGCGCGCGTAAGTTGGCGAGGCTGCCTTCGCTGGATTTCACTTTTGTATTGGCGATCTGAGGATCGATTTCAGCGAGCAATTCGCCTTTGCTGACTTCGGAGCCGATATCGACAGCCAGGACACGCAATTGGCCGGTGGCTTGTGCGCCGACATCGACGAAATCCAGCGGTTGCAGATTGCCCAGCGCCGTCACGGTGTTTTCAATATCGCCCCGGCTGACCGGGCTGGTGATCAGGTCGTTCTCGCTATCGCTCCAATTGCTATAGATCAGCCAGCCGATCAGGCCGAGCAGCAGAAGGGCCAGAATAGCGAACAGGCGCGGGCTTTTGCGGATCAGGCGGGTGCTCTGCGCCAGGCGGGATTGCAGGGATGGGGTTTGTGCAGGGGCCTTGGGCGTGGACTGCGATGTCGGGTTGGAACTCGTATGGGTGCTCATTCTGGCCTCTGCAACATATGCCGGGCGCGTGGCCGGCCTTTATGGAACGACATTGGCGGGCGAAAACGACAAGTAAAAGGGCATCTTGCGGCAAATTTGTAACGAAATGTCGCCATGGTCGATGGATGCCGCGTGATGAGAGGCTTTTTTGCTCTTTTGCGGGGGTGGTTGCGGAAAATCCGCGCCAGGTCCAAGGAGCCATCAGCTGTTTTGCCGGAAGGGGAAGAAGATGAGCTGGGCTGGTTTGACCCCGATTTTACTCTTGAGCATTTCGAATGTGTTCATGACCTTTGCCTGGTATGGGCAATTGAAATTTCCCGCGACGCCGCTGTGGATTTTGATCCTGGCAGGCTGGGGGATTGCGTTTTTTGAATATTGTTTTGCGGTGCCGGCCAATCATTACGGCCATCAGGTTTATTCGGCGGCACAGCTTAAAACCATGCAGGAAGTGATCACGCTGCTGGTGTTCGGGGTGTTTTCGGTGACCTATCTGGGGGAGGCGCTGAAATGGAATCATCTCGTCGCCTTTGGCTTTTTGATCGGGGCGGCGTTTTTTGCCTTTTATGAATGGTCATGACGGCTAGAGCTTTGGCGGGGCGAAGGGGTCTGTGCTGAAGCTGCCGGCGGGGCGTAAGGGGATTTTCAGCGCCGGACGTTTGCCCAGATATAAATAAAGCAACATGTGATTGGTGCTGGTGGTCCAGACCATTTGCGGGGCCACGCCATCGGGCAGACGGAAGGTTTCGCCGTCAAAAGCGAGTTTGCGGGGGGCGACAGCGGGCCAATCCGCCAAGAGGCGCGCGGCGAGATTTTGGCGGCGGTTTTCGCGCTCCGGCTCGCTGAGATCGGGCGAAATATCGGTGAGATGGGGGGCGCTGAGGCGAATCTGGCCATCGCGGCTGATTTCGACACGGGCGGTCACCAGCGTTTCGGGGGATTCATAGCTGCCTTCCCAGCGGCCCAGAGGCGGGGTGGGGTCGGGGCCGCAACCTGCCAGCCCGCCCAAGGGGAGAAATAGACAGAGCAAAACTGCCAGTTTTGGGGCCATGGCCTGCGTCTTTCCGCCGAGTCGGGTTCCAGAGGGGGCAGTTTAGGGCGG
>CAZOJG010000023.1:0-29658 GCA_964580115.1 uncultured Rhizobium sp.
CAAAATCCCAAAGACTTTGCGCCAGAATTTTTTAAATCAAAGCCGCCTCCGTCTTGCGGGAGTGCTGGCCTGGAAACATCCTAGAATATGATAGTCCATGCCGGGCCGAATCCAAGGTGTCGGCCCGGGTAATTTTTCATTATGCGTAGATAAACCGCATATCAGGTCTGCAAAGCGGAAAAATCACACATTTTTCCCGGTCAAATCCCGCGCTGCGATATAGCCAAAGGTCATTGCCGGGCCCAATGTGGCCCCTGCCCCCGGATAGGTCCGCCCCATGACAGAGGCAGTACTGTTCCCGATCGCATAAAGACCCGGAATGGGTTGATTGTCCTCGTTCAATACGCGCGCGCGGGCATCCGTGACCAAACCGCCATTTGTTCCCAGATCGCAAGGATAGATGGGAATGGCATAGAACGGGGCTTTTTCAATGGGGGCAAGGGTCGGATTGGGCGTCACGGATTTATCGCCATAATGCCGGTCATAAGCCGATTTCCCGCGTTCAAAATCCTCGTCCGCGCCTTTGGCTGCAAATCCATTAAACCGTTGCACTGTCTCGCTGAAGGCCGCCGGATCCACGCCCATCTGACCCGCCAGTCCTTCCACCGTATCGGCCTTTTTCATAATGGCGCGCATGGCGGGAGGGATTTTGTCATCCTTGTCCGGTGTGGCGGGCGAGATCAGGCCCAGCATATATTTTCCGCGATAGCGCGCATCGAACACAAACCACGAAGGCACCGTCGGCGCGTCGGGACTATTGCGCTCATGCATCAGGCTGCCGGCCACATGATAGGACGCAGCCTCATTCATATATCGCTTGCCGGCCTGATTGATGATGATGCTGGAGGGCAGGGCGCGTTCCACAAACATCGGGCGTGAGCGATCTTCATTCGCAAGTTTGAAACCGGGCGCCCACCAGGCCGAATCCATCAAGGCTGTTTTGGCCCCGGCTTTCAAACCCACGATCAGGGCATCACCCGTATTGGAGGGGCTGCCGCTGGCCCATTCTGTATTGCAGGGCTGCGGACTATAGGTCGATCGCAATTGCTGATTATGATCAAACCCGCCGGATGCCAGCACAACACCTTTTTTGGCCAGAACGCGGATCTGTTTGCCATCGCGTTCCACAACCGCGCCCATCGCCCGCTCATTCTCAATGATCAGTTCTTTCATCGGCGCATTCAGCCAGATCGGCACGCCCAATTTGTTGAGCGATAATTTCAACGCCCCGATCAAGGCATTGCCACCGGTCAGGCGGCGCGAGCGCTTGGTTTTAAAGCGCCAGGGAATATCCATCGCATAGGCCAGCATCAGCTTCATCAGCAGGCTCTGATGGCCGGGGCTGGAGGTCATCAAAATCTGCGCTTCGGCCATGGTCCAGGTGAACCGGCCAAAGGTCAGGGTCAGCGTATGGGGCGGGCGCATGGACCAGAAATCCTTGCCCAGTCGATCGGCCTTCAAGGTGGCCGGATCATGGGTGCGGCCGCCTTCGCGGGCGCCGGGCATGTCCATATGATAATCGGCGTAATGGGAGGGGATGAATTTGACCTCTGAATGGCCTTCGAGGAAGGTCAGCATCCGGCGCGCATTATCGATATAGGTGCGGATCAGATGATCGGGCACGTCATTGCCGATCAGCGATTTCATATAGGTGAAGGCATCCTCAGCATTATCCGGGAAGCCAGCCTTGGCAGCCCCTTCGGCGCAGGGAATCCAGATCCCGCCGCCCGATGTGGCCGAGGTGCCACCATAGAGATCGGCTTTTTCTACGATCAACACTTTGGCCCCGCCATCGGCGGCGGTGAAGGCTGTGGTCATGGCACCGGCACCGGAACCAACCACAAGAATATCGGTTTCATAAACTGAACTGGGTGACGCCATTGTTTCCCCGCCGGAAAAGTGTGGGGCGCGGCGTGAGCGTGGCCGCAACCCTCGGTTTAATTGGCTTAAAATATATGGCCCAGCTTTAACGTCCTTTCGCAATTTTATCCAGATGTTCCTCCGCAAAGTGAAATATTTTACGTGATTGGTCATAAAATTCGCAGGATGATCAGCCATCTGTCCATGAATCAGCCTTTTGGCCGGGATTTTGCCTCAGGGTGTTGCGAACTCTCTGAAACTATTGTCTCAATGCTCATTCCAGCAACTTGTCCGATGATTTGAATCCCGCTCATGAAACAGACCAAACTACCCCGCGCACGCGGCCCTAGCGCAGCATTGCGTAAAGGCCGGGATGAAAATGGAAAGCCCATCCCCCTCAAGCTGGACGATCTGGACGAGCGGATCATCGCCGCCATGCGCAAAGATGGCCGGATCTCCAATCGCGATCTGGCGGCCATTGTCGGGGTGAATGAAGCCACTGTCCGCACCCGTCTGCGGCGGCTGGAAGACAGCAATACAATCCGTGTTGTGGCGATTCGCGATCTGGCGGCGATGGGCCATGAATATGTGGCGGCGGTCGGCGTGCAGGTAAAGGGCCGTTCGGCGGCTGATGTCGGCAATGATCTTGCCAAAATTGAACAGGTGCTCACCGTCAATGTCACGATCGGCGGGCATGATCTGGAGATACAGGTCGTCGCCTCGGACATTCAGGAAATGGGCCGTCTGCTCACCCAGGTGCTGCCCAATGTCAAAGGCGTGTCGCGGCTGACGCCCAGCCTTGCTTTACGTGTCATGAAATATGAATCGCTCTGGGCGCCCCTCTCTTGAATATGGATTTTGCATGAAGCGCGTAGAATTGGACGATCTGGATCGCCGGATCATTGAACGGCTTGGCGAGGATGCGCGGGTCAGCAATCGTGAAATAGGCCGCGAATTTGGCCTGACCGAAGGCACGATCCGGGCGCGGCTGAAGCGGCTTATCGAATCCAATACAATCCGGGTGCGTGCCGTCACCAATATCGACCGGTTGCGCAATCCCATTCTGGCTTATCTTTTTATCGAAGCCGATGCGGCCTTCCATGTGGAGACTGTGGCCAAAGCTCTGGCGCGGGTGCCTGAAATCAATTTCGTGGCGACATTGCTGGGCCGCAGCGATGTGCTGGCCATGACGCTGGTGGAAAATGGCGATGAGCTGACGCGTTTGTTACGCCAGACCATCGACCAAATTCCGGGCGTGCATCAGGTGCATTACAGCCTTGGCCAGCATTTTATCAAACATGATTTCCGCTGGTGCGTCTTACAGGATTAAAGCCGGTCTCATTGTGATCCGCGCGGCTCCCGCGGCAGGCCCAAACCACGTTCCGCGATAATATTGCGTTGAATCTGATTGGTGCCGCCATAGATCGTGTCCGAGCGGGACATCAGATACATCGTGGTCAGCGGGCTGAAACGATATTCCGTATCGCTGGTGATTTCCGCTTCGCGCCCCATTACATCCATCGCCAGCTCGCCCAGCTTGCGATGCCAGCTCGCCCAATAAAGCTTATAGGTCAGCGCTTCAGGGCGTAATCCCGTATCCTGAGACGACAACATGCGCAGCGCATTGTAACGCATGATTTTCAGGCCGATATGCGCATCGGCGATGCGCTGCCGCATAAGTTTGTCGCGCGCCGCGCCATTTTTCTGCGCGATGCGAATGATCATATCCAGCTCATTGCGGAACAGCATCTGCTGCCCCAGCGTCGAGACGCCGCGTTCAAATTCCAGCGTGGCCATGGCCACTTTCCAGCCATCGCCCGCCGCGCCGATGATGCAATCGGCCTCTGTGACTGCGCCATCAAAGAACACTTCATTGAATTCGGCATCGCCGGTCATCTGCCGGATCGGGCGCACCGTGATCCCTTGCTGCTGCATCGGCACCAGCAGATAGGACAGGCCTTTGGGCCCCTTGCTGCCCGGTTCGGTGCGGCACAGGACAAAGGCCCAATCAGCAAAATGGCCCATGGATGTCCAGGTCTTTTGACCATGAATCACCCAGCGGCCATCTTCCAGTTGGGCGCGGGTGCGAATATTGGCCAGATCAGACCCGGCATTGGGTTCGGAATAGCCCTGGCACCAGATATCCTCGCCCGAGGCGATGCGTGGCAGGAAACGGGCTTTCTGCGCCTCTGTGCCAAAGGCCAGCAGGGTCGGGCCGATCAGTTCCACCCCAATATGACCCAGCCGGGTCGGGGCATCGGCGCGGGCATATTCTTCCGCGAAAATCACCTGCTGCGCGATGCTGGCATCCCGCCCGCCATAGGTCTCAGGCCAGCCAATACAGCTCCAGCGGGCCTGGGCCATGGCGGCTTCCCATTGGCGGCGCTGGGGAATTTTGTCCGTGTGATTATTGAGACCTTTGAGGTCGGCAAAGCCTTCCGCCAGCGCCCGGCTGATCCAGGCCGCCGCTTCCGCGCGAAAAGTTTCTTCTTCAGGGGTAAAACCCAGTTGCATCTGTCGTTACTTGCGATATGCGTTTCCTATAGACCATTATACTACGCAAATTATAAAATTATGCAGTGGGGAATTTGAAATTATGCGTCTTATCGATTTTCTGGACCGCGCGGCCAATCTGCATCCCACACGGATCGCCTTCGTAGACGGCACCTATCGGCCCGATTATCGGGAAGTCGCCGATCTGACCCGCCGTCTTGCCGCCGGCCTATGCGAACAGGGATTGAAGGTCGGGGACCGTGTGTCGGTTCTGAGCGAGAATGATGCGCGGGCTTTTATCATCATGCTGGCGATCCAGCGGGCAGGGGGGATTTATGTCCCGCTCAATGCCCGCAACACGGTGGATGCCAATGCCAGCCTGATGGACAGCACCGGGTCTTCGATCCTGGTTTTCCACGATGCCTTCGCGGCAGATATTGCAAGCCTGCGCGCCAGCGTGCCCTCGGTGCAGCTCAGCATCAGCCTCAATAATCCCGAACTGGGCGACATTACCTATGCGCAACTGACGCAAAGCAGCGGGCCGGTGCCCGACCTGCCTTATGCCCCTTCCTCAGTGATGACCATTTTCCCGACTGGCGGCACAACGGGCCGTTCCAAAGGGGCGATGTGGAGCCATCGTGTCTGGGAAACGCTGATTGCATCTTTCTGGGTGCATGTGCCCTGTGATGTGCCGCCCGTACATCTTTGCGCCGCCCCCATGACCCATGCGGCTGGCGTGCTGGCCACGATGCTCTTGCCCGAAGCCCCGACCAATGTCGTGCTGCAAAAGGCCGAGCCGCTGCAATTGCTGGAAACCATCCAGCGGGAGCGCGTCACCCATGTCTATCTGCCGCCGACCATGCTCTACCGCATGTTGGCCGAGCCGCGCCTGCGGGAATTTGATGTGTCCTCCTTGCGCTATTTCATGATCTCCGCCGCACCCGTGGCGCCAGACAAATTGCGCGAAGCGGTGGATGTGTTCGGTCCGGTTCTCTGCCAGGCCTATGGTCAGGCGGAATCGCCGCTGTTCATCACCTATTTCTCGACCGGCGATATTGCCAATGGTTCGGATGAGCGTTTGCTCAGTTGCGGCCGCCCGACCATGTTTACACAGGTCGAAATCATGGATGACGAGGGCAATATTCTGCCAGCGGGCGAGACAGGCGAAATTGTCTGTCGCGGAAATCTGCGGATGGAAGGCTATTATAATAATCCCGAAGCCACGGCCGAAGTCTCTACATTCGGCTGGCATCATACAGGGGATGTCGGGCGTAAAGACGAAGACGGCTTCTTCTATATCGTGGACCGCAAAAAGGATATGATCATCACCGGCGGCTTCAATGTGTTCTCGGTCGAGGTCGAAAAAGTACTGCTGTCCCATCCGGCAATTCAGGATTGCGCCGTGGTGGGGGTGCCGGATGATAAATGGGGCGAGGCCATCAAGGCCGTGGTCGAATTGAAAGCGGGTAAAACCGCCACGCCCGAAGAACTGATCGCCTTTATGCGCCCCTTGCTGGGCGGCGTGCGTACGCCTAAATCGGTGGAAATCTGGGACAGCCTGCCGCGTAGCCCGGTGGGCAAAATACTGAAACGCGATGTACGTGATAAATTCTGGGAGGGCCGCAGCCGCGCCGTATGAACCAACTCTCATCAGCACCTGATTTATTCGGCCCCTATAGTGTCGGGCCGCTAAAGCTGCGCAACCGGTTTATCAAATCGGCCACCAATGAAGGGCCGGCTTTGGGTGGGCGCGTCTCGAAGGCGCTGGTAAAACATCACGAGGAAATAGCGGCGGGCGGCGTGGCCATGACCACGCTGGCCTATTGTGCGGTAAATCCCGATGGGCGCACCTTTCCCGATCAGATCGAACTGAAGCTGGAGAATCTGCCAGCGCTGCGTCTTCTGACCGATGCGGTGCATAAACATGGCGCAGCGGCTTCGGCCCAGATCACCCATGGCGGCTGTTTCACCTTTCTGCGCGATCTCTCGACAGGCAGGCCCGATAGTTCATCCGGCGGGTTCGACAAGATCGGCGTCCTGAGCGGCCGTTTGTTCAAACGCGCCATGGATTATGACCGCATGGCCCTGATCACGGCGGATTTTGTCACCGCCGCAAAGCTGGCGCGGGAAGCAGGCTTCGACGCGGTCGAGATTCATATGGGCCATGGCTATCTGCTCAGCCAGTTTCTCTCGCCCGGTTATAATAGGCGCCGCGACGAATTTGGCGGCAGCGCCGAAAAGCGTGCCCGCTTTCCAGCCAAGGTTCTACGCGCCGTTCTGGATGCGGTGGGCGACGATATGGCGGTGCTCTGCAAGATCGGCGTGGTCGAGGGCTTTCGCGGCGGCGGCACAGCCGAAGACGCGGTCACCATCGCCCGTGCGCTGGAGCGCGAGGGCGCGCATATGCTGGTCCTGAGCGGTGGCATGAATGTGGAATCGGTCACCCAGCTTTTCGGTAATTCGCTGCCGGCTGAGGCCAAGACAAGCGCCACCAAAGGTCTGATCCGCATGGGCCTGAGGCTGCATGGTAAGCTGGCAAAGAAAGTCCCGTTCCACGAAATGTATTTTCTGGAACATTCCCGCAAAGTGCGCGCCGCGGTGGAAATGCCGCTAGCCTTTATAGGCGGTGTCAGTTCGATGGAGAATGCGCAACAAGCGCTGCGGGAAGGCTTTGATTGCGTGGTGATGGGGCGGGCTCTGTTACGTGAGCCTGATCTGATCCATCAATTCGAGCGCGGGGTGGCCACACGTTCAGGCTGCAATCATTGCAATCAATGCGTCGTCACCATGTATAAGCCCGGCGGCACACATTGCGTCCTGCGGCCCGATTTCGATCCCAGCCTGAACTCCATCCCGGCGATCGGGTAAGCTTCAGATCATCGGGCCGATTTCAAGCTCAAGACCATCGACCTCATCGCTCACACGAATCTGGCAGGCCAGCCGCGAGGTCGGCCGCACATCAGCCACGGCGCTGATCGCTTCCAGCATTTCGCTTTCGTCACCGCTCTGCGCGGGCAATTTCGCCATCCAGCCATCCGTGACATAGACATGGCAGGTGCCACAGGCACAGACGCCGCCACAGGTGCCATCCACGCCCATATTGGCATCGCGCAGCACTTCCATCACGGAATGGCCATTCTTGGCTTCCAATATTTTGCTGACGCCATCGCGTGTCGTGATCTTGATCTCGGCCATTATTGCCCTGCATCCATATAATAGCGGCTGATCGTATCCACGACACAGGCCGGTTTTTCGCTGCCTTCAATCTCCACCGTAACCCGCACGGTGGATTGAATGGCGCCATTTTTCACTTCTTCCGCGCGCACCAATGCGCCCCGCCCACGTATGCGCGCATTCACTTTAACAGGGGAGAGAAAGCGCAACGTATCGCAGCCAATATTCACCCCCATGGAAAAGCCGCGCACATCCAATATCTGCGGCAGAAACAAATTCACCAGCGAGACCGTGAGATAACCATGGGCGATTGTGCCGCCAAAGGGGCCAGTGGCCGCCCGTTCGGGGTCCACATGAATCCATTGGTGATCGCCTGTCACTTCGGCAAAACCATTGATCCGCGCCTGATCAATCTGCACCCAGTCGCTCACGCCAAGGGCCAAACCGTCCTGTCCCAGCAGGTGGCGCGGTGTTTCGAATATCACGGTCATGGCTCAGGCCCGCTGGCTGGAAACAGGCAGAACTTCGCCCGTCATATAGGAAGACAGATCCGATGCCAGAAACAGCATCACATTCGCCACTTCCCACACTTCAGCGGGGCGGCCAAATGCTTCGCGCTGGGTCAGCACATCCAGCGTTTCTTGAGTTGTCACCTTGGCGAGGAAGGCATGCATTGCCAAGGATGGCGCAACGGCATTGATCCGCACATTATGCGCCGCCGCTTCCATCGCCGCGCAACGTGTAAAGGCCATCACGCCGGCTTTGGCGGCTGCATAATGCGCCTGTTCCGCCTGTGCCCGCCAACCCAGCACAGACGCATTGTTCACCACCACCCCGCTTTTACGGGCATACATGCCGGGCAGAAAAGCGCGGCACATACGGAAAACGCTGGTCAGGGTGACATCCAGAACTTTGTCCCACTGGGCGTCCTGCATCTCCACCACACTGACCTGCCCGCCAAGCCCCGCATTATTGATCAGCACATCCAGCGGCCCGAGTTCCGCTTCGGATCTGGCGCGCAAGGCCAGAACATCTTCCTCCTGTGTCACATCACAAAGCTGCGTGGCGGGGCGGATGCCCACTGCCTCCTGAATGCGATCCGCCGCTTCGCTCAGGCGGCGTTCGTGAATATCGCTGATCAGCAAAGTCGCGCCTTCTTCGGCGGCCCGCTTGGCCACAGCAAAGCCAATGCCTGTTCCCGCCGCGGCGGTGACCAGCACGGTCTTGTCTTTCAGCAGATTACGCGGCGTGGGATAGGTGGGGGCAATGGGGTTCATATAAATTCCGGCCTTTCATCCAGCCCGATAATGCGGGCCAGCACTTCACGATGCTGATCAGCCGTGCCCAGCAATGTCGCGGCTGCGCGGGCACGTTTGAAATAAAGATGGGCAGGGTGTTCCCATGTAAAACCTATACCGCCATGCAATTGAATGGCGTCACTGGCGCAGCGGATATAGGCATCCGAACAATAGGCCCGCGCCACGCTGGCGGCTTCAAATAGTTCTTCCAGATTATCGGCCATAGCCGCCGCAGCATAATAAGCCGCGGATTTTGCGCCTTCGATCAGCATGGCCATATCAGCCATCCGGTGCTTCACCGCCTGAAAAGACCCAATGGCACGGCCAAACTGTATCCGCTGTTGCGCATAATCCACGGTCAATTTCAAACAGGCATCCATACCGCCCACCTGTTCCGCTGCCAGCAAGCCCGCCGCCATGGCGCGGTTTTTCAGCAAAGCCGCGCCCGCATCCCGCGTGATCAGATGATCCGCCGTCACCGCGACATTTTCCAGATGCAGATCGCTATAGGGGCGGGTCAGATCGAGGCTGGTGAAATGGTTCAGCCGCAAACCCGGCAGATCTGCCGGCAGGGCATAAAGCTCGGTCCCCTGTTTCGTGCATAAGGGCAGCAGAAACAGATTGGCCGCTTGTGCAAAGGGCACAAACCGTATTGCGCCATGCAATGCGCCATCCTGAAGATATGCTGCACTATCTTCCATCCGGGCCTGTGTGATGCGTAAGGCCCCGCTGGCGATGTGCGGTAACAGGCGGGCCTGCATATCCGGGCTGGCCGTATCTTTCAAAAGCTCCGCCGCCAGCACGGTTTCAAAGAACGGGATCGGGGCCAGCACGCGCCCCATTTCTTCCAGCACTATACAAAGTTCAATCGGCCCCAAAGCGCTGCCGCCATATTCTTCGGCAAGGCTAAGGCCGGGCCAGCCCATTTCGCTGATATCCTGCCACAGCGCCTTATCCCAGCCTGCATTGCTCTCCAGCGTGCTGCGCAAGTGGGCATGATCCGCGCGCTCGCCCAGAAAATCCCGGGCGCTGTCGCGGATCATGGTCTGATCTTCTGTGAAGGCGAAATCCACGTTCAGCCTGCGCCATAAACCGGCTTGGCGGGATTGCGCCGCGCCAGCAGATCATCCACCACCGCGCCTATTTCACGGGCCTCCCAGCGGGCGCCTTTGTCCTGTGATGGGCCGTCGCTCCAACCTTCGGACAGCATCAATTTGCCCCCCAGAAGTTCAAAGACCTGTCCCGTCACGCCGCGCGATTGCGGGCTGACCAGCCAGCTCACCAGCGGGGCTGTATTATCCGGATCGAAAATATCGAAAGTATTTTCCTTGACCTTCATCATCTCGGCAAAGGCGGTTTCAGTCATCCGCGTGCGCGCATTTGGCGCCAGCGCATTCGCCGTGATGCCATAGCGCGCGAGTTCCGACGCCTGCACCAATGTAAGCGATGCGATGCCACCCTTCGCAGCAGAATAGGCGCTTTGACCGATGCTGCCCTGCAAGCCTGCGCCCGAACTGGTATTGATGATCCGCGCATCCACTGTTTTGCCTTGTTTCTGCTGACCCCGCCAATGCTGGCAAGCCCAGTTCGAAACCGCGAAATGACCGCGCAAATGAACCCGAATGATCGCATCCCATTCCTCCGCCGTGCAAGAAACGAACATGCGATCACGCACAAAACCGGCATTGTTTACGACGGCATGCAGATCGCCAAAATTTTCCAAGGCTGTATCGACAATGCGTTTGGCGGCGTCAAAATCCGCCACATCATCATAATTGGCCACGGCGTCACCGCCCATGGCTTTAATCTCGGCAACCACCTGCGCGGCGGGCTGATCAGGCTGGTCGGCCTCACCATGTGTGCCGACGCCCAGATCATTGACCACCACTTTGGCGCCTTCACGCGCCAGACCCAGCGCATAGGCACGGCCAAGCCCGCGCCCCGCACCGGTCACAATCGCCACGCGGCCTTCGCAAATACCCGCCATGTTCAAAGCCTTTCAATGATTGTGACATTGGCCTGACCACCGCCTTCGCACATGGTCTGCAAGCCATAGCGCGCGCCGCGCCGCTCCAGCTCATTGAGCATGGTGATCATCAGCCGCGCACCCGTAGCCCCCAGCGGATGGCCCAGCGCAATCGCGCCGCCATTCACATTCACCTTGGCCGGATCAATGCCCAGTTCTTTCATCCAGGCCATGGGGATCGAGGCAAAGGCTTCGTTACATTCAAACAGGTCAATATCGCTGAGCGACATGCCGGCTTTTTTCAACGCATATTGCGTGGCGGGAATGGGGCCGGTCAGCATCCAGACCGGATCATCCGCCCGCACAGACAGATGATGAATTCTGGCGCGCGGTTTCAGATTATGCGCCTTCACAGCCGAAGCCGATGCAATCAGCATCGCCGCCGCCGCATCCGCATTCTGGCTGGCGACACCGGCATGCACCCGCCCGCCTTCGCGCAGCGTTTTCAACGTGGCCATTTTCTCCATCGTCGTATCGCGGCGGATTGTTTCATCTTCGCGCACGCCATTCAGCGGCGCGATTTCATTTTTAAAACGGCCTTCATCCTGTGCGGCAGCAGCTTTCAGATGGCTGTTCATGGCGAATTGTTCCATCTCCTCGCGGCTGATCTGCCATTTTTCGGCAATCATCTCGGCAGAGCGAAACTGGCTGACTTCCTGCGTGCCATAGCGCGCCACCCAGCCGGGCGAGGTGGAGAACGGATCATCAAAGCCGAACGGTTTGGCGCAGACCATGGCTGTCATGATCGGGATCATGTTCATGTTCTGCACGCCGCCCGCGACCACGAAATCCTGCGTGCCGCTCATCACGCCCTGTGCCGCAAAATGCACGGCTTGCTGGGCCGAACCGCATTGCCGGTCAATCGTCACACCGGGCACATGTTCCGGCAAACCGGCCACAAGCCAGCAGGTGCGGGCAATATCACCGGCATTGGGGCCAATGGCTTCCAGCCCGCCAAATACAACATCATCCACCAGACCCGGATCAATCTTCACGCGGTCCAGCAAGGCCTTGATCGCATGGCCGCCCAGATCGGCAGGATGAGTCTGCGCAAAAGACCCTTTTTTCCGCCCGATCGGCGTGCGTACGCCATCAATAATATATGCCTCAGCCATGAAAATTCTCCTTTGTAAAAATATGGTCTGCCCCGACCGGCGCATTGAAAATCCGCGCATCGACCCGGCTGCGATGAAATTTAGGCGTGCCCCAATATTGGCTGAGGCCAAGGCTGCGTTTCAGCAGGAAATGCACATCCACTTCCCATGAATAACCCATGGCCCCATGAATCTGGATCGCGCTGCGCACGGCCAGATCGGCGGCATCACCGGCCGCCAGCTTCGCATGTGAAATGCGCGCCCGCGCAAAAAGATCGAACTGATCGATTTGTCCCGCGGCGGCATAGAGCACTGGCCGGGCAAATTCCACCTTCACCTGCGCCGTAGCCGCAAGATGTTTGATCGCCTGATTGGCCCCAATCGGCTTGCCGAATTGTTTGCGCTCTTTGGCATAATCTGTGGCGATATGAATGGCGCGCTGCCCCAAACCCACCATCTGCGCCGCCGCGAACAAAGCCCCGCGATCCAGCGCCTGCGCCGCCAGATCACGCGCCACGTCGCCTTCGGCCACGAGATCAGAAGATGACGGCGTATAGTCCGCGGCAAACAGCCGGCGCAGCGGATCAATACTTTCCTTGCGCGTCAGCCGCAGATTTTTGCGCGGCACAAGATAGGTCTTATCCGCTTCAAACAGCAGAACGGCCTCGGCCTGATCAGCATCCAGCACATACGGGTTTTGCGCATGACCAACGGCCACAATAGCCTCGCCCGTCAGCGCCCGCGTCAACAGATCGGCAACCCGCGCATTTTCCCGGAGTGCAGCCAGAGCGGGCAGGGCGATCCCCGCCATCTCCACCAGCGGTTCCGGCAAAGCGGCATAACCACAAGCTTCCGCCACCAGAATGAAATCTGTCGCGGAAAGGCCCAGCCCACCGCACTCTTCAGCGATCAATATGCCGGGCAGGCCCATCTCACATAATTTGGCCCAGCGCGCCGTATCAAAGGCCAGCCCCGCATCCATTTGTTTGCGTAACTGCGCCATGCTGCATTCGGCGGCCAGCAATTCGCCCACCACCTGCGCTACCATGGTCTGTTCTTCAGAGAAGGTGAAATCCATCAGCCCCTCGGCATTCCCAAAACGCGCTCGGCGATAATATTGCGCTGAATTTCATTGGTCCCGGCATAGATCGGCCCAGCCAGGGCGAATAAATAATCTTCCACCCAATCGCCGGGTAATTCCGCATCCGGCCCGAGCAGGCTGATCGCCGCCTGATGCAGGGCTATATCCATTTCCGACCAGAAGATTTTATTCACGCTCGCTTCCGGGCCGATAGTGCCACCGGCAATAAGGCGGCTGGCCGTGGCATAGATCGACAAAGCATAGGCGTCTGCATCCATCCAGGCCTGCAAAATGGCAGCGCGTATGGCGGGCTCGGCCTCGCTCTCATGCGCGCGATATAGTTCTAATAATTTACGCACTTTTTCCTGATAGCGCGCCGGACTGCGCAACATCAGGCCGCGTTCAAAGCCTGCCGTCGCCATGCAGACATGCCAGCCCTGACCTTCATCACCCAAGCGGTTCGCCACGGGCACGCGGGCTTCCTCCAGCATGATTTCGGCAAAACCGGGATCACCATCAATCTGGCGAATTGGCCCCACCCGCACACCCGGCTGGTTCAGCGGAAACAGGATCAGGCTCAGCCCCTTATGCCGCTCCGATTGCGGATCGGTGCGGAACAGACCAAAAGCCCAATCCGCATAGGTCGCGCGCGATGACCAGATTTTATGTCCGCGCAGAATATATGCATCCCCATCGCGCGTGGCCGTGGCGCGCACCGCCGCCAGATCGCTACCCGCCTGCGGTTCAGACCAGGCTTGCGCCCAGATTTCATCGCCCGACGCCATAGCGGGCAGATAGCGCGCCTTTTGTTCGTCCGTGCCAAATTCCATCAGGGTTGGCCCCAGTAGAAAAATGCCGTTCTGATTGACCCGGCCTGGCGCATTGGCGCGGTAATATTCTTCCTCGAAAATCAGCCATTGAATAAGATCAAGCCCGCGCCCGCCATAGGCTTTGGGCCATGTCACCATGCCCCATTGGCCGCGATGCAGCGTGCGCTCCCATGCGCGATGGGCCTCAAAACCTTCGCGCGAATGGTCAAACGAAATCAGCGGCGCGCGCGGCACATACGCTTCCAGCCAGCTACGTATTTCCTGGCGGAAAGCCTGCTGTTCCTCTGTATAGGCCAGTTTCACGGTCAGAATTTTCCCGCAGCTTTGGTCTCGACAAACGCGTCTCGTGCTTTCTGAGAATCTTCATGCATATACATTTCCAGCGTGAAGCCCTGCTCAAAGCGATAGCCATGGTCCACATCGCGCGCTTCCAGCCCGTTCAGCGCCTGTTTGGCGAGCACAAGCGCGGTGCGGCTTTTGCTGGCGATAATACCGGCAAAGGCCCGCGCTTCCGCCAGCAACTGATCCCGCGGCACAACTTTTTCGACACCGCCTAAACGATAGGCTTCCTGCGCGCTGATTTTACCGCCCGTGAAAAAGGCCGCTCTTACCTTATGCAGTGGCAACATGCGCGACAGATGCGACGCCCCGCCCATCGCCCCGCGATCAATCTCCGGCAGTGAGAAATAACAATCATCCGAAGCGATAATCGTGTCCGATGCGCCGCACAGCCCGATGCCGCCACCGATCACAAAACCATGCGCGGCGATCACCACAGGCAGCGGACAATCCCGCACCGCGCGGAAGCTTAGATAATTGCCGCGATTCAGCGCCACGATCCGTTCGGGATGCGCCTGCATTTCTTTAATATCGACGCCGCCGCAAAAGCCGCGCCCTTCCGCCCGGATCAGCACGCAGCGTGCTTCTTCCATCGCACCGGCCTGCGCGATCAATCCCGGCAGTTCATTCCACAGCGTTGAATCAAAGGCATTGACGGGCGGATGATCGAAAATGATCTCCGCCACGCGCTCACGCAACTCCAGCGAAATAGGCATGGCGTTCCTCTTTGCCGCAATTTTTTTAAGCGGCGGCTTCTTGTTTTGATCCGGTCAGGGCTTCGATACGTTGGCGGGCTTCGCTGATGATTGAGGTGATCAAGATTTCGCAGCTCGGCAGATCCTTGATCCGCCCGCCGACCAGCCCCGTGGCCATCAAACCCTCATCCGGCTTGCCCTGCACCACGGCGCGTTGAATCAGAATGGGGGCGGATGCCGCCATCATGGCCTGTTTCAAACTAAGCCCGCCATGATCGGTCATATTGCGGGCCATGCGGATGAAATCCGCCCAGCTCGCGCCGGTCAGTTTTTTCATCGCCAATCCGCTTTCAAAGGCGCGCAACCACATGCTGATGGAAGATGATTTTTCAATCCGCTCCATCAGCGCGGTGCGCACCATGCGTTGCGGCATGCCATCCACTTTGGTCGAAACCCAAATGTCATCTGTGCTGGCTTTAAGATAGCGCGCTTTGGATATATCCGGCACCGGGCTTTCTGCGGTCAGCAGAAAACGCGTCCCCATGGCGATACCCACCGCTCCATAACTCAGCGCCGCTGCCAAACCGCGACCGTCGGAAAATCCGCCTGCCGCCACAACCGGCACCTGCACCGCATCCAGCACCTGCGGCAGCAGCACAGTGGTCGCTACCGATCCCGTATGCCCGCCGCCTTCGCCGCCCTGTACCGTCACCATATCGACGCCCAGCTCGACCATTTTTTTGGCATGTTTCACCGCGCCCACGGTGGGGATGCATAAAATCCCCGCATCCTTGAAGCGGGCGATCATTTTCTTGTCTGGTCCACGGCCAAAACTTACGGCGCGAATCTGATCGCGGCTCGCAAGGATCAGTTCCACAATCTCCGCCGCACCGGGCTGAAACATATGAAAATTGACACCAAAATTTTTCGTGGTGCGGCGTTTCACATCTTCAATCGCGCCGCGTAATTCGGCTGGCTGCATGACCGCCGCACCCAAAAATCCAAACGCGCCAGCCTCGCAAGACGCCGCCACCAAAGGCGGTGTCGCCACCCAGCCCATGGCGGTTTGAATAATCGGATAGCGGCAACCAAGCCGTTCGGTCAGGACTGTCTGCAGCGGATCAAATGCCACGCCACTCACCCCTGTTTTTTATTCGCCGCAGCCATGGATTTGCCGTCCAGCCCGCCCAGACTATTGCCCGATACAAGATCGTTTTGCGCATGGGCGAAATGGTGCATGTGAAACACCGTATCCATGGCGCTGCGCTTGCCGCCCAATTCTTCCACATGATTGACCGCCTGTTTGGTCAGCCACATGCCAAGGCGCGGCAGGCCAGCCAGTTTGGTCGCCATGGCGCGGGTGTCTTCCTCCAGCGCCTCACGCGTGGTGATGCGATTGACCATCCCGAAAGAATGCGCCCGCTGCACCGGCATACGCTCGCCCAGCAAGAGAAATTCCTTGGCGACACGCGGCGGTAATTCATAGGCATGGGCGAAATATTCCACACCGGGAATGCCCATCCGCACGACCGGATCCTGAAAATAGGCATCATCCGATGCGATGATCAGATCGCATATCCAAGCCAGCATCAAGCCGCCTGCAATACAGGCGCCCTGCACCATGGCAATGGTGGGTTTGGGTATATCGCGCCAGCGGCGGCACATGCCCAGATAAACTTCCTGCTCGCGGGTATAAAGCAATTCCGCGCCGGGCTTGTTCACATGGTCATACAGAACATGCTTGCGCTCAAAGCTTTTATGCAAGTCGCGGCCGGGCGTACCAATGTCATGGCCGGCAGAGAAATGTTTGCCATTGCCCTTGAGCACAATCACCTTGATCGCATCATCATCGGTGGCACGGCGGAACGCGGCATCCAGCGCATAGGTCATCTGGGAATTTTGCGCATTATGGAAGCTGGGCCGATTCATGGTGATCCATGCGATCGGGCCTTCGACCGTATAGAGCACGGGCTCCTCGGTCTCATAGGTGATGTCCACTTTTTGTGGTTCGACCAGACTGTCCATATCAGTTCCTTATTCCTGGCGGGTCGCCCTTTATGATGGTTTTACGCAAACCATTCGGGTCCAGCACGTTGCGAATCTGATCAAGCTGCGCCTGTGTGGGCGCAGGCGTTTCGGACATATCTTCCGCACGCAATAAATCGAAACCTGTATTGTCCTGAACCTGCTCAAAGCTGATCCCAGGATGCAGATATTTCACGCGGATCGCATGATCCGGCCCTAGAAAATCCATCACGGCGAGATCGGTGATGATCAGGCGCAGATCAAGGCCAATCGGTTTACGGCCATTCATCCAGCGGGCTTTATTATAGCCAACGCCGCACACGAAATCGACTTCGCCCGCCACAAAGGACCGTTTGTTCTGCGATGGAAAGAAATATGAATTGGGATGGCTGATACTATTGCCCGGAAAGCCGCGCGCCCCCAGCCAGGCCGTTTTGGGTTCGGTATGATTGCCCAAAATGCTGATATTGGTCTGGCCAAACCGGTCAATCATCACCGGCGCCACCATGGCGTGGCGTTTGCCGCTCCACAGATTGTTGAAGGTGCGGTCATAAGGTGCCCAGCCTTCAAGCTTCGGCGCATAGCCATTGCGCTTGCCCGGCGGCACAGGCTCCGAAACGAAATGGTTTTCACCATCGGTCATCAGCAGGGCCGGATTAAATGTGCTTTTGGCGAGGCTTGCGGCAAGGCGCGGAATCAGCGTGATCCCCGTCGCCAATACTTCGCCGTTATCCCGCCACGCTTCCGCGGCGGCGACAATTAAAAGTTCGGCAAGCGAAAAGTCCTGATCGGTCATCACATCTACTCAGTAAATAGCATCGGGCAGGGCACGAATATGCGCGTCCCCACCGGCTGCTGCGATATAAGCCTCGTGCGATACATCAATGAATTTGGCGCGATAGTCGGCCCATGCTTTGGGCGTGGCGGCGCTTTCCGTATAAGTGCGCAAATGCCCCATATCCAAAGCATAATCCGGCGCCGCGCTGGTGGGATGGGCGCCCAGCGGTGTCTCCACCACATGGCTCACCACACAGCGTTCAAACATATGATAGCGGCTATTGGCCGGCAGATTCAGCTCAGATGTTTCCACCAGCTTTTCAGTGGAAAGAAAAACCTTATCCGCCGCGCGCCCCATGATCTCATCGAAAAAGGGGTCGGTGCTCAGGGTCAGCGCATTGCCCAATTTATCGGCGCGATGCACATGCAGCAGAGCGGCGTCCAGCTTCAGCGCGGGCATGGCGATAAATTCTTCGCCATCCTCATAAGGGCTGCGCACGGTTTTAAAGCCGGGCTGATTCACAATATCGGTGCCAATGCCAAGCCTTGTGGGCAGGAAGGGCATACGCATCGCCGCCGCCCGCAGGCCCCAATGGAACATGCCTTCGTCCAGCTCCCAGACCTCCAGCCCATTTTGCCGGGCATTCTTGAAATGCGGCTCGATGGGAATTTGGTCCATGGACACAAAGGCAAAGATCAGCTTCTTGATTTTGCCGCTGGCCGCCAGAACACCAATATCCGGCCCGCCAAAGGCCAGTACGGTCAGGTCTTTCAGATGAGACCGGGCAATGGCGCGCACCAGCGCCATGGGCTTGCGGCGGGTGGCCCAGCCACCGATCCCGATGGTCATTCCGTTGCTCAATTGATCAACGAAAGCGTCTAAAGAGAGTGTCTTATCCAGCATGGGTTCAGTCCTGCGGTGGCTGCCGCCATTGGTGACCCCAATTACTGTCGGCAATGCTCATGGTTGGTGTGAAGGTCGCCCAATCGATCTGTCGGCCATGGCAGCCATATTCGACATCGAAACCGATCGGTGAACGCATATAGAAAGAGATCATATGATCATTGGTGTGGCGGCCAAGGGTCGATGAAATATGCACCCCCGCAGCCTCGGCGCGATCCAGCGCGCGGCCCACATCGTCAATCGTTTTCACTTCCACCATCAGGTGAATAAGCCCGGTCGGATTGGGGAACTCGCCGATCGCCAGGCTGTGATGGCGGGGATTATCGCAATGTAAAAAATGAAAGCCGATACCGGGATCATTGGGATCCGGCGTAAAATGGAAACGCGCCTGATCGCTATCGCCGAAGCCCAGCAGATTCACATAAAAAGCCCGTGTTTCCGCCAGTTTCGGGGCAGGCAGCACAACATGGCCCAGGCCCATTTCATCGCTGATAAAGCCGCTGACGCCGACCGGCGACTGGAACGGCGCATAATCGTAAAAACGCCCATAGCTGAGTTCGAGCTGATTGCCGCTGGGGTCCGCACAACGCGCCAGCTCAAAGACAAAGCGGGCTTTGGCTTCAGCGGCAGAGGCGATTTCCACGGCGATATCGGCGCGGCGCAGCCCCACTAAGGCCGCATCATAGGCTTCCTTCGAGGGAAGTTCCCACCCCGAGGCCACAAAGCGATCCGTCTCACCCTTGCGCACCAGAAAGCGGAAAGGCCGCTCATCCATGCGGAACAGGGCTATATCGGGGTCACTGCTGGGGGCGGATTGCAAGCCCATTATCTGGGTCGCGAAATTGGAATAGGCGGCCAGATCGCGGGTTTCAATCACCACATAGGCCAGGGCGCGCACGGCAGGGCCCGTAAAGTGAGACCTATTCATCTGAGACCCAGACATCGTTGCACGACCTCCTAAGACGGGGGCACCGGGATAGGCGCCGTTTCTTCGTCTTATTCCCCGCACACTGCCAAATCAAGCGATACTCGTTGCAAGAATTTTATCTTACTGCGCAAATCGTCAATTATTATGCATACCCCCTTGTGAACGCGCAGCGAAAGCGGGAAACTGTGGCATCAAAAAAACAGTGCTGCTAGGTCAAAGGGGCCGGATTTGGAAACGCCTGCGAAAGAACGCCTGATTTCGGTCGATTCCCACGTCCATTTCTCGGACGAATGGGTGAAGGCGCGGCTTCCCGCCCGGTTGCAATCGGTCTGGGACGAGGCCGTGCGCAAAAGCAATGTTTACGATGCCGACGTTCTGCGCAAAGGTCAGCCGCAGCTCCAGATGGAGGATTTCGTCGATCTGGAAGCTGCTCAAGACCCCGGCCATTTCGAACCCCATGCCAAATTGGCGGCGATGGACCGCGATGGTGTCGAAGCCGAAGTGATCTTTCCCGAAGTCGGCGGTGTGCGCATCGCCAAACCGGATTTCATGGGCGATGACTGGATGCCCGCCCTCAGCGGCTTTAACGACGCCATGGCCGATTTCGCGGCGATCAATCCGCAACGCCTGCTCACCGCCTATCAATTACCGCTCTACGATATTCCTTTCGCGGTGAAGGAGGTGGAGCGCCTGGCCCAGCGCGGTGCGCGCTGTGTGCAGATCACGCCGTTCCCCGCCGATCAGGGCCAGCCGGATGTCAATCATCCGCGCTACGAACCCTTATGGAATAGTCTCTCAGATGCGGGCATCACTGTGCTCAATCATCTCGAAGTGACCACGGCGCTTTGGGGCGTTTTCCGCCGCGATCCCACGCCGCAAAAAGGTATCTTCACCTCGCTGCCTGCGCCCGCGACCGCCGAATCTATCGCCTTCTGGATTCTCACCGGCACGCTGGAGCGTTTTCCCAAACTCAAAGTGCTCTTTGTCGAGCCCGCGCTGGGCTGGCTGCCCTGGTATCTGGAATTGCTCGATTCCCGTATGCATCTGCATTACAATTTTCCCGGCGTAGATCGCCTACCCAGCGAAACCTTCAAAGCGCAGATGGGGGCAACATTCATGTATGAGCCCAGTGGTCT
Organism: uncultured Rhizobium sp.; assembly: GCA_964580115.1. Taxonomy (GTDB): domain Bacteria; phylum Pseudomonadota; class Alphaproteobacteria; order Micropepsales; family Micropepsaceae; genus Rhizomicrobium. Next base: position 20,661 of record CAZOJG010000023.1, read on the forward strand.
TGCCGCCTGTTACAAGGCCTTCGGGCCAGATTGCCTTTACTGGTCCACCGATTTTCCGCATCCCGCAACCTGCTGGCCCAATTCACAGGCGCAGGTGAAATCGCAATTCGCGGAAGCTGGCATACCAGAAGCCGATAAGCGCAAGATCGTATATGATAATGCGCTGCGTACATTTGGACTGAAGTCATAAAGTTAGATAATTAAAATGGGAGTGGAATGATGCCCGGCGTGCTCGACGGTTTGCGTGTTCTCGATCTTTCATGGGGTATTGCAGGCCCCATGACCACTATGATGCTGTCCGATCACGGGGCAGATGTCACAAAGATTGAACCACCCGGCGGCGATCCATTCGCCAATCAATTGGGATATAAAGTTTGGCAGCGCGGCAAACGCAGCGCCGTGCTCGATCTCACCGCGGCAGACGACAAAGCTGCCTTTCTCGCGCTGGCGGCCCATGCCGATATTCTGGTGGAAAGCTTCACCCCCGGCACGACCGAAAAATTGCATATCGATTACGACACATTATCGAAACTCAATCCGCGCCTGATCTATGTCTCGATCACCGCCTATGGCAGCGACACAAAAGACGCCCATCGTCCCGGCTATGATGCGCTGGTCGCGGCCCGTTCCGGCCTGCAATGGGAACAGCGCGGCTGGCCCGAAGGCGCCATCAATCACATGCTGGGCCGCGAAGACCCGTTTGCCGATATCGAAATTCCGACAGATTGGGTGCAGGGTCCGGCGCGTCCCGGCCCGCTCTTCTCGGCCTCAAGCTGGCCCAGCCTTGGTGCGTTTTTCGCGGCGTCCACGGGCCTTTCCGCCGCCTTGCGCGCGCGCGAAATCACAGGTCGCGGACAACATGTCGAAACATCGCTGCTGCAAGGCGCGATGGCCGGCGCCGCGGGTGTGTGGCAGCGCATGGAGAACCCCGATGCCGAAGGATACAATACCTGGATCCTGGGCAGCCGTTCCCCCAAAGGTCATTTCCAATGCAGCGATGGCCGCTGGGTGCATAATTGGGTGCCCAATCCCCGCTTCATCATCACCGCCTCGGCTGGCGATAAGATAAACGCCAATCCCGATCTGACCGTTCAAAACGATCCGGATCGTTTTGGCATCGGCCCGGAAGAATTACTGGTGATGGCGCATTATCAGCCCATCCTCGCAGAACATATACAAAAATTCCCTTGCGATGATTGGGTGGAAGCCGCCGCCATCGCCGAAATGACCATGCAGGAAGCCCGCTCGGTCGAGACCTCTCTCAGCGATCCTTTGATGCTGGCCGATGGTTGCGTGGCCGAAGTGAAAGACCCTGATCTTGGCCCCATCCGTCAGGTCGGCATCGCCTATAAAATGGACAAAAGCCCCGGCGCGATCAAAGGCCCGGCTCCCAAAAGCGGCCAACATACAAATGAGGTAAAGGCCGAGGCCGCGCGCCTCGCCAAGGAAGCCCCGCCAGCGGTGAAAGAGGGCAAAAAAATCAAAGCCCCGCTCGAAGGCATTCGTGTTATCGATCTGGGTCTCGCCATCGCCGGTCCTTTCGGCACGCAATTGCTCGCCGATCTGGGTGCCGAAGTGATCAAGATCAATACGATCTGGGACATGTATTGGCATCGTACCCATATCGCCTTCATGGCCAATCGCGGCAAACGCTCCATCGCGCTCAATCTCAAAGACCCGCGCGCCATGAAGATTCTGCTCGACCTCGTGAAGACCGCTGATGTCGTGCAGCACAATATGCGCTATGAGGCGGCGGTGCGTCTGGGCATCGATTATGAAAGCCTGAAAAAGCTCAAACCCGATCTGATCTATTGCCATTCGCGCGGCCATGAACATGGCCCCCGCGAAGGTTTGCCCGGCAATGATCAAACCGGTGCCTGCCTTACCGGCGTGCAGCATGAAGATGGCGCGATGGCCAATGGCGGCAAGCCGTTATGGAGCCTGACCTCCTTTGGCGATACGGGGAATGGTTTCCTTTCCGCTACGGGTATCCTGCAAGCGCTCTATCACCGCGATCGCACGGGCGAAGGCCAGTTCATCGACACGGCCATCGTCAATGCCTGTTTCCTCAACACCTCCCATGCTGTCGCCGGTCCGAATGGCGAAAGTTTTGATCGTCCGCGTCTCGATAAAGATCATTTCGGTTTCTCCGCCGGTTGCAGGCTTTACGAAACCTCCAAAGGTTGGATGTGCCTTGTGCTCACCAATCAGGGTCATTGGGACAGCCTGTTTGATGCCTTGAACATGGCGTTGCTGAAACAGGACGCACGTTTTGCCGATGATCAGTCACGTCATGAACATGATGCGGCCTTGTCCAAATTACTGGCCACCGCCTTCAAAACGCGCCCGGCCAGCGAATGGCAGGAGATTCTGGATAAAGCAGGCGTCCCCGCCGAAATTTCGTCGGATACGTTCTCCCGCCAGCTCTTCGACAATGCCGAATATAAAGAACGTGGCTGGACAGCGTCTTACAATCAAGCGCAGGTCGGCAAGCTGGAACAGATCGGCCTTGTCTATAATCTGTCCGACACGCCGGGCGTTATCGGTGCGCCGCCCCTGATCGTCGGCGATCAGACCGAAGCTTTGCTGGCCGAGCTTGGCTATAGCGACGAGCAGATTGTCGAATTTTCATCTCAAATGGTTGTGGTTGCCTATCCGCCCCGCGCGCCCGCTGGTCAGGCGCAAAGTCCATGGATGGCTCAAAGCGAAAAGAAAACAGATTAAACACCATGTCAGATAGTCAAAATGATAAGCCGATCCGGTTAGACCCGATCGTCACCATTGATAGTGCATTTTTCTGGGAAGGCGCCACACGCGGCGAACTTCTGATCCAGCAATGTACGGATTGTGAAACGCTGTGGCATCCGCCCCGGCCGATGTGCCCCAAATGTCTGGGCCTCAATCTCGCACCGAAGAAAATGAGCGGCAAAGCCACGCTCTATAGCTGGGCCATGCCTATCCATCCGCCTGCCTATGGTTTCACCATGCCGCCCATCACGGCGCTGGTGGAACTGGAAGAGGGGCCGCGCCTCGTCACCAATGTGGTCGGCGTCGATCCGCGTGAGATCAAAGCCGGTCTGGCTTTGGAAGTAGAATTTGCACCAACAAAGGGTGGTAAGGCCGTGCCGATTTTTCACCCCGCACAAAAGGGGGCCTGAACCATGGCCGATGAATCACGCATGGCCGCCATTGTCGGCATTGGTCAGACAGAAATCTCCAAAGCCTCGGGCCGCAGCGAACAGCAACTCGCTGCTGAAGCCATCAAGCTGGCCCTCGCCGATGCAGGTTTGAAACCATCCGATATTGATGGATTGATCACCTTTACATTGGATGGATCAGACGAAGTCAGCGTCTCACGCAGCCTCGGCATTCCGGATGTGAAATATACGGTGCGCATTCCGCAAGGCGGCGCGGCCTCTGTCACCACGCTCTATCATGCGCTGGCGGCGGTGACTTCCGGCATTTGCGATACGGTGGTGATCTGGCGGGCGATGAATGAACGGTCGCAATATCGCTTCGGCCAGCCGCAAGGCATGGGCGCAATCCCGGTCGGCGGCGGCACCACTTTCATGGAATGGTGCATGCCCTTCGGCGCGCAAAGCCCGGCCTGCTGGGAATCGCTTGTAGCGCAACGCTATATGGAAAAATATGGCGTGAAGAACGAAGACTTTGGCCGTGTCGCCGTGGTGTTGCGCAAACATGCCGCCACCAATCCGGCAGCCTGGTTTTACGAAAAGCCGATCACGCTGGAAGATCACCAGAATTCCCGCTGGATCGTGGCGCCCACATTGCGCCTCTTCGATTGCTGTCAGGAAAGTGATGGCGGCGTGGCAATCATCGTCTCCAATCTGAAAAAGGCGCGCGATATGCGTCAGCCTCCGGTTCAGATCTTGGGCGCGGTCTATTCGCTGTTGTTCAATCACGAGATCATTTCGGATTACTACCATCCCGATCTCTCGCGCCTGCCATTGGCCGAAAGCGTGCGCAAGAAATTGCTCGATAAAACAGGCCTCGCCCCCAAAGATACGCAGGTTGCGATGATCTATGACAATTTCACCCCGCAAATCTTCGAACAGCTCGAAGGTTATGGCTATTGCAAGCCGGGCGAGGCGAAAGATTATGTGGCCGACGGCAATCTGGAACTGACCGGCGCAAGCCCGCTCAGCCCCAATGGCGGCCATATCGGCGAAGGCTATATTCACGGCATGAATCTGATCACCGAAGGCGTGCGTCAGGCGCGCGGCACGGCGGTCAATCAGGTCAGGAATGTGGAAACCGTCTTCTTGGGTTCAGGCGTATCGGGAGCCATCATCGCGAAATGTTAAAGCTGCAGGAAAGCGGCCCTCAACAGCCGCTTCGCCACATCTTTGATATTGGTGCACCAGTGCCGGGGGAAGGTCCGCTACAGATCGTGGCGGACATTTTCCTTCCCCTGACATTGGCGGCGCAGCCTTGCGTGCTGTTCTGCCTGCCGGGCGGTGGTGTCACGCGGAATTATTTTCATCTCGATGCCGGCCAGAATGGCGCCAGCACCGGCGATGATTATAGTTTCGCCCTGCAAATGGCGGCACAGGGCCATGTCGCCCTGACCTTCGATCCGCTGGGCGTCGGCGAAAGTTCGCGCCCTGAAAACGGATTTGCCCTCACGCCCGAACTTCTGGTCACCGTGCAGCGGTCGGCCATGCAACAGGCCATTACCGGCCTGCAAGATGGCACTTTGGTGCCCGGTTTTGCGCCGCTTCCTGACTTTGTGAAAATCGGCGCGGGTCATTCCATGGGGGCGCTGCTCACTATTCTGCAACAGGATAGCCATCATGATTTTGATGCGCTGTTTCTGCTTTGCTTTGGCTCTATCGGTCTGCCGCAAATTCTGAACGATGCGGAACAGGCAGCCCTGCAACAGCCCGATAAAACACGCAGCCAATTGGCCGAACTCGCCAGCCTGCGCTTTGGCGGCAATCCCTATCCGCCCATCATGGGCAAGGAACCTACCAGCCCCGCCTCCATCGCTCTGGGCAAGGTGCAGGATCGGGTTCTGGCGCTGCCTGCCATGCTGGCCATGCTGCCGGGCAATGTCGCGCCCGAACTGGCGCGGCTCGATGTGCCGGTTTTCCTGGCCGTCTGCACGGGCGATATGACTGGCCCCCCGCATTTAATGCCACAGGATTATCCTTCCTGTCCCGATCTCACCTTGTTCGCTCTGCCGCTGAAGGGGCATCATCCCTTCGTCTCCGCTTTGCGGCATAAATTATTTGATCGTCTGGCAGCCTGGCTGCCACCTTTACTGTGAAAGAGATGTTGAAATGACCAGTCAGATTTACAAAGCCGGATCACGTTTAAAAAGCGCTGTCTGCCAGACCCAGCTTATGGTTTTGCGCATTCCGGCCGAAGCCTTGGACCTGCGCTGCGGCGGCGCTCCCATGCTGGCGATGGATGCCACGGCCGATGGCGCAAGCCTCGATCCAGCTTTGTCCGGCGGCACCCAAACCGGCAAACGCTATGTCGATGAAGCCGAAAGCATGGAATTGCTGTGCACCAAAGGCGGCGAGGGTACGATCACCGTCAATGGCGTGGCGCTCGACATCAAACAGGCCAAAAAACTCCCGTCATCGGACTGAGCATGAATATCTCAACCCTTTTAGAAATGGCGGCGGAAAGCTTTCCGGACCGTCTTGCTGTGATCTGCGGCGAGGAAGAGCTGACCTATGGCCAACTCCTCAATGCGGCGCGCGCTGCAGCGCTTAAGGTGCAAAGCCTCGGCGCGCGCAATATCGCCTATCTCGACATCAGCGCACCGGCAACGCCGATCGCCCTATTCGGTGCGGCCATGGCGGGTGTGCCCTATGTGCCGCTGAATTACCGCCTCACCAAGCCCGAAATCGAAGCCTTGCTGGATCGCGTCGGCTCTGCGCTGCTGATCGCCGATCCAGCCTATCTGGAAGGGATCAATCTCCCCTCCGGCATGATGCTGCAATCCCGCAGCGCTTTCATGCAGGAAATGCTGGCCTTCGAAGAGGAGATCGAGGTCATCACGGAACAGGATCCGCGACTGGTCGCGGTCAATCTGTTCACCAGCGGCACCACGGGCAAACCCAAAGCCGCTGTTCTGCGCCATGAAAATCTGATGTCCTATATTCTGGGCACCGTGGAATTCGCCTCGGCTGAAGAAGATGAAGCCATCATCGTCACCGTGCCGCCCTATCATATCGCAGGCATATCCGCGCTGCTCAGTTCCACCTATGCGCTGCGCCGCATGGTGCAATTGCCCAATTTCGAAGCGGCGGAATGGCTGAAACAGGTGCGCCGCTATAATGTGACCAATGCTTTCCTTGTGCCCACGATGCTGGGCCGCATTGTCGAATATCTGGATAAAACCGGCAGTCCTGCTGACACGCCGTCCCTCCGCGCCATCGCCTATGGTGGCGGAAAAATGCCCCTCACCACCATCGCCCGCGCGATGGAGCTGTTTCCCGACGCCAATTTCACCAATGCCTATGGTCTGACGGAAACCAGCTCCACCGTCGCATTGCTGGGGCCGGACGATCATCGTGCCGCCATGGCCTCCGATGATAATGACATCCGCCGCCGCCTGACCTCGGTCGGCAAACCGCTCCCCACGATCGAACTTGAAATCCGCAATGATGACGGTGTGGTTCTGGCCCCCGGTCAATCCGGCCATGTCTATATTCGCGGCGGTCAGGTGTCTGGCGAATATGAAGGCCATGGCAGCCTGCTCGATGATGCGGGCTGGTTTTCCACCCGCGATCGCGGCTGGCAGGATATGGATGGCTATCTATTCCTTGAAGGCCGCGCTGATGATGTGATCGTACGCGGCGGCGAAAATATTTCACCGGGCGAAATCGAGGATGTGCTGCTCGCACATAGCGCCGTGGCCGATGTTGCCGTTGCCGCTATTCCCGATGAACAATGGGGCGAAGGGGTGGGTGCGGCCATCGTTCTCCATGCGCAAGCTCAAGTAACAGCGCAGGAATTACAGGATTGGGTGAAGGCGCGATTACGTTCATCGCGCGTGCCGCAACATATCGAATTCCGCAGCGAACTTCCCTATAATGAAACTGGAAAAGTCCTCCGTCGTCTGATCCGGCAGGATTTTACGATGTTAAACAATTGAGGTGAACATGGGCGCGTTCGCACAAAATGATGCGATGTTCGCCACGTCCTACGGTGCCGATTTACTGCGCCTGCTCGATTGCCCGGTTCCCGCGCGTCTGCCGGTGCTGGATCATCCGGCCATTTCGTGGAAACGCAGCGGCCTGATGGATGTCACCGGCTTTGCCGATGGCCCGCCGCTTATGTCGCCTATCGGCGTTACAGCCGCCGCCGATGGTGCGCTGCTGGCATTGAAATCCCTGGCGCCAGACTCCGCGCTGCACGACATGACCGGCGCGCAATTGCTGGGTGAACGCGCAAGGCTGAACCAATATACACGGCGCGGCACCATTTCCGCCGGCGGCTCCTGCCGCCTGTTCGAAACGATGGATGGTGCAATCGCCGTCAATCTGGCGCGTCAGGATGACTGGATCAGCGTCCCGGCCTGGCTCGAAGCAGATGTCGATCCCACATGGGAAAGCCTTTATCCCGTCATCCGCATGCGCAGCCGCACCGAATTGATCGAGCGCGGCCGATTGCTTGGCCTCGCCGTGGCGGCCGATATCGCCGCACCCGAACAAACACGCCTGTTCCGCGTTGCGGCGCGCGGCAGCAAACGCACCGCGCATACACCCCAACCTTTGGTGATTGATCTCTCCGCCCTGTGGGCCGGCCCGCTTTGCGGTCATCTGCTGCATAAAATGGGCGCCCGCGTGATCAAGGTGGAAGGCACCACCCGCCCGGATGGCGCGCGTCAGGGCAATGAACCATTTTACGACCTGATGAATGCCGGCAAACAAAGCGTGGCGCTGGATGTCACCAGCCAGGAAGGGCGCGCCGGTCTGAAAAGCCTGCTGGACCGCGCCGATATCGTGATCGAAAGCAATCGCCCGCGGGCCTTGCAGCAATTGGGTATCTCGCCCGAAGCGCTGATCAGCCAGCGCCCCGGCCTGACATGGATTTCGATTACCGGCTATGGCCGTATGGAGCCGCGCGGCAATTGGATCGGCTTCGGCGATGATGCAGCCGTCGGTGGCGGCCTCACCGCCGCCATGCGCGCAGCGCATCATGCCCTGATGTTCTGCGGCGATGCGATTGCCGATCCGCTCACCGGCCTGCATGCAGCGTTACTGGCCTGGGCCAGCTATAAACATGGCGGTGGCCGCCTGATCTCGCTCGCGCTCAGCGATGTTGTGGCTCATATCGTATCCGCCAGCCGCGTGGAAAATCTCTCGGCCCGCATCAAAGACTGGTCGCAAATGGTGGAGCCGGATATGGACCTCTATCCCATGCGCCCCACACCCGAACCGGCGCGCAGCCTTGGTGCCGATACGGCCCATATAATGCGCTCACAGGCAGAAGCGTGCTGATCCGCAAGGCCCAGCTTCTCTCCAACCAGCTCTGCGATCTACGTCTTGAAAACACTGTCATCAGTCAGATCGCGGATCATCTGACACCCCATCCCGATGAAGCCATTATCGACGCCAATGGCCATCTGCTCCTGCCGGGCCTGCAGGATCATCACATCCATCTCTTCTCGCTTGCCGCCTCCCTGTCATCGCTGCGATGCGGCCCGCCCCATATCACCCATGAAGCCGGCCTGATCGCATTGTTGCAAAATCACGCCCATGGCACGGGCTGGCTACGCGGCATCGGCTATCATGACAGCGTGGCGGGCGAGATCGATCAGGCATTTCTGGATCGCTACATCCCAAACCGGCCCATCCGTATCCAGCATCGCTCCGGCCGCTTATGGATATTGAACAGCGCGGCGTTAAACCTGTTAGACGCGGATATTCCCTCAGGCCGTCTGTATGATCAGGACCAGTGGCTGCGCGAAAACTTAACCCAGGATCCCCCCGATCTCACACAGGTCAGCCGCTATCTC
>CAZOJG010000024.1:0-29572 GCA_964580115.1 uncultured Rhizobium sp.
CCTTGCAGCGCTAGTACCTGAAACTAGTGCGTCTACCAATTCCGCCATCTGGGCACTGAGCGCGGATGTTTATGGACCCCTCAAATCCCTGTCAATGAAAGAAAAACTGAAAACGTCATTTGGCCTCACCCCACCGGTTTTTTCTTACCATTTCCTGTTTCAAATCCGCCCCGGAACCGCTTAATAAGCAGCGGCTGCATGCCATCAGCCGGCAAGAGCGGAATAGAGAGTGTCAAATGGTCAAAAATAGCCTCATCACAATTTTCGGCGGCTCGGGCTTTGTCGGCCGTTATACGGTGCGGGCGCTGGCCAAGGCGGGCTACAGGCTACGGGTGGCCACGCGCCGCCCCGCTTTGGCTAACTACCTGCTCCCCATGGGATCGGTCGGCCAGATTCAGCTCCAAAAGCTCGATACAAGAGACGCCGCCGCCGTCGAATCCGCTATCCAAGGGGCTGAGATCGTTATCAATCTCACCGGGGCGCTCTATCCCCGAGGCCAAAGCTTTGAACAGGTCCATGTCGATAGTGCTGCCCATGTCGCGCGGGCGGCACAAAATAATGGCGTCCGACGCCTGATCCATATCTCCGCCCTCGGCGCCCATCCGGAGTCCGACTGCGCCTATGCCCGGACCAAAGCCGAAGGCGAAGCCGCCCTTAGGGCCGCCTATCCGCAGGCTACGATCCTGCGCCCCTCGGCGATCTTTGGACCCGAAGACACATTCTTCAATCAATTCGCCGCCATGGCGCGCTATCTCCCCGTGCTGCCGCTGCCGGGGGCTGATACACAGGTCCAGCCGGTCTTTGTCGGCGATGTCGCCGCCGCCATCGCCAAAGTGATCGACACGCCACAAAGCGCCGGCCAGATCTACGAACTGGGCGGCCCCCGCAGCTACACATTCCGCGCCTTGATGGAGGTGATGCTGGAAGTCATCGCCCGCAAGCGCCTCCTGCTGCCGCTGCCCTATTCCATCGCGCTGGCTCAGGCCACGGTGCTGCAATTCATTCCCGGCTCGCCGCTCACCCGCGATGTCGTCAAATTTTCGCAGATCGATAATGTCGTGAGCCCGGGCGCGAAAACGCTACAGGATCTGAGCATCACCCCCGATTCCGTCGAAGCGGTGATCCCGACCTATCTCTGGCGCTTCCGCCGCGATGGCCAATTCGCCAAAATGCCGGAAAAACTCAGCGCAGCAGCAACACACCCAGAATAAGGCTGCCCGCTACAATTCTGTACCAACCAAACGGGGCCAACCCATAGCGCCCGATAAAATCGATAAAGCGTTTCACGACCACATAGGCCACCAGAAACGACACGACGAAACCCACGGCAATGTCGATACCCGCGCTGGCATCCAAAGCATCGCGGTTTTTATAAATGTCATAGACCGTGGCGCCGAACATGGTCGGCACCGCCAGATAAAAGGTGAAAAGCGCTGCCGCCTTGCGATCGACCCCCAATAATTGCCCACCCAGAATGGTCGCGCCCGAACGCGAAACACCGGGAATAATCGCCACGGCCTGACACAAGCCGATCTGAAACGCCTTGCCCAGCGGCAGCTTATCCCCATCGAAAAACCGCGCCTTGGGCGCCATGCGCTCCAGCACCAGAATCAAAACCCCGCCCAGGATCAGCGAAATAGCGATCACCATCGGGGCAATGTCCGCGCTGAACAGCACCTCCTTGATGAAACTGTGCAGCAAGGCCCCAATCACCATGGCGGGGATAAAGGCCGCCAGAATGCTCAGGGCAAAATGGCGGGCCTCCTGACTATTCGGCAGACCGACAAAAGCAGTCCAGAACCGCTGCCAATAGACCACGATCACCGATAAAATGGCCCCAAACTGAATCACGATCGGAAAAACCGCCCCCGGCGTCTCAAACCCCAGCAGCTCCTGCGCGATCAGCAAATGGCCTGTCGATGAAACCGGTAGAAATTCGGTCAGCCCTTCAATAATGCCCAGAAGAATCGCACTCAGAATGTCCTGCACCGGCCACCGCCCAAAAAATCGCCGGGTTGACTAACATGCTTTGCGCCCCACGAAAAACCTCAGATGAAACAGCCCCCATGAAAACCTTTCCGCCAAGAAACCTCTCCGCCAAAAATCCTGAACCGCCTCAAAGAGATTTTGTCGAAGGAGGTATTTTCTGAATAATGCGGCATGGGCAAGAATCTCTGGTTACAGATTTTCCTTTGGCTGATCCTGCTGGCGGTGGTCGTCCCCGCCGGGCTGATATTACTTTTTCGTTTTGTCCCCGTGCCCGGCTCGCCGCAAATGCTGCTCAGCCTGCTATCGGGCCATGGGGCGGAATATCACTGGGTCGCGCCGGATCGCCTGCCCCCCGCCCTCGCCCGCGCCGTACTGGCCGCCGAAGATCAGCGCTTCTGCCAGCATAATGGCTTTGACTGGACCTCTATCGACAAAGCCCTCAAGGACAATAAGCGGGGCAAACGTCTGCGCGGGGCCAGCACCATCAGCCAGCAGGCCGCTCGCAGCCTGTTCCTTACACCGGCGCGCAACTGGCTTCGCAAAGGAGCCGAGGCTTGGCTCACCGTGCTGCTCGAAGCCCTCTGGCCCAAACACCGGATCATGACCGCCTATCTGAATCTTGTGGATTGGGGCCACGGGAACTTTGGCGCCGAAGCCGCCGCCCGGGCCTATTTCCAGAAACCCGCCGCCCGCCTCAGCACCACAGAATCCGCCCGTCTGGCCGCGATTCTGCCCGATCCCCATGATTGGAGCGCGGCCCGCCCCGGCCCCTATGTGGCCCGCCGCACAGCCATTCTTACCAATCGGATAAGCATGGTCCGGCGCGATGGGCTGGACGCCTGCCTCCGGCGCGAATAGACCTGCCCCATGCGTCGTCTCACCCATCTCGTGCTCTCGCCCGCCTCCCGCTTTGCCCGCCTCATGGTCGGGGAGAAAAGGTTAAGCTGCGACCTCGTCATGGCCGAGGACGCCGATGCCCATCTGCCGATCTTTGTCGATCTCGATGGCACACGCTGCGATGGCGTCTGGGCGATTGTCGATCATCTGGAAGGCACCTATGCCGATCACCCACTGGCCCCGGAAGACCCGGTCGCGCGCGCCGAAACCCTGCGCCTGCTCGATTGGGCCATGAGCATGCTGCACGAAAATGTCACCCGTAAAATCGTCTATGAAAAAGCCGCCCAGCGTTTCACCGGAGCCGCCGCCCGCCGCGCCCCCGATATGAATGTGATCCGTCAGGGCCGCGAAGCCTTGCAGCAATCATTGATCATGATCGGCCAACTGGCTGAAGAACGCGGCTATCTCGCGGGCAAGGAATGCAGCCTCGGCGATCTGGCCATCGCAGCCCATCTCTCCGCCCTCGATTATTTCGGCGAAATCGCCTGGAATGATTTCCCCGCCGCCGCCGAATGGTATTTGCGGCTTAAATCCCGTCCCGCCTTCCGCTCTCTGCTGAGCGACCGCGTTCCCGGACAACCCCCGGCATTGCATTATGGTGAACTCGATTTCTGAGGATTTGCGTCACGCCATTCGGGGCCGCGCCATCGCGGAAGGGTTTGACCTCGTCCACTTCACCAGCCCCACCGCAACGCCCCATGCCGACGCCGCGCTGAAAGACTTTCTCGCGCTCGGCCGCCATGGCACGATGGACTGGATGGCCCGCGACCCTGATCGCCGCGCCGCCCCCAATGCGCTGTGGCCCGCCGCCAAAAGCATCATCATGCTGGGGGCGAATTATGGCCCCAGCGAAGACCCGCTGGAAAAATTGCAACGCCGACATAGCGGCACCATCGCCAGCTATGCCTTGGGCGACGATTATCACGAAGTGCTGAAAGGCGCGCTAAAACGCATCGCAACCTATCTGCATCAAAAACACGGGGCCGATGTAAAAGTTTTCATCGACACGGCCCCCGTCATGGAAAAACCGCTCGCCCAGCGCGCCGGGCTGGGCTGGCAAGGCAAACATACAAATCTGGTCTCGCGTGACTATGGCTCCTGGCTGTTTCTGGGCTCCATCTTCACCGATCTCGACCTGACGCCCGATCCGCCAGAACAGGATCATTGCGGCCAATGCCAACGCTGCCTCGACATCTGCCCCACCAAGGCATTCCCCGCGCCCTATCAGCTCGATGCCAAACGCTGCATCTCCTATCTGACGATCGAATATAAAGGCCATATAGACCTCGAATTTCGCGAGGCCATGGGCAATCGCATTTTCGGCTGCGATGATTGCCTGGCCATCTGCCCCTGGAATAAATTCGCCATAAGCGCCAGCCATGCCCATTTCCACGCCCGCGAAACATTGCGCGATCCTGCACTGGATTATCTTGTGCAATTAGATGATGCGGAATTTCGCACCCTGTTCCGCAAATCACCTGTCAAACGCACAGGCCGTGATCGCTTCATCCGTAATGTGCTGATCGCCATTGGCAATGCGGGCGATTCAAATTTCGCGCCGCTGATCGAAAAACTGCTTCCCGACCCATCTCCCTTGGTCCGCGCCATGGCTGTCTGGGCGCTGCATCAAATCCACCCTGCCCGCGCCAATGCACTGCGCCAGCAATATTTACCTCAGGAACAGGATGAAGCTGTCCGTCAGGAATGGCAGAGACCTATTTCGTCTTAGTCCCCATCGCCGCCAAACGCGCCCGCGCTGATATTGCAGCACTGCTATCCGGCGCACGCTTCAAAACCATATTCCAATCCTGACGCGCTCCAGCCCGATCACCGGCTTCAAGCCGCAAACCGCCGCGCTCGACCAAAGCCTCGGCATAGTTGGGCACCAGATCCAAAGCCTCATCAATATCGGCCCGTGCTTTATCCTTGCGCCCCAAAGCCGAGAACGCGCTGGCACGCAACACAAACAAATCCGCCCGCGATGGATCAAGACTGAGCGCCAGCGTCAGATCGCTCTCCGCCCCCGTCCAATCCCGCCGCATGGCCCGCGCCCGCGCCCTGTCTGTCAGTGCATCAAGATTGCGCGGCGAAATAGCCAAAGCCCGTGTGAACAAAGGCAACGCCTGCCCCGGCTGATCCGCCATCATCCAGCCATTCCCGGCCTGTATCAGCAATTGCACCTGCAAGGTCACATCGCTGCTACGATGCACAAGATTGCTCAACAACTGCGCCCCTTGCGCATATTGTCCAAGCTCAATCAGCGCGGTCGCCTGACAATGCACGGCATATAAATCACCATCACGCCTCCCCCAGGCCACGGCCCCATCATGCGCCAATTGCGGATCGTTCTGAATGAGCTTCAGACAGGCATCATAGCGCGCCCGCACTGTCATGGACGGATCGCTGAAAAATGCAGGCTGCGCCTGCACCGCAGCCCCTATGCCTGCAAGCATCAGCCATCCAGCCGCGCCCATGCCGACCAAGCAGATTTTAGGATATTTCATGCCATACATGCCGCGCACTAAAGCGAGCAGCCCTCCGCTTGGCAAGGTGAATCTCCCGTCAAACTTGCCCTGCCCCCGCATTTACGCAATGGTTCCCACAGCATGGCGCCAACGCCCTTATCTTCGCCATGAAAAAAGGGGACCCGCAGATGGTGCATCATCTCTCGCGCCTTATTCACCTGCGTTTTTTGGCCTTTCTACTGGCGGGCCTTTTCGCCTACAGCCCCGCACTGGCCCAAGCGGAAGCGCCGCGCGCCGCCCCCACCGCCACAATCGAGGTGCAGCCGCTGCCGCTGCATGAAATTTATAAACCTGTCATTAAAATCAATGAAACCAAGGCCATGCAGGCCTATCTCGCACAATCCGATCAGATAACCCGCAGCAAGGCCGCCGCCTATACGCAGGAAAATCATCTGCTGCTGATCGCCAGCGCGCTCTATATCATTGTGCTCGCCGGGCTTCTGATGTGGCTGCGCATCTCCGCCGCCCTGCGCAATGTTGCGCAAAATACCACCCGTTCCCGCTTCTGGCAGGTGCCGATCTATTTCGCGCTGATCTTCGCAGTCACGCTTGTCGCCACCCTACCGCTCACGCTCTATAAAACCATTTTCCGCGAACAATCTTACGGCCAGATCAGCCAATCCATCCCGACTTATCTGAGCGACTTCGCGTTGCAAATTCTTATTGTCTTTATCCTGCTTGGTATCACCATCACCTTATTCTATGCCGGCATACGTCTATGGCGGGATCGCTGGTGGCTCTGGGGCACGGTCCTCACTGTTATTTTCCTCACCACAATCTACCTCATCACGCCATTCCTTTTGTCCTTGCGCACGGACTACCGGCCCCTGCCCGATGGCGCGTCAAAAACCGCCATCACCGCGCTGGCGCAGGCCAATGGTATTTCGCTCGACCGGATCAAATCCTATACCAGCGCACAACAGAGCCATCATCTGACCTCCAGCGTCTCCGGCCTTTTCGGCAATAGCCAAATCCATATCTCCGACACATTGCTGAACGCCGCCACACCGCGCGAGATCAAAGCCGCGGTGGCGCATGAAATCGGCCATGTCGTGCTGAGCCATAAAATCACCCAGCTTCTCTGGCTCGGCCTTATCGCCTTGGTGGGTTTCTGGCTGGCCAATCGTGTCTATCGTTTTCTGATCGGCTTATTCGGCGGCAATTGGGATGTCCGCACCATAGAAGACCCCGCAGGCCTTCCCGCCCTCGCGGCGCTCGCAGCCCTCTATATTCTGCTGGTCACGCCCGCGCTGAACACGATCTCCCGCCATCAGGAACAACAGGCCGATCTGTTTGGCCTCAATGCCGCGCGCGAACCCGATGCATGGGCCACACTCACCATCAAGCGCGGCACGCATCACAAACTCACACCTTCGCCCTGGGAAGAAGTGATCTTCTATCCCCGCCCCTCAGGTCAGTCCCGTGTTGCAACCGCGATGCGCTGGAAAGCCGCCCACGCCGCCGATCTGGATATTAAGACCGGCCCTTCTTCGCCCCAATAACTTTTCTACCGGCAGGTTTCGCCGCAGCCGCTGGTTTCGCCTTAGAGCCACCCTTTAAAGCTTGCTCAAACCGATCATAGATCGGGTTACTTTCCTCGAAGACATATTGCACATCTTCCACCGTCACCGCGCCGCAACCCTGCGCCCGCAAACAGGCGATGGCCTGCATCAGCTTCGCGCGCGGACAAAGCAGCGAAAAGTCCCCCGCCCGTGACCGTGAGATTTCGCGCGTGTCCGCCTGTTTGGCCAATAGCGCCACCACAGCATCCGGTTTTTGGGTAATCCGCACCCGCAGAATATGCGCGGCTTTTGCCCGCTCCCGCGCCGCCAGACGCGCCAGCAAAGCTTCCGCCACCGACCGCGCCTGCGCTGTCCATTCCACCGCCAGAGACGCCGCCAGATGCGCCTGACTTTCCAGAATGACCCCGTCCTCCAGAATTTTAAGATTATTCGCCGCCAGCGTCGCGCCCGTTGTCGTAATATCGACAATCGCCTCCGCCGTGCCTGCCGCGGGCGCACCCTCGGTCGCGCCCGCGCTTTCCACGATGCGATACTCCGTGATCCCGGCCTGCGCGAAATATCCCCGCGTCAGATGCAGAAATTTGGTGGCGATCCGCAAACGTCTGCGGTGACGCTGGAAAAACGCCGCGCAGACATCATCCAGATCGGCCATGCTTGACACATCGATCCACGCATCAGGCACCGCCACCACAACATCGGCATAGCCAAATCCCAGCGGCATCACCGTGGTGATCGCCTGATCCTTCGCGGTTTCGCGGATCAGATCTTCCCCCGTCACCCCCAGATGCACTTCGCCCTGCGCCAGCGCCGATGCAATTTCCGATGCCGACAGCAAGCGCACATCCACCGCCGGAAATCCCTCCAGCGAAGCGCGATAACCGCGCGATCCGGCTTGCTTGAAAGAAATTCCCGCCTCGCGGAAATAATCCCGCACCTGTTCCTGCAGCCGTCCCTTAGACGGAATAGCCAGGATCAATGCCTTCTCCTGCTTGAGCGAAGTCATCAGCGCGCTCCCTTGGCCTTGTTCATCTGACAAGCCGCCAGCAATCGCTCCGTGCGAATGGCGCAACCAATCGCCGGCGTGCCGGACGGCGCACCAAAATTCTCCAGCAACCGGTCATACCGCCCGCCGCCCGCAATCTGTAGCGGCCCTTCGCGATCACGCGACCACAGCTCAAACACAAAGCCCGTATAATATTCCATATTGCGCCCGAACCGCGCCGCGAATTGCACTTTTGCCGGATCGACCTTCAAACTCTTCAGGGCCGCCAGCCGCGCTTCCATCGCTTGCAACGGTCCCCCTAAATCAACTTTCGCGGCCGCGGTGAGCTTGCGAATCTCCGCCAAAGCCTTGGGCGCCGGTCCCGCCACTTTGAGAACCCGCGCAATCAAACTGGCAATAGCCGGGTCCAGACGGATAGAGGCCGCATCCGCCGCCTGCTCCATCAATCGCTCGATAATATCCTCGCGCGTCCGCGCCCCTTGCGGCGCTTCCCCGATCAACTCCATCAACCCTTCAAAAGCCGAACGGGCATTGTCCGCTTCCAGACTTCCCAAATGCGCCAGCAAACGCTGCGCATCACTTGCCCCACCACTGGAAAGCCGCTCCAGCAAAGCCTCGAAATAGCCCTCGCGCCAGAAATGCCGTTTTAATCGCCCGCGCCATTGCGGCGGCACATCCAACGCATCGATCAAAGCCGAAAACAAACCCAGATCGCCCAGCTTCATATCGAATTGGCTAAGCCCCGCCGCCTGCACGGCCTCAATCGCCATTTGGGCAATTTCAATATCGGTCGCATCACGATCCGCCGCGCCCAATAATTCCACCCCCGCCTGCGTGAACTGCACAGGCCGCGTCGCCTCACCCGGCTGATAGCGGAACGCGACGCCGTTATAACAAAGCCGCGCCGGATATTTCCCCTGACCTTCCACATACATCCGGCATACCGGAATGGTCAGATCAGGCCGCAAACATAATTCCTGCCCGGATGGATCACTCAGCACAAATGTCCGCCGCCGGATTTCCTCGCCCGAGCGATCCAGAAAAATCTCCGCCGGCTGCAAGATAGACGGCTCGACCCGCGCATAACCCCGCGCCTTGAACACGCCCAGCAAAGCACCAGCCTGTTTCTCCAGCGCCTCAATCGCAGCAGCATCATAATTGGGAAAACCCGTCATGGTTCAGCTCCGTGCCAGCATCTCACGCAGGGCCACCACCAGCCCGTCGCGTTTCACCGTAAGCTGCGCCGGGCGATCACGCACCCAGTCCGCCCGGCTCTCAATCGTCTTCGCCATTTCGCTGCCCAGGGCCAGGTCTTTTAATTGCACCTCGCCTTTGGCGCGTTCATCCGCCCCTTCGATCACCGCCACGGCGGCCCCGCGCTTATCGGCATATTTCAATTGATCCGGCACACGCTTGGTCCCGGTATAGGCTTCCACCCGTATACCAGCCGCACGGATCTCGCGCGCCAGCGCAAAAGCACCGGCCATATCGTCCTTCTCCAGCGCCAGCACCACGACCAGCGGCTCCATCTGCACCGCCCGCCCCTGCAAGGCCGACAGCAAACGGCTCACCCCGATCGACACACCCGTTGCAGGCACTTGCTGCCCCGTGAAACGCGCCACCAGATCATCATAGCGCCCGCCACCAGCCACCGAGCCAAAGACCACCGTCTCGCCCTGTTCATTCGTCACCGGAAAGGTCAACTGCGCCTCAAATACCGGCCCGGTATAATAATCCAGCCCCCGCACAATCCCCGTATCAACACTGATCTGACCCGGCCCATATCCGCCCGCCTCGACCAGCGCCATAATCGCCCGTAACTCCGCGACCCCGGCCTCGCCGATCGCGCTGCCCGCCACGGCTTGCGCCACACGGCTCAAAACATCGCCCTGCTCATCCGGCGAAACAAAATTCAGCACCCGTTGAATCTGCTCAGCGTTAAGCTCTGCCCCCTTGGTGAAATCCCCGGAGTCATCCTTGCGCCCGGCCCCCAGCAAAGCCTCGACCCCGCTCAAACCCAGCCGGTCCAACTTGTCCAAAGCCCGCAGCACAATCCCGCGCCGCGCCTTGTCCTCGGCCACACCCGCCGCTTCCAGAATCCCGTCCAGCAATTTCCGGCTATTGATCTTGACCGCATAATCCCCGGTCAGCCCCAAAGCCTCCAGCGTATCCGCCAGCATCATCAGCAATTCGGCATCCGCCGCCGGCGAGGCCGTGCCGACGATGTCCGCATCGAATTGCGTGAATTCCCGAAACCGCCCCGGCCCCGGCTTTTCATTGCGCCAAACCTGACCGGTCTGATAGCGCCGAAACGGCTTAGGCAGGTCCTGAAAATTCTCCGCCACATAGCGCGCCAGCGGCGCCGTCAGATCATAGCGCAGGCTCATCCATTGCCCGTCCTCGTCCTGCAACGAGAAAACCCCGGCATTGGGCCGATCCAGATCAGGCAAAAACTTGCCCAGCGCCTCGGTAAATTCAAAGGCAGGCGTCTCCAAGGGATCGAAGCCATAAGACTCATAGATGCGGCGGATCGTATCCAATACCGCACGCTCCCCCGCGATCGCCGCCGCGCCGCGATCCCGAAAGCCACGCGGAAGCCGCGCTTTTGGACGAATTACCTTGTTTTCACGCATATCTTGAGGCCTGCCAGATGGCCGGTTTCCTTAGCGGAGCCAGCCCCTCTGAGCAAGGAATCTAGCCCCCGCCCCTATCCCACGCCCACAATGCCGGCCTCAAAGCCCACAAGCCCCACCCCCAAGGCAAAAAGCCCCCTTGCCGACCCCACCCAAGGCAAAGTAAGTCCCCGGTTCGTAAATGGACAGGTGGCCGAGTGGCTGAAGGCGCACGCTTGGAAAGCGTGTTTACGGGAGACCGTAACGTGGGTTCGAATCCCACCCTGTCCGCCACCCGCTTCGCCTCTCTTTCCCCATCTTTCACTGCTATCGGGTTAGCATTCGGCAGGCGATCTCTTGCTCGCCCCACCGCGTCGCAAAGGCATCTGACACTTCACGCCAGTTTCTACCGGAATCTTGCGACCCATGATGGGCGCCTAGGCACGAACATTCGCATTCATAGCCTTGTGCTTCCCAGCATGCTCGCGCACAAATCTCTTGGCTATGATGTGGCTGAACAATGTAGACACGACGATAACGATTAAGACAAAGCTCGACTACCCTCCCTAGCCATGCTTTGGGAATCTCCCAGCACTTAAGCCCGTCATTCCACTTAGGCCTCCTACGACCAAGTTGCGCGAGCCAGGCACGATTATCCTCGCGGTATGGCAGCTTAACTCGTAAATCATATCCAACACCAATCCGCCGAATTACAGGGATTTGATCTTGCTGCCAGATGTTAAGCAGTCTCTGCTGATCTAGGGTTCGCGGCATTACTTATCTCCACGAAATCTGGAATATCAAATTTGAGAATGTGATCTATTGCATCTGGAAAGACCATCAATAGATTTGCCAGGTCCAGGCCGCATATATGCCGCGTTGACTTAACGAGGCAGGACTAAGCGAAGCACAGCTAGCTAAAAGAACAGTACCGTTTGGCGATACTGTAAAAGCAACGTTTCAAGTTACTTGGGACAGATTCAAAGGCTGCCTTTCTGGCGAACACTATGCCGCCACCTCTAAGGCCCACGATGCTCGCAACATTTGGGTATTAGCTAGATACCAAAAATTCCTTTCAATATTGGCTGCAGTGTAGGCCATGCCGCCGCAACCGCCGCAACTGCGTTTGCCGTAAGCGTTAGAGAAGCTAAGGTTGCTTTAATAAGGCCAGGCTTTCGCTGCTGGGCAGGGGCAATTGCTTGCTCGCTTAGAAACGCGACCTGATCCAGAATTTCGTGCTTAAGTACTTCATCTAACAATTCTTCTTTCAATACAGCTTCTGTGAGCGCTTTCAATGCCTCACTTGCCTGGCTGTGACCGGCTTGGTTAAGTACGGATAAGCTAACATCAATTGTTTGGACATTTGCGGTATTAATTGCGCCAATGACGCTATTATCAACCTTGATGTTGTTATAGATGATTGGAGCTTTAGGAAGATCGGGCACTTGCATCCTCGGTGTGAAATTAATGAGTCCTGTCACTGAATCCAATTCGGCAGCGGCATGGTTCATGCCTATCGCCTGCATTCTAAATTCCATAGTCGAGGCTACAGAAAGTTTGTAGTAACACTCTACGCACAAAGGTTGTGAAGCGTGCTGAACAACACTTTGCTTGCTACACTGCCCGCAAGGGGCAAAAACTTGCTTGTTACCCACCAGTTCTTGCCCCTGCCAGTCAATACAAGTAGAAAATTACAATTCCAGAGGACTGTCGAGTCCCTTTCGCTTGCGAACTGGGCAGCAGGAAGTATTATAGATGACAATTACTTTGGATACCAAAGACGGCCAACACTATCGGCCCCCTTTGTTTCGGCAAATCGAGCAATATGACGGATCGCTGTACAACGTAGATAGGAAGCGAGGCCACCCTTTAGCTTTAGCATTGAAATCGTGGGCGGGTGTCGAGTCGGCGCTTGATCGCGGTTTGGACGACTTCACACAGCTTGCAGAAGCATTCGACACTAGCCGATGCGATATTGAACACAACAAAAAGATCGTATCGCATGCTCTACAATCTTATGGTTCCTTTTTGGCGCGGGTCGCCGATTTTATCGAGACTATTGGAGAAAAGGTTGCAAGTTGCTTTGTGAAGGAGGGCAACAAAACTTCAATTCGAAATCTGAGAAACGACCGATTACACATCGACCTAATCAACAACGCCATCAAACATAACCAGAATTTCCTTTCCTCCTTGCTCGTAATAACTCCCGAAGGAAAAAAGATACAAGGATTTGCGGTTTACGAACTTACAGCACGAGGTATGCAACGTCCCAATCCTATCATCCATAAAGCCCATCGTGCGTTTTCATTCGCAACTGAGATAAGGCGCACACTCGCGACCGCATACATTGTGGGTGATAACGTGGGCCAATTTATAACTGCCTTATCGAAGAACGCTCCAACCCGCCCATTGCAACAGCGAGTTGACCCAAATGAGTACCATCTGCTTGGCTTAATCCAAAGAGTTATCGATTTGCCAATAGACGTATTTCCTGACGAGAACAGTACGACAATGCCATTCTGGCATTTTGAGAACGGAGTTCTCACAATCCGTCGCGCAGGAGGAAAAGCAATACCTGCTCCACGACAATCAACCTTTGTAATGCCCGCTACACCCGTTATTGGCGCTTTGAGTATTCAAGTACCATAGGCACCCCTTTCGAGGGTGACCGACCACTGCGCCCGATGCTTGGCAAGCGAGTGTATACGAGCGTATGCAGTCGATTCCCCTCCGTCACCTTCAACCCGCCGGGCCAATCCGAAGCGGCAAGCTCTCATCCGCGCCCCATTCCAGCAAAGACCCGTCATAAGCCGCCGCGTCATGCCCAAGGAGCAACAGCGCAAAGGCATCGACCGTGGCGCTGATGCCGGCCCCGCAATAGGTAATCACGCGCGCCGAACGCATCGCAGGCGCCAGCTTCTCCCGCAACTGTTCTGCGGGAAGAAAGCATCCCGTTACGGCATCCACAAGCTCCGTTCCGGCGATATTGACGCTGCCGGGAATATGCCCGGCCCGGCCGAACAGGTTCTTCTCGCCCGTAAACACCGCCGCAGAAAGCGTGCAGACGAGCTGCGTGTTCTTATCGCCCATCGCGCTTCGAACACTGTCCTTGCCGACAAGATAGGCCGCGCGCGGATTTGCCCTGAACCAAACCGGCTGACGGCTAACCGGCTCTATGCTCAGCGGGCGGTTTTCCCGTTTCCATTTCTCCAACCCGCCATTCAAAACCCGCACCCGGTCATGTCCCATCGCCCGGAACATGAAATAAAGCCGCGTCGCCCAGGACGGCCAGCCCCCGGAATAAAGAACGACGTCACTCTCATTCCCGATTCCACGCGCCCCAACAACCCGCGCGAAAAGATCCGCATCGGGCATCATGAAGGGAAGCGTGGGATGCGGCGCCGAGATTTCCGCGACAAGATCGATGAAATCCGCCCCCGGAATATGGCCTTCCAACCAATCGTCAAACCCCTTGATGAGGTCAAACCCGCCCGCTGGTCTCTCCTCCATTTTCACCTTGCAGTCCACAACACGCAAAGCCGGTTCGCTCAACCGTTCGGCAAGCTCATCCGTCTCGATCAGGATCTGAGGTTGCGCATAGTCTGATGTCATGGCGGGCAGCTTCTTTCTTGCAGCGCAATTCTGCCGTCATGCCCGCAGCCTGAGTCAATCTGCGGCGGCGGGATTCCGGGGCACGGATGCTTTGTGGAAAAGCTCTGATCTTGCGAAGAAAATGCTGATGGACCATTGTCCGCCCATGCCCCTGATACAAATCCTTACCCTCGCAGGTGTCGCGGTTTTCGCGGCGAGCGGCGCACTCGCTGCCGGTCGCCGCTCACTCGATCCTATTGGCGTGATGGTGCTGGCCCTCGTCACCGCCACAGGCGGCGGCACAGTGCGCGATATTCTGATCGACCGCACGGTTTTCTGGATCGCCAATCCGTCCATCATCGGCATTTCTCTATTGGCGGCAGGTGCAACATGGCTCTGGGTCCAGCGCTTTCCCCCGCCCGATAAAGCGCTTCAATATGCCGATGCGCTGGGCCTCGCTTTCTTCAGCATCGCGGGCGCGCGCATAGCCGAAGTCGCAAATCTCTCGCCGTTTATCTGCATTATTATGGGCGCCATCACCGGCTGCGCGGGCGGCCTGATCCGTGATGTGCTGGTGGCCGAAGTCCCGCTGATATTCCGCCGCTCCGAACTTTATGTCACCGCCTGCCTGGCGGGCCTTGGCGCTTATATTTTATTGGTGACGTTTAACATTCCACCGGCTTATGCCAGCCTCATTGGCACCACGATCATCGTATTGATCCGCATTGCCTCTATCCGCTGGCAGATCACGCTGCCGGTCCTAAACATCCCCTCGCGGCCCGACCAATAGACCTGCATTATTCAAACAATGCCGCCTGACCATGCCGCAATCCGGTTTCATCTATTAAATTCCAAACAATCCCGCGCTGAATTTCAAATCGCCGCCCCTTAGCGGAAACACGCATCCCCGCATAATCATCAACAAACCCGTCCCGCTGCACCCGCTCCAACATCGTCTGGCGGGCATCGCGCAACATCGCCTCTGCCGAAAGCCGCGATGGCATGCGCACAAAATCTTCGGCGCTACATTCAAATCTCTCCAGCGCCATACGATTCCCGAAAAAGAAAATCGGATCAGCCTCCATCCCATGGGCAACAATCGCGCAAGGCGCGGCCCATAAAGACAGCACAACATCCTCCCCCGCATCCACCAAGCCACGCCCCAAAAGACGCTGAAAACTACCTGCGATGAATGCAATCGCCCGCGCCACATCCGGATCACGATAAATCAGGGGCACATCATGCTGCATGGTTAGAACGTAATCTTGACCGAAGCCGCGCTGCGCTGCGCCTCACCATGATAGACCGCTTCAATATTATTCCCGTCCGGATCGATCAGAAAAGCAGCATAATAACCCGGATGATAGGGCCGCTCTCCCGGCGCTCCATTATCCGTTCCACCATGCGCCAGCCCCGCCTTATAAAACGCCTCTACCATCGCGCGGCTGCCCGCCTGAAACGCCAGATGACACCGCCCGGTCACCCGCCCCTGCGCCGCCACACTATCCACACTGGATACAAAAATTTCATCCGCCCAGAAATAATCCTCGGCCTCTCCGCCCATTGGAATCCCAATGGCCTCAAAGATCGCCGCGTAGAACCGCTGACTTGCCTTTAAATCAGCAACCACAAGCTGAATATGATCAATCAACCTGCCCCGATATATTTCCTGCACATCCATAGCTAACTCGTCCTTTCCGCATCCGCCACAGCATCTTCCCCCTTCGACACCACGACAGCAATCGCCAGATCCCCGGTCACATTCACCGTTGTCCGGCACATATCCAGAAAACGATCGACACCTAAAATCAGCCCAATCCCTTCGGGCGGCACACCAACCATGCCCAGAATAAGCGCAATCACCGGCAAAGATCCGGCCGGAACCCCAGCCGTGCCTATCCCGCCCAAAATGCACACAAGCATCACAATGATCTGCTGCGACAGGCTAAGATCAATGCCAAAGAACTGCGCCAGAAACAGCACTGTCACCCCTTCAAACAGCGCTGTCCCGTTCTGATTGGCCGTGGCCCCAATGGTCAGCACAAAGCGGGCCACCCGGCGCGGCAATTTCAGTTTATGTTCGGCCACCCGCAGCGTGGTCGGCAGCGTCGCATTAGAGGACGCAGTACTGAAGCCCATCAACAAAGCTTCTTCCGAGTTGCGAAAGAATTTCATCGGCGACATGCCGCCCAGAAACCGCACAAACAAGGCATACACGCCAAACATATGCAGCCCCAGCGCCAGAACCACGACCCCGACAAAAGCCCCCAGCCGCGCCAGCAAGTCCCAGCCGAACAACGCCGCCAGATTGAACATGAAACAGGCCACCGCAAAGGGCGCCAGCCAGATCACCAGATTGATCAGCCGCATCACCACTTCAAACAAACCCTCGATCGCCCCTTTCAATATGCGTGTCGAAGGCGTGTCCACCAGCACCAGCCCGATGCCAAACATCAAGGCAAAAAACATCACGGCCAAAATGTCATTATGAGAAGCCGCCGCCACCACATTGCTGGGCACGATATTCAGAATGGACTCCAGCCCCGTCGCACTGCTGCTTGAACTTTTAATAATGGCCTGCGCCCCTTCGCGCGCATCATCCAGAAGCCGCGCGGCCAAAGCCGGATCAATCCCATCACCTGGCCGGAAGAAATTCACCAGAACAATGCCAATCGCCACCGCCAGGCTGGATACGACAATGGTATAAAACAGCGTCTGCCAGCCAATTCGCCCCAGCGCCCGCACATCCCCCATTTCCGCAATGCCTATCACCAAGGCAGAAAATAAAAGCGGGATCACAAGCATGAACAGCAGCCGCAAAAACAGCTGACCAAACGGCCCGGTAACATAGGTTGTTACCGCCTTCACCCAGCCAGCGTCGGCCCCGGCCGTGAAATGCACCACCAGCCCGGCCAATAGACCCAGCGCAAAACCGATTCCCATGCGAATATGAATTGGCATGAACAAAGCCCCCATTCATCAGCCGCAGCATGGCACGCCATGCCGCCCAACCATAATCGCTAAGCCAAAAAGGCTGAAGTCTCGGCCATCGCCTGCCGCTGCCCCAATAGCTGAAAATCAGCCCCGCTTGGCTGCTGATACAGCCGCAAACCGAAACTCGGCATGATGGCGAGGAAATGATCAAAAATATCGCCTTGTATCCGCTCATACTCTGCCCACGCCGTCGAGGCAGTGAAGCAATACACTTCCAATGGCATCCCCTGCGGAGTCGGAGCCAATTGACGAACGAGCAAAGTCATGTCCTTGGTAATATCCGCACGATCCTTCAAATAGGCCAGCATATAAGCCCGGAACGTACCCAAATTCGTCAGTCGGCGCGCATTCACAACCTCATTTGTGTAACCGCGCAGCTTATTCCAGTCCTCGATGTCCTTCAGCTTGTCTTCAAGATAGCTATCAATCAGCGCAAAACGCCGGAAGGCCTGAATTTCACCCTCATCTAAAAAGCGCACGCTACTCTGATCAATCATCAAGCCCCGTTTGATACGCCGGCCACCGCTTTCCGACATACCGCGCCAATTTTTGAACGATTCCGAAATCAACCTGTAAGTAGGAATGGTCGTGATCGTCTTATCCCAATTCTGCACCTTGACTGTGTGCAGCGCTATATCAACCACATCTCCATCGGCATTGAGCTGGGGCATTTCAATCCAATCCCCGACCCGCACCATGTCGCCCGAACTGATCTGCACCGATGCAACCAGCGAAAGAATCGTATCCTTAAACACCAGCATCAAAACCGCCGCCATAGCCCCCAGGCCCGACAGAAGCAAAATCGGCGATCGCTCCATCAACGCCGCCACGATCAAAATCATACAGGCGGCATAGACCACCAGCTTCGCCACCTGTACATAACCCTTGATAGGCTTGCTCGCCGCATCGGGGCGGCGCTGATATACTGTATTGATTAAAGTCAGCAGCCCGTTGATCGCGATGGCAACTGTCAAAATCATAAAAGCAGTGGTGACATTCCGTATCACCGTCACCACCATAGGCGCCAGATGCGGAATAGTTACAATTCCCACCTGCAACACCAAGGCAGGCACCACATTTGAAAGTCGCTTAACTATATTGCCAATCTGCTCCCGATCCGCGGAAAATGCGGATTGCGAGAGAAATTTCTGTACTATGCGGATAATCACCCTTTTGGTGATCCAGTTCGCTAGCGCAGCTATCAATAGCAACACTGCTAAAGCAACAACCATGTCTATCCAGACATTATCAAACGCAATTATGGGCAATGTAACCGGCACCTTCTGTCAAAGATAAAGGGAGACCTGTATTTACAGCCCCCTCTCCATGAAGAAAACCCCAGTTATTTTAAAAGCATCCGATCAGGCAAAATAGGTCCCGGCAAAGTGCGCTCCGCCTCGTCCATCAATCGCGTTTCATGCCTGCGGAAGAATATCAGTGCGGCCACCACCACCATAGCTGCGGCGGCGAAGATCAAAATCTGTACAGCGCCAATCAGATGATGCGCCGTCTGCCCCAACCAGAATGCGCCATATCCAAAAATTCCCACCCACACCGCATCACCGACAACTGCTCCTGCCATGTAACGCGCCACAGGCATCCTGTTTGATCCGGCCAGAAACCCAACCAGCCCCCGCAAAAACGGCATGAAATGCACAAAAAACACAAAGCTCATGCCGTAACGCAAAAATAAATATTGTCCCAATCTGACCCGGCGTTCATTCAACCCCACACGCTCGCCATATTTCAACAGCCAGCGGAATCCGAAATACCGCCCCATCACATAGCCCAACACATCATTCAGCAGAACAAGTGCCGCCGTAACCAGCACCAGAAAATGAATATCCAAACTCTGCGATGTCCCGGCATATATCGAAGCCGCCATCAACAGCGTCTCCCCGGGTAGTGGCAACCCAAAACCCTGGAAGAAATTCACCGTGAAAACGATCCAATAGCCATATTGAACAATCCACCATGCCATGTGCTCATCTGGAAACATGGCAGGTCAGTCCATATCCCGCAGAAAATTTTGCAAGGCAGCCCATGCGTCCGGCTCATCCAGCATGGGCGCATGGCCAATGCGCGGCACCTGCACAACCCGCATTGCAGGCTGGATCGCCTGCATCCGCTCCACAGCATCCGGTGTCAGCAAATCACTCAGTTCACCACGCACCAGCAATAAAGGCTTGGCGGCTAAAACCTGGAACAAGGACATCAAACTAGCCTGCGGCCCATCAGCTATTTGCGAAAATGCTTCGGCAATCGCCGTGTCATAGGCATAGGCCACGCGTCCATCGGGCAATTCTTCCGCCACACGCCGCGCAAAATCTTCAAAAAAAGCATCATTCGCATCCGGAAATGCAGATCCCTGCACGGCCCGCACATTGTCGATCATCCCAGCCCAATTCGCGAAAGGCTGCGCCTTGCGCACATGGCCGGCAATCCGGTTTAATCCTGCAACATCCAGTTCAGGCCCAATATCATTCAACACCGCCCCCACAATGCGGGATGGCGCATGTTTGGCCATGATCATGGTGATAATCCCGCCCATGGATGTGCCAATAAACACCGCCCGCGGAATCTCCAGCACTTTCAACATATGCAAAACATCATCACAATAAGTCAGCGGCGTATAACGCGCAGGTTGCAAATCCCGCTCCGATTTACCCCGCCCGCGCATGTCGGGCACAATCACCCGCCGCCCCAAAGCCGCAATCCTCGGCGCCACGCCCTCAAAATCGGCCGCATTGCGCGTCAGCCCGTGCAAACACAAAACCGGGACACCCGAAACATCACCTGATGCTGAATAATCGCGGGCATGCAACTTCAATCCGTCCGGCACTGAAAAATAGCGTGATTGAAAGTCTGCCATCATAGCCCTCGCCAATCTGCCAACCCATCTGCGCGGATAAACGCAATCAGTTGAGAATAAACGCAATTCACCACCTTACAACCTCATCTTCGTCTTGCACCAAGCCCATGCCCTGTCATAGAGCAAACTGCCGCATATAAGGTTCCACCAGAGCGCACATCCATAAGCGGCCCAAAGGGGGCAGATCATGTCATCGGCTGAATCACAGCCCAGGAATCTGGCCGCACCGGATAACAGCCCCACAGCAAAAAAGCGCAACCGCTGGGTTATCACGGCCTCCGCCGCAGGTACCGTTTTCGAATGGTATGATTTCTTTATCTTCGGCGCTCTGGCAGCAATCATAGCCAAACATTATTTTGCCAGCGCAGGTGAAGTGCAGGGCTATATTTTCGCGCTGCTCACATTCGCCGCCGGCTTTTTTGTACGTCCCTTCGGGGCCATCGTCTTCGGCCATATCGGCGATCGCACGGGCCGCAAACGCGCCTTCCTTGCCACCATCACCATCATGGGC
Source organism: uncultured Rhizobium sp. (assembly GCA_964580115.1). Lineage (GTDB taxonomy): Bacteria > Pseudomonadota > Alphaproteobacteria > Micropepsales > Micropepsaceae > Rhizomicrobium. The sequence continues at coordinate 20,518 of CAZOJG010000024.1, forward strand.
ATCGCCACATTCGCCATAGGCATGCTGCCCGATTACGCCACTATCGGCGCCTTCGCCCCCTGGCTGCTCGTCTTGTTGCGCATCGCTCAGGGCTTTGCCGTTGGCGGTGAATATGGCGGGGCCGCCATCTATGTCGCCGAACATGCGCCCAGCGCAAAACGCGGCCAGGCCACAGGCTGGATCCAGGTCTCCGCCGCGCTTGGCCTGCTTCTCGCCCTCAGCGTCATCCTCATCACCCGCACCATTATGGGCGAAGCCGCCTTCACCACATGGGGCTGGCGCATCCCCTTCCTTATCTCCATCTTCCTGCTGGCAATCTCTCTGTGGATTCGCCTCCGCCTCGATGAATCCCCCATCTTCCAGAAGATGCAGAAACAGGGCGAAACCGCCAAAGCCCCTCTGTCCGAGGCCTTTCTGCGCTGGCCCAATCTCAAACTGGTGTTGATCGTGCTATTCGCCCTGCTGATGGGTCAGGGCGTTGTCTGGTACACCGCGCAATTCTACACGCAGTTCTTTCTGGAACGCGTGGTGAAGGTCGAACCCGCCATCGTCAATATGCTGATCATGACCGTCACCGTCATCTCCGCACCGCTGCACATGGCCTTCGCTATTTTATCCGATCGCATAGGCCGCAAACCCGTCATGCTCTTTGGCCTGGCGCTGGCGACAGTGGGTTTTATCCCGGGCTTTCATCTGCTGGCACAGGCCAGCAATCCCGCGCTGGTCTCCGCCTCGATCACCGCACCAGCCATCATCCAGGCCGATCTGCGGGAATGTTCTCTGCAATTCGATCTGATAGGTCGGGCAAAATTCACCACATCCTGCGATTTGGCAAAATCCGCCCTCGCCAAAGCGGGCATCCCGTATGAAAGCCAGGCCGCAGCGTCAGGCAGCACGGCCATCATCCATCTGGGCGGCCAGAAAATTGCCTGCTTTGACGGACGCAAGCTTTCATCAGACGCGCTGCAAACCCAGCGCCTCGCCTTTGAAGGTCAATTACATGCAGCCTTGCGCAAGGCGGGCTATCCCGCCAAAGCCGATACGCATAATATCGACATAGCCACCACGCTGGCCGCGCTGCTGATCTTCATCACAGCCGCCGCCGCGCTCTATGGCCCGCAGGCCGCAGCCCTTGTCGAACTCTTCCCCACCCGTATCCGTTATTCGGCGCTCTCCGTGCCCTATCATGTCGGGGTCGGCTGGTTCGGCGGCTTCCTGCCCGCCACCGCCTTCGCCATCGTGGCGACGACGGGCAATATTTATGCAGGCCTATGGTATCCCGTCATCGTCGCGGGAACAGGTTTTATCATCACCCTGTTCTTCCTGCCCGAAACAAAGGGCAGAAATATCGACTAAGGATCAATGTATATCGATCGGCACGCCAGGCTCATTCTTGGTGGCATGAATCACCAGCGAGCTTTTCACACTCGCCACATTCTTCGCCGCGGTCAGCGTCTCGGTGATGAAGGTCTGAAAAGCCGAAAGATCCTTGGCTACGACTTTAAGCAGAAAATCCACCTCGCCCGACAACATGTGACATTCTCTCACCGTCGGCCAACCCCGCACATCTTCTTCAAAGGCCTTCAGATCCGCTTCCGACTGGCTGAACAGACCGACAAAGACAAAGCCCTGCACTTCATAGCCCAGCAACCGGCCATTCAGATCAGCATGATAGCCGCGAATATAGCCAGCTTTTTCCAGCCCCCGCATGCGTCGCAAGCAAGGTGGCGCTGTGATTTTCGCCCGTTTCGACAATTCGACATTGGTAATGCGCCCATCTGCCTGCAATTCAGACAAAATGCGCAAATCGATAGCGTCGAGCTTGTGATGGTTCATTGGAATACCCACAGCAATTACAGTGGCATTATAGCGCCTGCCGGGTCGCATTTCGTAATAAAATTTCGAATGTTTAACCGTTCAATGCGAGACGTGGTTAAAAGCCACACGATTCGGTCGGGAGCCACTGAAAACACTAGCTGTCCGGCGAAAATAGCTGAGCCCGCGCAAACAGTTCCAGCCCCGTCTTGACCTTTAGCCATGTCCTCCCGATATGACTAGGAGCAATCGCACATGGCTCTGGACTCTCCTTCCGGTGCGCTATTTCCGTCTCACATTCGAACTTTTTCCCGCAGGAATACCCCATGGCAGAAGCCCGGCCCTCAAAAGTCATCATTCTCGGTAGCGGTCCGGCCGGCTGCACCGCCGCCATCTATGCGGCGCGCGCCATGCTTGAACCCACCCTTTTCGGCGGTATCCAGCCCGGCGGCCAGCTCACCATCACGACCGAAGTGGAAAACTTCCCCGGTTTCGCCGATGCGGTGCAGGGCCCATGGCTGATGGAGCAGATGCAAAAACAGGCCGAACATGTCGGCACCAAATTCGTGTCGGACACAATCATCGCCGCTGATCTGGCGCAGCGCCCCTTCACCCTGATCGGCGATTCCGGCACACGCTACACAACCGAAACACTGATCATCGCCACGGGCGCGCAGGCCAATTGGCTGGGCCTGCCGTCGGAAGAAAAGTACAAAGGGTTCGGCGTCTCAGCCTGCGCCACCTGCGATGGCTTTTTCTTCCGCAACAAACATGTCGCCGTTGTCGGCGGCGGCAATACGGCGGTGGAAGAAGCCCTCTTCCTCACCAATTTCGCCGACAAAGTCACCTTGATCCATCGCCGCGATGCTCTGCGCGCCGATAAAACCAATCAGCTCCGCCTCGCCGCCAATAAAAAGGTCGAGGTGATCTACAATGCCGGCGTCAGCGAAGTACAAGGCACGGATAATCCCAAAAGCGTCACCGGCATCACCCTCATCGACACCGTGACAAAAGCCGAACGCCAGCTCGCCGTGGATGGCCTGTTCGTCGCGATCGGCCATTCCCCCGCGACCGAAATTTTCAAAGGTCAGCTCGATATGGACGAAAGCGGCTATCTCCTCACCGCGCCAGATTCCACAAGCACCAGCGTGCCGGGCGTCTATGCGGCCGGCGATGTAAAGGACAAAGTCTTCCGTCAGGCCGTCACCGCCGCGGGCATGGGCTGCATGGCCGCTCTGGAAGCCGAACGTTTTCTGTCCGAACATCACAGCTGATTAAACAGGGTCAAAAAGGGGCGCCCGATGGATTGGGACAAGCTGCGCATTTTCCACGCCGTCGCTTCGGCGGGCAGCTTCACCCATGCGGGCCAAAGCCTCGCCCTCAGCCAATCCGCCGTCAGCCGCCAGATCAGCGCCCTCGAAGACGATCTCACCACGCCCCTGTTCCAGCGCCACGCCCGTGGCCTCACCCTCACAGACGAGGGCGAGTTGCTGTTTGGCGCGGTGGGTGATGTGCTGGCCCGCCTGGCTCAGGCCGAGGAATCCCTGCGCAATGTCCGCGAATCCCCACAAGGCCAATTAAAAGTCACAGCCAGCCATGGCCTCGGCACATTCTGGCTGCTGCCCAAATTGCAAAGCTTCCTGAAAGATTATCCCGATATCGAACTGCGTCTCTTATTTGAAGACCGCGAACTCGATCTCTCGCAGCGTCAGGCGGATATCGCCCTCAGAATGCGCGCGCCCATACAGGCCGATCTGATCCAGCGCCGCCTCTTCGCCGTGCGCTACCATGTCTATGCGACACAGGATTACCTCAATAAGCACGGTAATCCTCAATCTTTCGAAGACCTCACCCAGCACCGCCTGATCGCCTATGGCGAAAGCGCCGCGCCCGAAATCCGCGATGTGAACTGGCTCATCGAAAGCACCAAACGGCTCGGCAAATCAGGCGAAATTCATACACTCCGCATCAATAATCTGAACGGCATCATCCATGCGATTGAAGCAGGCATGGGGGTCGGCGCCATACCGGATTACATCGCCGCCCAGCGCAAAGACCTCGTGCGTGTGCTGCCCGATATAGACGGCCCAACCTTCGATGTGCATCTGGTCTATTGCGACGCGCTGCGCCATTCCAAACGCGTGGCGGCCTTCCGGGATTTTCTCGTCCGCGCCGCCAAGGATTGGAAATTCTAAACCTGCCTAGCCCAGATGGCTGCGCAACATCCAGGCCGCCTTTTCGCTGGCCTGCATACGCTGCGTCAGCAAATCCATGGTCGGCTGATCGCCCGCCTTATCAGCAGCCTTGAACGCTTCACGCGCCGTGCGCGCTACAGCTTCGTTCCCTTCGACCAGCGCCCGCACCATATCCAGCGCCGGCACATCATCCCGATCATCATCCTTGATCGAGGTCAGCTTGGAATATTTGGCATAGCTGCCCGGTGCAAAATGGCCCACGGCGCGAATGCGCTCGGCAATCAGGTCGGCCGCATCATGCAATTCCGTATATTGCTGCATGAACATCGCATGTAACGACGAGAACATCGGCCCTGTCACATTCCAGTGATAAGTGTGTGTCTTTTGATACAGAACATAAGTATCCGCCAAAACCTTGGACAAACCATCCGCAATGGCTTTGCGGTCAACTTTTTTCAAACCAATATCGATTTCCATGGAATGCATTCCTCCCAATTCCTATAATCAGACTACTCACCCAACCGGCTGCCCGCAAGGAACCTGCCGCACAGCATAAGTATTCACACCTGACACTGCCGTTCCCAAAGGATCCGCCCCATGCGCCTTGATGACCTGCGCCCCAGCAAAAATGTTGACGACAGACGTGGACAAAACGGGCGGGGGCGCGGCGGCCCCATGATGATGGGCGGCGGCGGCCTCGGCATTGTCGCCATCATCGTCATCGCCTTCCTCTCCAGCGGCGGCGATATCGGTCAGACAATCCAGACAACCCTCGATCAGGTAGCAGGCGGCCAAACCGGCGGCGTCACGCAAGGCTTGCCCTACGGCCCCAATCAACAAAGTTCCGGCCCCCAGCAGGATCAGGCCGAATTTGATTTCTCGCGCAAAATCATTGGCTCTACTGAAGATGTCTGGACCACGATCTTCAAAGAAAATGGCAGCACCTATCGCCCCGCCACATTCACCCCTTTCACGGACGCCACCCAGACCGCCTGCGGTCAGGGCCAATCCATGATGGGCCCCTTCTATTGCCCCGGCGATCAGCGCGTTTATATCGATCTGGGTTTCTTCAATGAACTCGCCACACGCTTTGGCGCGCCCGGCCAATTCGCACAGGCCTATGTGCTGGCCCATGAAGTCGGTCCACATCCAGAACCTCACTGGCCAAATGAACAAAGTACAGGCCCAACTCGCCAGCGGTCGCGGCAAGGGTGAAACCGGCGCGTCCGTGCGCCTTGAATTACAGGCCGATTGCTATGCCGGTGTCTGGGCCAATAAAGCCCATGCCAAATTCAACATTCTGGAACGTGGCGATATCGAACAAGGCCTCGCCGCCGCCAGCGCCGTAGGCGATGATACAATTCAAAAGCGCGCCCAGGGCCATGTCGTGCCCGAAAGCTTCAGCCATGGCAGCAGCGCACAGCGTATGCGCTGGTTCCGCCGCGGCTTCGATACGGGCGACGTGAACCAGTGCGATACGTTCAGCGTGGCGACACTCTAAAACATCATGCCGCCACTTTGCGGCTCGCCACCACCTGTTCTGCTAAGCGGCCGGTCAATTCGGCCAGATGGTCGAATTGCATCTCATAAGTCCCGACCCCCAAAGTCATCGAGCGCAGATCAATAATCAGCCCATGCACCTCAGACAGGGGCATCTGCGCTTCCACCGTGTCCCATCTGCTCCAGCCGGGCCGCGCGTCAAAGCCCAATAATTGCCCCCGCCGCGCGCTGACCATCTGATTGACCTTGGATGTCGCCTCACTCGGCACATGCACCCGCACCTGCATGATCGGCTCCAGCAAAACCGGCGCGCAATTCTGCATGCCTTCGGTCATGGCCAATCGCCCCGCCGTCTGAAACGCCGCGTCCGATGAATCCACCGTATGATAAGACCCATCGGTCAAAGCCACACCCACATCTACAACCGGAAAACCCAGCGGCCCCTGTTTCAGATAATCCACCACGCCCTTTTCCACAGACGGAATGAATTGGCGCGGCACCACACCGCCGCTGATCTCATCTTCAAACATAAAGCCGCTACCGCGCGGCAAAGGTTTGATCGTGATCATCACATCGCCAAACTGCCCATGCCCGCCCGATTGCCGCTTATGCCGCCCGCGCTGCGAGGTGGACTTTCGGATGGTCTCCTTATACGGCACAGACGGCGCATGGGTGGTGAGTTTCAGCCCATATTTACTGGCCAATCGCTCCACCGCGACTTTCAAATGAATCTCGCCCTGCCCCAGCAGAACCATTTCCTGCAATTCGGCATCCTGCCGAAACAGCAGCGACGGGTCCTCTTCCTGCAATTTATGGATCGCCGCCGTCAGCTTCACCTCATCCTTGCGATCCACCGCCCGCACCGCCAATCCATAAACCGGCGGCAGCAACACCACATCGACATGCGGTAAGAATGCGCCTTTCTGACTGCTGAACAATTCGCCGCTCGCCGCCACATCCAGCCGCTGCACACCAATCAGCGAACCTTGCGCAGCCTCCGTGATCTTCTGCTGCGTCTCGCCCTTTAAAACGACAAGCCCGCCAACACGCCCGTCCTTGCCATCCGCACCATATAACACGGCCCCATCTTTCAACTGGCCGCGCAACACCCGCGACAGGCTCAGTCGTCCACCATGCGTACTGTGATACGTCTTGGCGACATAGATCACCATGTCCTTACCATCCGCCAGGCCCAATCGCGCAACCACACGTTCAACACCAGGCACTTCATGGCGCAATGCTTTCAGCAGCCGTCGCACCCCATTATCATTCTCCGCCGATCCCATCAGCGCCGGCATTAAAAACCCATCCGCCAGCTCACGCCGCAAATCCATACAAACCTGATCGCGCGATGGCTCCGCATCCGACAGCAATTCTTCCATCAATTGCTCATCATGATCCGCCAGCTTTTCCAGCATCTGGAAACGCGCATCTTTCTCACGGCTCTGTTCTTCTGCTGGCAGATCCACCACTTCGCTCGGCGCATGCGCCCGATAAATAAAAGCCCGCTCTAAAGCCAGATCGACAAACCCCGACACCGCCCCCTTTTCCCAAAGCGGAATCTGGCGCAGCAAAATCGGCCTGTCGCTGACCTCTTGCAACATCGCAAGCAACCCCCGCAGCGAACCACCGGCCTTGTCGATCTTGTTCACAAAAAGAAAATGCGGGATGCCCATATCCTCAAGCTGTTTGAGATAAGGCTTCAACATCTGCGCCTTGGCGGCATTGGGCTCGCACACCACCACCGCCGCATCCACACATGGCAGCACATGCAACATGTCCTGCAAAAATTCGATCGATCCGGGGCAATCCAGAAAGGTGAACTGCTCCCCCATAAATTCCGTCGTGGCGCAATTGATCTCGATACTCATCTGCCGCGCCCGCGCCTCAGGCGCAAAATCTCCCAGCGAAGTGCCCTGCTCCACCGCGCCTTTGCGATGCAATGTCCCGCTCGCCATCAGCAGGCTTTCCAGCAGCGAGGTCTTGCCGCTGCCATAAGGTCCGACAAGGGCCACAACACGTGGCCCCACTGCTCTACCCAGATTTTGGTCCTGATTAGACATAAAGCGCCTCCCTTGCTCCGCAAGATGCGGAACACGAGGCGCGGCGGGCGCTTCCGAAGAACCGGGCGGCGTCACGCGCCCCGCTAGACGCAGCTATGCTCGCGCCGAACGGGGCCAGATGGCAAGCGGATTAAAGGCCTAAAGTCTTATTTCAAGCCGGCGCAGAACCGTTGAATCCGGCGGCAGGCATCTTCCAGCACGGCATTCGAGGTCGCATAGGAGATACGGAAAAAGGGCGAAAGCCCGAATGCCGCCCCATGCACCACCGCCACGCCTTCGGCCTCCAGCAATTCCCCGGCGAAATCCTCGTCCGTGGCAATCACCTTGCCCGATGGCGCCGTCTTACCGATCAGCTGGCGGATGGACGGATAAACATAAAACGCCCCTTCCGGCTTGGCGCATTCAAGTCCCCGCGCCTGATTCAGCATCGACACCACCAGATCGCGCCGTTCCTGAAACAGCGCCTGGAATTGCGGGATAAAATCCTGCGTCCCGTTCAAAGCTTCCACACTGGCCCATTGCGAAATGGACGCGGCATTCGACGCTGATTGTGATTGCAGCTTGGCCATAGCCTTGATCAATGGCTCCGGTCCGGCCGCATAACCAATCCGCCAGCCCGTCATCGCATAGGCCTTCGACACACCGTTCACCGTCAGCGTCCGGTCGAGCAGACGCGGTTCGACCTGCGCGATGGTGGTGAAGACGAAATCGTCATAGGTGAGATGTTCGTAGATGTCGTCCGACAGCACCCAGACCTGCTCGTGTCGCAGCAGCACGTCCGCCAATGCCTTCAATTGCGCCCGCGTATAACAAGCCCCGGTCGGATTGGACGGCTGGTTGAAAATCACCCATTTGGTCTTGGGCGTGATCGCGGCCTCCAAGGCTTCCGGCGTCAGGCGGAAACCATCTTCCTGGCGCGCTTCCACGATCACCGGCTTGCCGCCGCCCAGCAGCACAATATCGGGATAACTCACCCAATAAGGCGCGGGGATCACCACTTCATCACCCGGATTCAGCGTCGCCAGCATGGCGTTATAGATGATGGCCTTGCCACCCGGCGCCACAAAACATTGCGACAGCTTATAATCCAAACCATTTTCGCGCTTGAACTTGTCGGCAATCGCCGCCCGCAATTCAGGAATCCCTTCAACCGCGGTATATTTCGTTTCACCGCGCTGAATGGCGGCGATGGCCGCTTCCTTGATATTCTGCGGCGTATCGAAATCCGGCTCACCCGCACCCAGCCCAATCACATCGCGCCCGGCGGCCTTCAGATCACGCGCCTTCTGTGTCGCCGCAATCGTGGGCGACGGCTGGATACGACCCAGCGACTCGGCAAGAAAGTCTTTCGGCAACGCGCTCATGACAAATCCCTGATGTTGGAAAACAGCCTGCTATTGGAACGCGGTCGGTATAGTCCGCTTGGCGCAAGGTGCAAGCCAAACTTATTCATTCCAGCCATGCATCGCCCCCGGATCCGCC
>CAZOJG010000025.1:0-27792 GCA_964580115.1 uncultured Rhizobium sp.
CTGATATGGCAGGTCGTCTCGCAGGCAAAGTAGCGCTCGTCACTGGTGCGGGATCACGCGGTGAAGGTTGGGGCAATGGTAAAACCATCGCTATTCTTTTTGCGCGTGAAGGTGCGCAGGTCATGCTGGTCCATCGCGATGAAGCGGTGGCGCGCGATACGCTTTCAGTGATTGAAAGCGAAGGCGGCCAAGCCGCAGTGCATGTTGCCGATGTCGCCAAGTCGGATGATGTGCGCGGTATGATCGCCGCCACAGCCAAAAAATTTGGCCGTCTTGATATTCTGGTCAACAATGTCGGGGTGCATTCTCAGCCGGGTCTGTTCAAAGAAAGCGAAGAGGACTGGAATTATCGCTTTGCTGCGAATGTAACGAGCGTGTTTATCGCCGCGAAAAGCGCTGTGCCGCTCATGCTGGAACAGGGCGGCGGACGTATTATCAATATCTCCTCCATCGCGGCGCTGCGCAGCGGGCGCGTGCCCGGTTATGCCTATGCTGCCTCAAAAGCGGCGCTGCAAAGACTGACCAAGGATCTGGCGCTGGAATTTGCCCCGCAAAACATTCGCGCCAATTGCGTGGTGGTGGGCATGATGGACACACCAAATTCGCATCATGCGCATGCATCATTGGGGCTGACGGCGGAACAGGTGATCGAGGCCCATAAGCGGCGCGATGCAAATTCGCCAACAGGAAAACAGGGCACGTCATGGGATGTGGCCCATGCCGCTTTGTTTTTAGCGTCGGAAGAATCCAATTACATCAATGGCAATGATCTGGTTGTCGATGGCGGCTACACGTTGCTCAATGCCTCGGCCGCGCCGCGCCAAGGGTAAGGATATCGATCCGGTGAATGGCCCGCCAAAGTCTAATAAATGTTTTGATTAGGTTAGGAGACAATACGTGTTGCAGGAGCTTACTGAAGACGCCGTCCATGAAAAGGCTGCGGCAAAAACCAAACTGAGCGATTTTGGCGACAAATCCTATCTCGAAGGGCTGCGGCTCGTTCTGGAAGGTGTCAAAGCCAAGCCCAATAATACATCACTGCATGATCGTGTGTCCGCCTTTATCCAAAATGGTCTGGTGGGGCGGCTCTATTCTGAAAAAGGCTGGAAAGAAAACCCCAGCTGCCTGAACACGAAAATCACGGCGCCGCTGATCATTGCCGGCATGCCGCGCACAGGCACCAGCGCCTTGCATCAGCTGATGGCCATGGATGAACAATTCCAGTGGTTCCCGCATTGGGTCTCGCAAGCGCCAATGCCGATTCCGCCGCGTGACCAGTGGGAAAGCCATCCGAAATATAAGGAAGATATAGCGGCGCTTGAAGCCTGGCATAATGCATTTCCGGGCGTGCGCGCGGCGCATAATTACGAGCCAGGTCTGCCGGAAGAATGTATTCTGGTGATGCTGCAAAGCTTCACGACGATGCAATTCGTCTCCACCATTCCGCTGCCTGACTATCACAAATGGTTCTTCGCCCAGTCAGAAGTGCCCTCTTACGAGCGATTTGCCAATAATCTGCGCCTGTTCGGGCACGGGCGCCCCGAAAAGCGCTGGCTGCTGAAGAACCCCAGCCATTCCATGGGCATGGAATCGCTGCTCAAAGTCTTCCCTGATGCGATGGTGATCATGACACATCGCGACCCGGTGTCCTCCATCACGTCCGGCGCCAGCATGATCAGCATTGTCGGCGCGGAAATGTGGGAAGACCCGCTGAAAATCGGCCCTCACCGCATGAAAACCTGGTCGCGCGCTGCCAAACGTATGGAAGCCCAGCGCCAGAAATTCCCTCAGCAGTTTTTTGAAGTCGGGTATAACGACATCATCAAACGCCCGCTTGATGTGGTGCGTAGCATCTATGCCCATTACGGCCTCACCCTGAAGCCGGAAACCGAGCAGGCGATGCAGGACTGGATGGCGAATAATCCGCAAGGCAAACATGGCAAGCATGATTACAAGCCCGAACCGCTTGGTATCACGCCGCAAATGATCCGCGAAGAAATGGCGGATTATGTCGAGCGTTATAAATATGCCTAAGGCCTGACGGGGGGGGCTAAAGCCTGTTTGCCAGGCGCGTGCCTTCATCAATGGCGCGCTGGGCATCAAGCCCACCGGCCAGTTTCGCCCCGCCTATCAGATCGAAAGACAGCCCTGCTGCGGATAAAACCGTGGCAAGGCTGTTTTCACTTTCCTGCCCCGCACAGATCACGACCTGATCCACCTCCAACAGTCGGGGCTGGCCATCTACTTCAATATGCAGGCCGGCATCATCCAGTTTAACATAGCGCACGCCGCTCAGGCTCTGCACGCCGCGCCGCTTCAACTGACTGCGCAAAATCCAACCCGTCGTCTTGCCAAGCCCACCGCCAATGCGGCCCGCACTGCGCTGTAGCAGCGTGATAGAGCGCTGCGGCACTGGTGCAGGCGCCGCTGGCTGTCCAACGCCCCATGCGGCGTAAAAATCTTCCTCACTGGCGCTTAGCAGCTCTGCCATATCATGGCCTATGCCGCCCGTGCCGATGATGGCGATTCTTGTCCCCGCTAACTGCTTGCCGGATAAAATATCGGCATAGTTGACGGCTTTAGGATGATCCGCACCCGGGAAAGCGACGTTGCGCGGTGTCACGCCCGTGGCGATGATACGATGATCAAAGTTTCTCAGATCATCCAATCCTGCTGCATGGCCGGTGACGATTCTGATGTCAGATATATCCAGCTGGCGCTGGAAATAGCGCAGCATTTCATCAAATTCAGATTTACCGGGAATGCGCCTGGCCCATTGCAATTGCCCGCCCAGAACATTGTGTGCTTCGAATAATGTGACCGCATGGCCGCGCTGGCTGGCTTCAATGGCGCAGGCCAATCCCGCAGGCCCGGAACCCACAATGGCAAGGCGTAGTGGCCGTGAACTAGGGCCGGAACGGAATTCCACTTCCCGCCCGGCGCGCGGATTGACGAGACAGGTCGCGGACCGCTCGGTGAAAATATAATCCAGACAGGCCTGATTGCAGGCAATGCAGCTATTGATCTCATCAGCCTTGCCCATTTCGGCTTTGCGCACAAAATCCGGATCGGCCAAAAAGGGGCGCGCCATGGAAATCAGGTCGGCGTCGCCGCTCGCAATCACATCCTCCGCCATATCCGGCGTGTTGATCCGGTTGGATGCGACGACAGGGATTGAAACACCCTGTTTCAGCCGCGCCGCCCCGAAACGCCATGCTGCCCGTGGTACCTGATAGGCAATGGTTGGGATCGTGGCCTCATGCCAGCCATAGCCCGTGTTCAATATATCCGCACCCGCCGTTTCAATGGCGCGGGCAAGGGCCATGGTCTGTTCTAAATCTGAACCGCCTTCGACCAGATCAAGCGCCGATATGCGATACATAATAATGAAATCCGGCCCGCATAGCGCGCGCACCCGCCGCGTCAGTTCAATCGCGAAACGATGGCGGTTTTCGGGATTCCCGCCCCAGTCATCAATGCGCCTGTTGGTTCGCTCTGCGGTGAACTGATTGATCAGATATCCTTCCGATCCCATCAGTTCCACACCATCATATCCGGCCGCCTGTGCCAACTTTGCGGTATGACAGAAATCCGCCAGTGTCTGATCTATCTCCGCCACGCTGAGAGGGCGCGGCTGGCGGCGATTGATGGGCGAGGCAATGTCGGACACACCCACAATGCCATCATGTTTGGCATAACGTCCGGCATGTAAAATCTGGAGCAGAAATTTCGTGCCATGGCGCTGCACCGCCTCCACAATCGGACGATGTTCCGCCAGTTGTTCTGCATTATCGAGAAGAGGGCCACCCGGCTCCATCCGCCCGGCTTCATTGGGTGAAAAGCCGCCAGTGACAATCAGCCCGGCACCGCCTTTGGCGCGCGATTCATAAAAGGCAATCTGGCGGGCCATCGGCTGATCCAGATGTTCCAGCCTTGTATGCATGGATCCCATGATGACGCGATTGCGCAGCATATGGCCGCCCACCCGCATGGGCGCAAGAAAATGCGGAAAGGGCGTGGCTTTGGTCATGAATAACCGTAAGGCTTAAACCGGCGGTTCGCCGCCTTTAATTTCGGGGGTCAGGAAAAGCGCAGAGGCTACGGCGCTGGAAGGCTCATACCCGCCTTCCAGCACATTGATCCTTTCCCAGGCCGCGTCGCCATTTTCCGGCACGGCCGCGATCGGGCTTTCGATCGTGCGCACGCGGCGCACCCGGCCTGAACCCGCCGCCAGAATAACACCGCTTTCCTTGCAGCTATCATGACAGAGCCAGCCCACGACTTTCGCTACTTTGGTGGGATGCAGCAGCTCAGAGAATTTGGCATCAATCGCCTTGGCCATATCGGTGCGGGCATAAGGCGAGATGATATTCACGCCCAGATCCCAATCGCGATTCTCAATGGAAATGCCGCGCGCCAGACCGATCAGTGCGGTCTTGGATGCGCCATACATGGAAAGATCCATCTGGCCATAAAGCCCGGCCGACGATGTTGTGAAGACAATCCGGCCATAGCCATCTTTCTTCATGCGCGGTAAGGCGGCCCGGGTCGGATATAATGTGCCGAACAGATTGATCGACAAAGTCTGTTCAATCTCGTCATCCGACATATCTTCAAAGCGCTTGCGGATCGAAATGGCCGCATTGTTCACCAGAATGTCGAGCCGCCCGAAAGCCTGATAGGCGGTTTCGACCATAGCTTCTGAACCAGCTTTGTCTTGTACGGCATGACCATCTGCCACCGCCTTGCCACCCTTTGCACGGATGGCACTCGCCACCTCTTCGGCCGAGGACGGGCGATCAGGATGCGTGCGGTTATTGACAACCACGCTGGCACCGCGCTCAGCGAAATATTCCGCATAAGCCCGGCCTATGCCTTTACCAGCACCTGTGACCAGCGCCACTTTGCCATCGAACCGCATATTGTCCTCCCAGATATGTTTTTAGGCGTCGCGTGTCAGGACAACCGCATCCAAAGCCATCGCCCCTTGGCCTTCCGGCAAAACGAGGAATGGATTGATATCAATACTGTCCAACACATCGGCATTATCGGCGGCAAAGCGCGAAATCGCAGCCAGGGCTTTCGCCAGTGCCGGGATATCGCTGGGCAAGGCCCCGCGCACACCTTCCAGCACGGCATGGGCCTTGATCTCACCGATCATGCGCAGCGCCTCGGTTTCATCAAAGGGCGCGCGGCGGAAAGTGACATCTTTCAACACTTCCACCAGCACACCGCCAAGCCCGAACATCACCATCGGACCGAACACAGGATCGCGCGTCACGCCGATAATGGTCTCCACGCCCTTGGGCGCCATCGGCGCCACCAACAGGCCCTCAATCTGGGCAGTGGGATGTGCTGCCTTGGCGCGCGCCAGAATGGCTGTCGCGCCCGCCATCACATCTTCGCGTGTTTTCAGATTCAGCAGGACGCCGCCAATTTCCGTCTTATGCAGAATATCCGGCGAGACGATCTTGAGCACGACCGGATAGCCCATGGCCTCGGCAGCTTTGCCTGCTTCATCCGGCGTCGAAACCAGTTCTTCCGGCAAGGCCGGTATACCGTGCTCCCGCAAAATTTTCTTGGCTTCAAATTCCGATAAGGCCCCCATAGCTGCCGTCAGGCTGGCTTTGCCCGCTTGCGGGGCAGGGGGAATGGTTTGAGCAAATGCCTGTCCGATCCGCGTGAGCGCGGCCGTGGCCTCCACCGCGCGATCCGCATCCTGAAACACCAGAAAGCCCGCATCTTCATAAGACCGGATCGTCTCCGCCGGCCCCAGCAGGCTCAGCACGATCAACCGGTCTTTGTAAGACTGCGTGGCTTCAATAATGGATTCTTTGAGCTTCTGGCCGAAAGCACGGGAATTAGGCAGGCTGGTAAAGAAACCGACGACACTGTCATAGCCACCTTCTTCCAGCATGATTTCCAGATTCTTGGTCAGCAGCCCCATATCATTCTGAATTTGCGCCGTCGTATCGATCGGGTTGCGCACCGCCGCGAAGGGCAGCAATTCCTGCAACTTCTTTTGCGACTCTTCCGGCATCGGCGCGACATCCAGCCCGAACAGTTCGGCCGCGTCACACATTTGCACTCCGGCACCGCCCGATACGCTGACCAGACCTACACGATTACCTGGTGGAAACACGCCTTTGGCCGCCGCATAGGCAATGTCCACGCATTCTTCGGTGGTGCGTGCACGATAAACACCGAATTGCCGGAACACCGCATCATAAACCGCATCCGCGCCAGCCAGCGCGGCTGTATGCGAACTGGCGGCAATCGCGCCAGCTTCTGAACGACCGACTTTCAACAAAACAATCGCTTTGCGATTGGCATGGGCAGCCCGAAAGGCCTCGATCAATCCATCGCCATCACGAATACCTTCGGCATAGACCAGAATGACCTTGATCTCGGGGCGATTGGCCATCCAGTGAATCGCTTCGGCCACGCCTATATCGGCTTCATTGCCGGTAGAGCACCAATAGCGGAAGCCAAGATTACGCTGCTTGGCCAGATAGAGCAGATGGCCGCCAAAAGCCCCGCTCTGGCTCACCACGCCCACCGGACCATCGGCGGGAAATTCCACGTCGAGCGATTGGGTGAAAGTGCCGTAAAAGCGCAATTCCGTATTGAACACGCCCACACAATTCGGTCCGAGCAAACGCATGCCCGCCGCCTTGGCGATGGCCGCCAGCTCTTCCTGCTCTTTGCGGCCCTCTTCGCCCATTTCGGCAAAGCCGGAGGTGAAGATGATGGCGGCTTTAATGCCTTTTTTCGCGCATTCAGCGACAGCATCCTTGGTGGCGCTGGAGGGCAGGGCAAGAATAGCCAGATCAGGCACAACCGGCAGATCGGCAATCGCGGCATAGGCTTTTACGCCTTGCACCGTGTCGCGCCGCGGATTGACCGGATAAACCTCACCCGCATAACCCGCATCACGCAGATAGCGCATAGTGCGGCCTGAAATGCGGGTCACATCATCCGATGCGCCAATAATGGTAACCGAACGCGGCCTAAAAACCGGGTCGAGACTGTCTGCGCTAAAGCGGCTTTCGGGTGCGGTCATGGTTGTATATGAACTCTATTTGCCGCCCGAACGCATCTGCGCCCATTGTGCATCACTCATTTCCGAAAGCAGCCGGTTGGCGCTGCCGCCGATACCCTGCATCCAGCGACCACCGTCAAACACCACGCATTCGCCATTCATATAGGCCGCGCCTTCCGAGAACAGGAACGCCACCATATTGGCAAATTCCTTATGCTCGCCGAGGCGACGCAGCGGCACGCTGTTTTCCTGCGGTTCAGGCTGCGAACCTTCGGGATAAAGCCGCTCCCAGGCTCCCGGTGTCGGGAACAGGCCTGGCGCGATGGCATTAAGGCGAATGCCCTTTGGGCCCCATTCAACGGCAAGGCTGCGGGTCATGGCCAGAACGCCTGCTTTGGCAGCAGCCGAAGGCGTGGTGAAGGCCGCGCCAGTGAATGCGGGCGTGGACACAACGCTAAGCACGCTGCCTGAACGCTTTTCCTCGATCCAACGACGGCCCACAGCCACGGTCATATAGAATGTGCCATGCAGCACGGTGTTGAGCACCGCATCAATGGCGCGCGGTGACAGGCTGTCGGTCTTGGCGATGAAATTGCCCGCCGCATTGTTCATCAGAATATCGAGCGGTCCCGACGTCCAGATTTCGCTGACCATTTCTTCGATCGCATCGGCATTGCGAATGTCGCAAGAGATCGCCGTTACTTTGTTACCGCTGGCATCGCCAATTTCTTTGGCGGTGGCTTGCAGCACATCCAGGCGGCGGCCACAGATCACCACATCCGCGCCCAATTCACTGGCGCGATTGGCTACGCTTTTGCCAAGCCCCGTGCCGCCGCCGGTGACCAGAACTTTTTTACCTTTGAGGAGATCTGCCTGAAACATATGCGCCCTTTACAAACAAGAAAATGAGATCAGGCCGCATGATTGCGGCCATCTTCGCGGGCCAGCCGCGAGAGGTAGTGGTCGGCATCGCCGAATTGCTGATTAAGATAGGTAATCCGTTTGAAATAGGCGCCCACGGCAAATTCCGTCGTCATGCCGATACCGCCATGCAACTGTATGCCCTGTTGCGCCACAAAACGCGCGGATTCACCGATTTGCACTTTGGCCTGCGCCAGAACGCGCTGACGCTCCAAAACGTTTTCTTCTTCGATCATCGTGCCTGCGAGCAGCGCCATACTACGCGCCAGTTCCAGTTCGATCATCATATCGGCGAGGCGGTGCTGCAAGGCCTGGAATTTGCCGATCACCGTGCCAAATTGCTGGCGGGTCTTCAGATAATCGCGGGTCAGATCAAATACCGCGCTCATCGCACCCACGGTTTCGATGGAAGAGACCGCCATGACATTGCCGATCACCCGTTCAATCAGCGGGTAAGCCTGACCGGCCTCACCCAAAACCTCTTGTGTTCTGACATCGCTGAACTGCACATCGCTGGCTGCGAAACCGTCATGGGTCTTATAGGCGCTCTGGCTGATGCCTGCGCTCTTGGCGTCCACAATGAACAGCGCAATACCATCCGTATCGCGCCTGTTCCCCCCTATGCGGGCACTGACAATCAATTTATCTGCGCTGGCACCGTGCAAGACACGGGTCTTCAACCCGTTCAGAACCCAGCCATCAGCTTCTTTTTTCGCGGTGACCGTAACTGAAGACAGATCGTAACGCGCTGTTGGCTCGTCATGGGCGAATGCCAGCAGTAATTCACCGCCAATCACGCCGGGCAAATAGGTTTCGCATTGTTCGGCAGAACCGCCATATTGCAGCAAGCCACCGCCCAGCAGAACCGTGGACACAAAAGGCTCAAGCACAAGATTGCGCCCGAAGGATTCCAGCACGACCATGAGTTCAGCAGGGCTGCCCCCGAACCCCCCTTGCTCTTCCGAAAAGGGCAGGCCCAAAAGACCAAGCTCCGCGAAATCCGCCCAGATAGAGCGCGACCAGCCATCGGGCTCCGCCGCATAAGCGTTACGCTGGGTAAAGCTGTAACGATCCGCCAAAAGCCGATTGACGCTTTCTTTGAGCATGCGCTCGCGGTCTGTCAGTTCGAAATCCATATCTAATCCATGCAGGCGCGTGCAATGAGATTCCGCTGAATCTCATTGGTGCCGCCGTAAATCGAAGAGGCACGGCTATAGAAGAAGGTGCCCGGTGCCGATAGAGCCCAATCCAGCGGATCGGTTGCATCGGCATCCTGCTCGTCACGCTGGCGCGCACCAAGGGGGCCGGCCATCTCAAACAATAATTCAGCCGTTGCCTGCTGCAATTCTGAACCGCGCACCTTCAGAATGGACGCCATAATCCCGGCGCTGCGGTGATCCTGATCCGGCGCCGCCGACAGGGCGCGCAATTGCAGCATTTCAAGCGCTTTGAGCTTGGCCTCGATCACGGCCAGTTTGCGCAAAAAGATCGGATCTTGGGACAAGGGGTGGCCATCATTGCTGATGGTCGCAGCAATTTCGCGGGCGCGGCCGATGCGGGCCTTGCACACACCAATTCGCGCCTGACCCAGCCGCTCATTGCTCAAAAGATAGCGGGCGTAATCCCAGCCCTTGTTTTCCTCGCCGACGCGATTCTTTACCGGCACGCGATAATTGTCGAAGAACACTTCATTGACATGATAGCCACCATCAATGGTTTCGATCTTGCGGATCGTCATGCCTTGGGTGTTTTTCATATCAATCAGAAGCATGGTGATACCATTATGCTTCTTGGCCGCATTGGGATCGGTGCGCACGAGGCAGAACATCCAATCGGCTTTATGGGCGTAGGATGTCCAGATCTTCTGGCCATTCAGCACATAATCATCACCATCCAGCACTGCCGATGTTTTGAGCGATGCCAGATCAGAGCCGGCGCCCGGTTCTGAGAAGCCCTGACACCACCAATCATCCAGATTGGCAATCCGCGGCAGAAAATGTGCTTTCTGCTCTGGTGATCCAAACGCCGCGATGATGGGCCCGATCATGGTGACATTGAAGGAAAGAACCTGCGGCGCAAATGCCAGATAGTTTTCTTCCAGAAAAATATAACGCTGCAAGGCCGACCAGCCTGTGCCGCCCCATTCAGTGGGCCAGCTCGGTGTCGCCCAACCTTTTTTATTCAGGATACGCTGCCAGGTGACCACATCTTCTTTCGAAGGATCGCGTCCATTGCGAATTTTATCGCGGATCGATGCGGGCAGATTTTCCCGCAGAAAGCTCCGCACATCGTCACGGAAAGCAATTTCTTCGGGGCTGTAATGCAGATCCATCGCGCTTAACCCAGCAAGCCTTTGCCGCGAAGCGCATGCATGGTGGCGGCATCAAACCAAGGGGCCAGAACCTTATCGACCTCAGCACCCTCCACCGGCGCGCTGGGCGGTGTCGGCAGATCGGGCACGGTGCGGCTGAAACGCGGCGCGGGGCCAGGCTGAACAATGCCGCCGATTTCCACATAGGTCCCGCGCTCACGCATATGATGATGCTCTGGTGCTTCATCCAGATCGAGCACTGGCGCAAAGCACACATCGGTGCCTTCCAGACGCTCACACCATTCTTGGCGGCTGCGCTGCTTGATAATTTTGGCGATCACAATATGCGACTGCGCCCAATTCGAGCGATCCATCTGCGGCGGCATGCTGGCCGGATCGATCTCCAGATATTTCAGCAAAGCCGCATAGAATTTGGCTTCAATCGGCCCCAGAGAAATCCATTTGCCGTCAGAACATTCATAGACGTCATAGAAATGCGCGCCCGAATCCAGAATATTGCTGCCACGCGCCAGATCATAAGCGCCCGCCGCGCGCAATCCATGCAGCGATGTCAGAAGCGAGGCCACGCCATCCACAATAGCGGCGTCCACGACCTGACCTTTGCCCGATTGTCGCGCATCAATAATCGCGCTGAGCATACCCAGCGCGAGATAGAGCGAGCCGCCAGCATAATCTCCGACAATATTTAGCGGAATGGTGGGCGGGCCATCTTTCTGACCAAAGGCATTCAGCGCGCCGGTGAGCGCGATATAATTGATGTCATGGCCCACAGATTTGGCCAGCGGTCCCGTCTGGCCCCAGCCGGTCATGCGGCCATAGACGATTTTCGCATTGCGCTTCAGGCAATCTTCCGGACCAAGGCCCAGCCGTTCCGTCACACCGGGGCGAAAGCCCTCGATCAGCGCATCGGATTGTTCCACAAGGCGCAGCACAAGCTCAATGGATTCCGGTTTTTTCAGATCCAGCGCGATGGCCTGGCGACCACGCAACAGAAAATTGAATTGCAGCGGGCGGGGCACACCCAGACCGCTTGGCTCCATCCGTTCTATGCGGATAACCGTGGCGCCCAGATCGGCCAGCAGCATGGCGCACATAGGGCCCGGCCCGATACCAGCCAATTCAACAATTTTCACTCCGGCTAGCGGACCCATCAAGCTATTCCCCACGAAGCTATGGCGCGCGACAGGCACGGGCCTTACACAACACAATGATAAAATTAAACGTGTCTAACCGGTTGAATTTGTTGAATACTCTGCTCCAGAGGCGTGGCCGTTGCAGATCTGAAACTTTCCGCACGGCGGAATGTATCGGCGATGTCATCGCCTTTGAGCGGCAAGGTGCGGCCCAAAACGGCAAAGCCGGTTTCCAGCGAATGCTGCCGCTTGGCCAGAAGCGTGTCTTCATAGCCCCAAATGCCAATCGCCAATGCCGAATGATCAACATCGCTGGTCAGCGGGAAAGCAATCACCCGCAAGCCCGAACCCATAGAACCTTCGGCAAAGCCTTTGCTTTTGGTGTCTTGCACCGCGGCAGCCAGCGCCGCTTGCGCCTGACGGCGTTGCGCGGGAATAAGATCGGCATTGATGCGGTTGGACAGTTTGCGCAGCTCCGCCGGAGAGGCATTTTGCAACAAAGCCAGGCCTAGCCCCGATGCGGTAAGCGGCGTTGTCATGCCCAAAGGCGGCAAAGCGCAGCAATCCGAAGTCCCGGCCAAGGTTTCAATGATCTGCGTCACTGGCCCATTGCGCTGTACCAGAACCAAATTTTCCCCGGTCCGATCACGAATTTCGCGCAATTGGGTGATCACGCGCCCGGCGCGGGTAAAGCGCGGGCTCTTACGGTGACCCAGAAGCGCAACACGGGCCGTGGGGAAATAGGTGCGGGTTCCATTGCGATATTGCAGATAACCCATCGCCACCAGCGAACGCAGCAAGGCCGACGCGCTGGAACGCGGATAATTCAGCAATTGCGCAATTTCCGTGAGATCGGCTTCACGGCGAATATCGTCAAAATATTCGAGAATTTCCAATACGCGACCGGCGGATTTCACCACGCTTTGCGACGGGGCGGCGCGCTTGGTTTTACGTGTGGGGGCAGCGCTCGCGACCGTCTCCGGTACCGCTTCAACACTGTCCAACTCATCGATCTTGCGTACAGCATATGCCGACATGTCAGAGCCTTCCCGGTTTCATCCCAAAAGGTGCGGACCCATTCAATCGGATATTAAATTAAGACCGCATCCAGGTAAACAGATTTACGAACTCCGTTCGACATACTGAACAGTTTAGGGGCCGGTGAGTCAAGTCCTCAAATATCTGCAATGCTACGAAAAGCCAGCTTTCATGGGCTTATCACGTAGAAATCTGGTGGCGGAATGACGCAATGCGGCGTAAGCCGCTGATTGACAAGCCCCGTGAGCGCGTTCAAATAACAGAATGGCATTCAAGAAATGCCATGTGTAAACACCTAAGTTTAGATGTAGAATGTCCTGCTCCAGCGTCAGGCTGGGCAAAAAATCAGGGAATAAAGTCGTGAGCTGGGCGCTGAACGAAGATCAAAGAAGTATTCAAGACCTTGTCCGCCGTGTCGCCAATGAAAAGGTCGCCGCGCGCGCCAGTGAAATCGACGCCACGGCTGAATATCCCCATGACATGTTTGCCCTGCTCAAGGAGCTTGGCCTCTTCACCCTGCCTTTTCCGGTGGAATATGGCGGCACGGGCAGTATTCTCTCGGCCAGCCTAGCGGTCGAAGAGCTGGGCCGTATTTGCTACAACACGGCCTATCTTCTCGTGGTCCAATGGGTGCCTTTCAGCGCCATTCTGGCTGGCGGCTCCGAAGAGCAGAAGCAGCGTTTTCTGCCTGGCCTGGCCCAGGGTGATATTCGCGGTGCCCTGGCCCTGACCGAAGCCCAAAGCGGCTCCGACCTGGCAGGCATCAAAACCCGTGCGGTGAAAGTCGATGGCGGCTATCGCCTGTCCGGCGCCAAAATCTGGTGCAGCAATGCTGAATATTCCGATTTCGTTTTGGTCGCCGCCCGCAGCGCCGAACAGGATGGTGGCGGCAATATCAATCTCTATATCGTCCCGCGTAATGCCGAAGGCTTCAAAGTCGGCCGCAAGGAAGACAAGCTGGGCGCGCGCGGCATCCCGTCCTCGGCGCTGTTTTTGGATGATGTTTTCATTCCCGAACATGATCGTCTGGGTGATGAAGGCAAAGGCTTCAAATCCGTGGCCGCCGCGCTCAATGAATGCCGCGCCATTGTCGGCGCGCGGGCAGTGGGGCTGGCGCAAGGTGCGCTCGATCACACTGTGGACTTCATCAAGAACCGCCGCGCGTTCGGCCAATCGGTCGACAAGTTTCAGGGCGTGCGCTGGATGATCGCCGATATGTCGATGCAGATCGAAGCGGCGCGTAATCTGGTCTATAGCGCTGCCACAGCTGTCGATGAAAAGCGCTCACAAGATGAGATCGCGTATCTTGCCGCGACCAGCAAATGCTTTGCCTCGGACATGGCTATGAAAGTGTCTGAAAATGCGGTTCAGCTTTTCGGGGCTGCGGGTATTTCGTCGGAATATCCGATCAATCGCTATTTCCGCGATGCTAAGGTCCTGCAAATCATCGAAGGCACCAACCAAATTCAACGCAATATCATCTCGCGTTTGATCCTGGGTAAACCCTGATTTTCTCATCACTTATCGTATAAAGGAGTTGTAGCGTGGAAACGGTCGGACTGGGCTTTCATTACGAAGATCTGCCGGTAGGGCGTACTTTTAAAACCATCGGCCGCACCGTGACCGAGGCCGATATCACCAATTTCGTGAATTGCACCGGCATGGTCGAAGTGCTGTTCACCAATCTGGAATTCCTGCGGGAAGAATCGGACATCAAGGGGCGCCTCGCGCCGGGCGCATTGGTCTTCACCTTTGCCGAAGGCCTGCTGACCCAGTCCACCATGCAAAAGACCGGCTTTGCCTTTCTTGAAATGGAGCTGAAAATCGAATCGCCGGTCATCGCGGGTGATACGATCCATGTCGAATGTGAAGTGATTGAATCCCGCCGCTCCAAAAGCCGCCCGAATCGTGGCCTGGTGCGCACCCGCAATCGCGTGGTGAAGCAGGATGGCACGACGGCGCTGGTCTATACGCCGATGCGTATGATCAAGGCCCGTACAGAAGGCTGAATGGGATTAAGGGGCCCTGCAAAGGGCCCCTTATCTGGCCGCGTAATGGCCAATAGTGAGACCTGTGGGGATAGAATTCGGGGATACGTATACTTATCCCATAGGTCTGGTTATTTGGGGGTCACAGTCGAAATCAGGCGAGCGGGGCCGGGGTGGTAGAAGAGATGTCGGAAAGCAAAAGTCCGCGTTCAGAACAGGATGCAGCACCGCGTTCGGTGCTCAGGCTGCTGGGTATTTTTGAAACCTTATCCAATGCCGAGGAAGGTCTGGCTCTGGCGGAATTGAGCACCATGCTCACGGTCCCCAAAAGCAGCCTTCTCATGCTGCTGCGCCCGCTGACCGCTCATGGCTATCTCACCCATGGTGCAGGGCGCTATCGCCTTGGCCCGAAAATATTCCAATTGGCCGCGGATATCGTGTCCATTCGGCGTTTCCCCAATGTGCTTCGCCCCTTCATGGAAGATCTGGCGGCGCGCACCAATGAAACCGTGCTTCTGATGACCATGGACCACGAATTGCGCAGCGCCACATTCATCGAAGTGATCGATAGTTCACAGGTGGTCCGCTATGCCGTGCGGCCGGGCACGCGTCTGCCGCTCTATGCCTCGTCGGGCGGAAAGCTGTTCCTTGCCTATGAGAATGTGGAATGGAGGGAAGACTATATCCGCGCCACCAAACTCAAAGGGCTGACGCCCTATACGATCACCGACAAGACTGAATTACGCCGCCAGCTCGACGTCATTCGTAAAACCGGTATCGCCACAAGCGCGGGCGAATCTGTATTGGAAGCCGCCGGCATCTCTGCCCCGATTTTCGATTCCGATGGCAAAGTGATCGCCGCTCTCGTGGTCGGTGCGCCGACAGATCGGTTTGAACGCGTGCGCGGTCTGCTGGAGCCCCATCTTATTGAAGTGGCTTCATTGGCCTCTGCCGCCATGGGCTATCGGGCCAATGCAGGTCTCACCACCCCGCCCGGCGTGCTGGATTTCCGGTCCACATCGGCCAGCGTCAAAACCTATATCTGAGCCCAAAACTACATTTTACCAATCCGTTTTGGTAAGGCCGACATAAAAGGGCAGGGCTTAAAACACCTGTCCATGGTTCCTCCTGCGGAACTGAGACGTACATATATATGTCGAGTTTTGCCCCATCCCCCGCTCTGCCTTGACTCACTAGAGTGGTCGCAAGAGACCATGCCTAGCAAGTATGCAAAGGCGGGAAAACATGCGTGGATTAAGCGGAAAAAAAGTCATCCTGACCGGCGGTGCCAGCGGCATTGGCCGCGCCACGGCGCTGCGTCTGGCGGAAGAAGGCTGCATCGTCCGCATTTTTGATTTGAATGAAGCGGGCGCGGCCGAAACGGTCGAAATGGGTAAAACCGCTTCGGGCAAACTGTCTTATGCTGTGGTCGACATCGCCGATATGGCGCGCGTCACAGAAGCAACCGATGCATTTGAAGCCGAACACGGCCCCGTCGAATTGCTCGCCAATGTCGCGGGCTGGGATATTCCGATCAACTTCCTCGATACGGATACCGCATTCTGGGACAAAGTCATCCGCATCAATCTCTATGGCCCGCTTACCATGCATCATGTCGTGGTCAATCGCATGGCCAAGAATGGCGGCGGCCGCGTGGTGAATGTGTCTTCGGATGCAGGCCGTGTCGGCTCCTCGGGCGAAGCTGTCTATTCCGCTTGCAAGGGCGGCATCATCGCCTTCACAAAAACCATGGCGCGCGAAGTCGCCCGCAAAGGCATCACCGTCAATGTGGTGTGCCCCGGCCCGACTGACACCCCCCTGTTCGACAACTTCGCCAAAAGCTCGCCCTCCGGCAATAAAATCGCTGAAGGTCTGGCCCGTGCCATCCCGATGGGCCGCCTCGGCGTGCCCGCCGATTATCCCGGCACCATCGCCTTTTTCCTGAGCGACGATGCAGGCTTCATCACCGGCCAGACGATCAGCGTCTCCGGTGGTCTGACCATGAGCTGATTGAAATTTATTTGAGGAGAAGTTTGATGTCCTATGAAGATATTATTTTTGAAAAGAACAATGGCGTCGCCAAGATCACGATCAATCGCCCGCAGGTGATGAACGCCTTCCGCGCCCAGACTGTGGAAGAAATGCTGTCTGCCTTTACCGATGCTAATGCCGATGATGATGTCGGTGTGATCGTGCTGGCTGGCGCTGGCGATCGCGCCTTCTGCACCGGCGGCGATAATTCTTCCAAAGACGGTGGTTATGGCGGTCGCGGCCCGGTGGGCTTGCCCATCGACGAAGTGCAAAGCGCCATCCGCGATGCGCGCAAACCCGTTATCGCCCGCGTGCAGGGCTATGCGATCGGCGGCGGCAATGTGCTCGCCACGGTTTGCGATATGACCATCGCCTCTGAAAAGGCCGTCTTCGGTCAGGTGGGACCGAAAGTGGGTTCAGTTGATCCAGGTTTCGGAACGGCCTATCTCGCTCGCATCGTCGGCGAAAAGAAAGCCCGCGAAATGTGGTTCACCTGCCGCCGCTATTCGGCGCAGGAAGCACTGGCCATGGGCCTTGTGAACAAGGTCGTGCCGCCGGAACAGCTGGATGCCGAAATCGACGCGCTCTGCGCCGAGATCATGGACAAAAGCCCCACCGCGATTGCTTTGGCAAAGCGCTCCTTCAATCTCGACAGCGAAAATATCCGCGCCATCGGCCAGATGGGTTTTGAGGCGCTCGCGCTCTATTACAAATCTGCTGAATCCAAGGAAGGCACCACGGCCTTCGCTGAAAAGCGCAAACCGGATTTCCGCGCCGCCCGTAAAAAAGGCTGAGCCCAGTTTCATTCATTGCATCAAGGAAAAGAAAACATGGCAAATTCGCTTACTGGTAAAGTCGCCATTGTGACCGGCGGCGGTCGTGGAATCGGCCGGGCCATCGCATTGGAACTCGCCAATGAAGGCGCCAGGGTCGTGGTCAATGATATCGGTGCCAGCCTTGATGGGCAGGGCACGGATAAAGGCCCGGCTCAAGACGTAGTTGATGAAATCAAGGCCGCTGGCGGTGATGCCGTCGCCAGCACGCAAAATATCGTCGATCCTAAAAATGCCGAAGACATCGCCGCCCTTGCGGTCAAAACCTTCGGCCGCGTCGATGTGCTGGTGAACAATGCCGGTATTTTGCGCGACACGATCTTCCATAAAATGAGCCATGTCGATTGGAACGATGTCATCACCGTGCATCTGCATGGCTCGTTCAATATGAGCAAAGCCGTCGCCCCCTATTTCAAGGAACAGAATAGCGGCGCCTATGTTCATATGACCTCGACCTCGGCCTTGATCGGCCAATTGGGTCAGGCCAATTACATGGCCGCGAAAATGGGTATTGCAGGCCTGTCGCGCTCCATCGCCATTGATATGGCGCGCTCCAATGTGCGCTCCAATTGCATCTCCCCCTTTGCCTGGAGCCGCATGATCAGCTCCCTGCCCACCGACACGCCGGAACAGAAAGCCCGTGTCGAAAAGCTGCAACAGATGGGCCCGGAAAAAGTCGCTCCCATGGTGGCTTTTCTTGCGTCCGATAAAGCCGAAGGTATTTCGGGTCAGATCTATGCCGTGCGGAACAATGAAATCTTCCTGATGAGCCAGCCGCGCCCGATTCGTTCGGTGCATCGCTCCGATGGCTGGACAGTTGATACGCTGGAAGAGGTGATGAAACCTGCGATGAAGTCGTCGCTGGTGCCGCTGGAAGTTTCGGCCAATGTCTTTTCCTGGGATCCGATCTAAACGCCTATCCCGATCAAATAAAAAAGGCCCGATGCAAATCGGGCCTTTTTCTTTAGCGATATGGTCTACTGTTTAAAGCGTCGTCTCATCACCTAGAACCAGCGTGGCCTGGCTGGAGAGAATGCCGCCATTGCCATGGGCTACCGCCAGCTTGGCATCTTTCACCTGCCGCGCGCCGGCAATGCCAGTTAATTGTTCAAAAGCTTCCACCATCAGGAACATGCCATACATGCCCGGATGAACGCAGGATAAGCCGCCCCCATTGGTATTCACCGCCAGATGACCGCCCGGCGCAATCCCGCCATTCTCAACAAAGCGTCCGCCTTCGCCTTTCGGGCAAAAACCTAAATCTTCAAGAAACAAAATCGTATTGATCGTGAAAGCGTCATAAACCATCGCCAGATCAATATCCGCAGGCGTCACGCCCGCCTGTGCAAAGGCTTGCTTGCCCGATTGCGCCGCGCCCGTGGTGGTCAGGTCCGCCATGCATTGCACTTCCAAATGGGTCGTGGCATGGGCCCCGCCCAAAATATAAACCGGCTTCTTGCTATGGTCCTTTGCCCGGTCAGCCCGCGTCATGACAATGGCCGCCGCGCCATCCGTCACCAGGCAGCAATCGCGTACACTCAGCGGGTCGGAAATAAGCCGCGCTTCCAGAACCTGATCAATGCTCAGCTCATCGCGCATATAGGCATCGGGGTTCAGCTGCGCCCATTTGCGGGCCGCCACCGCCACTTCGGCCAGATGCCGCCGCGTCGTGCCGTATGCATGCATATGGCGCGCAGCCGCAAGCGCATAGCCCGAAATAGGCAATAAGGGCTTGTAAGGCTGCTGATAAATCGACGGCTTCAACAAGGCCACCAGCTTGCCCGCATTCGATCGCTGTGTGCTGCCATAAACAATAAGCGCAACATCACAAGCACCCGTGGCCAAAGCCATGGCCGCCATATGCGCATGGATCAAAAAGCCCGAACCACCCGTGCGATTATTATCGGTGAAGCGTGGATTCATACCCATATATTCAGGGAAAGACAGGGTCGAGAAATGATCCTGCGGCTGGCAGATAAACAAGCCATCCACATCGGCTGGTTTTAGATTGGCCTGCGCCAAAGCCTTCAAGGCCGCCTTGGCGGCCATCTCCATATCCGTATGGCCGGGACATTCCCCCATACCATAGGTCGCCGCGCCCACAATCGCGGCCTCGCCGCGCGGAAATTTATCAGTCATCTGCCTCAGACCTCCGGCTCGAATACGAGCAGCGGCGCGTCATTTTCCTGAATGATCTTGGCGCGCACCTTCATACCGATTTTAACATCTTCGGCAGCAAGGCCGATCACACGGCTCATCAGCCGTGGCCCTTCTGCAAGATCAATCAAACTTACATTGTAATTGGGGGTTGGTGGGCGCTGGCGCACCATGGTCGAGGAATAAACCACAGCTCGACCAGACGCCTCTACCCAGTCCAGTTCCGCACCGGTCCCGGGCTCTGCGATACGCGGATAAAACACATAAGCGCCGCTTTGCTTGCTGCGCTGGATCATGAACTTACCTTCGCTCAGATAGCGCAGATAAATTTTCTCGGGCGATTCAAAGGCAGGTGACTCTAACTCACTCATGATTTTACTCGAATTCCGGCTTACGACGCGCTTCAAACGCCGCCAAACCTTCGGCCACATCATCGCTCTTCAGTAATTTGAAAAGTTTTTTCTCTTCGCGTTTCAGCCCGGCCTGCAACGTGCCGTCCAATCCTTCGCGCGCCAGCTTCTTCATCCAGTTAAGGCCATTGCCGCTGCGCTCCGTCATTTTATGACAGGCATCCAAAGCTGCGCTCTGCACCTCGCCATCCTGCACGACATAATTCACCAGGCCCCAGCTCTCAGCCGTGGCGGCATCAATCCAGCGCACATTGAGGAACAGATCCATGGCCCGGCGCAGCCCGACAATGCGCGGCAGACGCTGGCTTCCGCCCCAACCCGGCACCAGCCCGAATTGCGCATGCTGATCACCAAATTTGGCGCCTTGCGCGGCATAGACAACATCCGCCGCCAGCATCAATTCCATGCCGCCGGCCAGACATAGGCCCTGAATGGCAACCACCACGGGCAATCGGCTGGCTTCCAGCTCCTGCAAAACCCGGTGCCCGGTGGCCAGGAAATGGCGCAGCGCCTGATTATTATCCCGAACCTCTTTGACCTCATCTAGCTCCGCACCGGTGCAGAAATTCTTGCCCTGCGCCTGGATCAGCAATACCCGAACCGAAGGATCATCCTCGAATGCCTCAAGGGCCTTCCCCATCTGTTCAAATATATGAACGGATAGGCAATTGAACTTTTCCGGCTTGGCCAGCTCAATGATCCCAACCTTGCCCTCACGCCAGACTTTCAGGGGCTGTGCGGCTTGATCCATCATAAAATCCTCCAAAAACCGGGCAATTCCGCCAAAAATACCCTTTGCCTCAGGGCCGGATACCCGCTCCATATCGTTCTGATTTCTGAATGACATTCGTAAAGATGTCAATGAAATGGGGTAATCCAGATTGACTCCCCGATCCAGATTTGTTCAACATACGGAATGGTGTTCAGTAGTTAGAATAGCTGACTCATCAATATCCGCGTAGGGAGCGTCCCATGGCAAAGAATGCTGAAAGCTTCTCAGTGGTGAAATCGGCTGGCCGTGTGCTGGCCATTCTGGAATTATTGGATCGCGTCCAGCGCCCTATGCGCATCACCGATGTGGTCGAAACGCTGGGCTATCCGCGCGCCAGCGCCGCCGCCCTGCTGCGCAGCATGACCGCGATGGGCTATCTCACCTATGATGGCCGGGCCCGCGTTTTTCAGGAAACACCGCGCGCCGCGCTGCTTGGCAACTGGGTCCATCCCGATCTCATCGAACAGGGCGACCTGCTGCAATTGCTTGAAGACCTGCGCGAAGAAACGGGCGAAACCCTCATCCTCGCCACCCGCAATGGCATTTATGCGCATTACATCCATGTCCTGAATGGCAATGCACCCGAAGCCGTCCCGGTGCGCCGTGGCACGATGCGACCGCTGACCATTTCCACCACCGGTCATGCGCTGATTGCCTGGAATCCCGAAGATGATGTTCGCCGCCTGGTCAATCGCATCAATAGCGAAGGCGTCGCCGAAAAAATCGTCAAACCATCGCAACTCTTGCAAACGCTGGAACAGATCTGCCGGCGCGGCTATGCCCTCACCACCAATCTGGTGATCCCGGGCCGTGGCATGGTGGCGATGCCGGTTCCAGCCGCTATTTGCGAACAACCCACCGTGATCGGCCTTGTCGCCAATGCAAGCAGGGTCGCCATGCATAAAGATCAATATATCGATGCCCTCTCACAGGCGCTGCGCCGCCTGGTCCGGCACTAAGCCTTCTCATAACACCTCATACCAAGGACATAAGAACTATGGTGACTGTCGAGCGTCCCGCCGACCTCTCTCAATTTGTCGGTAAACGTATTGGCTCCAGCGACTGGGTGCAGATTACCCAGGAGATGATCAACACATTTGCCAAAGCCACGCTCGATCACCAATGGATCCATGTCGATGTCGCGCGCGTCGCGCGCGAAATACCCGGTGGTAAAACCATCGCCCATGGCTATCTCACCTTATCCCTTGTGGCCGGCCTGACACCGCAAATCTACACGATTGAAAAGCGCTCACGCGGCGTGAATTACGGCCTGAACAAAGTCCGCTTCACCAATATGGTGCCGGTCGATTCCCGTATCCGCGTTCACATGTCGATCAATCATGTCGAACCTATCAAGGGCGGCGTACGCGCCATTTGCGGCGTCGAGGTGGAAATCGAAGGTCAGGAACGCCCAGCCTTGGTGGCCGAGACCATCACCGTCGCTTATGACTAAAAAACAGAACACATAATTTTGCAGGAGCAGAGTGAATTATGAGACGTGCAGCCATTGTGTCGCCGGTCCGTACAGCAGTTGGAACCTATGGCGGCTCTTTACGCCCCGTGCAGGTGGAAACGCTGGGGGCAAGCGTTGTGAAAGCCCTTCTGGAACGCACAAAGCTCGATCCCGCCCGTATTGAGGATGTGATCTTCGGCCAATCCTATGCCAGCGCCGAAGTGCCTTGCACAGGCCGCTATATCGCGCTGGAGGCAGGCCTGCCGATCGAAGTGCCGGGCTATCAGCTGGATCGTCGCTGCGGCTCCGGGCTTCAGGCCATCATCAATGCCTCGATGATGGTGCAAACCGGTGCGGCCGATGTCGTGCTGGCGGGCGGTGTCGAAAGCATGAGCAATGTGGAATATTACACCACCGATATGCGCTGGGGCACCCGCGCCGGATCCACCACCTTGCATGATCGTCTGGCCCGTGGCCGCGAACGCTCTCAGCCCGTATCACGTTTCGGCGTGATCTCCGGCATGATCGAAACAGCCGAAAATCTCGCAAAAGACTATAACGTCACGCGCGAGGAAGCCGATGCTTATGCTGTGCGCAGCCATCAGCGCGCCACGCAAGCCTGGGCCGATAATAAATTCGCCGATGAAATCGTGCCGATCTTGGTGCCGCAGCGCAAAGGCGATCCGGTAGAATTCAAAAAGGATGAAGGTTTTCGAACCGATGCCAGCATGGACACGCTCTCCAAGCTGCGCCCTCTCATCAAAGGCGGCACCGTCACTGCGGGTAATTCCAGCCAACAGAATGATGCCGCCTCAGCCTGTCTCATCGTCGCAGAAGACAAATTGCAGGAATTGGGTCTCCAGCCCATGGCCTTTCTGACTGGCTGGGCTGCTGCGGGTTGCGAGCCGGCCACTATGGGAATTGGCCCCGTGCCAGCCGTTGAAAAGCTGTTTAAGCGCACTGGCAAAGGTTGGAACGATATCGATCTGGTCGAACTGAACGAAGCTTTCGCGACACAGGTGCTGGCCGTCTTGAAAGGTTGGGACTGGAATGATCCTGACAAGCTTAATGTCAATGGTTCGGGCATTTCGCTGGGCCATCCCATTGCCGCCACGGGCGTGCGTATCATGACCACGATGCTCTATGAATTACAGCGTCGTCAGGGCCGTTACGCCTTGGAAACAATGTGCGTCGGCGGGGGCCAAGGCGTGGCTGCCCTGTTCGAACGCGCATAAGACCTGAATAAAAAAATAAAGAGGAAACACATGGCTGAACTGAGTTTGCAGGATTTGGCGAAACGCCAGGATGCCTTGGAAAAAGAAGTGGCGCGGTTGCGACAAGTGGAAGATCGCCAGGCGATCTATGATTGCACCGTCCGCTTTTGCCGTGGCATCAACCGCAATGATATGGAACTCCTGCGCTCGGTCTTCCATGACGACGCGATCGACGATCATGGCGCCTTTGTCGGCGGTCCCGACGATTTTCTGACATGGATCGGCAAAGTCTATTCCCAGCTTTCCTATACCCAGCACTTTGTCATGAACCAGTCCATCGATCTCGATGGTGACAGCGCCCATGTCGAAACCTATTGGATGGTCGTCAATATTTATCAGGGCACCGAAACGCCCATCATGCGCGGCGGTCGCTATATGGATCGCTTTGAACGCCGTAATGGTCGCTGGGCCATCGCGGCGCGCGTTTGTTTCACCGAATGGAATGGCGCGCCCAATCCGATTGAACTGCCAGAACAGGTCAAGGCGATGAAAGCCATGTCCGGCACCAATTCTCTGGATCGCAACGATCTGTCCTATATGCGCCCGCTGATCATCACGCGCGAGGCACGCAATCTAGATCCACATAAATAATAGGGGGTAAAAATGAAATGTTATCGCTGGG
This sequence comes from uncultured Rhizobium sp., assembly GCA_964580115.1. Taxonomy (GTDB): domain Bacteria; phylum Pseudomonadota; class Alphaproteobacteria; order Micropepsales; family Micropepsaceae; genus Rhizomicrobium. The sequence continues at coordinate 24,007 of CAZOJG010000025.1, forward strand.
AAACCTATGGCGATCTGGCTGCGCTTAGCGCCTCGACAGCAGAGCGTAAAGCGCCTGGTCCAAAAGATATCGTGATGAAGGTACGGGCCAATTCGCTCAATCACCGCGATCTTATGGTTTGTCACGGCATCTATAAAAATCTTATGAGCACCAACCAGGTGCCGGGCCTCACCTCCGTCAGCGATGCGCTGATACCGGTCTCCGACAGCGCGGGCGAAGTGGTTGAAATCGGCTCAGATGTCACCCGCTTCAAAGTTGGCGATAAAGTCGTCCCTACTTTCCGCCAGGGCTGGATCTCAGGTGACCTAACCATCGAAGGCGTGCGCGGTGATCTGGGCGGCGCCATTCACGGCACGCTCCAGGAATATGTCACCCTGCATGAGGATGGCTATGTCCGCATGCCGGAACATCTCTCCTTTGAAGAAGCAGCCTGCCTGCCAGTCGCGGGTCTTACCGCCTGGAAATCCGTCATTACCAAAGGGCAGGCCAGTATCGGAGAGACCGTATTGCTTGAAGGCAGTGGCGGCGTCTCCATGTTTGCGCTTGCGTTCGCCAAACAGGCAGGTGCCAGAGTCATCGTCACCACATCCAAAGATGAAAAGATTGCGCGCTTGAAAGCCCATGGCGCCGATGCCGTGGTCAATTACGCCCGAAATCCTGATTGGCATAAGCAAGTTCTGGACCTCACCCAGGGACGCGGCGTCGATCTCACTGTTGATGTCGGTGGCCCCTCCACCATGGCCAAATCTATCGAGGCAACCCGCTTGGGTGGCCGCGTTATTCTCATGGGCCTCTTGGGCGGCTTCGATGATCAATCGCCATTTTATATGAATCTCTTCATCCGTGATATCACGGCCCGTGCCGCCCATCCAGGCACACGTAACGATTTAGAGATCATGAATCGCGCGATGGAGCAGGGGAATTTGCGCCCGGTCATCGATCGTCAATTCACTTTCGATCAGGCCCGCGAAGCTTTCTTATACTTCGCCAGCGCCCAGCATGTCGGCAAGGTGGTGATCACGCATTCCGCGTGATCACGCCCCCACCATAATCACGCCGCCATCGACATTAAGGACCGAGCCGGTGACAAAAGACGCGCGGTCGGAGCAAAGCCATGCTGCGGCCTCGCCAATTTCACCGGGCTCGCCAAGCCGACCCAGCGCGGTGCGATGTGCATAACGCTCTTCCGCTGCGGCGCGTGTTTTATATCCGCTCTCCAGCATCGGCGTCCAAATCGGGCCAGGTACAATCGCATTCACCCTGATGCCCTTGGTGCCATATTGTGTGGCGGCGCTGCGCACCAAGCCAATTACCGCATGTTTGGCAGCGGCATAGGCGGCATTCACGCCTTTTTGTCCAATCACACCGGCGGTCGATGATGTGCAGACAACCGATCCACCTGTGCCCTGCGCCAGCATTTGCGCAATCTGCGCCCGCATACATTTCCAAACACCAGTCTGATTGACCGCCAGATGCCGTTCCCAATCCGCATCTTCAATTTCATGTAAAAAAGCGCGCTTGGCCGTGACCGCCGCATTGTTAAAAGCGCAATCCAACTGCCCATAGGTGGAAACAGTCTTTGCGACAAGTTCCGCAATCTGATCACCGTCAGAGACATCGCATTTCACAAAAATCGCATTGCCACCGGCTTTGCGCACAAGTTCCAACGTTTCCAATCCGCCTTGTTCTGCAACATCCGCCAGAACGATGCCTTTGGCGCCTTCGCGGGCAAATACCATGGCGGCACCCCGGCCCATACCTGCGCCCGCCACACCTGTAATGACGCCCACTTTGCCCACCAGCATACCACTCATTTTACTCAACCCTTTTGTTCAGCTTATGCGTTCGGCCAGCCATTATGGCCATTCCCTATATAACGATGTTTGCATCGCTATGTGCGGCAAATGTGGGAAATCGTCGGCAGGATGGAATTGGCTTTTTGTGTGGCAGGCGAATGTGTTATCGCACTGTCTCGGAACACGGATTTTGTTCCGGCGGTTGACCTGCGGGCAATGCAGTCCTTTGTGCATATGCCTTATGTGCCTATCTCTCGCCTTTGTGCCGACTATTTTTGAAAGAGGATGTGTCCCATGGCTGCGAAGCCCCGCGTTTGGTTCATCACTGGTATTTCCACCGGCATTGGCCGCGCCTTGGCCGAAGCGGTGCTTGCCCGTGGTGATATGGTGATCGGCACATTACGCAAAGCAACCCAGATCAAGGAATTCGAGGCCCTGGCGCCCGGCCGCGCCATTGCCTGCCTGCTCGATCTGAACGATTCAGCACGCATTCCTCAGGCATTTGAACAAGCCTGTATCAAAGCAGGCAAGGTTGATGTCGTGGTCAATAATGCCGGTTATGGCCTGATGGGCGCATTGGAAGAATCCAATGATCAGGAAATCCGTCGCCAGATGGAAACCAATTTTTTCGGCACGGTGAATGTCATCCGCGCCGCGCTACCGCATCTGCGCGAACAAGGCGGCGGCCGTATCATCAATGTGTCGTCCACGGCGGGCTTTCACGGTAATCCGGGCCTCAGCGTTTACACCGCCTCCAAACATGCGGTCACCGGCCTCTCCCATGCATTGGCACAGGAATGCGCCCCGCTGAATATCCATGTCACGGTCGTCGAACCCAGTGGTTTTCGCACAGAATGGGCCGGGGCCAGTATGGAATGGGTGGAAAAATCCATTCCCGATTATGACAAAAGCATCGGCCAAATTCGCAGCGGTCTCTCAACCCGCCATGGCAAACAATCCGGCGACCCGAAGCGCGCCGCAGAGGCCATTATCACCCTGTCTGAAATGGAATCGCCGCCGGTCTATCTGGTTCTCGGCAAACCCGCGACCGAATATCTGCGCCGCCATCTCGACAAGCGCCGCGAAGACCTCGAAAATCATGAAGCCCTGTCCCTCAGCGCCGAATTTCCGGATGGCGAATAAAACAGTTCGGAAAGTGAAAACTATTTTCCGCTGAAATTCGGCTTACGCTTATCCCGGAAAGCCAGCGCCGCTTCGCGCTGATCATCCGTATTGCGCAGCAAGGCAAAAAAGTCTTTCTCCAGTCGCAACCCATCCGCCAAAGGCATGGCCGATGCCGCGCGCGCCGCTTCCTTGATATAGGTCACAGCCAAAGGCGGCTTGATGGCAATCTTCTCTGCCAGAGCCAATGCTTCAGCAAATAATGTCTCGTTGGACGAGGCCAGCCGCGTCGCCAAACCGATGCGATAGGCTTCCTGCGCATCAATCCGTTCGCCCGTCAGCAGCATATCCATGGCGCGGGCAGGGCCGATCAGGCGGGGCAGGCGCTGCGTGCCGCCCGCCGCGGGCAAGATACCCAAATTAACTTCGGGCAAACCGAATTGCGCATCCGGCGCGGCAAAACGAATATCTGCGGCCAGCGCCAATTCGCAGCCGCCGCCGAGGCAGAAGCCATGCACCGCCGCGATCACAGGTTTGCTGAATTTATCAAAGGCCTCGATCCAGGCCAGTTTCATCATGCGGGCGCGAATTTCGGTCGATGTTTCCGACGCGACCAGTTCTTTGATGTCACCACCGGCACAAAAGCCGCGTGGGCCATTGCCGCTTACTAAAACAACCCGAACTTTGGGGTCTTGTTCACAATGGGCCAGTGCCTCGGCCAGTCCCTGACGTATGGCATGATTGATCGCATTGATCGCATCAGGCCGGTTCAGCGTGACAGTGGCAACGCCACTGTCACGCTTGTCCAGTAAAACGGGTGAATCTGTGTTTTGCATAGCGTCACCCGTATTAGGTCTACTTCTTGCCG
>CAZOJG010000026.1:0-3764 GCA_964580115.1 uncultured Rhizobium sp.
CTATGGTCTCGATAAAAAACAATCCGGCACGATCGCGGTCTATGACCTTGGCGGCGGCACCTTCGATATTTCCGTGCTCGAAATCGGCGATGGTGTGTTCGAAGTGAAGTCCACCAATGGCGATACATTCCTTGGCGGCGAAGACTTTGACATGCGTCTGGTCAATTATCTGGCCGACGAGTTCAAGAAAGAAAACGGCATCGATCTGCGTGGCGATCGTCTGGCCTTGCAGCGCCTGAAAGAAGGCGGCGAAAAAGCCAAGATCGAATTGTCCAGCGCGATGCAGACCGAAATCAATCTGCCCTTCATCACGGCGGATGCCACCGGTCCGAAACATCTCACCATGAAGCTGACCCGCGCCAAGCTGGAAGCTTTGGTGGATGATCTGATCCAGCGTACCATCACGCCTGTGAAGCAGGCGCTGAAAGATGCCGGCGTTTCGGCCAGCCAGATCGATGAAGTGATTCTGGTCGGCGGCATGACCCGCATGCCCAAAGTCCAAGAGGTCGTGAAACAGCTTTTCGGCAAAGAACCGCATAAGGGTGTGAACCCCGATGAAGTGGTGGCCATGGGCGCCGCGATTCAGGGCGGCGTGCTGAAAGGCGAAGTCAAAGACGTTCTTCTGCTCGACGTTACACCGCTATCGCTTGGGATCGAAACATTGGGCGGTGTCTTCACCCGTCTGATCGATCGCAACACCACGATCCCGACCAAGAAATCGCAAGTGTTCTCGACCGCCGAAGATAATCAGACGGCGGTCACCATTCGCGTCTTCCAGGGCGAACGCGAAATGGCGGCGGATAATAAGATGCTGGGTCAGTTTGATCTGGTGGGCTTGCCGCCCGCGCCGCGTGGTGTGCCGCAAGTCGAAGTCACCTTTGACATCGACGCCAATGGTATCGTCTCGGTGACGGCCAAAGATAAGGCGACCAATAAGGAACAGCAGATTCGCATTCAGGCCTCGGGCGGTCTGACCGATGCTGATATTCAGCAGATGGTCAAAGATGCTGAAAGTCATGCGGCGGATGATAAGAAACGCCGTGCCTTGGCCGAAGCCAAGAATCAGGGCGATTCCTTGCTGCATTCGACGGAGAAAGCCTTTGCCGAACATGGCGAAAAGGTTGCTCCCGATGAGCGCACAGCAATTGAAGCGGCGCTGGCGGCTTTGAAAACCGCACTGACGGGTGAAGACGCCGAAGATATTTCGGCCAAAACCCAGACATTGGCGCAGGCTTCGATGAAGCTGGGCGAGGCCATGTATAAGGCGCAGCAACAGTCTGAAGGCGAAGCTGCGGCAGCTGCCGATGGTGCCGCCGAGCCGGCTGATGATGTGGTCGATGCTGAATTCTCGGAAGTCGAAGACGACAAAAAGGATTCGGCCTAAATTTTGGGTGGGCTGTGGTGACGCGCGCCAATGGTCCATCTGAACGCAAGTAAAAGTCGGCGTCGCTTTTCGCCTTGGCTTCAGAGCCAGCGTGAAGGCGGCGCTGCTTTTTTTGATCTGGTTGAAAAATGAGCAAGCGTTGTTTTTATGAAATTCTCAGCGTGGCTAAGGTCTCTTCGCCGGAAGAGATCAAAGGCGCTTATCGCAAACTCGCAAAAGAACTCCATCCCGATCGCAATCCCGGCGATACGGAGTGCGAACATCGCTTCAAAGAAGTCAATCACGCTTATGACATTCTGAAAGACCCCGAAAAGCGCGCGGCCTATGATCGTTTCGGCCATGCCGCCTTTGATGGCGGCATGGGCAATGGCCATGGTCATGCTGGCGGCGGCTTTGATTTCAGCTCTACCTTCACCGATATTTTTGACGATCTATTTGGCGAGATGTCCGGCAATCGTCGCGGTGGGCGGCGGCAAAATCGCGGCGCGGATTTGCGCTATAATCTGGAAATCAGTCTTGCCGAAGCCTTTCACGGCAAACGCGCAGATTTACATGTGCCGGGCGCGGTGGCCTGTGAGCCCTGCAATGGCAGTGGTGCCGAACCGGGCAGCAAGGCGGAAACCTGTGAAACCTGTGCGGGCCATGGCAAGGTCCGTGCCGCGCAAGGCTTCTTCACGATCGAGCGCACTTGCCCATCCTGTCATGGCCAGGGGCGGGTGCTGCGCAATCCTTGCAAGGCCTGTCACGGTCAGGGTCAGGTGCAGAAAGAGCGCAAACTCGCGGTCGATATTCCTGCCGGCGTTGAAGAAGGCACGCGCATTCGTCTGACCGGCGAAGGCCAGGCCGGGATGAATGGCGGGCCTGCTGGCGATTTATATATTTTCCTTTCGGTCACAGAACATCCGATCTTCCAGCGCGATGGCGGAGATTTGCATTGCCGCGCGCCGGTGTCTTTTGTGACAGCGGCGCTGGGCGGCGCGATCGAAGTGCCGCTGCTGGATGGCAGCCGCGCCAAAGTGACAATCCCTGAAGGGACGCAGGGCAATCGCCAGATACGCCTCAAGGGCAAAGGCATGCCTGTGTTGCGCGGTGGCGGTTTGCGGGGCGATCTGTTTGTCGAAGTCGCGGTGGAAACACCGGTCAGGCTCAGTAAAAAGCAGAAAGAGCTGCTCCGTGAATTCGAGAAAACCTCGGCCGAAGGCTCTCATCCGCAATGCGAGGGCTTTTTTGCCAAGATGAAGGATTTCCTCAGCGGCGAGTCCGCCAAATAATTTAAATAAATGCCCAATAAGGCGGGTAAGTGCTGAAAAAGATTGCGTCTATTCTTGTGATGGGCAAGGCTTGGCCTGTCTCTGTGGTGTGTGCAGTAAAGAACATATGGCTTCACAATCATCACCGCTTTTTAAGGACGAATTTCGCTTTCTGCGTGGTCTGATCGCCAGCCCGCGTAATGTCGGGGCTATTGTCCCCTCCAGCCCCGCTCTGGCGCGGGCCATCGCTGCGCAGATAGATCCGATTCTTTCGGGCAGGGTGCTGGAATTGGGTCCGGGTACGGGCGTCGTCACACAGGCCATTATCGCTATGGGCGTAGAGGCCGAGCGCCTTACCATGATTGAATATGATGCCGATTTCGCGGGTCTTCTGGCACAGCGTTTTGCCGGCGCGCAGGTGATTCAGGGCGATGCCTATGATCTTGGTGGAACGCTGGGTGCGCCCGATCCGACTGCGCCTTATGCCGCCATCATTTCTGGCCTGCCTTTGCTCAACCAGCCTTTGGAAAAGCGCAAGCAACTGATCGAAGCCGGGCTGAACCGTTTGCAGCCGGGCGCGCCTTTTGTGCAATTTTCATATGGAATGAAACCGCCCGTGCTGGGCACGCAGACCGCGCCGGTTCAATTGGGCGCTTTTGTCTGGCGTAATCTCCCGCCGGCACGGGTCTGGGTGTACCGGCGGGTCTGATTACATTTTTCTGTTTTATTCGGCAGCTTCTGCAAGCTGCGGTGCGGCCTGCAAGACATCCGGGCCGACATGGGCTTCGAACTTTTTGAAGTTTTCGCGGAACATGCTCACAAGCTTGCGCGCCTGCGCATCGTAAGCTGCAGGATCGGCCCATGTGTCACGCGGGTTCAGAATTTTGCTGTCCACGCCCGGCACGGATACCGGCACGCGGAAACGGAAATGCGGATCGACCCGCATTTCGGCATTGGCGAGTGAGCCATCCAGGGCGGCGGCGAGTAAGGCGCGTGTGGCTTTAATCGGCATGCGCGCGCCAATCCCATAAGCCCCGCCGGTCCAGCCGGTATTTACGAGCCAGCAATCGGCCTGATGTTCGCCGATCAGATCGCGCAGCAGATTGCCATAAGCGCTGGGATGACGCGGC
>CAZOJG010000026.1:3788-25163 GCA_964580115.1 uncultured Rhizobium sp.
GATGGGCGGCAGCACGCCGAATGCATCAGCCGTGAGCATGATCACATTTTTCGGGTGACCGGCGCGGCCTGTATCACTGGCATTCGGGATGTAATGGATCGGATAGGCGGCGCGGGTATTTTCGGCATGGGTCGCATCGTCGAGATCAAGCTCGCGGGTCTGCGGGTTCATCACGACATTTTCCAGCACCGTGCCAAAACGCTGCGTCGTGGCATAGATTTCCGGCTCGGCATCGCGCGACAGGCGGATGACTTTGGCATAGCAGCCGCCTTCAAAATTGAAGACGCCATGTTCGCTCCAGCCATGTTCGTCATCACCGACCAGCGTGCGGCTGGCATCGGCGGACAATGTGGTTTTGCCTGTGCCTGACAGACCAAAGAAAATCGCCGCTTTGCCGTCTTTGCCGACATTGGCCGAGCAATGCATCGGCATGACGCGTTTGGGGGGCAGCAGGAAGTTCAGAATCGTGAAGACCGACTTCTTCATTTCGCCGGCATAGGATGTGCCGGCGATCAGCACGAGCTTCTTGGTGAAGTTCACGGCGATCACGGTCTTGCTCTGGCAGCCATGGCGTTCGGGCGTGGCTTCAAAGCTGGGCAGATCGATGATCGTGAACTCAGGCACAAAGCCATTCAGATCGTCAGACGTGGGGCGGATCAGCAATTGATGCACGAAGAGCGAATGCCACGCATATTCCGTGACAACCCGCACCGGCAGGCGATGGCTGAGATCGGCACCACCGAACAAATCTTTGGCGAAGAGTTCGCGACCTTCGGCAAAGGTTATCATATCCGCATGCAGTGCATCGAATTGCGCCGGGGTCATGGATTTATTGTTGTCCCACCACAGTTCATCTTCGGTGGTGGCGTCGCGCACGACGAATTTATCATTGGCGGAGCGGCCGGTATGCTGGCCTGTGAGCACGACAAGCGGGCCGTGCTTGGCAACATGGCCTTCACCGCGTGCAACCGCGCTTTCATAAAGGGCGGCATCGCTGAGATTCCAGTTCACGGCTTTCAAATTACGGAAGCCATGGGCCTCAAGCCCGTATGCGCCTGCTTGACCCGCGTCCTTGGACATCATCGCTCCTGTCACCATCCGCCAAGTCTACCGGGCGGAGCTCATGTTAGAATGGGCCGAGCATAGGCGTTTCCCGCCCAGCCCGGCAAGAAAAGCCCTATCTTAGCGGGGGGAAACAAGGCAAGGCTGGCCGAAAGTTAAGGGGAAGACGGATCGTCGCGGCCATTTTAACCTGTCTTGCCCCCATGGTTTCAAGGCGGTCCTGGACGGGATGGCGCTTTGCCTTTGCTGGGGCTGCGGCGCTGGTTTAAGACCGAGCCATGGCACTGACAGACGAAGAATTGGACCGCTATGCCCGCCATCTTGTCCTGCGCGAGGTTGGCGGCGTAGGGCAGGCCCGGCTGAAAGCCGCGCATGTGCTGGTTGTGGGGGCTGGTGGGCTGGGCTCGCCCCTGATCCTTTATCTGGCGGCGGCCGGGGTAGGGACAATCGGTATCATAGATGACGATGTGGTCAGTCTGTCTAACCTGCAACGCCAGATTGCCCATAAAACGGCTGATACTGGCCAGCCTAAGACCGGATCCGCGGCCCGGGCGGCTTTGGCGCTTAATCCCCATTGCCAGATAGAGCTGCATCAGACCCGCCTGACCCCCGCCAATGTGGCCGGGTTGATTAAGCCTTATGATCTGGTCGCCGATGGCACGGATAATTTTGAAAGCCGGTTTTTGCTCAATGACGCCTGTTATTTCGGGCAAAAGCCCCTTATTTCGGCGGCGGTGAGCGAATTTTCCGGTCAATTGGCGACATTCCGGGCCTTTGACCGCAGCGGGGCCTATCCCTGTTACCGTTGTTTCCTGCCCCATGCCCCCCCGCCAGGGGCCGCGCCGCCCTGTAGCGAAACCGGCATTCTGGGCGCGGTGGCCGGGGTGATGGGCAGCTTACAGGCGCAGGAAGTGCTGAAGGAGATTCTGGGGCTGGGCCTTGGGCTGGCCGGGCGCTTGCTGCTCTATGATGCCAAGGCCCCCCAAATGCGGGTGGTGGGCTTGAAGCCAGATCCGCAATGCCCGCTTTGTTCAGCCAGCCCGGTGATTAAGTCGATCCAGCAAGGCCAGCATCAATAAATTCACGGCCAATTTAACGGCGGTTTAAAGCACGTTGCGTCAGACTTGATCCTTATGAGCGCCCGGGGCGCGGATCAAGGATCGTACATGGCACAGGACATTCATTACGAAATTTTTTCCCGCCTTGGTGCCAAGGGCGGGTGGAGGCTGCATGACGTCCTCAGCCAGCGCGAGGCGGCCCTTTCGGTTGCGCGCGGCTTGATGGAGAATGATCAGGCCACAGGGGTCAAGGTCGTCAAAGAGACCTATAATAGTGAGACGGGCGAATATCTCAGTCTCAAAATTCTTGAAGACGGCCATACACAAATGAAGGTGGAGCCGGCGGCGGAAGATGCGCCCCATGCGCTGCCTTGCTTCAAGCCCGACGATCTCTATTCCTATCATGCCCGCACGACCATGGCGCGCCTGTTGGGCGATTATCTGGCGCGGCGCAAACTCACCGTCACCGAGCTCATCCACCGTGCCGATGCGCTGGAAATGCTGGAAGCCACGGGCACACTTTATCAACATGCGATTCAGAAAGTGGCTGTGGCGCAGGCTGCGTCTACCTCGGTGCCGGTGCAGCAGATTGTGAAAAGCCTCAATGAGCTGGCGACCAATGCCATCCATCAGGTTTACCGCGATGCCCGCGCCCAGCGTTTCCCCGTAACGCAGGCCGGGCAATTCGCCATGCTTGCCAGCAAGCTCTGCAAGCAAGGTGATGCGCGCTATGTTTTAAACGGCGCGCTGGCGCAATTCCTGGCCGATGCTTCGGGCTGGGATGACAAGCTGGCGAAATTATTGGGTCTGTTGGACGAGCTTCCCCATGACGATGCGCCCCGTCAGTTAATGCTATCGGTGCTGGATGCTCTGGTCGCGGAGATTCTACACGGCTCGGCGGCGCTGCATGAATTAATGGGGGCGCAGGAAAATCTGGGCGAATCCTTATTGGCGCTGGTCGACCTTTTTATCGGCAAGCAGACTGCGATGCGCACCCGGCGCGGCGTGGAAATGTTGGCCGAGCGATTTGCCAAAGATGAATTGCCCGATGCACGTTCCGCCATTGCGTCGCGCATTCTGGCGGAATTGAAAAGCGTCAAACGTCTTTGCCCGGATGGCGTTGTTGAAGAATTGAAAATGCTGCGCCGGATCGCCAATCAGCTTGTGCTGGCGCAGGGCAAATATCTGGCGCATGAGGATATTATCGCGGCTTTCACGCTGCGGTCTCGCCGTGTCATCAGCCATGAAGTGATCGGCGACTATCTGTCTGACGCGGCCTCGCCGGATGAGCGGCTGGAACGGTTGTGCCAGATCGAGGAACATATTATCGGGGCGGAGAATAAGCGAAATCTTGGCGCCTTTGTCATGCCGGTTTTGCAATCAGCGCATTTTGAAAATCATTTTCTGCGCTCGTCCATCCCGCCCATGCAAAGGCTGGCGCGCTTGACAGAATTGCAGTTGCGGGTGCGCCGCTCGGCCTTTCAGGATATTCAGCGGCGCGAAATCGGTGAGGCGCTGGATCGTATCGCCTGCCAGATCGAAGCCCATATAAAACTGTTTGAAACAGTGCAGTCCAAATCACCCGAGGCTTGTGAGCGGGTCAACGCATTGCTGCGTCTTTTCTCTGGCAAGGTTTTAACCGAAGGTCATATGGCGGGCCGTGCTAGGGCGATGATTTTAGCGTCCATCGAAGTGCCGGGATTTCTGACCGCTTACACGGCGCAATTGCCGCCCGGCAGCGACGGGGCGCGGTTGGATGCACAGGCCGCGATGGAACATTTAACCCACGCCCTGGCCCAGGCCGGGATCACCAGTGAGACAGGGCTGAAATCCATCGCGGCGTAAGGCCACTCAGTGGGCTTCATCCCAATTCTGCGCGGCGCGGGCATCGACCACCAGCGGCACCGAAAGGTGCAGTGCAGGCAGGGCCGCCTGTTCCATCAAGCTGCGGGCGAGTTTGATCGTGGCTTCAACATCTTTATCCGCGACTTCAAACACCAATTCGTCATGCACCTGTAGCAGCATCTGCACATCCAGTGCGGCATCATTCAGGCATGCGGGCAGGCGGATCATGGCGCGGCGAATAATATCTGCGGCCGTGCCTTGTATGGGGGCATTGATCGCGGCGCGTTCAGCCCCGCCGCGAAAGCCCTGATTTTTGGAATTGATTTCGCGGATATGTATGCGGCGACCGAACAGTGTTTCGACATAGCCCTGATCGCGGGCGAATTGTTTGGTATGTTCCATATAATCGCGGATGCCGGGAAAGCGCTGGAAATATTTCTTGATATAATCATCGGCCTCGCCGCGCGCGATGCCTAGCTGATTGGCCAGACCAAAGGCGGAAATACCATAGACAATACCGAAATTGATTGCCTTGGCGCGCCTGCGGATTTCCGACGGCATATCTTTCACAGGCACACCAAAAATTTCCGAAGCCGTCATGGCATGAATATCCGTGCCATCGGCAAAAGCGTTTTTCAGCGCTGGTATATCGGCTATATGCGCCAGCAGGCGCAATTCTATCTGGCTGTAATCGGCGCTGATCAATTTGCGGTTGGGCGGCGCGATAAAGGCCGCGCGAATTTTGCGGCCTTCTTCGGTGCGGATCGGAATATTCTGCAGATTGGGATCGTTGGAAGATAACCGTCCGGTGGTGGTGGAGGCCATGGCATAAGATGTATGCACCCGGCCCGTGACTTTGTTGACATAGGTCGGCAGTGCATCCGTATAGGTGCCGCGCAATTTCGCTAATGTGCGCCAGGCCAGAACTTTCTGGGCAATATCATGGCCTTTTGCCGCGACCTCTTCCAGAATATCCGCATCGGTCGACCAGGCGCCGGTTTTGGTTTTGCGGCCACCGGGCAGGGCAAATTTACCGAACAGAATATCGCCCAGCTGTTTGGGTGAGGCGATATTGAACGGCTCCCCCGCCAGCGCATGAATGTCTTTTTCAAGCGCCACTTGCGCATGGGCGAATTCATTGGAGAGCCGCCGCAGCACTTCGGCATCCACCATGATACCGCGCCGTTCCATCTCGACCAGCACCGGTATAAGCGGGCGCTCCAGCGTTTCATAAACGCTGACCTTGCGGTCCTGCGCCAGACGCGGCTTCAGGAGTTGATGCAGGCGCAAGGTCACATCCGCATCTTCGCCGGAATAGCGCGTGGCCTGATCCACCGGCACACAATCAAAGGTGATTTTGTCTTTGCCTTTGCCGGTGATGTCAGCATAGGTGATGGGCGTGTGATCCAGATGCAATTCCGACAGCGCATCCATGCCATGGCCATGTAACGTGGCTTCCAGCACATAAGAGATCAGCATCGTGTCATCGAAGCCATGCACCTGAATGCCGCGCTGGGCCAATATAAGCGCATCATATTTTAGATTCTGCGCGACTTTCAGCACGCTGCTGTCTTCCAGCAGCGGTTTCAGCTTTTGCAGCACAAGCGCTTCGGGCAATTGTTCGGATTTGGCGACACCTGAAAGATCAAGCTCTCTGCTGTCGCTATGGCCGCACGGAATATAACAGGCTTCATTAGGCCCGGTGGCCAGCGAGACACCGCATAGTTCTGCCACCATGGCGTCCAGCGCAGTGGTTTCGGTGTCAAAACTGACAAGCCCGGTTTCAAAGGCGCGCGCGATCCAGTGATCCAGCCGTTCCGCCGTGGTCACGCTTTCATAGAGATCGTGATTGATGGCTTTGCGCCACTGACCCTGGTCCATCACCGCGCCGGGGGTGTTTGTGGCGGCGCCATTGGGGGACGACGCGGCATTGAGCGAAGTCTCGCTCTGTCCATCCGCGGCTAAAGTGGTGGCCGTGAAGCTATGACCTTGTGCTGGGTCGGCTGCGGCGGCGATAGAGTCGGTATTATCAATGGCAAAATGGCTCGCGACCCGGCGGAGCAGGGTGCTGAACTCCATCACTTTCAAAAAAGCGATGAGGCTTTGCGGATCGGGGTCGCGCACGTCCATATCTTCGATCGGGCAAGAATGGCGTACATCCGGGTCCAGCGTGACAAGACGCATGGATAAGCGGGCATTCTCTGCCTGTTCGATCAGGGATTCGCGGCGCTTGGGCTGTTTGATCTCGCTCGCGCGGGCCAGCAATGTTTCAAGATCGCCGTAAGTATTGATCAGTTCTGCCGCGGTTTTGATGCCTATCCCACGTATACCCGGCACATTATCGACGGAATCTCCGGCCAGTGATTGCACATCCACCACTTTGGATGGGGGCACGCCGAATTTTTCCATCACATCGCTGCTGCCCATCCGTTTATTTTTGACGGGGTCCAGCAATTCCACTTCGCCATCCACGACAAGCTGCATCAGGTCTTTGTCAGAAGAGACAATGGTGACCCGTGCGCCGCGTTCACGTGCTAATCTTGCATAGGTGGCGATCAGATCATCCGCCTCAAAGCCTTGTTCTTCAACGCAGGCAACGCCAAAAGCGCGGGTGGCATCGCGCACCAGCGGAAATTGCGGAATCAAATCATCCGGCGGTTCGCTGCGATTGGCCTTGTAGAGCGGATAGATTTCATTACGGAATGTTGTCTTGCCGGCATCAAAGATAACAGCCAGATGACTGGGCTTATCGCCGCCTTTTGTATCTTCGATGAGCTTCCACAGCATATTGCAATACCCCGCCACCGCCCCGGTGGGCAGGCCGTCGGATTTGCGGGTGAGGGGCGGTAGCGCATGATAGGCCCGGAACAAATAGCCAGACCCATCGATCAGATAGAGATGGTCGCCCTTGGCAATCGGCCGGGCTTGAAGGGGCGCGTTCAATGGTGCTGCGCCCCGGCCCCTAATACAAAGCGCCGGTCGCAATAGCCGCAATCGACAAAGCCGTCCTCGCCGATCTGCAAAAAGACGCGCGGATGGCCCAGCGCGCCGCCAATGCCCTCACAGGAAATGCGGGTTTCATGCACCTCCACCTGATCGGGGGGCTCACGGCGCAAAGCGGCAAAATCGTCGGACATGGACTGTTAAACTCAGCTATGTGGCGGGCGGATCATAGCGGCCCGCGGGGCCGCCGCAAATTGCGCTTTTTGCGCAAGGCCGGGCATTTCTCTACACTGCGGCTATGGTCACTTTAAATCGCATCTATACAAAAACCGGGGATAAGGGCGAGACCGCGCTGGGAAATGGCGCGCGCCTGCCCAAATTTGCGTTGCGCATCAGTGCCTATGGCACGGTGGACGAAACCAATGCGGCGCTGGGTCTGGCGCGGCTGCATCTCTCCGGGGCGCTGGATGAGATGATGGCGCGTATCCAGAACGATCTTTTCGATCTGGGAGCCGATCTTTGTGTCCCCGAAGATGGCCAGAGGGCAGGGGGGCGATTGCGCATCGCCCCTTCGCAGGTCGAGCGGCTGGAGCGCGAGATCGATGCGATGAATACCGAACTGGCCCCGCTGACCTCGTTCATCCTGCCCGGCGGTTCGCCGGCGGCGGCGCATCTGCATCTGGCGCGCACCTTGGCGCGGCGGGCCGAGCGATTGATCGTGGAATTGGCGCAGGCCGAAACCGTGGGGCCAGTCGTCATCCACTATATGAACCGTCTGTCGGATCATCTCTTTGTCGCGGCGCGCTTTGCCAATGATAAGGGCAAGGATGATGTGCTTTGGACACCGGGCGCGCATCGCTAGCTCATTCCGCGCGGGGATATCTCGTTCCTCAGGGGCGACGGCCAGCCACAAAAGCCAGAATAACCCCCGATACGCCGCAAAAGGCCCAGCCCGGCAGTGCCAGAATGGTGCGGACCGCATGGTCCAGCTTATTACTGCCTGCCCAGCCGAGAAATTGCGCCATCTGACCGGGATTGAGGGCCGACCAAATTTCGCTGACGGCGCGCACCCGGATCGCGCCTTGCTGTTCCAGCGATGTCAGAAGGTCGATCCCTAGCAGCAAGAGACAAGCCACCACCAGCAACAGGCTGATCAGGCGCAGCGCCAAGGACCAGAAGGAGCCCCTTTGAAACAGGCCGCGCCCGCCTGGCATGCCCTGGCCGCGTTCCGGCCCGTCTTTGCGGGCCAGAAAAGGCAGGGCAGAACTGTTCTCACGCGGGACCATGCGCAGAAGATTAGCCGGAGACAGGTCGCGAGGCGATGCAGATTTTCGCTACGCTGCCCCAGGCTCGGTAGAGCCGGGAAGACGATCACGGGTAAGCTGGCGAGCCAGTTGATCGGCCTCGTCCTCGGTAAAGGGCGGGGCTCCATTTGGCGTCGTCACCGGTGCCGGTTTGGGCGGCAGCCCAAGAATGCGCTCGATCATACCGCGGGCGATTTCGCGCTCGCCCATAATGATAAAGCTCGCGCCATATTGGCGGAGCAGATCCACCTCGGCGTCGAAATGTGCGCGGGCGACAATTTCCAGATTGGGATTGTCATTATGCGCCTGACGCACAATCTGCCCTGCCTCAAAAGCATGGGGAATGGCCACAACCAATGCTTCCGCCCCGTTCAGATTGGCGGCTTCCAGCACATCGGGCTGGGCGGCATTGCCCGCGATCACTTCAATTGCGGCGGCGCGGGCCTTTTCCACCAGTTCCAGCCGTTCTTCGATCACCAGTACCGAATGGCCTTCAATCAGCAAACGCTCGGCAATCAGGCTGCCCACCCGGCCATAGCCAACAATAATCGTATGATCCTTCAGGCGGGTCGGCGCCCAGCTTTGTTCCTGCACTGGTTCGGGGCTGGCTTTTTCCGGCTTGGGCGTTTCGCCTTTCCATTTACTGAGACGCGGACCGTAGCGATCCGTCAGCGCAAAGATCAGCGGATTGGCGACAATCGAGATCAGCGCCCCGGCCAATACCAGATCATGCGCCCGTTGCGGCAGCAATTCGAGATGCAGACCAAGGGCTGCAATGATGAAGGCAAATTCGCCGATCTGCGCCAGGCTGGCCGAAATGGTCAGCGCGGTCGACATCGGGTAGCGGAAGGCCAGCACAATCCCCAGCGCCGCCACGGATTTACCGACCAGAATAATGCTGACGGTGCCCAGCACGGCCCATGGATCGCGCAGAATAATGCCCGGATCGAACAACATGCCGACCGAAACAAAGAACAGCACGGCAAACGCATCGCGCAGCGGCAAGGTTTCTTCGGCGGCGCGTTGCGACAATTCAGATTCGCTGAGGATCATCCCGGCGAAAAAGGCCCCCAGCGCGAAGGAGACATCGAAAAGGGCGGTGGCCCCAAAGGCAATGCCCAGCGAGATGGCCAGCACGGCCAGGCGGAACAATTCGCGCGAGCCTGTATGGGCGATAATATGCAGAAGCCACGGCACCACACGGCGGCCAACAATCAGCATAATGGCGACAAAGGCGACCACTTTGCCAAGAGTGATCCCCATGGTGAACAGGAAGTCCTGAATATCAAAGGGACCGGTCGCTTCGGTTCCGGATTGGGCGAAATGGGCGAGGGCAGGCAGCAGCACCAATGCCAGCACCATCGCAATATCTTCGACAATCAGCCAGCCCACCGCGATGCGCCCGCGCTTGGTCTCGATCAGCCGTCGCTCCTGCATCTCACGCAATAGCACGACGGTAGATGCGGTGGAGAGCGCGATACCAAAGACGATGCCGGCGGATATCGGCCAGCCCAATGTCCAGCCCATCGCCACGCCCAGCAGGGTGGCCATGGAAATCTGTGCTATAGCGCCAGGGATGGCGATGGCTTTTACCGATAGAAGCTCTTTGGGCGAGAAATGCAGGCCCACGCCGAACATCAGGAGCACAACCCCGATTTCAGCGAGCTGCGATGCCATGGCCTGATCAGCAATAAAGCCCGGCGTATAGGGCCCCACGGCCACGCCTGCCAGCAAATAGCCCACCAAGGGGGAAATACGAAGGCGGTTGGCGACCGCGCCAAAAATGAAGGCGAGGACAAGACCCATAACAATGGTGGTGATCAGTGATGTGTCATGCGGCATCGGCGGTTTAGGTTTCCCCTGTTACGGCACAATCCCGGCGATGACAGACACATGGCCTATTCTATGGGCCACACCCTATATGGGCGCCCCCGCGCGCCATTCGCTTTGGATATGCAATTATGTTCAGCCCATTGTTGCATCCATGATCCACAAAAAAAACCGCCCGCAGCAAAAAACTGCGGGCGGTGCATCATTTAATTTGAATATAGGCGGATCAGCTTGCTTGAGGCGGGGTTTCTTCCCCGGCTTCAGGGGCTTTCTTGCTCAGATCCTCGCCGGTCGCCTGATCAACCTGCTTCATAGACAGGCGAACCTTGCCGCGATCGTCAAAGCCAAGCAGCTTCACTTTCACGGCCTGGCCTTCGCTGACCACATCCGATGTCTTGGAGACCCGCTGGGCCGCCAGTTCGGAAATATGGACCAGGCCATCTTTCGGCCCGAAGAAGTTCACAAAGGCGCCGAAATCCATCACTTTGACGATCTTACCGTCATAGATTTCGCCGATTTCCGGCTCGGCCACGATGCCTTTGATCCATTTCAGGGCAGCTTTGATGGATTCGCCATCGGATGAGGCCACTTTGATCGTGCCATCATCTTCGACATTGATCTTCGCGCCGGTCTTTTCAACGATCTCGCGGATCACCTTGCCGCCCGATCCGATCACGTCGCGGATCTTGTCGGTGGGGATTTTGATCTGTTCGATACGGGGCGCATGTTCGCCCAGTTCAGCACGCGCCGTGGTCAGCGCCTTGGCCATCTCACCCAGAATATGGATACGGCCGCCATGCGCCTGTTCCAGCGCGACACGCATGATTTCCTCGGTGATGCCGGAAATCTTGATGTCCATCTGGAGCGAGGTCACGCCCGCTTCCGTCCCGGCCACTTTGAAATCCATATCGCCGAGATGATCTTCATCGCCCAGAATGTCTGACAGGACGGCATAGCGTTCGCCTTCCATGATCAGACCCATGGCAATACCGGCCACCGGGCGGGCCAGCGGCACACCGGCATCCATCATCGACAATGAGGCACCGCACACCGTTGCCATGGAGGAAGAACCGTTGGATTCGGTAATTTCCGAAACCACCCGCAACGTATAGGGGAACTGTTCCTTGGTCGGCAGGATCGGGCGAAGGGCGCGCCAGGCCAGCTTGCCATGGCCGATTTCGCGGCGGCCGGGTGAGCCCATGCGGCCTGTTTCACCGACCGAATAGGGCGGGAAGTTATAATGCAGCATGAAATTCTGCTTGGACGTGCCTTCCAGCGCATCGACGAATTGCTCGTCTTCCGCGGTGCCGAGTGTGGTGATCACCAGCGCCTGTGTTTCGCCGCGTGTAAACAGCGATGAACCATGGGTGCGCGGCAGCGTGCCCACTTCGGCCAGGATGGGGCGCACGGTTTTCAGGTCGCGACCATCGATGCGGCGGCCCGTATCCAGCACCGCATTGCGCATGATATCGGCTTCAACATCGTGGAACAGGCCGGAGAATTTGTTGGCGGCCAGTTTGCCTTCGCCCGTGAATTGTTCGGCGGCTTTCTTGCGGATTTCCGCAATCTTGTCGCGGCGTTCAAACTTCACCGGAATCTGGAACGCAGCGGTGAGATCGGCACCGACCGCGGCCTTGATCTGCGCCAAAAGCGGCGCATCCTGATTGACCGGCAGATCGCGCGGTTCTTTGGCCGCTTTTTCCGCCAGGCGGATAATGCCGTCGATGACCGACTGCAAACCGCGATGGCCCAGCATCACGGCTTCGAGCATGGTCTGCTCGCTCAGTTCCCGCGCTTCGGATTCCACCATCAGCACGGCGTCGCGTGTGCCGGCCATGACCAGATCCAGCTTGGATTCAGCCATTTCTTCGATCGTCGGATTAAGTTTCAGCGCACCGTCGATCATGCCAATGCGATTGGCACCGATCGGGCCCATGAAAGGCACGCCGGAAAGGGTCAGCGCCGCAGAGGCCGCCACAATCGCGATCACATCGGGATCATTTTCGAGATCATGCGAGAGAACCTGCACCACGACCTGCGTTTCATTGCGATAGCCATCGGCGAAAAGCGGGCGGATCGGGCGGTCGATCAGGCGCGAGATCAGGGTCTCGCGTTCAGTGGGCGCGCGTTCGCGTTTGAAATAACCGCCGGGAATTTTACCAGCCGCATAATAACGTTCCTGATAATTCACCGTCAGCGGAAAGAAATCGATGCCTTCTTTGGGAGACGGCGCGCCCACCACGGTGGCCAGCACCACGGTCTCGCCCACAGTGGCGATGACAGAACCATCAGCCTGACGGGCAACTTTGCCGGTTTCGAGCGTCAGCGTTCTGCCGCTCCAGTCAATGATTTCTTTTGCGATATTAAACATACCTATAGTCCTTCATTTCCCGGAGCCGGATTGCGCCGGGGGTGCTTTCTCAAGCCATCTTGAGCAAAGCGATAAAACGCGGGCGCGCACCATGCGCACCCGCGTAGGGTCGTAGTATCGTTGCGGAAAAATCTGCGCTCAGCGGCGCAGGCCCAACCGGGCGATCAGCGCTTCATAGCGCTTAACGTCATTCGCCTTGATATAGTCGAGCAGCTTGCGCCGCTGCGACACGAGACGGATCAGACCACGGCGGGAATGATTGTCTTTTTTGTGCGATTTGAAGTGTTCCGTCAGATTGGCGATGCGCTCGGAGAGCACAGCGATCTGCACATCGGGAGAACCGGTATCGCCCGCAGTCGTGGCGAAATCGGTGATCACTTGGATTTTACGTTCAGGCGTAATCGACATTCGGTCATCCAGTTCCAAAGTTAAAGACACGAAACGGCTTCAATTCGCCATCTTCGAGCGTGGTCAATGCGACCGGATCACCCTCGGGGGTCGAACAAAAAACCGTAAGCCCTTGGAGATCGTCCCCTGAAACAAGGTCTGTCAGGCGGGCGAAGATTTGCGCCCGGATCAGGACAGCGTTGCCGCTTTTCAGGCGAGACGCATCGGCGCCCGTTACCGCCAGCGCCGGGATGCCGTCCAGCGCGGTTGCAATGGGCCTCAAGTGCTCAAAAGCGGCGGGACCATGCCCCAAAGCTTTGAGCTTATCCAGCGGAATCGCATTCTCGGCCGAAAAACCACCGATTCTGGTCCGGCGCAGGGCGCTGACATGGCCCACAGTTCCCAGAGCGCGGGCCATATCGCGCACCCAGGAGCGGACATAAGTGCCTTTGCCGCAATGAATTTCAAATTCGGCATGGTCTGAATCCGGCAGGTCTGTCAGGCGGGCCTCATAGACCTCAACCTGGCGGGGCTCCAGCACCACTTCCTCGCCTTCCCGGGCCAGATCATAGGCCCGCTCGCCTTGAATCTTGATGGCGGAATAGGCGGGGGGAACCTGGTGCAGCATGCCGGTAAAGCGGGGCAGCATGGCCTCGATCTCCTCCCGGCGCGGGCGGTGGGCGCTGGTGGCGATCACGGCCCCTTCGGCGTCATCGGTATCACGGGCCTCGCCCCAATGGGCGGTGAAGCGATAGGTTTTTTCCGAATCCATGGCGTAAGGCACGGTTTTGGTGGCCTCGCCCAGCGCAATCGCCAGAACGCCGCTCGCCAGCGGGTCCAGCGTCCCGGCATGGCCAGCCTTTTGGGCACCGAAAATCCGGCGCACCACACCCACGACCTGGGTCGAGGTCATGCCGATCGGCTTATCAATCACCACCCAGCCATGAACCGGATTGCCTTTGCGCTTACGCGCCATCGTGATGCTTTCCTAGGAGGTGGGGCTCAGGCAGAAGAGGGCGTCTTGTCGTTTTGATCCGGTTCGTCCAGATCATCCGCATCAAGATTGCCTGCTTCTAAATCTTTGGCCACGCGGTCTGACTTCAGAATGGTTTCGATCTTCTGCGCTTCGGCAAAGGACTGATCTTCGACAAAGCGCAATTCCGGGGTGAATTTCAGGCTGATCAGATGGCCCAGCCCGCCGCGGATAAAGCCCTTATGGCGATTAAGCGCCGCCAGCACGGCTTTGACATTCTGTCCGCCCAGCGGCTCCACGAAAACCGTGGCATGGCGCATATCGGGCGAGGGTTTGACCTGTGTGACAGTGACCGAAATGCCCGACAGGTCAGCATCCCGGATTTCATCACGGGCCAGAATTTCGGCCAGCGCATGACGCAAGGCTTCGCCCACGCGCAATTGACGCTGCGAAGGTCCGGCAGAACCGGAAGAGGTGGGGCGACGGCGGCGTTGCATTGGAAAATAGCCAATAGCGCAGGAATAAGGCCTGCACCCGACCGATCAAAGGTCAGGTGCAGATCAAAATTCTAGAGCGCCCGTTTGATGGTCTCGACCTCGAAACATTCAATGACGTCGCCTTTGGCGAGATCATTGTAATTGGCGAAGCTCATGCCGCATTCCTGACCGGTCTGAACTTCCTTCACCTCGTCCTTGAAACGTTTGAGGGTGGAAAGCTCGCCTTCGTGAATGACAACCTGATCGCGGATCAGGCGCACTTTGGAGCCACGGCGGACAACGCCTTCGGTCACGCGGCAGCCTGAGACCTTGCCCACTTTGGAAATGTTGAACACTTCCAGAATTTCGGCATTGCCCAGGAATTTTTCGCGGATTTCCGGTGCCAGCATGCCCGAAAGCACGGCTTTGATGTCGTCCACCACATTATAGATGATGTTGTAATAGCGGATTTCCACACCATCGCGGCGGGCGCGTTCGCGGGCCTGTGCATTGGCGCGGACATTGAAGCCGATGATCGCCGCACCCGAAGCCTGCGCCAGAATGACATCGGATTCGGTGATGCCACCGACACCCGATTGCAGCACCTGCGCTCCGACTTCATTGGTGCCAAGCGTGTCGAGCGCGCCTTGCAGCGCTTCAACCGAACCTTGGACATCGCCCTTGATGACGAGCGGCAGCAAACGCTTCTCGCCTTCGCTGCGGCTTTGCAGCAGCTGGTCGAGGGTCTGACGCGACATCGCCTTCTGGCGCTGTTCGCGGCGCTTGCGGGCGCGATATTCGGTCACTTCGCGGGCGCGTGCATCGCTGTCCACGACAACGAATTCGTCACCGGCTTCCGGTGCGCCGGAGAGACCCAAAACTTCGACCGGCAAAGACGGACCAGCGCTTTCAATCGTATTGCCATGATCATCGACAAGGGCGCGCACACGGCCCCATTCCGATCCGGCCACAATAATATCGCCCTGTTTCAGCGTGCCGCGCTGTACCAGCACGGTCGCCACGGGGCCGCGGCCCTTGTCCAGCTTGGCCTCGATCACGGCCCCTTCGGCGCTGCGATCCGGATTGGCTTTAAGGTCCAGAAGTTCAGCCTGCAGAAGAATGGCTTCTTCCAGCTTGTCCAGATTGATGCCTTTGGTGGCCGATACTTCGATCGCCAGTGTTTCACCGCCCAGATCTTCAACCTGAATTTCATGCTGAAGCAGTTCGGTCTTCACCCGCATCGGGTCGGAATCGCCTTTGTCGATCTTGTTGACGGCAACAATGATCGGCACTTGCGCCGCTTTGGCATGGGCAATGGCTTCGACCGTTTGCGGCATCACGCCGTCATCGGCCGCCACGACCAGAATCACCAGATCGGTCACTTTGGCCCCGCGCGCCCGCATCGCCGTAAAGGCGGCATGGCCCGGCGTATCCAGGAAGCTGATCTTGGCGCCGCTTTTCAGGGTGACCTGATAGGCGCCGATATGCTGGGTGATGCCGCCGGCTTCGCCAGCCGCCACATCGGTGCGCCGCAGCGCGTCCAGCAGCGAGGTCTTGCCATGATCGACATGGCCCATCACGGTCACAACCGGCGGGCGTGAACGCAGCGCGCCACCCTCGTCCTGGAGTCCCTTGAGGCCTTCAAGTACGTCGGCTTCGGCCACGCGCTTGACCGGATGGCCATATTCCGTGGCCACCAATTCAGCGGTATCAGCGTCGATCACATCACTGATCTTTGCCATAATGCCGTTCTGCATCAGTACTTTAATAACATCCACCCCGCGCCGGGCCATACGGTTGGCCAGTTCGGAGACCGTGATGGTCTCGGGGATGATCACTTCGCGTGGGCCAGCCGGGCCAGCCGGTTGCTGCTGGGTACCTTTGACCCGCTGCAGATGACGGCGGAACGAAGCGATGGAGCGTACGCGTTCATCATCGCCCGACAGGGCGCGGGTGACGGTGAGCTTGCCACGACGGCGGTCATCGGTCGTTTTACGGGCGGGCGTGGCGCTTTTCGCGGGCAGTTTGCTGCTGCCCTTTTTCGTCGCGTTGTCGTCTTCTTCTTCCTGCACCGGCTTGCGGCGATGGGCCTCCGCCGTGCTGGGCGTGGCGGGAACCGGCGCTTGCGCGGCCAGGGCCTCTTTCTTTTCAAGCCTGCGGGTGGCTTCTTCTTCCGCATGTTTCTTGGCGGCCTCGTCGGCGGCCTTGCGGGCATCTTCTTCGGCTTTGCGCTTTTCTGCGGCAGCCCGCTCGATCGCCAGGCGGGCATCTTCTTCGCTGCGCTGTTTGGCTTCGATCACGGCCCGTTTACGGGCTTCTTCTTCTTCGACCCGGGCACCGGCAAGGGCACGGCTACGCGCGACTTTTTCTTCTTCCGTCAGCTGCCGCAACACCACGCCGGGGCGGTTTTGCTGCGGCGGGCGCGGTGGGGCGGAGGTGGGCGGGGGCGCGATTTTGGTCTCGCTGGGCTTCGGCGGGGGCGGGGCATCGCCCTCCACCTTGCCGCCAGCGACGCGGGCGCGCTTTTTCTCCACCACAACAGCCTTGCTGCGGCCATGGCTGAAACTTTGCTTGACGGTGGATGTCTCCGTCTTTTTCAACGACAGCGGCTGGCGCGCGCCAGAGCGCGCATTACGGGTCGGATCGTTCGTCTCGGTCATTCTTATCCTTACGCGCCCTCCAGCCCGCAGATGCGGCCAGAGCAAAACTCCCCGGATATCCGCTATTTGAGTGGCGGATCCAGTTTGGAAGCGCGTGTATCACATTTTCGCTCGCCGGGGCCAAGCGCAATTCCGATCACAACGCACTTCTCTAGCAAGCATATTTGCCCGCAAGCGGCATTTACCCCCTGCGGCGTGGCGATTTGCGCTGAAATTACCAACTATTCCAGTAAGTTCGATTCATTTAGAAGTATCTCGACAGCGGCCTGGACCTGCTGTAGCCAAGCGCTCAGGAGGTGCCTTATGGACAGATTGATCGCAGGCTATCGCAGATTTATGGCCAGACGCTGGCCGGAAGAGCGGGCCCATTACGCGGAATTGTCATTGGGGCAGAGCCCGGCCCATCTGGTGATCGCCTGTTGTGACAGCCGGGTAGACCCCTCCACCATCTTCGATGCCGATCCGGGCGAATTATTCGTTATTCGCAATGTGGGCGCGATTGTGCCCCCTTATGAAATGGGCGGCGGCATTCGCGGCACCAGCACGGCCATCGCCTTCGCCGTGCTGAAATTGCAGGTCAAACATATTATCGTGCTGGGGCACGCCCAATGCGGCGGCGTCGCCGCCTTGCGGGATCGCGATACGGCTACGGCCGAGACCATGCCCTTCATCACGGAATGGATCAGCCTGCTCGATCCCATTGCCCATAAGTGCAAGGATCACGGCCAGGATGATCTGGAACGAGAGACCATCAAATTATCGCTGGAGCGTTTGATGACTTTCCCCTTCATCGCAGAGCGCGTGGCCGCAGGCACGCTCACGCTTGAAGGCGCGCGTTTCGGGATCGCCAATGGCCGTCTGGAAATGCTGGATCAGGCCAGCGGCGCATTTCATAGCGTGCCGCTGGAATAGGGTTTACTCGCTGTTTTCAGAACACGTCTTTACGGGCGCGGGTCTCACCAAAAACCGCCACGGTCGTGGCCTGTTCCATTTTCAGGCTGCGTCGCAATTCGGCTGCGTCAGGGCGTAGAAACGGATTGGTTTTTTTCTCCAGCCCCATGGTGGTTGGGATGGTGGGCTTTGACTCTGCGCGCAATATTTCCACCTCTTTCATCCGGGCCTGCAAATCTGCATTGTTTGGTTCCAGTGTCAGCGCAAAGCGGCCATTGCTCAGCGTATATTCATGGCCGCAATAGATTTTGGTCTCATCCGGTAATTTCAGTAATTTAGAGAGGCTGGACCACATCGTGGCCGGATCGCCTTCAAACAGACGGCCACAGCCCATGGCGAATAACGTATCGCCCGTGAAGGCGATCTGTTCCGAGGCAAAGACAAAGGCGATATGGCCGCGCGTATGGGCGGGGATGTCCAGAATATCCACGCGATAAGGTCCGAACTGCCAGGGCGCGCTTTCGCTCACCGCGATATCCAGTGCCGGAATGCGGTCCCGGTCCGCCGCCGGCCCGACCACTGCGGCACCTGTTGCCATCTTCAGCGCTTCATTGCCGCCTGTATGATCGGGGTGATGATGGGTGTTCAGAATGAAATCGAGCTTCAGCCCGGTCTTTTCCAGCGCCGCCAGAACGGGGGCGGCTTCTGACGGGTCCACGGCGGCACATAATCCAGTGTCGTGATCGATGATCAGATAGGCGTAATTATCGCTCAGGCAGGGAACAAGGGTAACATGCAATGCCATGGGGAACTCCTCTGCGGGACAGCTTAACAAAGACCCGCAGCACAGTGTAAGCACGTCTGCCGGGGGTGAGCCATGCATCTGAATACACGCCGACTGTCAGAATTTTACGAAACGCCGGTGGGGCAGATTGTCCGCCGCACGATCTATCGTAATTTACGCATGATTTCGCCGGCCCGCCGCCCCACCAATGTCCTGGGCTATGGCTTCGCCCTGCCTTATCTGCGCGCGGCCCTCAGCGAGGCCCAACGCGTCGTGGCGCTGATGCCGCCGCAGCAAGGGGTGGTGGCGTGGCCGCACGGCAAATCCCTCACCGTGCTGGGCGATGAAACCATGCTGCCTTTTCCGGACGCCATGTTCGATATGGTCATCATGGTGCATGGCCTGGAAAATGCGGAAACCACGCGCCCGCTGATGCGCCAGATCTGGCGTGTGATGGCCCCTGAGGGGCGGCTATTGTTGATCGTGCCCAATCGCGCCAGCCTGTGGTCACAGGCCGAACGTTCGCCCTTTGCGGCGGGGCAACCTTATCTGCGCAGTCAGCTTGATATTATGCTTCGCGAAAGCATGTTCGCGCCGCAACGCTGGGAAAACGCGCTCTATTTCCCGCCGCTGAAAAACCGCCGTCTGATCGGCACCGGCGCGGGATGGGAAAAAGTGGGTCGGGTCTTGTGGCCGCGTATGGGCGGGGTACATCTGGTTGATGCCAGTAAATCCGTCTTCGCCGCGACGCCTCTTTTGGTCTCCGAACGTCAGCCCTGTTTAGCTCGGGCTTGAATAATATTTCACGCTGATGGATTTTGCGGGCGTAAGAAAAAGATTGCCCCTTCCGCCGTGAAATTCGGCCCCCAGGAATCGGGATGCATTTCCTTGGTGCGGCCATGATCGCCCAAAGCCAAGGCGCGCTCGACCGCGCCGCCCGTTTCGCGCGTCAGATGCACAAAATCGCTGATGGTGCAGAGATGAATATTGGGCGTTTCATGCCAATTATAACCCAGCGTTTTGGTTTGCGGCATTCGGCCATTGAGCAGCAGCGACAGCCGCACTTTCCAATGGCCGAAATTGGGAAAGGACACGGCGGTCAATTTGCCGATCCGCAAAAGATGCGCCAGCACGGTGCGCGGCGAACGCGTGGCCTGAATGGTCTGGCTTAAGATCACCACATCGAAAATCTGTTTGGGATAATCGGCCAGATCCGTATCGGCATCGCCCTGTACAACCGACAAGCCGCGCGCCACACAGGCATTCACATTCTGCTGTGATAATTCCAGTCCGCGCCCATCCACCCCTTTGGTGGCGATCAGATGTTCCAGCAAAGCGCCATCGCCGCAGCCAATATCCAGCACGCGCGCGCCATGGGGGATTGCGGCGGCAATGGCGGCAAGATCCGGGCGAAGACCGTTCATGCTGTGGTCATTACCCTTCATGACACACCATGATGTGCGGCGACCGAATTCAGAAAACCGCGCACCGCCGCAAACATTTCCGGCTCGTCCAGCAAAAAGGCATCATGGCCGCGATCGGTTTCGATCTCGACAAAGCTGACATTGGCCGCCGCCGCATTCAGCGCATGGGCAATATGTTTGTTCTCGAATGTGGGAAACAGCCAGTCGCTGCTGAAGGAAATAATGCAGAAGCGTGTGGCGGTGCCGCGAAAGGCTTCGGCCAGCACGCCGCCATGATCCGCCGCCAGATCGAAATAATCCATGGCGCGGGTGATATAGAGATAGGCATTGGCATCAAAGCGATCGACAAAAGTCATGCCCTGATGATGCAGGTAGGATTCGATCTGGAAATCTGGTCCGAAGCCGAATGAAATAGCATTGCGGTTTTGCAGATTGCGCCCGAATTTACGTTGCAGCGCCGCTTCCGACAGATAGGTGATATGGGCCGCCATACGCGCCACCGCCAAACCTTTAGACGGTTTGGTGGCCGCATTATGATAGGCCCCGCCCTTCCAGTCCGGGTCGGCCATGATCGCCTGGCGCCCGACTTCATGAAAGGCGATGTTCTGAGCCGAATGTTTGGCTGCCGTGGCGATGGGGATGGCCGATATCACCCGCTCCGGATAGGATGCGGCCCATTGCAGGACCTGCATCCCGCCCATCGAGCCGCCGATAACACACAGAACCTTTTCAATCCCCAGCGCATCCAGCAGCATGGCCTGCGCCCGCACCATGTCGCGGATCGTGACCAGCGGAAAATCCAGCCCATAGGCCTCGCCCGTGGCGGGGTCCGGTTCAGCCGGGCCGGTGCTGCCCATGCAGCCGCCCAGCACATTGGTGCTGATGATAAAGAAGCGATCCGTGTCGAGCGGTTTGCCCGGCCCGATCAGGGTTTCCCACCAGCCGGGCTTGCCGGTCAGCGGGTGGCGGCTGGCGGCGAATTGATCGCCGGTCAGGGCGTGGCAGACCAGCACCGCATTGGAACGCTGGGCGTTCAGCGTGCCATAGGTCATATAGGCGATGGTAAAGGGCGAAAGGGCGCGGCCCTCATCCAGCAGCAAGGGGCGATCAGCGCCAAAGGTAATGGCCAGCCCGGGATCAATATCCGGGGCAATTTGGCGAAGAAATTTAGGCTGGGCGGCTTCCGTCACTTTTCACTCGCAATCCGAACCAACGGAGCGCTGTTTGCTAAGGCCGGGGGGGTGGTCTGTCAACGCCGCCGCCCTTTTTGCTTTTGCCGCCTGCCGCCCTTATGACTGCCGCTGAATTCAGCCATTATGCCTCGCCATGGATAAATTGCCTGCCCCCAAGCCCGGAATATTGGATAT
>CAZOJG010000027.1:0-25140 GCA_964580115.1 uncultured Rhizobium sp.
GCCAATCTACCCGGCTGGTGAAATCAACCAACCTGCCCACGATGCCGCAAAGCATGATCCGCCAAAACACAGGCCATCATCGCTTCACCCACCGGCACAGCACGTATCCCGACACAGGGGTCATGCCGCCCCTTGGTGATCAATTCACTTTCCTGACCCGCAACATCAATCGTCTTGCGCGGCGTCAGAATCGAAGATGTCGGCTTCACCGCAAATCGCGCCACCACGGGCTGCCCCGTAGAAATCCCGCCCTGCACACCACCTGCATGATTGGCTAAAAATACCGGCTTGCCATCAGCCCCGGCCCGCATCTCATCCGCATTGGCCTCGCCCGACAAAGCGGCCACAGCCATGCCATCACCAATCTCAACACCCTTCACAGCATTGATGCTCATCAGCGCCGCGGCCAGATCGCCATCCAACTTGCCATAGATCGGCGCGCCCAATCCTGCGGGAATACCTTCGGCCACAACTTCAATGATCGCCCCACAGGACGACCCGGCCTTGCGCACGCCCTCAATATAATCCGTCCACGGATTAATGGCGCCGGGATCCGGGCAGAAAAATGGATTACGCGCCACTTCCGCCCAATCCCAACGCGCCCGCTCAATCTGTTGCGTGCCCATCTGCACCATGGCGCCGCGTATCGATACATCGCCATAAATCTGGTTCAGAATTTTCCGCGCAACCGCACCGGCGGCCACCCGCGCCGCCGTCTCGCGCGCACTCTGCCGCCCGCCACCGCGATAATCCCGCACCCCATATTTCGCCCAATAGGCATAATCGGCATGACCGGGGCGAAACTTGTCGCGTATATCGCCATAATCCTTGGAGCGCTGATCCACATTCTCGATCATCAAGGCAATCGGGGTGCCGGTGGTCAGTTGCGCTGCCATGCGCTCATCCTGAAACACGCCCGATAGAATACGCACCTGATCCGGCTCCTGCCGCTGGGTGACATATTTCGATTGCCCGGGCCTGCGCCGATCCAGATCGCCCTGAATATCCGCTTCCGTCAAAGCAATACCGGGCGGGCATCCATCCACCACACAGCCCAAAGCCGGCCCATGGCTTTCACCAAATGTGGTGACGCGAAACAGGTGGCCAAAGCTGTTATGAGACACGGCTTACGCCCCGTCGCTTTTGCCCACAGCGATATCGGGCGCATCCTCGGCCTTCATGCCGACAATGTGATAGCCCGCATCGACATGCAGACATTCACCGGTCACAGCCTTGCCCAGATCGGATACAAGGAACAGCGCCGCTCCCCCCACTTCCTGCGTGGTCACGGTGCGCCGTAGCGGTGAATTATATTCGTTCCATTTCAGTATGTAACGGAAATCGCCAATCCCACTGGCTGCCAGAGTCTTGATCGGTCCTGCTGAAATCGAATTGACGCGGATCTGCTGCTTGCCCAGATCTTCCGCCATGTAACGCACGCTGGCTTCCAAAGCCGCCTTGGCCACGCCCATCACATTGTAATGCGGCATCACTTTTTCCGCACCGTAATAGGTCAGCGTCACCATGCTGCCGCCATTGGGCATCAGCTTTTCCGCGCGCTGCGCGCAGGCGGTAAAGGAGAAGCAGGAAATATTCATCGTCATGGCAAAATTGTCGGCCGTCGTATCGACATACCGGCCCTTCAACTGTTCCTTGTCGGAAAAGGCGATGGCATGAACCAGAAAATCAAACGTGCCCCAGACGCGCTTCAATTCCTCGAATGTCGCGTCCAGCGACGCCGCATCCGTCACGTCACAATCCAGCACGGCGGCCGGGTTCATATGTTCCACCAGCGGCAGAACGCGCTTCTTGAACGCCTCTCCCTGATAGGTGAAAGCCAGTTCCGCGCCTGCCCGATGCAGCTCTTGCGCAATTCCCCAGGCGATCGACCGCTCATTCGCGACCCCCATCACCAAACCGCGCTTGCCTTTCAACAGGCCTTCAAACGCCATGCTCATTCTCCTGATTCCACTGGAGTCTAATGATTTCAACGCCCCAGCCAAGCACCCCGCCCAAAGGCCCCCATTTGAGGGTGATTGACCTGCACCTTGGGCTTACCCGAAACTCGCGCCCGGCAACAGTGCCAATTCCGTCATCAACGGACAGGCTTGGGGAGGAACCTATCAATGCGCCTGACTGCGGAAAATTTGGCACATATTCCCGCCTCCTTAGAGCCATTGATCGAAAGCGGCGATATGGCCGGTTTTGTCACGCTGGTCTGGCATAAGGGTGAAATCGTGCAGCATCTGGCGCTGGGCTGGCAAAATATTGCCGAAAAAAGCCCCATGCAGCCCGATACGTTATTTCGCATCGCCTCCATGACCAAACCCGTCACCGCACTGGCAGCGTTGCTTTTATGGGAAGATGGCAAAATCACCCTCACAGACTCGATCGCAGATTGGGCACCCGAATTTGCCCATATGCGGGTGCTGAACCATCCGCAAGCCGCGCTGGATGACACAATATCAGCCACGCGCCCGATCACCTTCGACGATCTGCTGACCCATCGCGCGGGTCTTGCCTATAGTTTCACAAGCGAAGGGCCGCTCGCCTCGGCCTATGCCTCCATCCTGCGTGATCGCGGCACGGTGCGCGTCACGCCCGATCAATGGCTGCGCGATGTGGCGGCGCTGCCGCTGCTCTATCAACCGGGCGAGAAGATGCATTACAGCATCTCCCTCGACCTATTGGGGCTTCTGATCACAAGAATTTCCGGTCAGCCTTTCCGTGATTTCCTGCGTGAACGTATTTTTCTGCCACTGGATATGGATGATACCGATTTCTACTGCCCGCCCGAAAAACATCACCGTCTCGCATCGCTCTACAGCTATGACGAAACGCACCAAATGCTGGACGCCGCGCCGATGCGTCCAATCCACACGCCGCCCGCGTTCTGCGGCGGTGGCGGCGGCCTCATCTCAACAGCCAGGGATTATCTGAAATTCGCGCGGCTCCTGCTGAACAAAGGGAGTCTTGATGGACAGTCGGTCGCCAAAGCCGAAACCATAGAGCTGATGACCACAAACAAACTCACCTCAGTGCAGCGCCAGCAGCCCTTTATAGGCAATGTCCCGCTCTGGGATGCAATGGGCTATGGCTATGGTCTTTCCATGATCATGGAGCCTGAAAAACTCGGCTTTCTCGGGCGCGGTCACACAGGCAGCTTCGGCTGGCCCGGCATTTTCGGTACATGGTGGCAGGCCGATCCGGTCGAAGATCTGGTGCTGATCTTTCTCACCCAACTCAACGCGCCGGTCAGCAGCACTATGCTGTCCGACATGACACCGCACATGCTGAAAAGCCGCCTCGCACAGCCGCATTTCCAGAATACGGTCTATAATGCGCTGATATGATTATTTGCCTTTGATTTTCCCGCGCGGGTCATATTGCGTCTTCCACTCCCGCACGAAATCATCCAGGGCGGCATCTTTCTCGGGCAGCGTCACCACAAGACGCACATACATATCGCCCACTGCCTTGCCCGCGCCGGCGGGAATACCTTTGCCGCGTAAGCGCAAGGACGCGCCCGTGTTTGAATGTGGCGGCACGCTCAGCGACACAGCGCCCGATAAAGTCGGCACCTCCACCTTGCCGCCCAGCACGGCCTCCTGCAGCGTCACAGGCAAATCCATCCGAATATCCTGCCCGTCCCGCACCCAGAACGGATGCGCAGCCACCGCCACCTGAATCAAAACATCGCCTTGCGGCCCGCCATTGCCCCCCTGGCCGCCTTGTCCTTTAAGGCGGATCTGCTGCCCGTCGCGCAACCCTGCCGGTATGCGAATTTCCATCTCACGCCGGTCGGGCAGGGTGACCCGCCGCGTGCCACCGCGCGCCGCTTCTTCAAAACTCACCGTCACAGCAAGTTTGAAATCCTCACCCCGCTGCGGCTGCGCCCGGCGCGACCGCCCGCCAAACAAATCGGCGAAAATATCTTCGGGCTTAAAGCCGCCGCCACCCTGCTGACCGCCCGGCCAGTTGAATTCAAAATCCCGCGCACCACCGCCAAATGGCCCACCACCACCACCAAAGGGACCACCGCCCCCACGCGGATCAAAGCCGCGCGGATTGCCCTGTTCATCCACTTCGCCGCGATCATATTTGGCGCGCTTCTGCGGATCACCCAGCAAGTCATAGGCCCCGCTGATTTCTTTAAATTTCTTCGCGGCCCCTTCATCTCCGCCATGCCTGTCAGGATGAAATTTCTTCGCCAGCCCCCGAAAGGCCTTCTTGATGTCAGCCTCGCTGGCATTACGGGCAACACCCAGAATGTCATAGGGATTGGCCATTCTTACTCCTTCACCATCCGCCCGGCCTCAGCCAGCCAGCGCATCTCAGTTCGATATAGTGTAACCCGCCGCCGGTTAAAGCTCTGGTTGCTCTGTTCCATCCTCTGAAACCTTCCCCTGATCTTCCGTCGTGCTGCGCAAGGCCGGTGCATCGCCCCCCAAAGCCTCCAGCCGCGCTTTGGCCTCCGGCATCCCGGCCCCAGCCGCGCGACTATAAAGCTCCCGCGCCAAACCAATATTCTTCTCGCCCCCCAACCCGCCCTCATAGATCCGGCCCAGATTATATTCCGCGATGGCATGATTGGCCGTCGCCGCCACCTGCAACCACCGCAGCGCCGCCTTAGGGTCCGGCGCCGCGCCTTCGCCCAATAATAACATCTCGCCCAGATCCGCCGCCGCCGTGGCCATCCCGGCCTCTGCCGCGAATTGCAGCATCCGCTTGGCCGCCGCCGGATCCGCCTCGACCCCCTGCCCCTTGCGCAACATCAAGCCTGCATTGCGCGCCGCCGCCGCATCGGCATAGGACAGCGCATCAAACATCGCATAAGCCCCGGCATAGTCCCCGGCATCATAGAGCGCGACCGCCTGATCGAAATTCGCCACCCGCTCCTCAGCCGACATAGCAGCACAGCCTGCAAGCAATACGCAGATGCAGACCGCATATCCAATGTGAAGAATCCGCATGGAAAATTCCCCGAAATCGCCGCGACGCTAGCAGAAGCAAATCGAAGATGCGATGTTAAGCCATGAGCGATATAGGCACCCCCACAGATGACGGCGGCATCCCCCCCGCCACAGACCCGATCAGCCTGTTCCATCTCTGGCTGGACAAGGCCAAAACCACCGAAGTGAACGAGGCCAATGCCATGTCCCTCGCCACAGCGGATGCAGAAGGCCGCCCCAATCTGCGGATGGTCCTGCTGAAAGACGCCGATCAGCGCGGCTTCGTCTTCTACACCAATACCCAAAGCGCCAAGGGTCAGGAGCTGAGCCACACTCCCCACGCCGCTTTGTGCTTCCACTGGAAATCCCTGCGCCAGCAAATCCGCATCCGTGGCCCCATCACCCGCGTGAGCGATGCAGAAGCCGACGCCTATTTCGCCTCCCGCCCGAAAGACAGCCAGATCGGCGCATGGGCCAGCCCGCAATCACGCCCCATGCCGGGCCGCTTCGCCTTCGAGGCCGAGATCGCCAAATATACCGTGAAATACGCCCTCACCACGGTCCCCCGCCCCCCGCATTGGACAGGCTTCCGCGTCACCCCGTTGGAAATCGAATTCTGGCGCGACCGTCCCTTTCGCCTGCATGACCGTCTGGTCTATCGCCGCGAACATGCGTCCACCCCATGGCGCACCGAACGCCTCTATCCCTGATCAATCGCACCGCCATGACGTCCCCCGTTTCATCCGCCACCCTCATGCGCCGCGCCGCCATCGCCTCGCTCAGTGTGGCATTATTCCTTACACTGATTAAATTCGCCGCCTTCCTGATGACCAATTCCATCTCGATGCTGGCCGCACTCGCCGATTCCAGCCTCGATGTCTTTGCGGCCTTGCTGAATATGTGGGCCATCCGCTCCGCCCTCACCCCGCCAGACCGCGAACATCGCTTCGGCCATGGCAAAGCCGAACCCTTGGCGGGTCTTGGCCAAAGCGCCTTCATCTTCGGCAGCGCCACCTTCCTGTCGATCGAAGCCTTCAGCCGCCTGCTCGATCCACACCCGCTACAGAATGAGATGGTTGGCCTCATCACCATGGCCATTTCCATCATCCTCACCATCGCGCTGATCACCTATCAACGCCGCGTCATCGCTCGCACACAATCCCTCGCCATCAAATCCGACTCCGCCCATTATCTCAGCGATGTCGCCGCCAATCTCGGCGTCGTCCTCAGCCTGTTATTGGTGTCGTATCTGGGATGGCATTGGGCCGATCCGGTCATCGCCCTGCTGATCGCCGCATGGCTGTGCAAAAGCGCCTTCGGCGTCCTGCGCGAAGCCTATGACCAGTTGATGGATCGCGAATTTCCCGAAGCCGATCGCCAGCGCATCAAATCCATCGTCTTGTCCAATCTGGAAATCCGTGACCTGCACGAATTGCGCACCCGCAGCGCGGGCATTCACCACTTCATCCAGTGCCACATCACCCTGGCGCCCGATATCAGCCTGCGCCGCGCCCACGAAATCTCCGACGCCGTAGAAGCCGAACTCCGCAGCGCCTTCCCCCACGCCGATGTCATCATCCATCAAGACCCGGAAGGCTTGATTCACGCCCCCGACTCCAACATCCCCACCAGCGCCTTCCCGCATAGCTACCGCAGCTAAAGCCCCCTGATCCCAAAGCCTCCAACAGCCGGGCAGGGGGGATAAAGACTCATTCGCAATCGCAGCCAGCCCTGCCTATACTCCCAAGCATGACAACATTTCTCACCCCGCGTCAGGCCGCCGCCGCGCAAGCAGCAGCCGCCAACCCCTCCCCGCAAGACGCCGAGCCACGCACCCTCATCCTCACCGGTGCCAGCCGCGGCATAGGCCACGCCACGGTCAAACGCTTCTCCAGCGCGGGCTGGCGGGTGATCACCTGCTCACGCCACGCCTTCCCCGAAAATTGCCCATGGGCCGCCGGCCCCGAAGATCACATCCAGGTCGATCTCTCCGATCCCGACGATACCGAACGCGCCATCCAGGAAATGCGCGAACGCCTCCCGCGCGATGCCAATGGCAAAGCCAAACTGCATGCACTGGTGAACAACGCCGCCATTTCGCCCAAAGGGCCGGATGCCAATGCGCAAGGCGGCACCCGCCTCAACACACTCACCACCAGCAAAGCTCTCTGGCGGCAAGTCTTCGAAGTAAATCTCTTCTCCACCATCTGGCTCGCTCGCGGCCTGATGGAAGAACTGGCCCAGGCCCATGGCGCAATCGTGAATGTCACCAGCATAGCAGGCGGCCGCGTCCATCCCTTCGCCGGCACAGCCTACGCAACCAGCAAAGCCGCTCTTGCAGCCCTGACCCGAGAAATGTCCGCCGACTTCGGCCCCCTCGGCGTCCGCGTCAACGCCATAGCCCCCGGCGAAATCGACACCGCCATCCTCTCCCCCGGCACAGAAAAATTGGTCGAACAAATTCCCCTGCGCCGACTAGGCCAACCAGAAGAAGTCGCCAAAGCCATATATTATCTGTGTACAGACCAATCGTCTTACGTGACAGGCGCCGAACTACACATCAACGGCGGACAGCATGTCTAGATCGCTAGGGCGCATTAGTCCCATCCATCCCTAAAATCAGTGCGGTTACACTTAGGGCATCTCAGGCCATATAAATTTTGCTTATTCCGTCTTGCTTCTAATTTTTCTTCGTCATTTAAAACTTCAGCCTCAAAACGTTCACCGCAGTTCTTGCACCGGTATCGCTTATTTTGTGGCATATTGCCCCCAATTAATCTTCCTGTAGTGGTTTAATCAACTGCATCCAAAGAAGTTCTGATACGCTATGAACATTCAAATTTCTTTGCTCTCGATTGCCATCGTGGAAATTTGAAGAAAATGCTAAATTGCCTCTACCATCTATAAGTCTAAAACCACCGTTTGTTAGGTTTGTATCTGCTCTGTCTGACAAATTAAAATTTATTTCGTGATTGGAAAATTGCCTGCCTATAAAAATGGAAATAGCTGAAGTTTTCTTTCCATCTTTATAAAGAGCCGCTGTAAATCTATTTTCGTCTATGCGCGTAGCATTTCCTTGAATATTTGAATGGCGTTCCTCTAACTCACTTACAGAGTTGGTTATAAATTCAACACAATGCTCAAAGCTGGTTCTTACGAACGTGTCACGATCATAGTCATTAAACACGCGCGAGATTTGCATATTTGAGGATCGCAATTCATAAGTAGCTCCATCCTCAGCAGGAGTCCGGTGTGGTGCCTCTTTGTATGAAGCTTCTAAGCCAAGACTTTCGGCTGAGGCACGTACGCTTTCGGTGACGCTAAGCATTGCCTCATCTTGGTCCGCCCAAGCTTTAATTGGTTTATTATCCCTAGGGGTGCCATTTAATTTACTTAGTGGTGTCTTTTTCCACTCACAATACCTTAGAATAACTGGAATAACGCAAGCCTCTTTTCTGTTGTGCCGATCAAGCGCAACTTGCATTTCATTTGAGTAACAATAGTCAGAAGCTATAAAATCAGGGCTTAATAGACACAGAATTATCTTCGAGTCTTTAATATGAGAGCTGATTGCGTCGTCTAAGTTTTCACCCGCTAAAATTCTGCGGTCATGTATTGTAGTAATCAAGCCCTCGCGGATAAGCATTGATAAATGCTTCTCGAGTGCATCACGCATTTCCTCATCTTTGTGAGAATAAGAAAAAAATAGCTTTGGCATTATTTTTTCTCGCTATGTCGATAGATCAACTTCCTCTCATCACGTTCATGCAGTTTCATATGCACACTCCAATTAGGAAATGTTGCGTGCGTATTTAGTTGAGGTGCGGATACAATAAAGCCCGTATCTAAATTCAGAAATTTTGTAGTACTTCCAATATGACCTTTAACTTTTAATAGTCGGCAATCTTCTGCAATAATAATCACCCCATTTGTATCGTGGTTCTTGTGACCTCCAAAAAAAGATGTTTCAAAATCAATTATTATTTCGTAATCATTACCATGAGATAATATTGGATCGTCAAAATCATACTCAATTATTGATGTGTCATTATAACTTAATTCAACTGAAATTTTTTCTTCTGAGTTGATGTTAGAAGTTACAATTCCAAATTTATGTTCATTGAATGGAGAGCGTATTAGTTCTAGATTTTCACAGTCCCTTATACTCTTCATTTTTAGGAGTGGATTTAGTTTCATAAAAGCCCCCTAATAAAATGTTGTATCTAAAATATATAAAACTCGATTCTAAAATTATTATACATAAGTTTTATTAGCTTAATTAGTCAGTGTGATTTAAATAGCCTATAAGCACTGCTCAATATTTCCACCTCGTTTTGCTGAGTTTAAATACAGGGGGATACCCCCCTCCCAAAAAAATGCAAAACGAATGTGCATGAATCTGATTTAACTAAGTAAATCAGCGGTCCTTTTTCATGCCCAATTGATCGCGCCAGACTCGCGCAGGAATTTCCTCGGCCGCGCCTTCTTTCAATTGGCCAAGATGAAACGGCCCATATTGCACGCGGATCAACCGCGCCACTTTCAGCCCGATGCTTTCCATCAGCCGTTTTACTTCGCGATTCTTGCCCTCGCGTAACGTCACCTGACCCCACGCATAAAGCCCGCGCACGCGCTCCAATTCCACCTCGGCCGGCGCATAGCGCACACCGTCAATCGTCACACCCTGACGAATCCGATCAAGATCGCGCGGCTGCGCCTTGCCGAACAAACGCACCCGATATTTGCGCGCCCAACCCGCCGCCGGCAATTCCAGCTTGCGCGCCAACGCTCCATCATTGGTCAGCAGCAACAACCCTTCGGAATTAATATCCAGCCGCCCGATAGAAACCACGCGCGGCAGATGCGGCGGCAGATGATCAAACACAACGGGCCGCCCCTGCGGGTCACGATGGCTGGTCACCAGACCAGCCGTTTTGTGATAGCGCCAAAGCCGCGTCGCCTCCGGCTCGTCCAGAGCAACGCCATCCACCATCACAAGCTGGTCCGGCCCCACCTTGGTCGCGGGCGTGGTCACAACCACCCCGTCCAGGCTCACCCGCCCGGCCTCGATCAGCTTCTCCGCATCCCGGCGCGAGCAAATCCCCGCCCGCGCGATTCGCTTGGCAATCCGCTCGCCCTCTGATGGCTGTTCCTGCACGATTGGCCTTCCGGCAAACTTCGCGCTATCGCCTATCCCCGACACCCAGCCCTGGCAAGCCGACATGCCCCATAGCGACTATATGGCGATAGCCATGCAGCAAGCCGAAGCCGCCGCAGCGCGCGGCGAAGTCCCCGTCGGGGCCGTTCTCAAAGGCTCGGATGGCACCATTCTGGCCCAGACCGGCAACCGCGTCATCGAACTGCGCGATCCCACAGCCCATGCCGAAATCCTAGCCCTCCGGGCCGCAGGGGCCGCCTTGGGCAATGAAAGGCTGCTGGGCAGCACCCTCTATGTCACGCTGGAACCCTGCGCCATGTGCGCCGGGGCCATCAGCCTGGCCCGGGTCGAGCAAGTGGTCTTCGCAGCCGAAGACCCCAAGGGCGGAGCCATCCTCCACGGCCCGAAATTCTTCACCCAACCCACCTGCCACCACCGCCCGACCATAGAACGGGGGGGAGACCCAGCCGCCGCCGGCGAACTCCTAAAGTCGTTTTTCCGCGCCCGCCGCTAACCCCGCGCGCGGTTCTTCCGCCGGATCACCAGC
Organism: uncultured Rhizobium sp.; assembly: GCA_964580115.1. Taxonomy (GTDB): domain Bacteria; phylum Pseudomonadota; class Alphaproteobacteria; order Micropepsales; family Micropepsaceae; genus Rhizomicrobium. The sequence continues at coordinate 10,658 of CAZOJG010000027.1, forward strand.
TGGTTCAACACTTCCACCAAGATCGAGAACGCCACCGCGAAATACAAATAACCGCGCGGAATATGGAAATGCAGCGCATCGGCAATCAAGGTCATGCCGATCAGCAAAAGAAAGCTCAGCGCCAGCATTTTCACGGTCGGATATTTATTGACGAATTCCGAAACCGGCTCAGCCGCAACCAGCATCACCAGAATGGCAATCACAACCGCCGCAATCATCACCGGCACATGCTCGGCCATACCCACCGCCGTGATCACAGAGTCGATCGAGAACACAAGATCAAACACCGCAATCTGCGCGATCACGCTTAAAAAGTTCGAAAAGACCTTTTGGTTTTCATTCTGCTCATGCGTGCCTTCGACCAGATTATGAATTTCGCGCGTTCCTTTGGTGAGCAGGAACAAACCACCCGCCGCAAACACCAGATCGCGCCATGAAAAATCCACCCCGAACAGGCTGATCACCGGGGTCGAAAGATGAATGATAAAAGCAATGGAAAACAGCAGCGCCACACGCATCAACAGCGCCATCCCCAAGCCGATCTGCCGCGCCTTGCGCCGCTGATGCGGCGGCAATCGGTTGGATGCAATGGACAGGAACACAATATTGTCGATCCCCAGAACGATTTCCAAAATCGTCAGGGTCAGAAAACTCGTCCAGATATTAATGTCCCAAAGCCATTCCATGCCAAACTCCCAATCGCTTAGAACCAGCCCGGGGTCAGTTCCGGATGAAGATAAACCAAGGCAACGCGTCCAGCTATCAACCCGATCCCTGCACCGATCAAAACATCGCTCACAAAATGCGCCGTCAGAAGCGCCCGCGTAAAGGCCAAAACCACCGCGCCTGCGAACCATAAAACAGTCAGCGCCGGAAAGGCCGCACTGGCAATCGTGGCGACACAGAAAATAGTCAGCGCATGGCCCGAGGGAAAGGAATTATGCTGCAGGTCAAAGGACAGGGGCATGAAAGCATAGAGATTCATCTCAATCTCATCGCGTGGCCGCCGCCGCCCCAAAAACAATTTCAGCGTGTGCAACACCGCACTGGCTCCGGCTATCGCCACCAGAAAGGCCCAGGCATAGTTCTGCGCCAGCAAAACCCATCCCGGCCCGTCCTGCCGCTCCAGCCATAAATGCGCCGCGCCATAGGTCACTGCCGCCGCCGCAATCCAATGGGCGGCCTTGGCCCCGTGGGTAATCCGGTTCAGCAGGCGGTGCAGCGAACCGGGCACGGCATCATAAATAAAATGCACCGCCCGGCGATCAATCGTCAGACAAAGCAAGCCGCCAAAAATGAGAATCACGCCAATCCAGATCAACATGCCTAGCTTGTTGCCGCGCGGACCACATATCTGTCAAACCCCCCTCTTTTAAAGGTGGCAAACTTGTAATCGTGAAGAATGGGCTATGCTGGGACCAATAAGAAATTCCCGGGAGAAATAGATGGATTTTGAATATTCGCCCAAGCAAAAAGAGCTGATGGCGCGCGTTCAGGCTTTTATGGATAAATATGTCTATCCAGCCGAAGCCACCTATCACGCCTATATGGACGAAGCCCGCAAGTCCGGCCACCCCTGGGTCGTGGTCCCCATCGTTCAGGAGCTAAAGGCCAAAGCCAAAGCCGAAGGCCTGTGGAACCTGTTCCTGAATGAAAGCGAATATGGCGCGGGCCTGACCAATCTCGAATATTCACCATTGGCCGAAATCATGGGCCATCTGGAATTCGCGTCGGAAATCTTCAACTGCTCCGCTCCAGACACCGGCAATATGGAAGTTCTGGTGCGCTATGGCACCGAAGCCCAAAAAGAAAAATATCTGAAGCCGCTGCTAGAAGGCCAAGACCGCTCCTGCTTCATGATGACCGAACCGCAGGTCGCCTCATCCGACGCCACCAATATTCAAACCCGCATCGAACGTCAGGGCGATTATTACGTCATCAACGGCCATAAATGGTGGACTTCCGGGATCGCCGATCCGCGCTGCAAGTTCGGCATCATGCTGGGCAAAACCGATCCTTCCGCCGAACGCCATCGCCAGCAAAGCCAGATCATCGTGCCGCTGGATTCTCCCGGCATTACCATCAAGCGCTTCCTGCCGGTCTTCGGATTTGACGATGCGCCGCGCGGCCATGGCGAAGTTCTCTTCAAGGATGTGAAAGTCCCGGTGGAAAATATCCTGCTGGGCGAAGGCCGCGGCTTCGAGGTCGCTCAGGGGCGTCTGGGGCCGGGCCGTATCCATCACTGCATGCGCACCATCGGCGCTGCCGAAAAAGCACTGGAATCGATGTGCCGCCGGCTTCTCTCGCGTGAGGCTTTCGGCAAAAAAATCTCGCAACAATCGATCTGGGAACAGCGCATCGCCGAAGCCCGTATTGAAATCGACATGTGCCGCCTGCTCACCCTGAAAGCCGCCGACATGATGGATAAGGTCGGTAATAAGGGCGCCCGCGCCGAAATTGCCATGATCAAAGTCGCCGCCCCTAAAATGGTGCTGAAAGTCATCGACGATGCGATTCAGGCATGGGGCGGGGCAGGGGTGACCAGCGATCCGGGCCTTGCCCGCATGTATGCCACCCAGCGCGCCATGCGTATCCTCGATGGCCCGGATGAGGTGCATAAGCGCGCCATCGCCCGTCTCGAATTCGGCAAATATATGGAAGCGCGCAAGTGAGCCTGACACTTTATCACAGCACACTCTCCCCCTTTGCGGCGCGGGTGCGCATTCTCGCCGCCGCCAAAGGTATCAAGCTCGAACTCGCCGCGCCGCCGGGCGGTTTAAAATCCCCGGACTATCTGGCCATTAATCCGCTGGGTAAAATTCCGTGTCTGGTGGTCGATGATCCAACACATGGAAAATTCGTGCTGCCGGAATCCGAAACGATCTGCGAATATCTGGAAGATCGTTTCCCTGCGCCAACGCTGCGCCCCGCCGATCCGCAAGCCCGCGCCAAAACCCGCCTGATTTCGCGCTACACCGACATCTATGTGTTCGCGCCGCTGGGGCAAATTTTTGGTCAACTCAATCCCGCCACGCGGGATCAGGAAAAGCTGGATCGCAATATCGCTGCGCTCTCAGTGGCTCTGGCCCATATCGAACCTCTCATAGAAGGTCCGGTCTATGCGGTGCAAAACCGTCTCACATTGGCCGATTGCACTTTTGCACCGGTTGCGGCCTTGATCGAAATTTTTGCCCCTATACTAGGCGCAAAAACCTTATTGCCTGATCGTTTGGGGCGCTACCTTTCCGCAATAGAGCAGGATCCTCATATGGCGCAGGCCTTAAATGACATGCGCCCGGCTCTGCTGGAAAGATTAAAGGGCTAATACAGGTTTCAATTCGTCCGATAGGGGTTGGCGCAAGGGCAATTCAATTAACACCTGCGTGCCGACCCCTTGCTCGCTATGAATGGTCATCGAGCCATGATGTTCGTCGAGCAGGGCGCGCACCAAAGCCAGCCCCAACCCACTCCCGGCTTTCGCCAGCATCGGATCATCACAAACCTGCACAAAGGCACGGCCCAAACGCGGCAGATGTTCTTTGGAAATCCCGATGCCGTCATCCTGCACCAGAATGCACGCCCGATCGCCCTTTTCCTCGGCCGAAACACGCACATGTCCGCCGCGCATTGAAAATTTGACAGCGTTGGATAACAGATTAAGTAATATCTGCTTCAACGCCCGGCGATCCGCTTCCACGCTGATGGTGTGATCCATCACCAGTTTAACATCAATATTATTGGCAATGGCGCGACCCTGAACCAGCCGGACACATTCATCAATCGTGGGTTTTAAATCCACCGGCTCATGCATCAATTTCATTTTACCGGCTTCGATCTTGGCCATGTCCAGCACGTCCGAAATCAAATCCAGCAGCAATTGCCCTGAATCAAAAATCAGCGAAGCATATTCCCGGTAACGCGCATGGCCCAATGCGCCGAACATTTCGTGGCGCATAATATCGGTAAAGCCAATGATCGCATTGAGCGGGGTGCGCAATTCATGGCTCATATTGGCCAGAAATGCCGACTTTGCCCGATTGGCCGCTTCGGCATGTTCGCGCGCCGCTTTCATCTCCAATTCCTGTAACTTGCGCTGACTAATATCGCGCACCACAGCAATCGTGTTGAGATATTCGCCTGTTACCTCGTCATAAGCCCCGCGCGTTGTCACCTCCAGCCAGACATAATGGCCGTCGCGATGCAGCAGGCGATAACAGGCCGTCAGCGTCTGATCGCGTGGTGGCCGGGTACGCACTTTAAGCGCTTCTTCAATATCACCTGGATGCACAAAGCGCAGAAACTTCGCTTCTTCAATTTCATCGCTACTACGCCCGGTAATACGCTCAAGCGCGCTAGAGGTAAAAATAATCCGCCCGCCCGGGGCATAAAGCAAAATCCCGTCCGACGCTTCTTCCGCCATCAACCGATAACGATGTTCCGCCAAAGCCCGGTTACGTTCGGCTTCAATTTCTTTGCTCACATCATGGCAGACGCCTAAAATGGCAACCACATCACCATGATCATTCAGCTCAACTTCACCATGCGTATCCACAACCCGCGCCGCCGCATCGGATTTGGACTGTGTGCGATAATGAAAGCCAGACTTTTTGATCACCGCGTCTTGCAAAACGGCTTGCACTTTTAAACGATCGTCATCCGAAATCTGATCCAGCAACCAGCTATTGCTCGGCGTCTGCACATTCGGATCGGTCCCCAGCAAAGCATACATACCGGGCGACCACATGGATTTCTGGGTGGCGATTTCATACCGCCAATAGCCAAAATTCGCGACACGTTCCGCCAGGGCAAAGCGAGCCCGCTCACGGCGCACAAGATCCGTTTCTGTATCTTTCAAGGCTGGGGGCGATTTCGTCAGCCCCATAGATGCACCCATTTCAATTGCCCCGACCATGCCATGATGTGGCGGGGAGGATAGGGCAACCTTATTAAGCAACACTTTCGCGAATTACGTGTGCCCAAAGAATCAAAGTTAAGGCCTGTTAATCCTTAAGTGCAGATTCCGTATCTTCGCATTACACCATACCCTAACCGCCAAAACTCGAACCTCTGGCGAAGCAATTGAATTCGCACATATTCCAATTTGTCATCTGATCAGGCATGGGCGCGCGGCCAAACCATATCCAGCGCTGGCCCGATCGTTACTGACTAAAACATTGGCATGCTAAGTGAATCAGCATTACCGGAAATGCGACAAATTTCTCGATTCAGCAAAACGGCAACAGCGCGAGGGAGCAAGTGATCTCGCGCCTGATATAATCCTTATGCAGATGAATATTACGCGCGTTCCCGCGCCACGGCCCGCCAGCCAATATCCTTGCGGCAGAATCCCCCTGGCCAGTCAATCTGCGCAATGGCGCCATAAGCCCGCGCCTGCGCTTCGCCCACCGTGCTGCCAAGGGCGCTCACATTCAGAACGCGTCCTCCCGTGGCCAGAACTTTTCCGCCCTGCGCCTCAGTGCCCGCATGAAAAATCTGAACCTGCGCAACGGAGGCCGCCTCATCCAGCCCTCTAATTTCACTGCCTTTGTCATAGGCGCCGGGATAGCCATTCGCCGCCATCACAACAGTCAGCGCCGCATCCTCATGCCATTGTGGTGACAGCTGGTCCAACCGCTTATCTTCCGCCGCCATCAACATGGCCAGCAGGTCCGATTGCAAACGCAACATCAGAACTTGCGTCTCCGGGTCACCAAACCGGCAATTATATTCAATCAGCTTCGGCCCCTCACCGGTGATCATCAGCCCGGCAAACAACACCCCCATATAAGGTGTGCCACGCGCCTTCATCGCCGCCACAGTGGGGTTGATGATGCGCGACATCGTCAGTTCAATCATCTCCGGCGTCAGAACCGGCGCAGGCGAATAAGCCCCCATCCCACCCGTATTGGGCCCCTTATCACCATCATAAACGCGCTTGTGATCCTGTGCCCCGGCAAGCGGGATCACGGTCTCTCCATCGCTCAAGGCAAAGAAACTGGCCTCTTCGCCTTCCATAAATTCTTCGACAACAATCTCCGCCCCGGCATCGCCAAATTCGCCCTCGAACATGGATTCAATGGCCCGGTCACAATCTTCGCGGGTCTCAGGGATCAAAACCCCTTTCCCCGCCGCCAGACCATCGGCCTTGATCACAACCGGCAAACCCAAAGTCGCGGCAAACAGTTTGGCTGGTCCCGGCGCGCGGAACCGCTGATAAGCCGCCGTCGGAATCCCGAATTCCGCACAAAGGTCTTTCACATAGCCCTTCGAGCCTTCCAGAACCGCCCCGGCCGCGCTCGGCCCCATGGCCTTGATCCCGGCTTCCGCCAATTTGTCCCACAGCCCGCCCACCAGCGGCTGCTCCGGCCCAATCACCACAAAGCCAATCTGCTTTTCCTTGGCAAAGGCAATCAGCCGGTCAAATTCCATCGCCCCAATGGGCACGCATTCGGCCACAGCTTTGATGCCGGCATTACCCGGCGCGCAATAAAGCCGAGAGAGCAGGGGGCTTTTGGCCAGCGCCCATGCCAAAGCATGTTCACGCCCGCCGGATCCGATCAGAAGTACATTCATGTCCAAGCCATCCCAAAAGCGGGGTCTGAATTCAAGTTCACATCCTGTATCATCTGTGAATCATGGCCGAACTTCGCAGCAATCTACCAGAATTCAGCGTCAGCGAGATCGCAGGCGCCGTTAAACGCACCGTCGAGGACGCCTTTGGCTTTGTCCGTGTCCGGGGCGAAATCAGCGGCCTCAAAGTCCATTCGTCGGGCCATATCTATTTCGACCTGAAGGACGATAAGGCCGTCCTCAATGCTGTGATCTGGCGTGGTCAGGCCCAAAAGCTGAAAATGCGCCCGGAACAGGGGGCCGAAGTCGTCTGCACGGGCCGCCTGTCCACCTATCCCGGCTCCTCCCGCTATCAGATCATTGTGGATAATGTGGAACTCGCGGGCCTTGGCGCGCTCATGGCTCTGCTTGAGGAACGCAAGAAAAAACTTGCCGCCGAAGGGCTGTTTGAACCAGCCCGCAAAAAACCGCTGCCCTATCTGCCCACGGTCATCGGCATCATCACATCCCCCACCGGCGCCGTGATCCGGGACATCATGCACCGCCTGAATGACCGCTTCCCCCGCCGGGTGTTGCTCTGGCCCGTGGCGGTCCAGGGAGATCGTGCCGCCGCCGAGGTCGCCGCCGCCATTCGTGGCTTCAATGCATTGCCCACTAGCTCCGGTCTACCCACACCCGACCTCCTGATCGTCGCCCGTGGCGGCGGCTCGATCGAAGACCTGATGGCCTTCAATGAAGAAGCGGTGGTGCGCGCCGTGGCCGAAAGTAAAATCCCCCTGATTTCTGCGGTGGGCCACGAAACCGACACAACCCTGATCGATTTCGTCTCCGACCGCCGCGCCCCCACCCCCACAGCCGCCGCCGAAATGGCGGTCCCGGTACGAGCCGATCTGCTCTCCCAGATTCAGGATTTCGAGCGCCGCCGCCAGCGCGCCCTCAACCGCGCCATGAGCGAACGGCGTCAGCATCTCACCCATCTGGCCCGTATCCTGCCGCGTAGCGATCAACTCTTCGCCCAACCGCGCCAACGTTTCGATGTCATCAGCGAAAGGCTGGGCCATGCCCTGCGGCGCAATCTGCAGGCCCATCGCAGCCAGCTATTGGAAACCGCCTCGCTGCTCCGCCCCGCGCCGATCCGCCGGCATATCCAGATAAGCCTGCGCCAAACGCAATCCGCACAGAACGCCTTGCAGCAGGCGCATAAGGGCCATGTACACGCCGCCCGCAAAAGACTGGATGCCATGACCCGCATCCTTGAAAGCGTCAGCTATAAAGCCGTGCTGTCACGCGGCTTCGCGCTGGTCCGGGGCGAAGATGGCCAAATCAAACGCAATGCTGCAGCGGTCAAAAGCGGCGAAAAGCTGGAACTGACCTTTGCCGACGGCGCACGCAATGTCATTGCCGAAGGTAAAAGTAGCTCCAAAAGCAAAATCCAAACCGCCGCCTCCCCAAAACAGGGAACCCTGCTCTAACACGGCTTGGCGCAGCGCCCCGTTCTGTCGTAAAAAGGCCCATGAACAAACTGGATCGCGACTACACGCCTGAAGGTCAGGCCATGGTGGAATATCTTGACGGGGAATATCAAATCCTGCGTCAGGGCAGCTATGTGCTTTGCGCCATCAGCGGCGTGCAAATCCCGCTCGATGCTCTGCGCTATTGGAGCGTCGATCTGCAGGAAGCCTATGCATCACCGCATATCGCCCATGCGCGCTTTCTTGAAAAAAAGATGATCCCCAAATAAGCCCGGCATGATCCTCGCCCGGCGCTCTTTCCTGGTCTCCCTCTTGGCCCTCACGGCGCTTCCCAGATGCGCCAGCGCAAAATTCCGCCCTGCAGAACTTGCCGGTTCGTTTGAGCAAGGCAGCCTCATATTAGGTCGTCTGCCACCAGACGCATCGTCACCGCATATCACGCTGGATGGCGCAGCCCTGTCCATATCACCCGAAGGCTATTTCACCTTCGGCATCGCGCATGACCGCCAAACGCCGCTCAGCCTCACCGTGCAGATGAATGGTATCACCGAAACCCAAACCATCACGCCCGATCAGCGCCTATATGCGCGCCAACCCATCAGCGGCCTGCCAGCAAAATTCGTATCACCACCCGAAGATCAATGGCCGCGCATCCAAAGTGAAAAAGCCAAAATCGCCGCGACACGCAAAGTACAAACTGAAAATATCTGGTATCGCGATCAATTCATGCAGCCGGTGCAGGGCATCATCACCGGCACCTATGGCAGCCGCCGTATCCTGAATGGCGAAGAACGCCAACCGCATTTCGGCGTCGATATAGCCGCGCCCGAAGGCACGCCCATTCTAGCCCCTGCCCATGGCCGTGTGGTGCTGGCCGAAGCGGATTATTATTTCGATGGCGGGATCACGGTGCTGGATCACGGACAGGGCGTCAGCACGACCTATCTCCATCAAAGCCGCATCGATGTGCAAACCGGCCAGATCGTGCAACAAGGGGATGTCCTAGGCGCCGTGGGCCAAACAGGCCGCGCCACAGGTCCGCATCTGTGCTGGCGCATGAACTGGCTCACCATGCCGCTTGATCCAATGCGCGCCGTTACGCCTCGCTGACCGTCTAGCTATTCGTCCCGCTATTCGTCTCTGGCTGCGACAAGCGGCTGCGCCGCCCGGTCATCTGATCTTTCGCGCCGGGCCAGCGGCGATGAATCCATAGCCATTGCGCCGGGTTCAACCGCACGGCCTTTTCCAAAGTCGCATTCATCATATCGGTCAGCGCCTGCACATCGCTATCCATATCGCTGCTTGGCACAAATTGCAGCGGCTCATAAACATGCATGCGGAAATACGCCCCGCCCACACGTTCATTCGATATGGCAACCATGGATGCCCCCAGTCGCAATACAAGCCCCGCAGGCGCAGGCGTGGTCATCGCATCCAAACCAAAAAAAGGCGATGGAATACCCTCATTCGTCTTCTGATCCGCCAGAAGGAAAATCGCTTTGCCCCGGCGCAACAGCGTAAATATCCGCCGGGTCCCTTGCGCTCCCTTGCTGATCATTTCTTTGGTTCCGGCCTTAAGGCGCTGGCTCACAATCCATCGATCCACAAAAGGATTATTCACTGGCCGATAAACAGCCCCGCCATCATAGCCCTGCTGCGTCGCCGCGGGGGCCAAGACTTCCCAATTGGCGAAATGGCCCGAGAAAAACAAAACCCCTTTCCCTGCCGCCATCGCCGCATCGGCCCGCTCCACATGCACAACCTCGATACGCGGCTTGTCCCCCAGCATCGAAATTTTATGCAGATGCGGATATTCCCCAACCGTCCGCCCCAGATTGTCCCACATGGCCCGGACAATCTGCTCAATTTCCTCGGCTGATTTTTCAGGATAGGCCGCGCGTAAATTCTCCCGCGCCCGTTCGCTCATCGGCGTGCGATATAAAACCTGCCGCCCCAGAAATCCGCCCAATGCCGAGGCCCCATCCAGCCCCAGCATTTTGAATATCCCCATCAGAAAAAAGAATCCCGCAGCCTCCGCGCCATAGCGCAAACGCTGGGAAAAACGCAGAGTCTGACTTTGGGTCTTCGTGCGCATCCAACTTACTGGCTTCGCTTGGGGATGGCCTGCCGATCAAGCAGTGCCTCAAATCCCTCAGGATCATCAAACGCCGCCCGGATCGGCACAAAAGAAATGCCCTTGCGCAATTTCGGCGGCAGACGGACATAATCTTTTTCCGTCGTCACCAGCCGCGCGCCGATGGACTTCGCCTTGGCATGCAAACGGGCAATCTGCTGCGAAGAATAGCGATGATGATCAGGAAAGCCTTTCAGCGCCTTCACATCCAGTCCCTGGTCCCGCAATGACTGCATGAATTTACGCGGATGCCCAATACCCGCAAAGGCCAGCAGCGGCGTCACTTTCAAATCGGGGTCAATATGCGGCTGCAAACGCACGCGGAAAATCTGACCGCGAAAACCATATAGACGGGGCGATCCCTCCCCCACCAATATCACCGCATGGGCGCGTCGCAAGCCGCCCAGAACCGGCTCCCGCAAAGGCCCCGCAGGCACAATTTTGCGATTGCCAAATCCGGTCTGCGCATCCACCACGACAACCGATAAATGTTTGCGCAACACCGGGTTCTGATGGCCATCATCCATCACAATCACATCCGCGCCATGACGATCCGCGAATTCCGCGCCAAAGGCTTTGTCACGCGCCACCACACAGGGCGCATATTGGGCCAGCAATAAGGGCTCATCGCCAATATCCTTCGCCGTATGCACCCGCTGATCCACCTGCACCGGCCCGGCCTGCTTGCCGCCATAGCCGCGCGATAAAAAGAAAGGTTGCACCCCGCGCTTGGCCACCATATCGGCCACAGCAATCGCCACGGGCGTCTTGCCATTGCCGCCAACGGTCAGATTACCCACGCAGATAACACGCGCCCGCGCCCGATAGGTCCAGTTCTGTGCCGCCCGCCACGCCGTCACCCGGCCATAGACCCAGCCAAGTGGCGTCAAAACATCCGCGATAAGGCGCGATGTTCCCGTACGGCGAGTCCAGAATTTAGGTGTGCGCATGTTTACCCAATATGTCTTCCACAAAGCCCGCCGTCATCGCCACAGCGCCGCCCAGCATCGCCGCGCCTTCGGCAGCGCCATCGGCCATCCGCTGCGCCAATTCCGGGTCGCTTAGCACCGTATCCACCAGACTGGCGATATCCAAACTCGTGGCCACCCGCCCAGCCCCCTGCGCCTTGAAAATCGCATCATAGGCAGCCGTAAAATTCTCGGTATGCGGCCCCGCCATCACCGCGCATTCCAGCCGCGCTGGTTCCAGCGGATTCTGCCCGCCATGGGTGATCAGGCTCCCCCCCATAAAGGCAATCTTCGCCAGCCGGTAAAACAGCCCCAGCTCGCCCATCGTATCGGCCACATAGATGGCCGTCTGCGCATCCGGCAAAAGCCCGGTGGAGCGGCGCACCACTTTACGCGTCCCGCACAACATGGCGATCTCGCCCCCCCGGTCCGGGTGACGCGGCACGATGATGGTCAATAGATCAGGCCGCTTCCGCCGCAACTGATCATGCGCTGGCAATAAGGTCTCATCCTCACCGGGATGGGTGCTGGAGGCCAGAAAAACAGGCCGTCCCTTCACGGCCTCTTTCAATTGCGCCAGCTTGATATTGTCTGCGGGCAAAGGCGGCGCATCCGCTTTCAAACTCCCGCTCACCACCACCTGCTTTGCACCTAGAGCCGTAAAGCGCCCCGCAATTTCCGGGTCCAGCGCCAGAACCCCTTGAAAGCTGGATAATATATCCCGCGCCATGGCTGGCACGCGGGCCCAGTTCCCGGCAGACTTCGCCGACATTCTGGCATTGACCAAAGCCAGCGGCATCCGCTGCCGCGCCTGCATCAATAAATTAGGCCATAGATCCGAGTCGATAAACAGCCCGACATCCGGTTTCCAATGATCCAAAAAGCGCTTCACCGCCAGCGGCGTGTCCACGGGAATGAATTGATGTGTCGCCCGTTCCGGCAAACGCTCCGCCATAATCTGTGCCGATGTCACTGTACCGCTCGTCACAAGCGCATGTCGCCCCGGCGTCAATAAAACATCCAATAAGGGCAGGGCAGCCAATGTCTCCCCCACACTCGCCCCATGGATCCAGATCAGCCTGCCCTCAGGCCGCGCCTTGCCGGCATGGCCCAGTCGTTCACCCAGTCGCGCTTTGTCTTCCTTGCCCTTGCGCAAACGATGCCGCAACGCGCCGCCCGCCAAGGGCGATGCCAGCCATGTCGCGCCCCGATACAAAGGCAAACCAAAACGATCCAACCCGAACTTCATTGCACCGCTTCGCTGTCATCAAGATTATGCTGATACAGACGGGCATATAAGCCGCCCTTGGCCAAAAGCGCCGCGTGATTACCCTGTTCGACAACCCGCCCCTTATCCAGAACATAGATAGAGTCCGCATCGACCACCGTGCTCAACCGATGCGCGATCACAATCGTGGTGCGCCCCGCCATCAATGTGCGCAAAGCATCCTGCACCTGCCGCTCGCTCTCGCTGTCCAAAGCCGATGTCGCCTCATCCAGCAAAAGGATCGGTGCATTGCGCAACATCGCCCGCGCTATGGCAATGCGCTGGCGCTGCCCGCCCGAGAGCCGCAATCCACCTTCGCCCACGCGCGTGTCATAGCCTTGCGGTAAGTGCAGGATAAATTCATGCGCCGCTGCCGCTTTCGCCGCCGCTTCAATCTCGGCCCGGCTGGCACCATTTCGTCCCAGCGCAATATTATCGGCCACGCTCTCGTCAAACAGAACCGGCTCCTGCGTCACCAGCGCAATGGATGCGCGCAGCGATTGCAATGTCACACGCGCAATATCCTGCCCGTCAATCTCAATCCGCCCGCTCTCGGCGTCGTAAAATCGCAACAGCAAATTAAACACGGTGGATTTACCCGCCCCCGATGGCCCCACCAGCGCAATCTTGGAGCCGGCTTGTGCCTCCAGCGTGATGTCCTGCAAGGCCGCGACTTCCGTATTGCCGCCATAGGAAAAGCCCACGCCCTCAAACCGCACAGCGCCGCCGCGCGCCACCAAAACTTTGGCCGCGGCGTGGTCCACAATATTTGGCTTGCGATCAATGATCCCGAAAATCCGCTCCGCTGCGGAAATACCCGAAGACGCAATCGCCCATAGCTGGGTCAAATTTCGCACCGGCTGCAAAGCCAGCAGCATCGCCGCCAGAAAGGATGCAAAATGATTGATCCCGATTTCGCCCCGCATGGCCTGATAGCCCGCGAAATAAATCGTCCCCGCAATCACCGCGCCGGCAAACAGATCGCTGGAAGGCACCGCCGCCGCCCGCGTCCGCGCCACGCGCAGCAAATAGCGAAGGCGCATCCCGATACGCGTTTGCGCCCGCTGCGTGACATGGTCTTCCAGACCATAGGCCTTGACGATACGCTTGCCATCCAGCGCCTCTGAAAGCGCCGTCGAAAGCTCCGCCGTCTCCGCCATCCCGCGCGATGCGGATTTGCGTAACGACGACCCGATCTGCTGCGTCACCCAGGCCACGCCCGGCAGCACCACAATCGAAATCAGCGCCAGCCGCCAATTCTGATAGACCATCACCCCCGCAAGCGCGATCAGCGACAGCGTCTCCAAACCCAGACCGGCAATGCCGCGCACAATCGCTTCGCGCATCAATGTCGCGTCATAGATAAAGTTGGAAACGAACTGCCCGGAATGCACCGCATTCAGCGTCGCCAGATCGCTTTTGACCAGCCCGCTAAACAAATCGCGCTGCACCTGCGCCACCGCCCGCTCGCCCACACTGTCAATCAGCGCCTGCTGCACAAACGTCGTCACCGCCCGGATAACCATCACGGCAAACACCGCCAGCGGCACCAGCAACAGCATGTCGCCCTGCTTATCGAGGAAAAGCAGCTTGATCGCCGGGTCCAGCAGATAAGCCAGCGCCGCCGTCATACCTGCGGTCAGCACCATGCAAAAAACCGCCACCAGCAAGGTGGGCCATTGGCGGCGCAAATAAACCCGCGCCAATCGGCTGATAATGGTTCCATTGCCCATGGACGCTACATCCACAGACGCATCGGCAAGCTGCACAGCTTGCACCTCAACAGGGGAATCTTGCCCAGCCTTCATTGGCGGGGGATGTAGCACGGCTCCTGCAAGCGGCGCGAGCGTCCCGCGCTATTTCTTGCCTGGCTCCATAAGTTTATGAATATGAACGACAAAATACCGCATATGGGCATTGTCTACAGTCCGCTGCGCGGCCCCGCGCCAGGCATGAAGTGCAGCCTCATAGTCGGGATAGATGCCCACAATGTCGAGCCTATCGAGATCTCGAAAGGTGATTCCGTCACTGGAGGTAAGTTCCCCACCAAAAACCAGATGCAAAAGCTGCTC
>CAZOJG010000028.1:0-24657 GCA_964580115.1 uncultured Rhizobium sp.
TGGGGGGGAGATCGGCGGCATAAGACAGGCGGATCAGCGCCATTTCGGCTGCGGCGATGGGGCGGGTGGCGTCGCGCACTTCCAGCAGGCCTTTGAGCAGCATCTGCCAGGCACGCGTTAAAGTGGGGACCGCCAGATGGGCTGCGAGATCGGCGGCGCGTTTGGCTTCGGCGCTGCCGCCATCGAAAAAGCCTTCGGCGGCGGGGGCGACCTTCAGCCGTGTCAGGAAATGGGTGGTTTCCAGCAGGTCTTGCAGGATCGCCAGCGGATCGGCACCGCGATCATAGAGATCGCGCAGATCGGTGAGGCCTTCGGCGATTTTGCCGCCGAGGACTTTTTCAAACAGGTCGAGGACCCGGCCGCGATCGGCCAGTCCCAGCATGGCGCGCACCGTATCGGCTTCGATCAACCCGTCTTCATGGGCGATGGCCTGATCCAGCAAGGAGAGGCTGTCACGCACCGAGCCTTCGGCGGCGCGAGCGATCAAGGCGAGGGCGTTGTCCGCGATCTGGACCTGTTCCTGATTGGCGATATTGCGCAGATGGGCGGCCAATTCGGCGCTTTCTATGCGGCGCAGATCGAAACGTTGGCAGCGGGACAGGACCGTGACCGGGACTTTGCGGATTTCGGTGGTCGCGAAGATGAATTTGACATGCGGCGGCGGCTCTTCGAGCGTTTTCAGCAGGCCGTTAAAGGCCTGTTTCGAGAGCATATGCACTTCGTCGATAATATAGACTTTGTAGCGGGCGCTGGCCGGCGCATAGCGCACGCCTTCAATGATTTCGCGGATGTCGTCGATACCGGTGCGGGAGGCCGCGTCCATTTCCTGCACATCGACATGGCGGGATTCGGCGATGGCGATGCAAGGATCGCACTGGCCGCAGGGCTGGATCGTGGGGCTTTTGCTGCTGCCATCGGCCCCGATGCAATTCAGGGCGCGGGCGATGATGCGGGCCGTGGTGGTTTTGCCGACGCCGCGGACGCCGGTGAGCATGAAGGCATGGGCGATGCGGCCCGTCGCGAAAGCATTGGACAGGGTTTTGACCAGCGCGTCCTGACCGATCAATCCGTTGAAGTCGGAGGGGCGATATCTACGCGCCAGCACCCGATAGGGCTGATTGGCCGGGGCCTCGGGAAGATCGAGCCCGGGCATCAGAGAATGATCGCTATTGTCCATGGCGTGACTATAGCAAGCCCTTTGGCCTGCGGTCGCCCGCTTTTCTACTTATTTTGTGGAAAGGTTTGGGGCCAAATAGGCCAAGTAAAATAGTGAGAGCCCGGCAGCGACCCGAGACGAATTCGTTGCGGCTGCTTCCTTCCGGACCTGACCGGGTTGGCGACTGTCACGTCCACCACCGAACTCCCGGCCGCTTTATAGGAGCCTTCGGCTAAGAATGGGAGAGGAATCTGGAAGGAAATGTTGCGGCGTCCGCGCCGCAATCGCGCTGCCGCGCGCTTGGCAAGAGACACGGACCCTTCCGGACCTGACCGGGTTGGCGACTGTCACGTCCACCACCGAACTCCCGGCGGCTTTAAAGAGCCCCTCCGCCATGAATGGCAGAGGAATCTTGCGTGGCGGGCTGTGATGGCGTTTGGTTTGGGGATGATCCCATTTACTGGAAATCCGCTGAACCGGGCGGCTGAGAAACGTGGCGATGCGCAATGGTTGGCGGCGGCGCGGCGGGACCCGAATTCTTTCATTCTGCCTTTCTGGAACTTGCAGGTTTTTCTGACCGGGACGGAAGACACGCCTGAACTTGGCCTGTTGCGGCCCGGGCTGGCGGAGAATCTGGCGGCACCGGATGCGGCTTTGGTATTTCTGGGGCTGGAAAAGGGGCGCGCTTTGTTTGCGCTGGATATCAGCGCGGCGGCGGACCCGACCATGATCGGGCCTTTGGCGGGGCTTGGGCAATTTGTCGAAGCCCGGGCGGCGGCGATGATGTTGCCGCTGCCGGATGCGGGAATATTGGCCCAGGCCAAATCCATGCTGGACTGGCATATGCGCCATCAGTTTTGCGCCCGCTGCGGCGGCCCCAGCCTGTTGGCCGATGGCGGTTATAAGCGTGTCTGCTGGCATTGCGCGGCGGAGCATTTTCCCCGTACCGATCCGGTGGTGATCATGCTGGCGCTGCATGAGGATCATTGCCTGGTAGGGCGCGGGGTGCAATTTCCGCGCGGCATGTATTCGGCCCTGGCCGGATTTGTGGAGCCGGGCGAAACGATTGAAGACGCGGTGCGGCGCGAATTATTTGAAGAGACCGGCATTGAGGTGGGGGATGTGCGCTATCTCATGAGCCAGCCCTGGCCCTTTCCATCCTCCCTGATGATCGGCTGTCTGGCGCAGGCCAAGGGCCGCAACCTGACCATCGACCCCACTGAGATTGCCGAGGCGCGCTGGTTGCCACGCAGCCTAGTGGCCGAGATACTGGATGGCGCGGTGCCTTCCGATATTCATCTGCCCAAACCCATCGCCATTGCGCATCATCTGATGCGGGCTTGGTTGAAGGATGGGCCTGGTTGAAGAATAGCCCGGATTGAAGACGTAAAAAATCTTACGCCAGATCATCCCGGAAGGGATGGGCCTCATAGACACCGAGCACGGTGAGTTTGCTGGTGAAGAATTGTAATTCTTCCAGCGCCAGACGCACCAGCTTTTCTTCGGGATGGCCTTCAATATCGGCATAGAATTGCGTGGCATTGAAGGAGCCGCCGAGCTGATAGGATTCCAGCTTGGTGATATTGACGCCATTGGTGGCGAAACCGCCCATCGCCTTATAGAGCGCGGCGGGGACATTGCGCACCCGGAAGATGAAGGTCGTGATGATCTTGCCGCCATTATAGATCGCATCATCGGGCTCGCGCGCCATGATGAGAAAGCGGGTCATATTATGGGATTCATCCTCGACATTGGCTTGCAGCACATCGAGACCATAGGTCAGGCCCGCCAAAGCCGAGGCGATGGCGGCGACGGATTTATCGCCCTGTTCGGCAATGTGGCGGGCGCTGCCGGCGGTGTCGTGCCAATGTTGCGCGGTCCAGTGATTGTCGCGGATGATTTTGCGGCATTGGCCAAGCGCCGGCGCCTGACTGAGCACGGTTTTCACATCGCTTAATTGCGCGCCTTTCACACCCAGCAATTGATGCTGGATGCGCAGGAAATGTTCGCCGACGATGAAGAGGCCTGCTTCGGGGAGCAATTGATGAATATCGGCGATGCGGCCATGCAGCGAATTTTCCACCGGGATAATGCAGAGATCGCAATCCCCGCTGCGCACGGCCTCGATCGCATCGTCAAAGCTGGGTTTGGGGATAGCCAGCGCATGCGGCAGGGCCTCGCGCGCGGCCAGATTGGCATAGGCCCCCGGCTCGCCCTGAAACGCGATACGTTTGGCTTTTGAGATCAAGGTGCCGCTCATTGTGTCTCCAGAAGGGCGCGTGCTTTGGCCAGATCGGCCGGAGTATCGACACTGAGGGGCACAGTGTCCACGCGGCCAATACGTATGGTCATGCCCGCTTCCAGCGCCCGCAACTGTTCGAGCTTTTCGCGCTGCTCCAGTGCGGAGGGCGGCAGGCTGACAAAGCGCGACAGGGCCGCCCGGCGATAGGCATAGATCCCGACATGGTGAAAGCGTTCGCCATCGCCATGGGGGGCGGCGGCGCGGGTGAAATAGAGCGCCCTGCCCGCGCTTTGGGAGGCATCATCCCAGGCGATGACGGGTTTGACGACATGGGGATTGCTGTGATCGGCGGGATCGGTGATCCGGGCGGCCAGCGTGGCCAGATCGCCATCGCCCAGCACGGCCAGCACTTTGTGCAGCATGTCGGGGGCCAAAGCCGGCAGATCGCCCTGTAGATTGATCACGACCTGATGGCGGGATTCGGGATCCAATTGTTGCAGAGCGGCATGGATGCGGTCTGAGCCCGAGGCAAGGTCCGGTTCCGTGAGGATAGACTGCCCGCCATGGGCTGCGACCGCCGCGACAATTTCGGCCTCTCCGGCGGCCACGATGACCGGCCCGAGGCCCGCCTTCATGGCCTGCTGCCAGACCCGCACAATCATCGGAAGGCCGCCGATTTCCGCCAGAGGCTTGCCCGGAAGCCGGGTCGAGCCCATGCGGGCGGGGATCAGAATGATCGGGTTCAAAGAGGGGGTCATCGGGTTTCCGCTAAATGCTTCTAGGACTTATGCGACGCTTCGCCGCGTGAAATGCACCGCCCGAGAGGGCTAATGTCGCCGCGATTTTCGGGTGGGCACCTTATGGATTCCTGGGAGTGGAACAAGATCGCCGGCGCCGTCCTTGGCACGCTGATCTTTGTTATGGTGGTCGGTATCGTAACCGACATGATCTATCACGTAGAGCCTCCGGCAAAGCCCGGCTATGTGGTGGAAGGCGTTGAGGAAGCCCCGGCTGCGGGCGGGCCTGTGGTTGCGGCTGTCGAACAGACACCCGACTGGGGCACCGTGCTGGCCAGTGCGGATGTGGCGGCGGGTAAGGCGGTGTTTGGCCGTTGCACCCAGTGCCATGACGATTCCAAGGGTGGCCCGAACAAGATCGGCCCCGAATTGTGGTCGGTCGTGGGACGGTCCTTGGCGCATAATCCGGGCTTCTCCTATTCCGCCGCCATGAAGAAAAAGGGCGGTAACTGGACCTATGATGAACTGTTCCATTTCCTGAAGTCGCCCGGCAGCAATGTACCCGGCACCAAGATGAGCTTTGCCGGTCTGCGCAGCGTACAGGATCGGGTGAATATCATCGCCTATCTGCGGTCGCAGTCGGACAGCCCGGCGCCGATCCCGGCCCCGGCCCCGGCAGCAGCGCCTGCTGAAGCCGCCCCTGCGGAAACGGCCCCTGACGGTGCGGCACCCGAAGCGACCCCTGCGGAATCCGCGCCGGCGACAGCGCCCTGATCCAGCAGATCAGATAAAATTCAAAAGCCCGGTTCGAGATGATCGAACCGGGCTTTTTTATTATGTCAGAGACGGCGGATGGAAGTGACGGACCCTGCGCTTTGCTGAATACGCGCCATGGCCGCCAGCAAAGATTCTTTTGTCACCTGCATGAAATGGGCATTGGCATGCAGGAGCTGCCCATCGCCCAGTGCAATACCGACATGGCCTCGCCAGAATATCAGATCGCCGCGCTGGATGGATTCGCTGACCGGCTGCCCCAATGCCTGTTCCTGTTGATCGCTGTCGCGCGGGGCCGTGATGCCGCCTGCCTGCAGCGCGATTTGCACAAGGCCCGAACAATCGAGACCGGCCCAGCTTTTGCCGCCCCAAAGATAGGGCGTGGCGATGAACTGTTCGGCGAGGCTGGCCCAATCCGGACAAAAAATGCCGACAGGGCTGAGATGTTTGGCGAAGACATAGCCATCTTGCAGGCGGGCAAAGGCGCCGCTGTGTTCGAGAACCAAAAATTCTGCGCCTAAGGGCAGCATTTGGGACGCGGGGCTTTTGATGTCGGGCGCGCTGAATAAGGGCGTGGAGGTGGCACTGACCTTATGGCTGGGCCGAAAAAAGGGGCTGAGGCCGCGATCTTCGATATAGCCGACATAGGAATCGCGCTGTGATTGCACCCAGGCCCAGCCATTTTTCCGCTCATACACATTGAGGGTTTCGCCGAACAGAATTTCGCTGACCATGACCGAGGACGCATCAGGTGCTTTGCGCAAGGCGGCATGGCCAAGACGTATTGTCTGGATGTCGGGCGTGATGAAATTTTCGGCCTCGACCTGACCGCGCAATCGCGCATCGGCAAGATCAAAGCGGGCGGCGGTGAGGCGCGGATCAGGCATGACGGGCTGGCTCATGCATAGCGTTGTTTCAGAAGCGCATAGAGGGCGCGGGCGGCATTGGCCTCGCCGCCTTTGCGCCGCCCCGGGCGGGGGCGATCAATCCAGCCCGGTATATCGAGATGAATCCAGCTTTTGCTATGTTCGACAAAGCGATTGAGAAAAAGACCCGCCGTGATCGCGCCCGCCAGAGTATAGGTCGGATTATTGGTGAGATCGGCGATGTCGCTGGACAGGCTGTTTTCATAGCCGCGCCAAAGCGGCAGACGCCAGAGCGGATCATCGCAGGCAAGCGATAGGTTTGTCAGGTCGGCGGCGAGTTTTTCATCGTCACAGAAGAAGGGCGGGATTTCCATGCCGGTCGCCATCCGGGCTGCACCGGTGAGGGTGGCAGCATCGATCAGAAGATCGGGTTTTTCGCGATCGGCCTCGTACAAGGCATCGGCGAGGATCAGGCGGCCTTCGGCATCGGTATTGCCGATTTCGATGCTGAGGCCTTTGCGCGAGGGCAGCACATCGCCGGGGCGAATGGCGCGGTCGGAGATGGAGTTTTCCACCGCCGGGATCAGCAGGCGCAGGCGCAGATTGAGTTTGGCATCCATGATCATATGGGCCAGGGCCAACATCGTGGCCGCGCCGCTCATATCTTTTTTCATGGTCAGCATGGCGGAGGATGGTTTGAGATCAAGGCCGCCGGTATCGAAACAGACGCCCTTGCCCACCAGCGTGACTTTGGACGCGGTTTTTCTACCCCAGCGCAGATCGATCAGGCAGGGTTTGCGCGTGGCGGCCTGACCCACCCAATGGATCAGCGGAAAGTTTTGTTTCAGGAGCGCGGCGCCCGTAATCACCTTGATCTGTGCTTTGTGGCGACTGGCGAGTTTGCGCGCGGCTTGTGCCAGCTCTTGCGGCCCCAGATCGAGGGCAGGACTATTGATCAGATCGCGGGCGAGTGTGACGCCTTCGGCGAGGCGGCGGGCTTCGGCAGCATCAGCCCTGGGCGGGATCACCAAGCGGGGTGTAGCGGCGGCGGATTTTTTATAGCGGGTGAAACGATAAAGGCCGAGCGCCCAGGCCAGCATGGCTTGTGTTGTATCGAGCTTTTCGGGAACATCGCCCAAGGCGTAAAACCCGTCAGGTATTTTTTCGGCGCAGAGGGCGAAGGCCCAGCACTCGGGGCGGTTTATATCAGCGCCGAAGCCGACAATGACCGAGGATAATTGGCCATCACGGCCCGGCAGAAGGCAGAGCTCGCCAGAACCGCCTTTGAAACCGGACTGGGTCAGCCATGCGCTATCCGCTGTGCTGCGGCGCTTCAAAAAGGCGGTCAGGTTTTGGGGGCCGCAACCATGGATCGGAATGGCGTCTTTAGCGCTGCGGACAAAGCAATCTGGCATAAAAGGCTCTTCTGCGTTCGGGCCGTTCAGCCTAGAACATAGGGGAATTTGAGCAAGGGCCGAGCTATGAGCGCGCAATATGAACTTGTGATCGGCACGCAAAATTTTTCGAGTTGGAGCCTGCGGTCCTATCTGGCGCTGCGGGCGGTGGGCGCGGCCTTCGAGATTGTGAAAATTCGGCTGCGCCAGCCAGATACGCAAGAACAGACCCGCCGCCTATCGCCATCGGGGAAGGTGCCGCTGCTGACCATCCATGAGGCGGGACGGGTGATCCGCGTGTGGGACAGTCTGGCGATTTGCGAGACTTTGGCGGAGCGCCATGCAGCGGCGATGTTGTGGCCGCAAGAGGCCGCGGCGCGAGCCCATGCGCGCGCCATTTGCGCGGAAATGCATGCGGGCTTTCCTGATCTGCGGGATCAGTTGGGCATGGATTTTGTGCGGCATCTGCCTTGCCCTGATTTGCGCGAGGCGACGCGAATGCAGATCGCGCGGATTGTGGCGATCTGGCAGGAGGCGCTGGATCTGTATGGCGGGCCGTTTTTGTTTGGCGGGTTTTCGCTGGCGGATTGTATATATGCGCCGGTTGTTTCGCGCTTTCGTACCTATGGGATTTCTGTTCCGCCGGAGGTCGCGGCCTATATGGAGCGGATATGGCAGACGCCTGCGATGCAGGATTGGGGCGCCGCGGCGCAGGCCGAAATCGAGGCCGGTGAGGCTTAATTCAATTTGTTTTTATCGCGGTAGAAACGTTCTGCCCCGCGATGCAAGGGAGCGGGGAGGCCGCGCGCGGCTGTGTCGATAGTGAGATGACGCAGGCTGAGATTGCTCTGCACCAGATTTTGATTACCCGGCTCGAACAATGCGCGGGTGAGATCATAGATCAGCGAGGCTGGCTGATCTTTATGGACGACCCAGAGGGCGCGACTTTTGACCGTTTCCAGCGGGGCTTTGAGCCCATAGATGGCGGGGTGCAATTGATCCGGCGCAAGGGCTTTTTGGGCGGCGAGCAGGCGGCTACGGCCAGCACCATCTAAAGCCACCAGATGAGCAGTTTTCGCCGCGAGAATCTGTTGCACAAGGGGACTGGGCACCGCCCCGACGATAAAGACAGCATCGACTTTTTTGCTGCGCAGAAGTTCGGCCGCATGTTCCAGACTTTCATAATGCGGCGTGATCTGGCGTTCATTCAGGCGATAGGTCGCAAGCACGCTGCGCGCGGCGGTGTGATTGGCGGATTGATGCGGGCCCAGCAAAACGCGCTTGCGGCGCAGATCGGCGGGACTTTTGATTTTAGCATCATTTGCGACGAGCAGATGAATGGTTTCGGGAAAAAGCGCCGCCATCACCCGCAGATTTTGCAGCGCGCCGCTTTTGGCGAAGGCGCCCTTACCGGCCTGTGCATCCGCCACGAGATTGGAGGGGGCCAGACCGGAATTGAACTGACCCCGATCAATGGCTTGCAGATTGGTGATCGCGCCATCGCTGGTGCGGACGGTGGCGATGAGGCCGAGCGGGCCGCAAAGCGGGGCGCGTTCGCAGCGCTGCGCCCCCGGCGGATGGCTGATCAGACCGGCCATCAACTCGCCCACGGGGAAAAAACGTTCAGAGGCAGGCCCGGTGCCGATTTGAAAGCCTGTTCGGTTGAAGGCGGGGCGGGTGCCGGGGCTGCGTAAGGATTGGGCCTGTGCCGCGCCCAGCTGCACATCGCCCGCGGGCGCATTGAGAGTGAGGCCGGCCAGAAGGATCAGGCTTGCGGCCAGTCCGACGCCAAATAGTCCAAGACCTGAGACAGGCAGTTTCATGAGCCTTCTCTACGCAAAGATTGGGTCAGGATTTGGACCCGCCGGGCCGGCGCCGCAACCCCAAATCACCTGCTGGTGGCGACAAACCTCAATTTGGATTTGTGCTCTTATGCTTAAGGGTTTGTTGACCGCGTGGGCGCATTCTTGCGGCTGTTAATCGGTGATGGGCGGGCGCTTAGCCTTTGCCCCCTTTTCCGTGGAGGGAAGATATGCGCTCCTTGCGTAATGGCGCGGCTATTGCGGCATTTGCCATGATGTGGTCGGGCTCGGCCTTTGGCTTCAGCCTGTTCGGGCTGGATTTTTCGTCCGACAAGGCCAAGGCCGATACCAAGCCCGCCGTCCTGCAGGAAAGCCCGGCTGAGGCGGCGATGAACCCCGCCCGGACTTTGGCCGACAATATGGAAGCCGAGCTGGTGAAGGCGAAACAGCAGCGGCAGAACGGTGATTATACCAGTGCAGCCCGGGCTTTGGCGCAGCTTATGCTGGTGAATGCCGATGATCCGCGCATTCTCAGCGAATATGGCAAGGTGATGGTGGCGCAAGGCCGTTCGGAAGATGCGATTGCATTTCTGAAACGGGCTGTGGAATTCAGCCCCAATGACTGGACATTATATTCCGCGGTCGGCGCAGCCTATGACCAGAAGAATGATTTTGCCAATGCCAAGATTGCCTATGATCGCGGCATGATATTGGCCCCGACCCAACCTGCATTGCTGAATAATTTTGCCATGTCGCGGATGTTGGCGGGTGATCTGTCGCTGGCGCTGTCTTTGATTTCGCGGGCTCAGAATTACGGCGGCGCGGACCCCAAGATCGCGCATAATGCGGCTTTGATGAACAGTCTGCGCGGGGCCAATAGCCCGCTCGGCCAAATGCAGCCGCCTCAAAACGCAATGGCTCTGCAGCAGGAGAGCAAGGTCGAGGCCGAACCGGCCAAGCCCGCGCCGCAGCACGCATCTGCTGCCCGCCCCAAAACGGTTCCGAGCCTTTCTGGCGGGGTGATGATGCAGGCTGTGCCGAAGGCCGACAGGCCACAGAATAGCAGCGTAAAAAGCGTGGTCGCTCAAGCGGCACCCGTGAATGCTGTTCCAGTGCATGCAACACCGGTTCAACGTGCCGGTGTCAAACGGGAAATGGCCAAATCCGCGCCTGTGGTGGCGGCAGAACCTGCGGCAGTGGCAGCAGTGGTGAAGACCGCCAGCCAGCCCGCACCGGCGACTTTACGTCTGACTGATCAGGAAAGAACCCCCGAGACATTCGCTTTGCAGAATCCACCGCCGATGCGCGGGTTGAATTTAAGTTCGTTATCCACCGGCGCGCTGGCATCGGCCAATCCTTATGGCGCACCAGCCTTGCGCAGCGCGGCTGATTAGACCCAGCATCTCTGGAACATGAAAAGCGGCGCAGCCCTAAGGCTGCGCCGCTTTTTTAGTGTGAGGAGAGCGGCTTTGCCCAGAGACTCCAGCGTCAGCCGAATGTATGCATGATCTTCATGATGGCCGGGCCCATGATCACGACGAAAAGACAGGGCAGGAAAAACAGGATCATCGGCACGGTGAGTTTGGCGGGCAGCGCGGCGGCCTTTTTTTCAGCATTGGACATGCGCAATTCGCGATTTTCCTGTGCCGTGACACGCAAGGCCTGCCCCATGGGCGTGCCATAATGTTCGGCCTGATTGAGCGCCGTGGCCACGGATTTCACACCGGGATGGCCGCAGCGACGCGCCAGATTATCGAAAGCTAAAGCCCGATCTGGCAGATAGGAAAGTTCGGCTGTGGTGAGGGCAAGTTCTTCGGCCAGTTCGGGAGATTGCATACCGATTTCGCTGGCGACACGGGTAAAGGTGGCCTCGATCGACATGCCGGATTCGACGCAGATCAGCATGAGATCCAGCGCATCGGGGAATGCCCGCATGATGGATTCCTGACGGCGCTGGATAATATTGCTGAGAAATACGTCTGGCAGATAATAGCCCACCAAGCCGGCGCCGAAAGAGATCAGAAATTTCCCCGTGCCGGACACATTGTGATGAGAAATCACATACATATAGATCAGCGCCAGGATGAAGACGACGAAGGGCATGACAAAGCGGAAGAACATGAAGGCGATCAGCGGCGCCTGACCGCGATAGCCGGCGCGGGCCAGCTTGTCCTTGCTGTCCGGACTTTCCAGCATTTTGGCGAGATTGAACCTATCCAATGTCTGCTTCATGAAACCGACAGGTTCGCTGCGCAGGGAAGCGCGCTTGGAGAGCGATGCATGGTGGCGGGCGCGCAATTCCTCGCGCCGTTCTGAGACGCCTTTCATCCGCCGGGTGAGGGTGTTGCGTTCCATCAGCGGTATGCCCAGCGTGATGATGGTCGCAAAAGCCGCGATCGCCACGGCGACTGTGGCAATGAATTCGACGTCAAACAGAATATTGAGGATACCGACATTCAACATGTTAGGCCCTCAATGTTTGAAGCTGATCATTTTGCGCATCACAGCGATGCCGATACTCATCCAGACGGCGCAGCCGACCAGCATGAGATTACCCATACGTTCGGTGAAGAGCAGTTTGATGTAATCCGGTGTCGTGAGATAGACCAGCCCCATCACCACGACAGGCAGAGAGCCGATAATACCGGCTGAGGCTTTGGCTTCGGACGACATCGCCTGAATTTTGCCTTGCAGCCTTTTGCGATCACGCAGCACCCCGGCCAGATTGGACAAAGCTTCCGACAGATTACCGCCCGATTTGAGCTGGATGGTCATGACGATGGCGAAAAAGCTGACTTCCGGCGTGGGCATGTTTTCATACATGCGCTTCAGGCTTTGATCGAGTGTGACGCCGACTTTCAACCCTTCGATAAGCAGACGAAATTCCGCGCCCACGGGATCGGGCAATTCCTTGGCGACGATTTTCAAGGCTTCGTTGACCGGCAGGCCTGAACGCACCGAGCGCACGATGACATCGATCGCATTGGCGAATTCGCCGGTGAATTTTTTCTGTCGGCGCGCGGCCAAGAATCCGACGACCCAGCGCGGCAGGCCGATGCCCGCGCCAAACGCAGCCAGAGGGGCGACATACCAGGGATAGCCGGAGATCAGACTGAAGCCAAAAGCCGCAAAGGCGGCGGCACCGCTGGCGATCCAATAGATCCGCGGTTCGATATTGAGGCCGGCACGCGCCAGGCGGCGGCGCAAAGTGGGCCGTTCGCTTTTGGCCTTTTGCTGTTTCTCGATTTCTTTAAGCAGGGCGGTGACATTTTTGCGCTTGGCCGCCGGATCTGCGCCTGCGCCGCGCAAGGAAAAACGGCTGGTGGTTTGAACCTTGGCGACCGCGGCGAGACGTTTTTGCGCCTTGCCATTCAATCCGCCGGAGAAGGCCCAGCCCATGCCGCCGACCGCCGCGAAAATCAGCAGACCGGTCAGGCCATAGAGCATCAGATTCATCATGACCACATTACCCTTTTGCCTGCCGCGCGGTAGCCCTGATCAGACCTATGCCTGACAGGCATCCAGCGCTTCGGACAATTCGCGTTCCAAACCGAAATAACGTGAACGTTCCCAGAAAGAGGGGCGCACAATGCCGGTTCCGACATGGCGACCACGCAATTTACCGGTGTCGTCCTCGCCCTGAATTTCATAATTCAGGAGATCCTGTGTGATCACGACATCGCCTTCGGTTCCGATCACTTCGGTGATTTTGGTGATCCGGCGAGAGCCATCACGCAGACGTTCGGCCTGAACGATGACATCGATCGAGCCGACAATCATTTCGCGGATGGTTTTGGTGGGCAATTGGAAACCGCCCATCGTGATCATGGCTTCAAGACGGCTCATGGCTTCACGCGGGGAATTGGCGTGGAGTGTACCCATCGAGCCGTCATGGCCGGTATTCATGGCTTGCAGCAGATCGAATGCTTCGGGGCCGCGGACTTCGCCCACGATGATGCGTTCAGGGCGCATACGCAGGCAGTTGCGCACCAGGTCGCGCATATTGATCTGGCCCTGCCCTTCGAGATTGGGGGGGCGGGTTTCCAGACGCACGA
Source organism: uncultured Rhizobium sp. (assembly GCA_964580115.1). GTDB lineage: Bacteria > Pseudomonadota > Alphaproteobacteria > Micropepsales > Micropepsaceae > Rhizomicrobium. The sequence continues at coordinate 13,027 of CAZOJG010000028.1, forward strand.
CATGGGGCTGCTGTAATTGCAGTTCGGCGGCGTCTTCGCAGGTGATGATGCGTTCTTCGGCATCGATATAGGCGGTGAGGCAATTGAGCAGGGTGGTTTTACCCGAGCCCGTTCCGCCCGAAATCAGAATATTACAGCGCGAGCGGCCAATCACGCCCAGCACCCGCGCGCCGGCCGGATTGATGGAGCCGAAACGCACCAGATCTTCGAGGGTGAGCTTGTCTTTTTTGAACTTACGAATGGTGAGGGTCGGCCCGTCCAGGGAGAGCGGCGGGGCGATGACGTTGACGCGCGACCCATCGAGCAGGCGCGCATCGCATATGGGGGAGCTTTCATCGACGCGGCGACCCACCTGGCTCACAATGCGCTGACATATATTCATCAATTGGGCATTATCGCGGAAGCGGATCGGGGTGAGCTGGACTTTGCCGCTGACTTCGATAAAGACCCGGCCCGCGCCATTGACCATGATGTCGGAAATATCATCGCGGGCCAGCAGCGGCTCCAGCGGGCCATAGCCCAGGACATCGTTACAGATGTCCTGTAGCAGATGTTCCTGCTCGGCGATGGACATGACCACCGCTTTGATCGAGATGATTTCATTGACGATGTCGCGAATTTCTTCGCGCGCGGAATCGGGATCGAGCTGAGCCAGCTGCGCCAGATCGATCGTATCGATCAGGGCGTTAAAGATCGTGGTTTTGATCTGATAGTAATCTTCGCCGCGCTGATCGACCGTGGCAGCCCGCATGGCAGAGGGTGCGGGGGATTTTTGCAGCGGCAAAGGCGGCGGAGCGGGCGGCCCTTTATCCGGGGCGGAGGCAGGCGCGACAGATGCGGCGGCACGCGGTTCGGACGGCGCAGGCTCAGCACGGGGCGGAAATTCCAACACGGCCTCAGCCGAGGGGCGCGGTGTTTCCACAATGGGGGGCGCTTTTGATGCGTCCGGTTTATCCTGAAGCGCGGTGCGTTTTCCGAACATGATTATGCCTGTTTGCGGCCTTTCAGGAATTGATCAAGAAAGGGAATGGCGCTTTTGGGTTGTTCCGCCTGCGGGGTGCGGCCCGTGATCAGTTCGGCGAGGCGGCGCATGCCATCGGCCAGCGGGCCTTTGGACTGCACTTCCAACAGCATCTGGCCATTATTGGCCGCAGCGCCAAAGACCGCCGGATCGAAGGGCAGGACCAGCGCTGGCGCGATGCCGATGGAATCGGCGAAATCGCGCGCCGGAATTTCCGGACGTTTGGGAATGCCTGTTTGATTGAGCACGACTTTCGGCGCTTCGTCATGCGGGCGCTTTTGCTTCAGCAGGTCGAGCAGGTTTTTGGTGGTGCGCAGGCCCGGCAGATCCGGTGTTGAAACGATGACGATTTCATCGGAATTCAGCAGCGTTTCGCGCACCCAGCGGGACCACAGATGCGGAATGTCCACAATCACGCAGGGTGTGGTCTGGCGGACCGCCTCGATCACCGATTCATAGGCGCTGGTCTGGGCATCGTAATCCCGGTCCAATTGGGCAGGCGTGGTGAAGAGCGAAAGCCGTTCGGTGGCTTTCACCAAAAGCCGATCCAGCAACATATCGTCGAGACGTTCAGGCGCGGTGAGCGCTTCGGCAACGCCCTGGCCGCTATCTTCGTTGAAATCGAGACCGGCCGTGCCGAAGGGCAAATCCAGATCGATCAGCGTTGTGTTGATTTTGAGCAGTTCCGCCACAGCCCAGCCCGCATTATGGGCCAGTGTGGAGGAGCCTGCGCCGCCGCGGGCGCCGACAAAGCTGATGACACGGCCAATCGGCGCGGCTTTGGGGTCGAGATAGAGGCTGGAAATCACTTCGGTGATACGCAGTGGATTGAGCGGTGCGACAAGATATTCGCTGGCGCCGCGGCGCATCAATTCGCGATAGAGCTCTACATCATTGACCCGGCCAACCACGATGACTTTTGTATCGGCGTCGCAGACTTCGGCGAGGCGATCCAGTTCGGCCAGCGCCTCATCACCTTGCAGACGGGTTTCGACAATCAGCAGATTCGGGGTGATCTGGCCGCTATAGAAATCTATGGCGCCCTGCACGCCGCCCAATTGGGTGGTGAGATGGGCTTTGGAGAGACGCCGATCACTGCCTGCGCGTTGCAGCGCCGCCCCCGTATCGGGAAATTCGCAGAAGGCATGGATTGTAATGCGCGGAACCGGACGTTCATGGGGCGCAGCGCCGAATGAATTTCCCTGATCCGATTTGTCTGAGGACATCCCCATTATACTCTCCACTTACTGCGAAATTTGTGAGACCGAGCCAGATTGTTCTGAGCTTTTGGTGGCGCCGGTCGTTTCGCCCTTTTCATATTTCCCGATCACGCCTGTGCGGCGCGCGGCACTGGGTTCGCTCATCGGGCGCGGGCCCAAGAGATCGCGCGGATCGGCCACCATGGCGGCGATATTATGCTGGGTGGCGCATCCGAAATTCTGGGTGGGCAGATTGGAGGCATTATCCGCCAGATTCTTGTTCCAGTTCTCACAGGGCTTGGTCTGGGCGATATGGGTGACATAGCCCAGCCGCACCCGGCTATCGCCGCCCGCCACACCATGTGTGCCGACCATGATGCGGCCGCGATCGATGCCCAGTTGCGCCAGCCTTTCGCCGAAATAACGAATGGTTTGCGGTGCGCCGGGGCCGGCAGGGGCCGAGAGCGTGATCGAGCCAATACCGCGGCTGCGATAATCGGCCACGAATGCATCCAGACGGCGGGCTTCATCGCCTTGCAGCGCATCGCCGGCATAGGCGATTTCGATATGGCGCTGATCCGGGGCGACCGTGATCGGATAGTTGCGGGCGCCATCCACAAAGACCGTGGCATCATTGCGCGGGGCGGCGCAGCTGCCCGCCAGAAGAAGAGCGGCGATTGCCCCCAAACGCCAGGAAGTGCTTATCGTCATGGCTGCAATCCTCACTCTACTATGTAACCGACGGGACCATTGGCGGCGGCGCGCACCGCGTCTGGTGTTTTGCTGTAGACCGTGTTGAGCCGACCGAGCAGAATTGTTTCAACATCGGTGGGCGGCACGAAGCCATCGGTCGGCGCGGCCAGAGCGCGTTCTGCGGTCGGATTGACCAGATAGGCGCTGACCATGACGACAAGTTCGGTTTCGTTATTCTGATAGTCACGGCTGCGGAACAGCGCGCCCAGAACCGGCATTTCGCCAAGGCCGGGAAAGCGGGTGATGCCTTGCTTATTGGAATTTTGCAGCAGGCCCGCAATGGCGAAGCTGCCACCCGACGGCAATTCCACCGTGGTTTCGGCGCGGCGCACCGACAGGGCCGGAATGGTGAGGCCGCTGGTGGTGATTGTATTGCCGCTGGCATCGGTGACCGAGCTGCCGCCCAGCGTGAAGGCACCCGTATTGGTCAGCTCGCTGACTTCGGTGGAGATTTGCAGAGAGATGCGGTTTTCCGTCAGCACCACGGGCGTGAAGGAAAGACCGACACCGAATTGCTTGAAGGTCACCGTGACATTGCCATCGCGATCGCGGCTGGCAGGCACGGGGAATTCGCCGCCAGCCAGGAATTTGGCGGTTTCGCCCGAGACGGCGGTGAGATTGGGTTCGGCCAGCGTATGGATGAGGCCAATATCTTCAAAGGCTTTGAGCGAGCCCTGCACATTATTGGGATGGACCGTGCAAATGCCGCCAGACAGAGGATTGGCCCCCGAGGTACAGACCTGACCGGCGCGCAGGCCCGACAGATCGTTCAGGGCGCGGCCCATCAGGCCAAACGGGTTGGAGGTGGAGACCGCGATCGGCACACCATTGGAAATGGCGGCGGCCGCCAGATCGACACCGAATTGTTTGGCGACCTGACGCTGCATTTCCGCCACCCGGACCTTGAGCATGACCTGCTCATTGGCGGCGATTTTCAGCATATTGACGATTTTGTCGGCGGCCCCGATATAGCGCGTCGCCAGATCGGCAGCGCGGCTGGCCTCTTGCGCGCTGTTGACGGTGCCGCTGAGCACGACACTGCCATTCATCGCCATCAGCTTGATATTGGAGTCCGGCATTTCGCTGCGCATCAGCCCTTGCAGATCGCTGATGTCGCGTTCGACGCGGATATCAAGGGCCAGAATCTGGCGGCCTGTGCTGTCAAAGAAAAACGCATTGGTCTGGCCGGCTTTCATCGCCAGCAGGAAAATACGGCGCGGACTGCGCACCACGGCATCGACAATTTCGGGGTTCGACACCAGAACATCGCGGGCGTCTGTATTTAATTCGATGATGGCGGCTTTATCGAGCGCCAGATTCAATTTTTGACTGACGGTCTGGCCCGCTTTGGTGGTGATGCTGACCACTTTGGCGTCTTTGGGCGTGCCATCCTGATGACGCGCCGGCGCAGCATGTGCGAGCCCCGCGCCCAGAACGATGCCCCCGCATAGCATAGCCGTGCCACACACAACGCCTGCTATAAATCCCCTTCGCATGGCGCGCTTACTCCTTGCTCTGGAGCGGGGAGTCTGCGCTCACCACCCCATATCGAATGATTGAAATATCCCCGCCGCCGGTTTGCGTTTTAAGATCGGCTGTATGGGGGTCCTGGACGGCGAGCGGGCGCAATGTCAGAGACAAAGAGCCACCGGCCGAGGCGCGGGCAATGAGCTGCGCCTGGTCCAAAGAAAGTTCGAGTGTCGCGATTTTGCCGACGACATAGGTTGTCTGCGCATTTTCCTGTTTCGAGGTTTGATCGATGGACAGGACACGCACATTTTCCAGGATGGTCGAAGCGCGATACCGGCGGGGTGATTCCGAGACAATATCTGTTTTGATCACATCGACACGATCATTCGGCAGGATGAAGCCGCCCGCACCGGTTTCCGCGGAAATGCCGACCGAGACGGCGCGCATGCCGGGCGTCAATATGGCGGACATGAAGCTGGCCGTATCGGATTGAACGACTTTGGTGGCGGTGAGGGGCTCGCCGGCCACCAGCGGCGCGCGCACGACAGATTTTTCGGAATAGGCAGCAATGTCCGGCACGGTGGCTTCGGTGAGGAAGCTCGCATCCAGCGAGGTGCGCGGCCATTCCTGCCAGCGGACTTTATCTGCTGTGATTTTGGTGCCCGGCGTCAGGACGGAAGCCGCGACAAGGACTTTGACCGTTTCAACCTGCGGCGCTGGCGCGGCCGAAACTTTTGGCGTCCCCCCCCCTAAAACAGCACGCATCAAAAAGATGGCGGCAATGGCAGCGATACCTGCGATACCGATGACAATGAGACGACGTCTGTCCATGGGGGAAGGCTCCTTTACGCTTAGAGGACCATAGAACCACTTAGAAATTGCTTAATGGAGCCATGCAAAATGCACCGACTGCGTAAGAGCGGCTTTGTTATGCCATGGCATATGCAAAAAGCTCCGTCTGCGGAAGAATAAGCAGAAGACCCGCCGCCAGCGCGACGCCGTAAGGCACACCCTGTTGGGGGTTATGGAGCCGCAACACCCAATTATGCCGTACCAAAACAGATGGCAGCGGTAATTTGCGAAACATCAACAGGGCCATAGATAGACCGCCGCCCAGCATCACCGTGACCAGAACATAGCCTGGCAGGTCGTGCAGCCCGAGCCAGAGCGCTGTGCAGGCAAATAATTTTGCATCGCCGCCACCGATCACCCCGAAGGCGAAAAGTGCAAAGCCGATGCTAAGCCCCAACATGCCCGCAAGCATGTGCCAGCCCAGCATTTCCCATGACATGGAAATAGCAAATGCGAATGTGGCAAAGCTGATGATCAGCGCCAATTGAATGGGATTTGGGATTGTATAGCTGGCCAGATCCCAGAGCGCGGCCACAAGCAGGCATATAATGAGGGGGGTAAGAAGAAGGAGTGGAATGGTCATCCCATGAACTTCATAGGAAATGCTGAAAATGCGATTAAAGAAGGCTTTTATTATATAAAATCAGGATGAAGTCGGCTTTAGGAATGCAGGCGACCGCCCCCGCAGAGGAAGCGGTCGTTGCACATCGACAGATATAGTCAGCCGCCCACCGCAGATGCGACGCTGCTGAAGGTCGTGCTGAGATTCGTACCCAGCAGTTCCAGCGCACCAATGATCACGACGGCGATCAGAGCTGCGATAAGACCATATTCAATCGCGGTCGCGCCGGATTCATCCCGGACGAAACGCGCAAAAAGTTTGGACATGTAAGCCTCCACTTGAGTGACACCCTAGTATCCATTGAGCGCGCTCTCTCTTTCGCACTCTATGGATGGCGCCACCTTACAGGGCGTCCATTAATGTCGGCTTAAATCGCTTTTGGACTCAATTTTGCCTTTTGTGCCGAGACGGTACAAAAGACGGCAGTTGTTAAGAGTCATAAATTTAACGCTGAAGATTTGTTTACCAGTTTGGCCAATTACGGAATAGCGACATATCCAAAGCACAGATCCGCAATCCGGCGGCCTGACTTTAAGCGTTCTTTTACACGCCCCCCTTATGCTGGCCCTGCTTAGATTTATGAGGCCGCTTATGCGCCAGGTGCTATCCCCTATTTTGATGTCAAAGCCTTTGCTGGCGGCTTGTTTATTGGCGGCAACGTTTCTGAGCTCAAGCATGGCGCAGGCGGCCAATGTGGCTGTGCCCATGGATGAAGTGCGCATTGTAACGTTTAAAGAGCCTGTTTCATCGGTCTATGTCGGCAACCCGACCATTGCTGATGTGACGACGATCGATTCCCGCCGCGTCTTCTTGTTGGGCAAGACATTTGGCCAGACCAATATGATTGCACTGAACCGCGAGGGACGCCCCATCGCCAATGATCAGATCACGGTCTATGGCCGCCGCGGCGGCAGCGTGACGTTGAACAAGGGCACCCAGCAATATAGTTACAGCTGCACCGCCGCCCATTGTGCCCCGGCCCCTGTTCCGGGCGACGTAGCCGAATTCCACAAAGGCGCGCAGGAGCAGGTTCAAAGCCATGCGGAAATGAGCCGTAACGCGGCGACGCCTAAATAGTTTTTTCTGAAAGTCATCGGATGACCGCCTGGCGGAATGGCTTGCTTGCATGCGGCAGAAACATTCGCGCCACATTCAGCGATCATCTGCCGCTTTATATCTGCGCGGCGCTTTTTTACGGCCTGACGCTGCTTTGCTTTGCGCTGTATGATTTTCCACTCTCGCTGAAGCCAGGGCTGTTTTTTCTGCGCATCATAGGCATTTGTCTGATGTTGTGGCTTGGGCTGCTGGCGGCCGGTGACCTGTTTAAGCTTTGGCGCAGCGGCGCGCCCAAACATCCACTGACATCGCTCTTGCGTAGCATGATGGCGCGGCTTCAGACCGGCGATCGCATGGGCAATAGTTTTCATGCCCTGCTCACCCTGACGCCCATGATGATCGTCTTCGCGGGTGTGAAAGACAAAATCTCGGCCATCAATCCCTTTGCATGGGACCCCGCTTTTGAAGCCTGGGATCGCGCTTTGAGTTTTGGCTATGTGCCGTGGGAGATTTTGCAGCCGGTCCTGGGCTATGCGCCGATCACGATCGGGCTGGGCTTTTTATACGGCTTGTGGTTTGTGCTGATGTTCGGGCTGCTGATCTGGCATGCTTTTTCGGCAGCATCCGGTTCTTTGGAAGAAGGTTGGCGGCGCTTGCAATTTTTGCTGGCCTTTGGCTTTAGCTGGTTTATCGGCGGCTCAGTCCTGGCGATTGTTTTTTCATCGGCCGGGCCGTGTTTTTATCATCACATTGTGGACGGCCCATCGCCCTATGCGGCGCAGATGACGTATCTCCAGTCCATTGGGGAGGACTGGTTATGGGCGCTGAAGATTCAAAATCTGTTATGGACCAATTATACGACAGGCGAAGGGATGGTTGGCGGGATTTCGGCCATGCCCAGCATGCATGTCACCATCGCGACCTTGCTGGCCTTTTCAGGTTGGAGCATTAACCGGATCTGGGGCTGGCTGCTCAGTCTATTCGCGGTTTCTATCATGCTGGGGTCGGTGCACCTGGCCTGGCATTATGCCGTGGATGGTTTGGCCGGCATCATCATTGCGGCGCTCTGCTGGTATAGCGCGGGATGGATTGCCCGAAGATGGCTCCGCGCCATGCCACAACAGATGGTACCAAACGGCGCAGAGCTTCAAGCCATCCTTTGAGAATAGGATATTTGAACAGGACCGCAGCCGCGATCCTGTTCTTGCCGATCAGAGCGAGAGCCGCAGATTGGTGATCGCGATGGCGATCCGGTGGAAGGCGCCCTGCAGTTCATCGGCATTACTGAGCGATTTATAATAATCGTCGCTCTGATTGGTGGCACAGCCGCGCAGCAAAGACGCATTGCCGTCGATCATCCGCACCGTATAGACGATGATATCGTCGTCCTTGATATTCTCGCAAATAAGTTCGGTACGGTCGTCGATAGAACTGGCCGAACTGGACCAGCGGTTCTGGGTATTCTCACCATCCGTGAGCAGGATAATCACGCGGGACGTATCCAAGGGCAATGCACCCGGATGATAGGGCGCGCTATTGGTCAGCGTCTGCCAGCCCCAGGCCAGACCTACAGTCTGGTTTGTATTGCCTGCCGCGGTCATGGCGGAGACCTGCGCATTCAGATTACCCCAATCAGAGGTTAGCGGCGTCACTGTGCCGGGTGGACAGGCACTGGTATTTTCCGCCGGGAAATTTGTGGTGCTGCCTGTGGGCGCGGTATTGCTTATGTCGTCACTTTGATTGCGGTCCATGATGCAGCCGCCCCAGGTGCTGCGGGCATTGACGATCCAGTTATGATTGTAGGGCGCGGCGCCTGTTTTGGTGACGCTGCTGGTGACCGTTGTCGTGACAATGGTGCGGGTGAAGGTACAGGTGGTGGTGCCACGACGGGTAGAGCAGCTTTTTGTGCCATCGCTCGTGGTTGCAGATGAGGATGTGGTGCTGTCCGGGCCGCTATCGCCCGTATAACCGCTGACAGTTTCAGTGGATGTATTGTTTGAGGTAGATCCATTGCTGGAGCTGGTCTGCGAGCAGGTCGGCGCGGCACTGTTCACCTGTGTGCAGCTTTGTTTAACCGTGACAGGGCGTGAGCTTTTTGTTGTGGTGATCAATGTTTTGGTGGGAACGCTGTCATAGCAGCCATTATAGAATCGGCTTTTACGCGCTGCATTCTTGCCGCCGCCATCCACACCTGGGCAGATATAGCCCTTATAGGCACCGCTATTGGGAATGGTAGAGGCATTACCCGCATCATTGCCGGGGCCGCTGGTGCAACGATAGCCATGTGAATTGTTTGTATAGGGGCAGGTGGAGCCGGGGCCAACCGTGCTTGCCGGCGCGCCATTGGGCGGGGCGGATTCCCAATCTGTCCAATCGATCCAGGCTGCGCTGACATGGCTTGTGCCAACATTCACATCCTTGCTGAACGGCACGATCGAGACTTTGACATCGCCATCATTGGCCGAAGCATTTTGCAAAATGCCCAGAAGATGTGTCGTCGCCGTTTTGAGATGGGCGATTTTGGTGGCGGCGGATGGATTGGGGCATGGACCAGAATTCGAATCCGGCTCGCACATCGAGCCTGTATTATCGAGCACCAGCGAGACCCATAATTTGGTCTGACCCCAGGCCACTTCGGAGCGGGCGGTCACGCTGAGGGTGCGCCAGCCGGCCAGATACATCAATGTGGTGGGCATGCGCACGGTCGATGTCAGATTGATGCGCTGTCCGTTGCGCTCCACCGTCACGGCGTCAGGCGTGCCGTAATCTTCTTTATTGGCGGTGTAATTGGCGTTGAAATATTTCTGGGCCTCTGGCTGGATGGCATTATCGGAGAGCCCCGGATTGGCCCCGATCGCCAGCCCCGCCGCATCCAGCGCATCGGCCATGCGGGCGCGGGTGATCATGGCGCGCGACAGATCCACGCCCGCGCCCACGCTGAGCGCGATCGGGATCAGAGCCAGACCGAAGATCATCGCGACATTGCCGCGATTGCCTCTGACGAAGCCGCGACCGCGGAACGCGACCTTGAATTTTCCGCCGACTTTCATGGCCCACCTTCGAACGCCTATATTCCGCGCTCAGTATCAGGCCTGAGATGTAAATTTTCGCTTGCCACGCTGTGCGCTGGTTACCCGGCGCTTACCCTGATCACTCCAAACCCGCATAATCCTGTGGCAAAATGTTTCAAATTTTAATGGTTCCATTTTGATCCAGCTGCTTTGGTTTTTAGCCTTTTTACGGCCCTATTAAGCCATCCTTCATAACAGCAGGGGCTTTATATATGCGTGACGCATAGGCGGCCGCTTAATCAGATCATGCAGACTTTTAGCGCGGGGCATGGGGCGCTCTGCGGCCTTCACTAAGAGCTGGCCCTGACAAGAGGATGTTTGTTTATCGATGTTGTTGATGGCCGCCATAAGTTTTGCGACGCGCAGCAGACGCCTGAAGGCGGTGCGGCGGCGCTGGCAGGAAAAGCGCACATCCGGCGCGGCGGCGGTGGAATTTGCCATGCTGGCCCTGCCCTTTTTCTATTTTCTGTTCGGCATCATCGAAACCGGTGTGATGTTTTTCGTGCAGGCCACCTTGACCAGTGCGACCATAGATACGGCCCGCATGATCCGCACCGGGCAGGTGCAGGGCGCGATCACCCCCGATGACATGAAAAACAATATCTGCGGGCGGATGACCGGCCTTGTCAGCCTGAATACGTGTAAGGCGAAATTGCAGGTGGATATGCGGGTGTTCGGCGGCTTTGGCGGGGCCAGCTTTCCCGATGTGAAGAAACCCGATGGCAGCCTCAATGTGGAAGCTATGACCATCGAGCCGACCGCCGCATGCCGGGTGGTTTTGTTCCGGACCTTTTACCCATGGGAAGTGATGACGCCCTTCATGGCGCCCCTGATGTCTAACCTGCCCAGCGGGAATGAAGTTTTAATGGCCTCGGCGGCGACCTTTCGCACCGAGCCTTATCCGGCGGCGCAAGGTCAGGCCGTCAGACAGGCAACCACCCTATGCTGACCCTGTTGCGTGGTTTTATGCAGCAGCATCGCGGCATGGCGGCGGTGGAATTTGCGCTGATTGCGCCAATTCTGATTCTGCTGTTTTTCGGCACGATTGAAGCCTGTAATGCGCTGATCTGCCATCAGAAGGTGACGCAGGTGGCCTCGGCGGCGGCCGATCTGGTGGCGCAAGCGACACAGGTGAGCTCCGCCGATCTGGAAGATGTGTTTGCAGCGGCCAGTGAAATCATGACGCCCTTCCCATCGGTGGAGACAAGCATCGTCATTACGAGCATTGCTGGCACCGGGGTAAGCGATAAGGGCCGGGTGGTCTGGAGCCAGTCCAATACGCATGGCGTGGCACGCATGACGAATGACATTATCGATGTGCCGCAAGACCTTTTACCCACGACCTGCACATCGGTCAGCATTTGTACGCTGGTGCTGGCGGAGGTGGTTTATAAATATAATTCGCCTTTCGGAAAAATTGTGGTCGGCACGGTCAATATGAATGATCTGTTCTATGCCAAGCCGCGCCGGACGATTGCGGTGACGCGGCTTTAGAGTTTTACGACGTTAGAATCTCACGACCGTAATTCAATTGGGGGTGCGGGCACCTTGGCCAGTGGTCGGGGACGGATCAGCCCTTCCTGCGCG
>CAZOJG010000029.1:0-23174 GCA_964580115.1 uncultured Rhizobium sp.
ATAAGCGTGGACGAATAATACTGGCTTTGGCGGTTTTAGCCGCCATCCTCTTGGTTCTATATGGGATGTTTGGAGGTAAGGGAACGGCCAAGCCGCCTGCCGCCCTTGCCGCCTTGGAACTTAGCGCCGCCCCGGCCCCCGTCCCCGATATTTCCTTCAGCGATAGCGGCGGGCGGGTCTATGATCTGTCGGCCTATCGGGGGCGCTATGTGCTGCTCAATCTCTGGGCCAGCTGGTGCGCCCCTTGCGTGCAGGAGCTGCCGGCTCTGGCAATGCTGCAAAGAACCATCCCGCCCCAGAAACTGGCGGTGCTGACGGTGGATGTCGAAAAAGATGCCGCCAAATTGGCCGGCGAATTTCTCATCAAACATGATGCGGCGGAATTGCCCGCCTTTATCGATCCCGAACGTCAGCTGATGGCGCAGCTAAAGACCTATGGCCTGCCCACCACGCTTTTGATCAATCCGGAAGGCAAGGAAATCGCCCGCGCTATGGGCCCCGCGGAATGGAGCCACCCCACCGCGATTGCCTATTTCGAGGCGCTGATCGCCCCGCCCGATGCTGCCGCCGCCGCAACCGCCGAAAAATAGGCATCCATCAGATTGAATTCCTTGTCCCCGGCCGCCTCACGCCAGGCGCTCAGGCTGACTATGACCAGATCTTTTTCAGGATCGACAAACAGTGTCTGCCCGAAAAAGCCCAGCGCTGCATAACCGTCTTTGGGCCGGGTCCACCACATATAGCCATAGCCCAGCTTGCCATTATCGCTGTCGATCTGTTTGCGGGTGGCCTGCGCCGCCCAGCCCGGCGGCAAAACAGCGGGCCCGCCTTCCAGCATGAACTGGCCAAAACGGCCCGCATCGCGCAGCCGCATGGATAGGCAGCAGCCGCCAATTTCGCGGCCCTTCATATCCACCATCCAGGCGGCATCGCCTTCCATGCCATGGGCCCAGATTTTCTCGGATAGATACTGGGCTAAATCCTTGCCCACCGCGGCCGCCAGCAAAAATCCCGCCAGCGAGGTCTCGCCCGTATTGTAATTGAATGTGGTGCCGGGGGGATGGGCGCGTTTCAGGCTGCGCATCAGCCGCATCACCGGATCAGGGCCGCGCGCCAGAACAATCCGGCCAAACCGGGCGACCTCGGATGTGGGATCGAGATAGGCCTCGCGCCAGGCCACACCCGAACTCATCGTGAGCAGATGACGAATAGAAACGCCCTCATAGGCGCTGTCTTTCAAGCGCGGCAGATAGCGCGTCACCGGATCATCCAGCGATTGAATAAAACCATCCCTGATCGCAGCCCCAATCAAGGTCGCGGTGATGGATTTGGTCAGGGAAAAGCTCTGCCATTTGTCATCGGGCTTCAACCCCAGCGCATAGCGTTCCAGCACAATGCGCCCGCGATGCAGCACCAATAGGCCCGCCACCCGATTGGCTTTCATAAAGCTGTCGGTGGTCCAATTTTTTTTCTCATGCCGAAAGCGGATATCCCAGGTCGCAGCTTCGGGCAGCGCACGGAGTGTCTGGCCATGCGCAACACGGTGATGGGGGAAGATCAGATCGGCATGGCGATAGCCCAGAAGCTGCTCCTCCGGGCCCCAGAATAAAAACGCTCCGGCGCGTGGCAGCTTAGTCCCATCCGGCGCTATCGAGGCGCAGGCCAGTATGAATGGCACAGCAAGAAGCGGCAGCAGGCGGCGCAGCATGGTGCGAAGTCTATCGTCAGTCCGCGCTACATGCAGCTGCATTAAAGCGCCTTCTTCTGGGCCCGCTGGCGCAGCAGATCAGCATGCATCGCCGCATCGGCTTCCGGATTGGGCGCATGTTTGCCGCGCTCATCGGGCGGCTCATCAAATAGCCGGGCGACCGAAACAAATGAGGCCAGCACCGCAAATCCTGCCGAAAACCACAAAGCCCAGATCGTGCCATCCTCGGGCCGCTGCGCCAGCAACATAGAAAGAATCGCCGCCCCCACGGTCTGGCCCAGCAAGCGCGCCGTCCCCAACATGCCGCTGGCCCCGCCACTGCGTTCGCGCGGCGCGGCGGAAATCATCGCCCGGTTATTCGGGGCCTGAAAAAAGCCAAACCCTATACCGGTCAGCGCCATGGGCCAGATGATGTCAAAATAGCTTGGCTCTGCTGGCAAAAAGGCCAGCGCCAGCAATCCTGCCGCAAACCCCGCCAGCCCAATGCCGCCCAGCAGCCCTGCCGGATAACGATCCGCCAGCCAGCCCGCAATCGGCGCGGCAATGCCCACGCCTATCGGCCAGGGCGTCATGAGAAAGCCGGTTTCAATGGCGGAAAAATGCAGATCGAGCTGCAAGAGAAAAGGCAGCGACACCATGGCGAGCATCTGACCGACAAATGCAGCAAAGGATGTCGCGATAGACAGTGTGAAAATCGGAATCCGCAGCAGATCCAGCGGCAACATCGGATTGGGCTGCGTGAATTGACGCCTCACCAGCCAATAGCCCAGCCCCATCACGCTCAAAAGCGAGATCAGAAAAAAACTTATTTTTCCGCCATGGCCAAGCAGATCGATACTGATGATCAGCAAGCCTATTGTTGCGGCGCAGAGGCCCGCGCTTAATCCGTCAAATTGCTGTGTGCCACGCGGTGAAAAGGGCAGACTGCGCCAACCCAGTGCCAGCGTCAAAAGACCAAGCGGCGCATTGATGGCAAAAATCCATGGCCAATCCGCGACCGATAGAATGGCCGCTGATAAAGTCGGCCCCAAAGATGCCGCCAAAGCCACGATAATGGCATTCAGCCCGATGGCCCGGCCCAGGAAATGCTGCGGATAGGTATAGCGCACCAAAGCCAGATTGACGCTGATGATCCCCGCCGCGCCAAAGCCCTGCAAAGCGCGCGCGGCGGTCAGGGTAAGCAATGAATCCGACAAGGCGCAGGCGATAGAGGCCAGTGTGAACAGTACAAGTCCGCACATATAGACTTTGCGATAGCCGATAATATCGCCGAGGGCCGAAAGCGGCAGCACCGACACGGTGATCGCCAATTGATAGCAATTGACGATCCAGATCGAAAAAGCCGGCTCAACATTTAAATCTTTCGCGATGGTCGGCAGGGCGACATTGGCGATCACGCCATCCAGCACCGCCATGGTCAGGCCCAGTGCGATGGTTGCAATCGCCCAGCCGCGCTGCGGAAAGGGCAAACCATCCGGCGCACTTCTAACTGGGACTGATGTGGAAGATGCTGGGTCTGTCATGCCAAGCCCAGCTTAGGGGAAAAGTTTGAACCGATCCCCTAAAAAGGGGCTTAGCGCGTGGGAACCGGCTTTTCGCCGCGATAATCATAAAAGCCGCGGCCGGTCTTCTGGCCCAGCCAGCCGGCTTCGACATATTTCACCAGAAGCGGGCAGGGGCGATATTTGGAATCGGCCAGCCCTTCATAGAGCACCTGCATCACCGACAGACAGGTGTCGAGGCCGATAAAGTCGGCCAGTTGCAGCGGACCCATCGGGTGATTGGCGCCCAGACGCATCGCCGTATCAATCGCTTCGACATTGCCGACGCCTTCATACAGCGTATAGACCGCTTCATTGATCATCGGCAGCAAAATACGATTGACGATAAAGGCCGGAAAATCTTCGGCATAGGCCGCGGTCTTGCCGACGCGGCGGACAATGTCGAGGGCCGCCTGGAATGTCGTGTCATCGGTGGCGATGCCGCGGATCACTTCGACCAGCTGCATGCGCGGCACGGGGTTCATGAAATGCAGCCCGATAAAATGCTCAGGCCGGTCGGTCGATGCGGCCAGTCGCGTCACTGAAATCGACGATGTATTGGTCGCCAGCAGCGTTTTGTCGGAAATATTCTCGCGCAGGCTCTGGAAAATCTGGCGTTTGATATTTTCGTCTTCCGTCGCCGCCTCGATCACCAGATCGCGATCTTTCATATGGCTCAGATCGCTGCTGGTGCGAATGCGCGCCATGGCAGGCGCGACGTCATCTTCTTTGATAAAGCCGCGCGCTGCCTGACGACGCATATTGGTCTCAATGCGGCTCAGCGCCTGTCCCAGCGCCTCCGCATTGATATCTTCCAGAATGACGTCAAAACCGGCCAGCGACAGAACATGGGCAATGCCATTGCCCATTTGCCCTGCGCCAATAACACCTATGCGTTCGATGCTCATGCCGGTTCCATTTATCTTTCTGGTTCAGAGTGAAGCCTAACCTGATCGGGCTTAATAGCCCAATTTGGTCAGCTCTTCCTCCAATTCGGGGACTGCCTTGAAGAGATCGGCCACAAGACCGTAATCCGCCACCTGGAAGATAGGGGCTTCTTCGTCCTTGTTGATGGCGGCGATGATCTTGGAATCTTTCATCCCGGCCAGATGCTGGATCGCGCCGGAAATACCGACCGCGATATACAAATCTGGCGCAACCACCTTGCCGGTCTGACCGACCTGATAATCATTCGGCACAAAACCGGCATCCACCGCCGCACGCGAGGCGCCAACCGCGGCGCCCAGCTTGTCGGCAATCTTGTCCAGCATGTGGAAATTATCGCCGGACTGCATGCCGCGCCCACCGGAAATCACCACTTTGGCCGAAGTGAGTTCAGGCCGCTCCGATTTCGACAGCTCTTCGCCGACAAATTTGGAAATGCCGCTATCAGCTGTCGCCGCAAGTTTCTCAACCGTGGCGGAGCCAGTGGCTTCGGCGGCTTTGAATGTGGTGGTGCGGACCGTGATCACCTTTTTCCCGGCCGGGGCCTGCACGGTGGCAATGGCATTGCCGGCATAGATCGGGCGACGGAACGTGTCGCTGCTTTCCACACTGAGGATTTCAGAGATTTGCGGCACATCCAGCTTGGCGGCAATCCGCGGCAGGAAGTTTTTGCCATTGGTCGTGGCCGGAGCCAGGATCGCATCATAAGATCCAGCCAGCGACAGAACCAGTGTCTCCACTGTTTCGGCAACCAGCTTGCCATAGAGCGCGTCATCGACGTGCAGCACTTTCTCCACGCCGGCCAGCTTGGCAGCCTGTTCGGCCACTGCAGCTGCATTATGACCGGCCACCAACACATGCACCGGGCTGGAAACCTGCGCCGCCGCGGTAACGGTTTTGGCTGTGGCTTCTTTGAGATTTTGATTGTCGTGTTCAGCAATGACGAGCGAAGCCATCAGATCACCCCCGCTTCGTTTTTAAGTTTCTCGACCAGTTCGGCCACGGTTTTCACTTTGACACCTGCTTCACGCTTGGGCGGTTCTGTCACTTTCAGAACTTTCACGCGCGGGGCGGTATCAACGCCATAATCAGCCGGTGTCTTTTCGTCGATCGGCTTCTTTTTGGCTTTCATAATATTCGGCAGCGAGGCATAGCGCGGTTCATTGAGGCGCAGATCGGTGGTCATCACCGCCGGCAGCTTCAATTCCACGGTCTGCAACCCGCCATCGATTTCACGTTCCACCGTGGCGGTGCTGTCGGTCAGTTCCAGCTTATGGGCGAAAGTGCCCTGCGGCCAGCCCAGAAGGGCTGCCAGCATCTGGCCGGTCTGGTTGGAGTCATCGTCAATCGCCTGCTTGCCCAGGATCACAAGGCCGGGCTGTTCGGCTTCGACAATGGCTTTGAGAATCTTCGCGACCGCGAGCGGCTCCACATCACCGTCGGTCTTCACCAGAATGCCGCGATCGGCACCCATGGCCAGCGCCGTGCGGATGGTTTCAGTCGCCTGTTGCGGCCCGATGGAAATGGCGACCACTTCCGTGGCTTTGCCTTTTTCTTTCAGACGCACGGCCTCTTCGACGGAGATTTCGTCGAAAGGGTTCATGGACATTTTCACATTGGCGAGATCGACGCCCGTCTGGTCTGCTTTGACACGAACCTTGACGTTATAATCGATCACCCGCTTGACGGGGACCAGTACCTTCATCGTTGTAGAATGCCTTCCCGATAATGCGGCCTGAAATCCGTCTGGGCAGCGCCGCTATAGCGCCGTGGAATATTGTTCGAGGCCGTCTGTTGTGCAGCGCAAAAACTAGGCAAAGCCTCTTGGGCCTGTCAACAAACCAATGACGTCAGAAGGCCGCGCATACATCAGCACAATGTCATGCGTCATTCCGCCGCGTGTCAGTTATTTCAAGGTCTTCATATATGCCACGAGATCGCGCACCTGCTGCGGATTTCGTATCCCGGCAAAGGCCATGCGATTTCCCGGCACCATCAGGCCCGGTTTGGCAATCCAAAGGGCCATTTTTTCATCGCTCCAGACAATACCCGATTTTTTCAGCGCTCCGGAATAGAAGAAGCCTTGTATGGCGGCAGCCTTTTTACCCATGATCCCGTGTAGATTTGGCCCGATCCGGTTAGGGCCGCCCTTGGTCACCGTATGGCACATGGCGCAACGGGCGAATAAAGCCTTGCCCTTGGCCGGGTCGCCTTTAGGCGCGTCGGCCATGGCCGATCCCGTGAAAAAAAGGCCCAAAACCATCATATGGGCAAATAAGCGGCCCATGGCTACGAAGCTGCGCCGGCTGTGATAACGAAGTGACATCACGGGACACCATTGGAATGGGACTGGGGCCTTCCTAACGCGTGTTTTTTTAGAATCCCATCAGACATAAGGCCACGAAAAACCTGCATGGTTGACCTCTCCGCCCCTGAAGCTAAAGCCGCTCCAATGACCAGAACCCGCCGCATCGAGCTCATCGTGCTGCTGGGCGTCATGACAGCTTTCGCCCCGATCTGCATCGATATGTATCTGCCCGCCATGCCCCAGATCGCCCGCGATCTAAAGGCGAGTACCGCAGAAATTGAATTCACCCTCGCCACCTTCTTTATGGGCTTTGCCTTTGGTCAGGCTTTTTATGGTCCCGTGACCGATCGCTTCGGGCGCAAACCGCCGCTTTATGTCGGTCTGATTGTGTTTGTTCTGGCCAGCTTCGCCTGCGCGCTGGCGCAATCCGCCGAACAATTGATTGTCTTTCGCCTGCTGCAAGCTTTGGGAGCCTGTGCGGGCGTGGTCGTGGCGCGGGCCTGTGTGCGCGATCTTTTTCCATCGGAAGATGCTCCGCGTATTTTCGCCGCCATGATTTTGGTGCTGGGCGTCGCGCCCTTGCTGGCGCCTTTGGCCGGCGGCTATGTCGCGCTGTGGTTTGGCTGGCCCGCCATCTTCTGGTCCATCGGCGGGCTTGGTCTGCTGGCGATCCTGCTGGTAAAATTCCGGCTGCAGGAAAGCCATGGCGGCAGTACCCGCACCTTACATCCGGCGCAGATCCTGCGTGATTACCTTCATCTGTTGCGCGATCGGCGTTTCTCGGCCTTCGCCTTTTCCGCGGCCCTCAGCAATGCGGGCATGTTCGCCTATATCACCGCCAGCCCGCATGTCTTCATCACGATATATGATGTGCCTTACGAATATTTCGGCTGGATTTTCGGTGCGATCGCGGCAGCGCTTATCGCGGCCTCGCAGATCGCGGCCTATCTGCTGCGCTTCTATCCCGCGATCCGCATTCTGTTCGTGGCGCAAATCTGTCAGGGCCTCAGCGCCATAGCGCTGCTTTTCTTCGCGCTGACCGGCCTTGGCGGCATGTGGACAATTCTATTGGGCCTGATCTGCTTTGTCGGCTTCAATGGGGCGATCAATCCCACCGCCTCGGGCCTTGCCATGGCCCCTTTCGGGCGCAATGCAGGCATGGCCTCCGCCCTTTTGGGTGCGGTGCTGTTCAGCGGCGCGGCCGTGGTGTCTTTTCTGATCGGCTCATTCGCAGCCAGCAGCGCCATACCGATGGCCCTGGTGATCACGGTCTGCGCTTTGGGCGGCTTGTTCCTGACCTATATTTTCGCCCATCCCGAAAAATATGGACGCTGAAATCTAATCTTCGTCATGATCCGGTAACAGGATTTCCCGCACGCCCTTGTGATTGGGCTTGGAGACAACGCTTTCCTGCTCCATCCGCTCGATCAGACGGGCGGCGCGATTATAGCCGATCTGCAAGCGACGCTGAATGTAACTCGTCGTGGCTTTGCGTTCACGCGCCACAATCGCCAGCGCGCGATCATAAAGATCATCGCCTGAATCGCCATTGCCGCTGCCAAAGCCGCTGCTGAAGGGATCGTCTCCTTCGCCATCGGGCTCTTCGGTGACAGCATCCAGATATTCCGGCGAGCCCTGGGTTTTCAGGAAGCGCACAATGTCTTCGACTTCGTGGTCATTCACAAAGGGACCATGAATGCGGCGAATGCGGCCACCGGCCATCATATAGAGCATATCGCCCTGACCCAGTAACTGCTCGGCCCCCTGCTCACCCAGAATGGTGCGGCTATCCACTTTGGACGTCACCTGAAACGAAATACGTGTCGGGAAATTCGCTTTAATCGTGCCGGTGATCACATCCACCGATGGACGCTGTGTCGCCGCGATCAGATGGATCCCTGCCGCGCGCGCCATCTGCGCCAGACGCTGCACCGCCCCTTCAATCTCCTTGCCCGAGACCATCATCAGATCGGCCACTTCATCCACCACCACGACGATAAAGGGCATGGGCTCCAATTCGAGAATTTCATCCTCATAGATCGGCTTGCCGGTTTCGCGGTCAAAGCCGGTCTGCACGGTGCGTTTCAGCGCATCGCCCTTATCCTTGGCGGCCTTCACACGTTCATTAAAGGCTTCGATCCCGCGCACGCCCAGCTTGGACATTTTGCGATACCGCTCTTCCATTTCGCGCACCGCCCATTTAAGCGCGACAATGGCTTTGCGCGGATCGGTCACGACCGGGGCCAGCAGATGCGGAATGCCATCATAGACCGACAATTCCAGCATTTTTGGATCGATCATGATCATGCGGCAATGTTCCGGCGGCATGCGATAGAGCAGCGACAGGATCATCGTATTCAACCCGACCGATTTACCCGAGCCGGTGGTGCCGGCGATCAGCAAATGGGGCATTTTGGTCAGGTCAGCCATCACGGGCTCGCCGCCAATTGTTTTGCCCAGGGCAAGGGTCAGCGGTGCGCGGGCTTTTTCAAAATCATGGCTGGAGAGCAATTCGCGTAAATAAACGGTCTCGCGCGTATGGTTGGGCAATTCGATGCCGATCACATTGCGTCCGGGAATGACCGCGATACGCGCCGCCACCGCGCTCATCGAACGGGCCACGTCATCCGCCAGCGAAATGACCCGCGAAGATTTCACGCCCGCCGCGGGTTCGAACTCATACAAGGTCACAACCGGGCCGGGGCGCACCTGCATGATGCGGCCACGCACCCCAAAATCCACCAGCACGGTCTCCAACATGCGGGCATTTTCTTCCAGCGCCTCATCCGACAGGGCTGTGGAATCGGCGGCATGCACCGGCTCGGCCAAAAGCCCGAGCGCCGGCAATTCATATTGCCCGCCGGCCAGATTCAGCGCGGGCTGCTGTGTCCGTTTGGCAGGCAGCGGAATGGGTTTGCGATCTTCCCGCCGCACCCGGATGCTGCGCTCCCCGCGTGCCGAGGATGGGCGGTCCTGGAAACGGCTGTCGCCATCTTCCTCCTCGTCGCGCTCATATTCGTCCTGATCTTCTTCGTCGGCGGGGTCCTGCGCCTCGTCGAAAGATGGCTCGATCTGTTCGCGGGCTTTTTTGCTCGCCTGTTTCGCGTTGGCCGCTTTGGCACCAGCAAATTTGCTATCACCAAATTTAGGCATGAACCCGGTGGGCAGGCGCAATTGGCGCGCCCGGTCTCCGGCATAAAATATAAAAGCCGGAATATTGATCAGGCCATGCCACAGTGGCCGCGCCGGTAAGCCGGTGGCGAGAAAGGCAAGAACTGCCCCCGCCGCAAAGAGCAGCAATAAAACACTATAGGTCAGCCAGACCGTGCCGCCGCCGCCCGCCATCCAATCGACCAGATGAAACGCGCTCAGACCAATCAAGCCGCCATTGCCTGCAGGCAAGGCGTTGAAGGCGGGAAACAGGCCAAGACCGGCCGCAAATAATATAGTCCCCACCGGCCAGGCCAGAGCCCGCCACACCGTAAAGGGCATGATGCGGCCAAGCGCCGTGCGAAAGCCCCAGATCGCCGGCGCGATCAAAAAGGGCAGGGCGGCCAGACCGAAAATCTGCAACAGCAGATCGGCCTCAATCGCCCCAAAGCGGCCCAGCCAGTTGCTGGCATCACGGGCGGTGGCGGTGTTGAAGCTGGGATCGGCGGAATGATAGCTCAAAACCGCGATGATGCCGGTGACGGCGAAAATGAAGAGTAAAATGCCGACCACGCGAAACAGGCCCGCCCGCAAAATGCGCAGCACCGTATAACGCGCATCCGCCATCGCATCGGCAAAGGCCATGCGGCGGGCACGGGGTTGATAAATCCCTGTCGAGGAGCGGCTGCGGCTCATGCGGCATTCTCCATTCCGGTCAGAATCGTCGCCATATCCCGGAGTGCGGCTTCAATGGTTACCAAATCACTAACAAGCGCCACCCGGATATAGCGATAGCCCGGATTTGACGCCGGATTCCCTATCTCCACGGCGCGCCCCATATAGGCCCCGGGCAGAACCCGTATCCCAGCTTCGCGCCACAATCTGACCGCCGCCGTTTCGCCCTGGCCGACATCCAGCCACAGGAAAAAGCCCGCCTGCGGCCGGGTAAAGCCGGGCAGATGGCCCAAAATCTGGGCCGCCAAATCCACCCGCCGACCGTAGAGAGCACGATTGGCGCGGACATGATCCTCATCCCGCCAGGCCGCCGCCGATGCCGCCTGTAAAGGCATGGCCAGTTGCGGACCGGCGACATTGCGCAAATATCGTAAGCGCTGCATCAGCTCCGCATCCCCGGCGATGATGCCAGAGCGCAAACCCGGCAGGCCCGACCGTTTGGACAGGGAATGAAAACTCAGCAGCCGCGAAAAATCCCCGGTCTGCGCATAGCGTGTATTCAGTGCGGGCATTGGCGGCGCGCCGAAATAAATATCAGCGTAACATTCGTCGGCAAAGATCGTGAAATCATATCGATCAGCCAGCGCGAATAGATCAGTCCAGAAAGCCAGATCAGCACAGCCGCCTTCAGGATTGGACGGCGAGCACATATAGGCCGCCACTGTGCGGGCCAGAATGTCTTCCGGCAGGCTGGCAAAATCCGGCAGAAAGCCGGTCTCTTTCGTTGCAGGCACAAAGACCGGCTCAGCCCCTGCCGCCAGCACCGCCGCCGCATAGCATTGATAAAACGGATTGGGGATCAGAATAACCGGCCGCGCCCCCGCCTTATGTTCGGGCGTCAGAATATGCGGTGCCAGAAACAAACCTTCGCGCGTGCCATTCAGCGGCAAAAGATGTCTGCCCGTTTCAACCGCGCTTGCCGGTAAATCAAAACGACGTCGCAGCCATGAACTGGCGGCATCCTGCCAGTCCTCTGTTCCGTCAATCGATGGATATTTGCCGAAACTGTCGCTCGTGCGCTGGATGGCCTCAAGGATAAAGGGCGGCGGCAGGCTTTGCGGATCGCCGACCGCCAGGCTCAAAACCTGTTTGCCCGGCTTATGCGGCTCCAGCAGGCTGGCGAGCTGGGCAAAAGGCGATGGGGGCATATGGGCAAGTCGACCGGGAAGCACGCGCAATTTCCATTGTAATGGGCCAAATCAAACTGCGCCCAGCATAGCAGAAAAAGAAACGGGGCACCCTTGCGAGCGCCCCGTTTATCCTCATCCCGGCTGAAGGGGGGCCGGCTGAAGGGGGGTTAGCTATGCATGGTTTCGCCATGGAGATTGATGTCGAGACCTTCGACCTCAACCTCTTTCGAAACCCGCAACCCGATCACCAGATCGATCACTTTCAGGATGATGAAAGTTATGATGCCGCAATAGACGAAGGTGGCGATCACACTGACCACCTGCGGCCACATCTGGGCGAAATTGCCGTCATAGAGCCAGCCGCTGCCCGCTTCATTGATGGCGCTGGAGGCGAAGACGCCGGTGAGGATGGCACCCAGGGCGCCGCCGACACCATGCACGCCCCAGGCATCCAGCGAGTCGTCATAGCCCAACCAGCGTTTCACATGGACCGCCGCGATATAGCAGACCACGCCTGCCGCCAGACCGATGAACAGCGCGCCCATCGGATCGACAAAGCCAGCCGCAGGGGTGATGGCCACCAGACCCGAGATCGCGCCCGAGATCATGCCCAGGATCGACGGCTTTTTGGCGATCAGCCATTCCGCGAACAACCAGGCCAGAGCAGCCGCCGCCGTGGCGATCTGCGTGACGAGCATGGCCATGCCGGCGCTGCTATTGGCAGCGGCCGCCGAGCCGGCATTGAAGCCGAACCAGCCCACCCACAGAAGCGCAGCACCGATGACGCTGAGCACCAGATTATGCGGCGCCATATTTTCGCTGCCATAGCCCGAACGTTTGCCCAGCATGATCGCCGCCACCAGCGCCGCCGTACCGGCATTCAGATGGACCACCGCGCCACCCGCGAAATCGAGCGCGCCGAGATCCGCCAACCAGCCGCCGCCCCAGACCCAATGGGCGACAGGCGCATAGACCAAAAGGCTCCATGCGGTGACGAACCAAAGATAGGCCGAGAATTTCATCCGATCCGCCACCGCGCCAGCAATCAGCGCGGGGGTGATGATGAAGAAGGTCATCTGGAAGGTGACAAAGACCGATTCAGGAATGGTCCCGAACAGTGCGCCCGCCGTGGTGGGCTTCAGGAACATATGGGACAGACCGCCAATAAAGGCATTCAAGCCGCCGCCATCGGAGAAGACCAGCGAATAGCCAATCACCATCCATAATACGCTCATCAAACACACAGTGGCGAAGGATTGCGCCACTGTGGCCAGCACGTTTTTCTTACGCACCATACCGCCATAAAATAACGCCAGGCCCGGAATGGTCATCATCAATACCAGCGCCGTCGAGGTCAGCATCCAAGCCGTGTCGCCGCTATCGAGTTTGGCGTCCTGCGCCAGCGCAGTCCCCATGCCCAGGCCAAGCGCGCCTACGGTGGTCAGCGCTCCCAGCCCATATTTTTTCAACCCATATATGCTCATTTTACCCTCTTCTCGTTCTGTTGTTCTGTGTTTCAGTGGCGGCTCACAGCGCGTCGCCATCCGTTTCGCCGGTGCGGATACGCAAGGCCTGATCCAGGGGCGTGACGAAAATCTTGCCGTCGCCGATCTGGCCGGTCTTGGCTTTGCTGGCGATCGCTTCGATCACCGCCGCCACGAGTTCGGTTTTCACCGCAACTTCGATTTTGAGTTTGGGTAGAAAGCTCACGGCATATTCCGCGCCGCGATAAATTTCCGTATGGCCCTTCTGTCGGCCATAGCCTTTGACTTCCGTCACCGTCATGCCCTGAACGCCAAGTGTGGAAAGCTGCTCCCGCACATCGTCGAGCTTGAAGGGTTTGATGATCGCTGTGATGAGCTTCATCCCGTTGTCCTTCCGTTAAATCCGCCCCCTCAAACATTTCGACGAAACGCTCGGGGCCCAGATCTCTTCTCAAGAACCGTGCCGGAAAGTTTTGTAAGGATAAGTAACTGTAAAGATTGGTATTTGCTAAAATAGGCCTTTGGGCGCGGGCAGGTTCAGCCCATTTTATGGGCATCTATTTTCTAACGCCTAAAAAATAATCACATTTGAAATATCAGACTTGCGTAAAGCCCCTGATCGCGGGATAGGCTGTGCTGATGCACCGCGTGAGATCGGTATGAGCCTTGAAACAGATGTCCTGATCGGTGGCGGAGGTATGGTGGGCCTCACCCTTGCCCTGGCGCTGGCGCAAGGGGGGCTCAAAGTCACGATTGCCGAACCCATGCCCCCTTCCGCCCAGCTCAATGACACTTTTGACGGCAGGGTAAGCGCCTTGGCCTTTGCCTCGGTGCGGATGTATCGGGCGCTGGGTGTCTGGCCGCCTATGGAAGCTCATGCCCAGCCCATCAATGACATTCTGATCAGCGATGCCGGGCTGGATAAAAAAGCCTCTCCGCTCTCCCTCCATTTCGATCATCAGGAAATCGGCGAAGAGCTCGGCCATATCGTCGAGAACCGCCATATCCGCCTCGCCCTTTTCGCAGCGGTTAAAGCCCATCCTCTGATCACCCTCATCTCACCGGCCGCGCTCACCGATTTGAATCGGCAAGGTGGCCATATGCTGGCCACGCTGTCCACCGGGCAACAGATTGCGGCCCGCCTCACGGTCGCTGCTGATGGCCGTACATCGCCGATGCGTGAGCAACAGATGATTGGTCTGGTCGGCTGGGCCTATCCCCAGATCGGCATCGTCACGACGGTCGAACATGACATGCCGCATCAGGGTGTGGCCTATGAACATTTCCTGCCCGCTGGCCCTTTCGCGATCCTGCCAATGACGGGAAACCGTTCATCACTGGTCTGGACCGAAACCGAAAGCCGCGCCCCGGCCATTCTGCAATCGGATGATGTGCAATTCGCCCATGAATTACAGCGCCGCTTCGGCACGCATCTGGGGGCGATCAAAGCCTCGGGCCCGCGCTGGTCTTATCCTTTGAAATTCCATCTGGCGCGGGATTTTGTCCGCCCGCGTTTCGCGCTGGCGGGGGATGCCGCCCATGGCATTCATCCCATCGCCGGGCAGGGCCTGAATTTAGGTCTGAAAGATGCCGCCGCGCTGGCGGAATGCGTGCTGGATGCTGCAAGGCTGGGCCTCGATATAGGCGCGCTCGATGTGCTGAAACGCTATGAACGCTGGCGGCGGTTCGATTCCCTGATGCTGGGCATGGTGACCGACGGGCTGAACCGTCTGTTCTCCAATGACATCGCGCCCTTGCGTCTCGCCCGCGATATTGGTCTTGGCGTGGTCGATAAGATCGGGCCTTTGCGCCGCTTCTTCATGCGCCATGCGGGCGGCGAAGTCGGCAAACTGCCCCGCCTGCTGAAAGGCGAGGCCGCCTAATTCAATTTGTCTTTAGGATGATCGTCGCTGTCCCGCGCTGCCAAGGCATGGGGCAATTCAGCATAGAAGCGCCGGGCGACCTTACCGATCGCCTGCGTTCTCGCCTGCTCAGCCTCTGCGCGCGTGGCAAATTTCTCGCCCAGAAAGACAAAGCGGCTCACTTCCGTGCCGGTGCGAATATCCCGCAGCACAAGTTCAGACACATCTTCCACCTGCTCCTCCGCCAGTTTCAAGGTCTGGCGAATATGGGCCTGCGGATCATTGCGCTCCTTTTCCTGATCAAGCTGGCGGGCAATATTGGTCTGATCAAAACGCCGAAGCACGCCCATAATCAGATCACGCTTGCCCCAGGCAATAATGAACAGAAGCAAAAGACCGCAGGTGATAATCAGATCGTGCAACATGCATACATCCGGTCAGATAATAATCAGACAATCGGCGCTGCATCCGGTGCCGGATTGCGCAGGGCCCGGTCAAGATAATCTGCGCTGCGCATTTCTGAAAGCCGGGATGCGGTCCTTTGAAAAGCCTTGGCCCCGTCCCCCATCGCATAAAGCTGGCCCGGCTCCGCCGCCGCCGAACAGATCAGTTTCACCCCTTCGTCATAGAGCGTGTCGATCAGCAGCATAAAACGGCGGGCCTCATTGCGATGTTCCGGCCCCATGACGGGAATATGATCAATCAAAACCGTGTGAAAATGCCGGGCAATGGCAAGATAATCCGCTGCCGCCAAAGGCCGGGCGCATAGCTCCTCAAAGGCGAAGCGCGCCACCGGCCCCGATGCCTGTTGAACCACAAGCTGGCGGCCCATCACCGTCAAGCTGCGGGGCTCGATGGGCGCATCGCGCAGACGCTGCCAGTCTTCCTCCATCGCCTGATCGGCTTGCAGCCCCAGCGGCGTCAGATAGACCTTCATCCCAGACAGGCGGTGCAGCCGGTAATCGCGCTCGCCATCCAGATTGACCACGTCCAGACGCTGCTGGATCAGCCGGATGAAAGGCAGAAATAATTGCCGGTTCAAGCCGCCCAGATAAAGTTCGGATGGCGGCGTATTGGATGTGGCGACGATCACCACATTCAGCGCGAAAAGCTGTTCGAATAAGCGGCCCAGGATCATCGCATCGGCGACATCGCTGACCTGAAATTCATCGAAACATAAAAGGCTGGTTTCGGCGGCGAGCTGTTTGGCGACGGGGGGAATAGGGTCGGCGCTGTTGCCGCTCTGGCGCTGGGCATGAATGCGTGCATGGGCCCGCATCATAAAATCATTGAAATGCAGCCGTGTTTTCTTCTGCACCGGGCTTGCGGCAAAGAACAAATCCATCAGCATGGATTTGCCCCGCCCAACATCGCCCCAGATATACAGGCCGCGCGGCGCAGCCTGCTTGGCCCGTAAAAAAGAAAAAACGCCGCCCTGCTGCTGTTTCAAGGCATGGCATAATGCATTCAGCCGCTGCGCCGCCGCCAATTGCTCCGGATCAGGCCTGATCACCTGATCCGAAAGCAATTTATGGTAGCGGCTCAGAACACCCATTATGCCCGTCGCGGCAGAAGGGCCCAATAATCGAAATCCAGAATGACATTTTCGGGATAAGCCCCTTTATCATCCTTATCGGGCAAGGTTTCACAGGGCAGATTCTTTGTCGCCACAAGTCGCAGCCGCAGCGCGCCAAGATCTTTGCGCCCCTCGATCTCGGCCTTATCCAGCACCTCGCTCCAGGCAAAGACCGTGTCCCCGGCAAAGAGCGGGTTCACATGGCGTCCGCCATTGAGCGCGGCGATCGAGAACGCATTGGACAGACCATTGAACGACAAGGCGCGTGCCAGGCTGATCACATGGCCGCCATAGATCAAGCGCCGGCCAAACCGGCCTTGACCTTCACTATGCTGATTGAAATGGACCCGCGCCGTGTTCTGATAGAGCCGCGTGGCCAGCATATGTTCGGCTTCCTCCACCGTCATACCATCGGCATGATCAATCTTCTCGCCCGGCTGATAATCGTCCCAGACATGCTGGCTGCCCGAAAGCGCAGGATCAAAGGCGGCATAATTCGTGCCTGCTGGCGCGGTCAGATCCTTGGCTGAAACAGCTTTCGCCAGGTCTGGCACATGCTGCTCCACCACGGCATTGCTGTCGCGTTTGCGCACCATCACCCAGCGCACATAAGACAGAACCAGCTCGCCGCTTTGATCAAAGCCCTGTGTCCGCACATAGACAACGCCGGTCTGTTTATTGGAATTTTCCTTCAGCCCGATCACTTCGGACACGGCCTTCAGCGTGCCGCCCGCATAGATCGGCTTGTGAAACCGCCCTTCCGCATAACCCAGATTGGCCACGGCATGTAACGATATATCCGGCACGGATTTTCCGAACACCGTATGAAAGACCAGCAGATCATCCAGCGGGCTTTGCTGAAACCCCAGGCCTTGCGCAAATGGCGTGCTCGACTGCAAAGCAAAACGCGGCCCATAAAGCGCCGTATAAAGCGCCTGGTCGCCCTCGCTCAATGTGCGCGGCGTGGCATGGACAATGATCTGGCCGAGTTTGAAATCCTCGAAATGATGACCGGCGATGATTTTAGAGCTGATCGCTTTGCCGCTCATTGTGCTAGCTCCGTAATCGCATCATCCAGCGCCACCGTCTGACGGGCGATTTCGGCATGGAGCAATTCGACCATGCGTCCATCCAGCTTTATCGCGCCCTTGCCCTTATTCTCGGGCAGGTCAAAGGCGGCGATAATCTTGCGGGCGGCCTCAACATCTTCAGCCGAGGGCGCAAATACGGTATTACAGGGTTCGATCTGCGAAGGATGGATCAAGGTCTTGCCATCAAAGCCAAAGCCGCGGCCCTGCTGACAGATCTCGACAAAGCCCGCGGCATTCTGAATGTCATTATAGACGCCGTCGATCACCGCCAGCCCATTGGCGCGGCCAGCCAGCACCGAAAGCCCCAGCGCCGCCGAAAGATTCACCCGATCCTGCGTATGCAGCCCGCGCACTTCTTTCACCAGATCATTGGTGCCCATCACGAAACAGGCCAGTCGCCCCCCTGCAGAGGCGATTTCCGCGATATGCAAAATCGCCAGAGGGGTCTCCACCATGGCCCATAATTTGATTTGCGCATCAGCGCCGGGCATCAAAGCTTCGACCTCCTGCAGATCACGGGCGCGGGAAATCTTCGGCAGCAAGATCGCATCGGGCTTGGCCTCTACCGCCGCCGCCAGATCATCCTTGCCCCAAGGCGTGGACAGACCATTGACGCGGATAATGATCTCCCGCTTGCCAAAGCCGCCGGCCTTGACCGCATCCACCACCTGCTGGCGTGCCAGATCCTTGGCATCGGGCGCCACAGCATCTTCCAGATCGAGGATCAGCGCATCGGCGGCAAGGCTTCTAGCCTTTTCCAAGGCGCGCGCATTGGAACCCGGCATATAAAGAACAGAACGGCGTGGCCGAATAGCAGACATGGCAAACCCTTATAAAAATCCGGGGTGAGCCTAATCGCCCGCCCATAACGGGCAAAGCGCTTTGCCTCTCTGGCGCGCGCAATGCCACGAGTCTGGAAAATCAGCCTGTATTCGAAAGCAAACCCTTTCAGGCCGCTTTCTTTTTCAGCAATTTACGGTTGATCAGACATTCGGCGATCTGCACCGCATTCAAAGCCGCGCCCTTGCGCAGATTGTCCGCCACAATCCACAGCGACAAACCATGCTCCACCGTCGGGTCACGGCGGATACGCGAAACATAGGTCGCATCTTCGCCGGCACATTCCACCGGCGTGGCATAGCCGCCAGGCTCATGCTTGTCGATCACCAGAATGCCGGGGGCCTCGCGCAAGATCGAACGCGCCTGCGCCGCCGTGATATGATTTTCAAATTCGATATTCACGCTTTCCGAATGGCCGACAAAAACCGGCACCCGCACACAGGTGGCTTCCACCAGAATATCGGGATCGAGAATTTTCTGGGTCTCGACCATCATCTTCCATTCTTCCTTGGTGTAACCGGAATCCAGAAAGACATCGATCTGCGGGATCACATTATAAGCGATCTGCTTGGGGAATTTTTCCACTTCAATCGGATCGGCGACAAAAATAGCGCGGGTCTGGCGGAACAATTCATCCATCGCCTCCTTGCCTGCGCCGGAAACCGATTGATAGGTCGAAATCACCACGCGCTTGATTTTGGCGGCATCATGCAGCGGCTTCAGCGCCACCACCAATTGCGCGGTCGAACAATTTGGGTTGGCGATGATTCCTTTTTTAACGTGATCCAGCGCCTCCACATTCACTTCCGGCACGACCAGCGGCACTTCGCGGTCCATCCGCCAATGGCTGGAATTATCGATCACCATCGCGCCTTGGGCTGCAATCTTGGGCGACCATTCCTTGGAAATGGTGCCGCCCGCGCTCATCAGGCAAATATCCGTGTCGGAAAAATCGTAATAGTCCAGCGCCTTCACTTTCAGCGTCTTATCGCCGTAAGAGACTTCGGTGCCGATCGAGCGGGTAGAGGCAAGCACCACCACTTCACTGGCCGGAAATTGACGCTCCGCGAGCACATTCAGCATCTCCCGGCCAACATTACCGGTCGCGCCCACCACGGCGACTTTATACGACATATCCATCCTCCTCCCTCTGAGATCGCGGACCAAGGATCGGCCGGTCAGGGGGCGGAGGACCACATACTGTAAGATGGCTGTTAATTAAAGCCGGGTGAGGCGCAGATCAGCCTTGCTCACATAGATCGGGAACCAGATTTAGGTCTCAAGGCGGCCAGGTAATGGTGAGATAGGCACCTTTACCCTCCAATGTACCGCTGATTTCAGGCTCGGACCGCACATCACCCGTGCTGCGAAACAAGAAAGCCCGTCCCTGACGAATGGCAATGTCACGGGTGACCTGCACATTTTCGCCGCTATAACGCCGCGCTACATCATTTTCCCGGCGCAATTGCCGAAACAGCGAGGGGCTGCGCCCCGGTAATTTGGGGGCGGCATAGCGCTGATCATGAAAGCCGGGGGGGATCTGTCGCTCTATGGACTGAGCATGGGCAACTCCCGTTTGCGCCACCAGACCCGCTGACATTCCCGCACCGCCCAGCAAAATCAGGGCGGCAAGGGGTGCCAAGCGGCAAGGGGCGAACATGGAGCATACCTCCCGTAACATCACCTATTTGTAACGTTGGGTCCGGGCCTTGGTTGCGCAAGGGGAACCGAGACAAAAATTTCTCTTTCAGGTTCCTGAAAAAGGTTGCGGGCGTGAACGATAGTTAAGCTCGCATGCTGGGCGGAGTTTCGCTAAGCTCCCCGCCGCAGCCATAACAGGTTCATGGATGATACGGACGTTCAAGCTGGGCGCCTGCGCCATTGCGTGGGTCATCGGGGGAGCTACGCTGTCTACCGCGGGTTTTGCCGCCACGCATTGCGCCAAGGGCGATGAAGTCACCGCTATTCAGGTTGCTGCGGTACAGCAGCAATTAATGGTCGCGGCGCTTACCTGTCAGGAAACGGCGAATTTTAACGCCTTCCAGATCGGCTATCGCAGCGAATTGCGCCAATCAGACAGCCATCTTATGCGGATGTTCAAACGCTTCCATGGCGGCGGGCGCGGTGAAAAAGAATATCACGCCTTCAAAACCCGCATCGCCAATGCGTCTTCCATGCGCAGCATCCGTGATAATCCCAGCTATTGTGCCTCGGCGAAAAATGTTTTTGCCGCCGCTTTGGTGCCAGCCCGCCCGAGTTTGGCGAATTTCGTCTCCAATGTCGAAATCCAGGAGCGTGGCTCGATCGAAGCTTGCGAACTGACCGTCAAGCTGGGCGTGCCGCGCGCCATCCCGAATTTTATTCCCAAGCCCAAACCGTCCGAATTTGAAGGCGTGGTCACCGCACAGGCCACAACCACAAACTAAAGTCCCATGTAACGCCAGACTGTAAAAACGGGCCGCCCATTTCGGAGCGGCCCGTTTTTTTGCACTGAAATAGCTGAAATGGGGGTCCAAAGAAAAAGGGCGGACCGTCAGGCCCGCCCTAAATCCTCAGGATGATAGTGAGGGTTTAGTTACCCGCGCCATCGCCCAATTCGATAACCGCACGACGGTTCTGAGGTTCACGAACGCCCGGGCCAGTCGGCACCAGCGGATCGTCAAAGCTCTTACCCGAAGTGGCGATATCCGCGCCGCTCAGGCCCAGACGCACCATTTCGTTCTTCACCGAAGAGGAACGGCGTTCCGACAGGCCTTGGTTATAGCTGCGCGAACCAACCGTATCGGTATGGCCGGTGACAACCACTTTGACCACATTATTGGCCTGGGCGGTTTTCACGGCTTCCGAAACCACCTGCTGCGCTTCAGCCGTCAGGTCCGACTTATCGAAGTCGAAGAAGACGATGAAGGTCTTCACTGCCGGCGGAGGCGGCGGCGGAGGCGGCGGCGGAGGGGGCGGCGGCGGCGGGGGAGGCGGCGGCGGAGGCGCATCCTGACCCAGGAAGAACCGCAGACCGGCGAACACAACATGTTCGCGTGTCGCGCCAATACGCATGGCAGGGAAGTCTATGTCAGAGTAGAAATTCTTACCGACTTCGTTCTGGCGATAGCGATATTCCGTGAAGATATCCCAGTTATCACCGGCATGCCATGTCAGGCCACCAATGGCCTGCCACATGAATGTTGTGTGCGAGCCACGGACAACAATGTCGTCAAAGGAGTCGCGCGCATTGGCACGGGTCTGACCGGCACCGAGACCGCCGCCGAGGCTCAGGTCAACGCTGTCGCTCAGCGGGATGTCATAGATCGCATTGACCAACAGCGAGCGGGTTGCAAGCGAGCCTGTCGCGTCAAGGATGTTGTCGCGCACGCCATGCGAGGTGTAACCGAGTTCCACTTCGAAGCGGATCGGGGCCATATCAAGCTTGTAGCCAACACCACCAGCGACCAGCACCGAGTCACCGAATTCGGCCGGCGCTGTACCTATGCTCGTTGTGATGTTTACATCCTGCAACTTGTCCCAGCCGGCACCGATCGTGAAGTACCAGCCTGTCGGAGCATCGGCCGAGGCCGGGCTGCTGAACGCAAGCGCTGCAGCGGCGACGCCCGCCAAGGCAACCAAACGGAGTTTCATCTTTTACCCTCGCTTTTTATGGAAATGACGACAGGAAAGCCTAGTCGTACTCGGAACTGAACTTGGTCTATAACGGGCAATCTGCCGGATGTCTCCCACAATTGTCCATCATGTTCCGTTATTTAGCTGATCAATATACGGATTTAGAGACCCTCTGTGACCGGGCTGCAACAATCCCAAGCGCGCGTAAAAGATGTATTTAGCATAAGTCTCAATATCTGGGTGCCGTCCACCTTGCCTAAACCACTGGCGGTCATCATATGCTGCAGAGCAGCATTCCGCGGCTAAAGGATCAGCATGCCGTCCGATCAGACCCATAATCCATTAGAGGCCGTTCTCGACCTGCTGAATCTCGAACCTATCGAGGTCAATATATTCCGGGGCTATTCCCCGCAAAATCATGTCCAGCGGGTCTTTGGCGGTCAGGTGCTGGGTCAGGCTCTGATGGCGGCCTATCGCACGGTGGAAAACCGGATCTGCCATTCTCTGCATGGTTATTTCTTGCGCGCCGGCGATCCCAAAGTTCCGATTCTTTACGAGGTGGATCGCAGCCGCGACGGGGCCAGCTTCACCGCCCGCCGTGTGGTGGCCATCCAGCATGGCCAGCAAATTTTCAATCTGGCGGCCTCTTTCCAGATCGCAGAAGAAGGATTCGAGCATCAAAGCCCGATGCCCGCCGCCCCCGCGCCAGACTCGCTGAGGCCGGAAATGGAATGGCGGCAAAGCATGTTGCCCACTTTGCCCGAAAGAATAAGCAAGTGGTTTGGCCTGCCGCGGGCCTTCGAAATGCGCCATGTCGAAGCGCCCGGCCTGCTCCACCCCGAAAAGCGGGCCCCGCATCAGCAGGTCTGGTTCAAGACCAATGGCGCCTTGCCCGATGGATTGGCCCTGCAGCATTGCCTTTTGGCCTATGCCTCGGATCTCACCCTCCTGGATACGGCGGGCCGCCCCCATGGGGTGGGCTGGTTCGATACGGATGTACAGATGGCCAGTATCGACCATGCTATGTGGTTCCACCGCGCCTTCCGGGCCGATGAATGGTTGCTCTATACGGTGGATGCTCCCAGCGCCTCTGGCGCCCGGGGCTTCAATCACGGCTCGATCTATCGTCAGGATGGAACGCTGGTGGCATCGGTCGCGCAGGAGGGGCTGATCCGTCCCCGCCCCCTGG
>CAZOJG010000030.1:0-4171 GCA_964580115.1 uncultured Rhizobium sp.
CGCGAAGGCGGCCGTACCGTCGGCGCAGGCGTCGTCGCTAAAATCTTGAAGTAAGAACGATCGATCGTCGGTCATTCGGCCGCATTCGGAGAAAAGTTTAATGCAAGGTCAAAGTATCCGCATCCGGCTGAAAGCCTTCGATCATCGGATTCTCGATAATTCGACGCGGGAAATCGTGAACACGGCGAAGCGTACGGGCGCACAAGTGCGTGGCCCGATCCCGCTGCCTACGGGCATCGAACGCTTCACCGTGAACCGCTCGCCTCACGTCGATAAGAAAAGCCGCGAACAATTCGAAATCCGCACGCATAAGCGCGTGCTCGACATTGTCGATCCTACCCCGCAAACGGTTGATGCTTTGATGAAGCTAGACCTTGCGGCTGGCGTCGATGTCGAGATCAAGCTGAATTAAGGAGCGCTTTCCTTGCGCACAGGTGTTCTCACACAGAAGGTCGGCATGACGCGCCTCTTTTTAGAGGATGGTCGTCATGTGCCCGTCACAGTCCTGAAGCTTGATGGCTGTCAGGTTGTTGGCCGGCGGACTGAAGAAACGGATGGCTATACGGCTGTTCAACTTGGCTCAGGTTTTGCGAAACCCAAGCGGCTTACCAAGGCCGACCGTGGTCAATTCGCGAAAGCCGAAGTCGAACCGAAGAAAAAGGTGATTGAATTCCGCGTCGATGCGGAAAGTCTCCTTGATGTCGGTGACATCCTGCAGGCAGACCACTTTGTGGAAGGCCAAAAGGTTGATGTCACAGGCGTCACCATCGGTCGCGGCTTCACGGGTGCTATGAAGCGCTGGAACTTCCGCGGTTTGGAAGCCACGCATGGCGTCTCCATTTCGCACCGCTCGCTGGGTGGTACAGGTGGTCGCCAGGATCCGGGCAAGACCTACAAGAACAAAAAGATGCACGGCCATTACGGCGTTGATCGCGTCACCACGCAAAATCTCGAAGTTGCGAAGGTTGATGTGGAACGCGGCCTGATCATGGTGCGCGGCGCGGTGCCGGGCTCCAAGGGTGGCTGGGTCATGATCCGTGACGCGGTGAAGCACATCCTTCCGAAAGAAGCGCCGTTCCCCGCATCGGTCAAAAAGAAAGCGGGCGGTGAATCTGCGCCTGCACCCGCAGCTGAACAGGCCGTGCCTGAAGTCGGCGGGGAGAGCTGATTATGAAAACCAAACTTCTCACCCTTGGCTCCGATCAAGCCAGTGACATTGAACTGAATGACGGTATTTTCGGTCTTGAGCCGCGTGCCGATCTCATCCAGCGCGTTGTTGTCTGGCAATTGGCGAAGCGCCGCTCCGGCCAGCACAAAGTGCTGACCCGCGCTGAAGTGAACCGCACCAAGAAGAAAATGTACAAGCAAAAGGGTACAGGCCAGGCCCGCCACGGCGCGCGTTCGGCTCCGCTCTTTGTCGGTGGCGCCAAGGCGATGGGCCCGGTTTCACACAGCCACGAATTTGACCTGCCGAAAAAGGTCCGTGCGCTGGGTCTGAAACATGCTCTGTCTGCCAAAGCAAAAGCCGGCGCGATTGTCGTGATCGCTGATGCCAAAGTTGATGCGGTGAAAACCAAAGCGCTGGCCGAAAAGTTCGGTAAGCATGGTATCGCCAGCGCATTGATCGTGGATGCTGAATTCGAAGACAATTTCCGCCTGTCCGCGCGCAATATCGATCATATCGAATTGCTGCCGACCAAAGGTCTGAATGTCTATGACATCATGCGCCGCAAGCAGTTGGTCCTCACGCAATCTGCAGTGAAAGCCATCGAGGAGCGCTTCGCATGACCATGACAAACTATGATGTGATCTTGTCTCCGGTCATCACGGAAAAGGCGACCCGCCTGACCGAAGTGAACCAGGTTGTGTTTCGCGTCACACTGGATGCCACCAAGCCAGCGATCGCCAAAGCGGTTGAAGACTTGTTCAAGGTCAAAGTGACGGCGGTGAATACGGTGCGGATCAAAGGGAAGCGTAAAACCTTCCGTGGTCAGCCCTATAAGAAAACCGACTACAAGAAAGCGATTGTGACCTTGGCTGAAGGCGCACAAATCGACATTACGACGGGATTGTAAGATGGCGCTCAAAAAATACAGGCCAATGACGCCGGGTCAGCGCCAGCTGGTGCTGATCGATCGTTCGGGGCTGCACAAGGGCGATCCGATCAAGACGCTCACCGAAGGCCAGCATAAGCATGGTGGCCGTAACAATACGGGCCGTATCACGGTGCGTTGGCAGGGCGGTGGTCATAAGCAGCGCTATCGCATCGTGGATTTCAAGCGTCGCAAATTCGATGTCGCCGCCACGGTCGAACGTCTGGAATATGACCCGAACCGCACCTCGTTTATCGCGCTCCTGAAATATAAGGACGGCGAACTGGCCTATATCCTGGCGCCGCAACGCCTTGCCGTTGGTGACACTGTCATCTCCGGTGACAAGGTCGACGTCAAGCCGGGCAATGCCATGCCGCTGGGTGCGATGCCGGTCGGTACGATCGTGCATAATATCGAAATGAAGCCTGGCAAGGGCGGTCAGATCGCTCGCTCCGCTGGTACCTATGCTCAATATCTTGGTCGTGACCAGGGCTATGCCACGTTGCGTCTGAATTCTTCGGAAGTGCGCCGCGTTGCGCTGACCTGCATGGCCACGGTCGGTGCGGTATCCAACCCGGACCACATGAACGAAGTGCTCGGCAAAGCCGGCCGTAACGTGTGGAAGGGCAAACGCCCGCATGTCCGCGGTACAGCCATGAACCCGATCGACCATCCGCATGGTGGTGGTGAAGGTCGTACAAAGGGTGGTCGTCATCCGGTTACCCCTTGGGGCAAGCCGACCAAGGGTGCCAAAACCCGCAAGAATAAGCGCACGACGAAATTCATCGTCCGTTCGCGCCACGGCAAGATGAATCAAGGGTAGTTGAATGACTCGCTCTGTATGGAAAGGTCCGTTTGTTGATGGGTATCTGCTGAAAAAGGCAGAGAACACCCGTAGCAGCGGCCGTAAAGAAGTGATCAAGACCTGGTCGCGGCGTTCGACTGTCCTGCCGCAATTCGTCGGTCTGACATTTGGTGTCTATAACGGCAAGAAGCACATTCCTGTGCTGATCACCGAAGATATGGTTGGACATAAGCTTGGCGAATTCTCGCCGACGCGTACGTTCCACGGCCATACTGCGGGCGATAAGAAGGCGAAGAGGGCATAATGAGTAAGCCAGCTCTCCAGCGCGTCCTTCAGGACAACCAGGCGCAGGCCATTGGTCGGAACATCCGCACCAGCCCGCGTAAGCTCAATCTTGTCGCGCAATCCATTCGCGGCCTGAAAGCCGATGCGGCGCTGAACGCGCTGACTTTCTCACCGAAGCGCATCGCGCTCACCGTGAAAAAGGTTCTGCAGTCAGCCATCGCCAATGCGGAAAACAACCACGATCTCGATGTCGATGATCTGGTCGTAACCCAGGCTTCGGTCGGCAAGAACATGGTTCTCAAGCGTTTCCATGCGCGCGCGCGTGGCCGTGGCGCCCGGGTTGAGAAGCCGTTCGCCCAGATCACCATCGTGGTCGAAGAACGCGCCGAAGAGAAAAAAGTTGAGAAGAAGGCAAAAAAGCCTGTGAAGAAAACCGCATCCAAAACGGAAGCGACAACTGAAAAGAAGCCCGCTGCCCGTAAGCCGCGTGCGAAGAAGGAGACGGCCTGATGGGTCAGAAGGTCAATCCGACCGGGTTCCGCCTCGGCATCAATCGCACATGGGATTCTCGCTGGTACGCTGGCAAGAAAGAATATGGCAAGCTGCTTCAGGAAGACATCAAGATCCGCGAGCATCTCAGCGAACGTCTGAAAGCCGCCGGTGTCAGCCGTGTCATCATCGAACGCCCTCACAAGAAATGCCGCGTCACCATTCATTCGGCGCGTCCAGGTGTGGTCATCGGTAAAAAAGGCGCCGATATCGAAAAGCTGAAAGCTGATGTGCAGCGCTTCACCAAAGACGAAGTGCATCTGAACATCGTCGAAATCCGCAAGCCGGAAATCGACTCCAAGCTGGTTGCCGAAAATATCGCGCAGCAGCTGGAACGCCGGGTCGCTTTCCGCCGTGTGATGAAGCGTGCCGTGCAATCGGCCATGCGCCTTGGCGCTCTCGGCATCCGTATCAATTGCGGTGGCCGTCTGGGCGGTGC
>CAZOJG010000030.1:4181-22888 GCA_964580115.1 uncultured Rhizobium sp.
CCGAAATCGCGCGCATGGAATGGTATCGCGAAGGCCGCGTGCCTCTGCACACATTGCGCGCTGATATTGATTATGGCGTCGCCACAGCGAAAACCACCTATGGCACCTGCGGTGTCAAAGTGTGGATCTTCAAGGGCGAAATCATGGAACATGATCCGCTTGCCGTCGAAAAGCGTCAGGCCGAAGCCAGTGATCAGGGCAACCGTGGCGGTCAACGCCCCAATGCTCAAGATCGGGCAAGCTAAGAGATAGACCATGCTTCAACCGAAACGCACAAAGTTTAGAAAGCAGTTCAAGGGCCGTATCCACGGCGTCGCCAAGGGTGGCACCTTGCTGAATTTCGGCCAGTTCGGTCTCAAGGCGACTGAACCGGAACGCATCACAGCGCGCGAAATCGAAGCGGCCCGCCGCGCGATCACGCGCCACATGAAGCGCGCCGGCCGCGTCTGGATCCGCGTATTCCCGGATGTTCCGGTGTCCAAAAAACCTGCCGAAGTCCGCATGGGCTCAGGCAAGGGTGCACCGGAATATTGGGTGGCTAAAATCAAGCCGGGCCGCATTTTGTTCGAAGTCGATGGCGTCGATCTGGAAACAGCTCGTGAAGCCATGCGTCTCGGTGCGGCGAAACTCTCTGTTGCGACACGTTTCGTCGCACGTCTGAACGGGTAGTCCGATGGCCAAGAAAGACATTAAAACCGCCGAAGATTTTCGCGCCAAATCCGCGGACGAACTGAATGATCAGCTGCTGAAGCTGAAAAAAGAACAGTTCAACCTGCGTTTCCAACGCGCCAACGGTCAGCTTGAAAAAACAGACCGTGTGCGTGTGATCCGCAAGGATATCGCGCGTATTGAAACGGTCATGTCCGAAAATCGGATCAAAGCCGCTCAACAGGATAGGAAGTAAGCCATGCCCAAACGCATCCTGCAGGGCGTCGTGGTTAGCGACAAAAACGAAAAGACCGTCGTGGTGAAAGTGGAACGTCGTTTCACGCATCCTGTGATGGGTAAGACCGTGCGTCGTTCAAAGAAATACCACGCCCACGATCAAAACCAGGAATTCAAGGTGGGCGATGTCGTCCGCATCCGCGAAACAAAGCCCATTTCCAAGCTCAAAACTTGGGAAGTGATGGGCCGCGAAGCGAAGGAATAAGACGCACTAAGCGTCCGGAGCTGAACCATGATTCAAATGTCCACCGAGCTAGAAGTCGCCGACAATTCAGGCGCCCGTCGCGTGATGTGCATCAAAGTGCTCGGCGGCTCAAAACGCCGTTATGCCGAAGTTGGTGACATCATCGTCGTAAGCGTAAAAGAAGCCATTCCGCGTGGCCGCGTGAAAAAAGGCGAAGTGATGAAGGCCGTTGTCGTGCGCACCGCCAAAGGCGTGCGTCGTCCCGATGGCAGCCTGATCCGTTTCGACAATAACGCTGCTGTCCTCATCAACGCGCAGGGTGAACCCATTGGTACCCGTATCTTTGGACCCGTCACCCGCGAGCTGCGCGCCAAGAACCAGATGAAAATCATTTCGCTCGCGCCGGAGGTGTTGTGATGGCTGCGAAAATCAAAAAAGGCGATCGCGTGATCGTGACTACCGGCCGTGACAAGGGCAAGAAGGGCGAAGTGCTCAAAGTATTCCCGCTCGAAGACCGCGTCTTGGTCAGCGGCGTGAATGTCGTGAAGCGCCATCAGCGCCAGACGGCCAAAACGCAGGGCGGTATCATCAGCAAGGAAAACCCGATCCAGGTTTCCAACATCGCCCATATCGATCCGACCAGCGGCACAGCCACAAAGGTCGGCTTCAAAATGGTTGGTGATCGCAAAGTTCGCTTCGCGAAAAAGTCCGGTGAGGTTTTAGATGTCTGATCAAGGCGCAAAAGCGGATAAGAAGCCGCGCGCAAAGAAAGAAGGCCGCAAGGTCGATGCGGGCACGCAGGTCGCCATTGGCGAATCTGCGCGTGACCCGAACTACACGCCTCGGTTCAAGCAACGTTTCAATGAAACGGTCAAAGCTGAACTGATGAAAGAGTTCGGTTACACCAATCCGCTGCAAGTACCGAAGATCAGCAAAATCGTGTTGAACATCGGTGCCGGTGAAGCTGCTGGCGACCAGAAGAAAATCCAACAGGCGCAAAACGACCTAACGGCTATCGCTGGTCAGAAAGCTGTCGTCACCCGCGCGAAAAAAGCCATCGCCGGCTTCAAAATCCGCGAAGGTCTGCCCATCGGCGTGAAGGTCACGCTGCGCTCAGACCGGATGTATGAATTTCTTGACCGTCTCATCACCATGGCCCTGCCGCGCGTGCGCGACTTCCGTGGCGTGAAGGGCACCTCCTTCGACGGTAAAGGCAATTATGCCATGGGCCTTAAAGAACATATCGTTTTTGTCGAAATCGATTACGACAAAACCGAAACGATCTGGGGCATGGACATCATCATCAATACAACTGCGAAAACTGATGCAGAAGCCAAAGCGCTTCTCAAAGGTTTCCAGTTCCCGTTCATGAATTGAGGACGAAATGGCCAAAACCAGCCAGATCAACCGGAACAAAAAGCGCGAAAAGATGGTCGCGCAATATGCTGCAAAGCGCGCTGCGCTCAAAGCTATTGCGGATGACATGAAGGTCCCGCCGGAAGAACGGTTTGAAGCGCGCTT
Source organism: uncultured Rhizobium sp. (assembly GCA_964580115.1). GTDB lineage: Bacteria > Pseudomonadota > Alphaproteobacteria > Micropepsales > Micropepsaceae > Rhizomicrobium. The sequence continues at coordinate 6,832 of CAZOJG010000030.1, forward strand.
AAAGCTCGCGAAACTCCCGCGCAATTCTTCGAAGGTGCGTATTCACCACCGTTGCGAATTAAGCGGCCGTCCCAAAGGTTTTTACCGGAAGACCAAACTGTCTCGTATCGCGCTGCGTGATATGGCCAATTTTGGCCAGATCCCCGGCATGACCAAGGCGAGCTGGTGAGGAAGGAATAGAGATGATCACCGATCCCATTGGCGATCTGTTGACCCGCATCCGCAACGGTCAGTTGCGCGGGCTGGCAAAGATCAAGTCGCCGAATTCAAAATTGCGCACCCGTGTTCTGGACGTGCTCCAGGCCGAAGGCTTCATTCGCGGCTATGCCGAAGTGGAGTTCAGCGACGGTAAGCGCGAGCTGGAAATCGAACTCAAATATCACGAGGGTCGCCCCGTGATCCGCGAGTTGAAGCGCGTCTCCAAACCCGGCCGTCGTGTTTATGCCGGCGTGGAAGAATTGAAACCGCATCGCCAAGGTCTCGGCCTGTCGATTGTCTCCACACCCCAAGGTGTGATGACGGACAATGACGCGCGTGAGAAGAATGTCGGCGGCGAAGTTCTCTGTCAGGTGTTCTGATGTCACGTATCGGCAAAAAAATTGTTCCGGTTCCGGCAAACGTAACCGCGAATGTCTCGGGCCAGACCGTAAAAGCCAAAGGTCCCAAGGGCGAACTGCAAGTCACGCTTCCGGCGGAAGTTGCAGTCGAACTGGGTGCAGATGGCATCACGGTGTCCCCGCGCAAAGAAATGGAACGCGCAGCCGCCATGTGGGGTCTGTCGCGTACACTGGTGAATAATATCGTGGTCGGCGTGACCGAAGGTTTCTCGCAGAAGCTGGAAATCCAAGGCGTCGGTTATCGTGCGGCAGTGCAGGGCAAAGTGCTCAATCTGCAACTCGGTTTCAGCCATGATGTCGCCTTCCCGATCCCGGATGGCATCACGATCACGGCGGAAAAGCCCACGCAGCTCACGGTCGCTGGCATCGACAAGCAACTTGTCGGTCAGGTCTCCGCTGAAATTCGCGCCTGGCGCAAACCAGAACCCTATAAGGGCAAAGGCGTCCGCTATGCCGACGAATATGTACGTCGCAAGGAAGGCAAGAAGAAATGACGACCAAACTCTTCCAGCGGCGCAAATCGCGCACGCGTTACACCATCTCGCAGAAGGGCACTGGCCGTCCGCGTTTGTCGGTGTTCCGCTCTGGCAAGCACATCTATGCGCAGATCATCGATGATCGCGAAGGTGCCACTTTGGCAATGGCTTCCACCAATGAAAAGGAAGTCAAGCTGCCCAAGACGTGGAATGTCGAAGCCGCGACAAGCGTCGGTAAGAAAATCGCCGAACGTGCGCTGGCAAAGGGCGTGAAGCAGGTCGTGTTTGATCGCGGCGGCTACATCTATCATGGGCGCGTGAAAGCGCTCGCCGATGCCGCACGCGAAAGCGGCCTTGAGTTTTGATGAGGAATTGACGCATGGCGCGTGAAGAAGGCAGACGTCGTGAACGCGGTGACCGCGAAGAACGCGATAACGAATTCATCGACAAGCTGGTCCACATCAACCGTGTGGCGAAAGTGGTGAAGGGTGGCCGTCGTTTCGGCTTTGCAGCCCTTGTCGTAGTGGGTGATCAACGCGGTCGCGTTGGTTTCGGTCACGGCAAGGCGCGTGAAGTGCCGGAAGCCATCCGCAAAGCAACGGAAGCCGCCAAGCGCGCGCTCATCCGCGTGCCTCTGAAAGATGGCCGTACATTGCATCATGAAGTCCGCGGTCATCACGGTGCGGGCAAGGTGATCCTGCGTCCGGCTCCGGCTGGTACCGGCATCATCGCCGGTGGCCCGATGCGTGCGGTGTTCGAAGCTCTTGGCGTTGGCGACGTTGTGTCGAAATCGCTGGGTACCTCGAACCCTTACAACATGGTGCGCGCTACATTCGATGCGCTGAAATCGCAGCAAAGCCCGCGCATGATTGCGCAGCGCCGCGGTCGCAGCGTTACGGAAATCCTGTCCCGTCGTGAAGGCGCGGGCAAGGGTGAACAGGTCGCTGCCAGCTAATCGGCAAACGCCAACAGGATAAAAAGTCATGGCCGAGAAAAAGACAGTCACGGTGCGCCAGATTAAAAGCGCCAATCGCAAGCCGAAGGTGCAGGAAGCAACTTTGCGCGGCCTTGGCCTTGGTAAGATCCGCCGTACCCGCACCTTGGAAGATACGCCGTCGGTCCGCGGCATGATCAACGCGGTCGCCCATCTCGTAGAGATCGTTGAAGAGAGCAAGTGAAATGAAACTCAACGAAATCAAAAATAATCCCGGCGCTCATAAGCGCAAAACCAAAGTCGGTCGCGGTTCGTCCTCGGGCCTCGGCAAGACCTCTGGTCGCGGTGTAAAAGGTGCCAAAGCCCGTACAGGTAATGCTGTATATGGTTTTGAAGGCGGCCAGATGCCGCTTTACATGCGCCTGCCAAAGCGTGGCTTCAACAATATCTTCGCGCTCGATTTTGCCGAAGTGAGCCTGGCCCGGCTGCAACGCGCTATCGAGGCGAAGAAATTCGACCTCAAGCAAACCATCACAGAAGAGCTTCTTCTGAAAGCCGGTGTTGCCGCGAAAAGCAAACATGGCGTGCGCCTGATCGGCAATACGCCGCTCACGACGGCGATCACCATCGAAGTGGCTGGGGCCACGGCTGGCGCCAAAGCGTCGGTGGAACAGGCGGGCGGTTCGCTCACCACCACCTTCGTGAAAAAGGTCTACCCGAATAAAAAGGGTGAACCTGGCAAACGCCAGCAGCGTCGTAGCAAAGCCGCTGAAAAGCGTGCCGAGCGTAAAGGGCAGGGCGCGACAGCCTGATCTGTCGCAATTCCCGCAAAACGCACTATTTCATTGCGGGTCTAGGAGTGGGCTATGGCCTCAGCGGCTGAGCAGTTAGCGGCCAATTTTAATTTCAACTCCTTCTCCAAAGCGAAGGAGCTGCGCCAACGCATCCTGTTCACATTGGGTGCGCTTATTGTGGCGCGTCTTGGCACGTTCATTCCCTTGCCCGGCATCGACCCCATGGCGCTGGCCCAGATTCTGGAACAGCAAAAGGGCGGCATCCTTGATGTCTTCAATATGCTGGCGGGCGGTGCGGTCGAACGCATGGCGATCTTCGCCCTCGGCATCATGCCGTATATTTCGGCCTCCATCATCATTCAGTTGATGACCGCCGTCATTCCCGAGCTGGAACGCCTCAAAAAGGAAGGCGAGGCCGGCCGTAAGATCATCAATCAATATACCCGCTATGGCACTGTCGTTCTTGCCATAGTGCAAGCCTTCGCCATCGCCATCGGCCTTGAAAATATGGGCAATGTGGTGATCGAGCCGGGCTTCTTCTTCCGTATCACCGCGGTCATCACCCTGACTTCGGGTACTGTTTTGCTCATGTGGATCGGTGAACAAATCACCGCCCGCGGCGTCGGCAACGGTATATCGCTCATCATCTTCGCCGGCATCATCGCACGCTTCCCCACCACCATCGGTCAGCTCTTTGAATCTGGCCGCACCGGTGCCGTGCCGATGCTGGAAATCTTTGTGATCTTTGCCGGTCTCATTGGCCTCATCATCCTGATCGTCTTCATGGAACGCGCCCAGCGCCGTCTGCTGGTGCAATATCCCAAGCGACAGGTGGGCAATAAGATGTTCGGCGGCGAATCCTCGCATCTACCGCTGAAAATCAACGTCGCAGGCGTCATCCCGCCGATCTTTGCCTCGTCCTTGCTGCTGATCCCGGCCACGATCGCAAATTTCAACGCTGAGAATATCGGCGGCTGGATGCAGACCGCGCTGACCTATCTTCAGCCTGGCCAGGCCATCTATGAAGTGGTCAATGCCTCGCTGATTATCTTCTTTGCCTTCTTCTATACGTCGATCATGTTCAATCCGGTCGAAACGGCGGATAATCTGAAGAAATATGGCGGCTTCATACCGGGCATCCGTCCGGGTAAAAAGACGGCCGATTATATCGACTTCGTGCTTACCCGTATCACGGTCATCGGTGCGCTCTATCTCGCCTTTGTCTGCGTCCTGCCAGATTTCGCACGCGCTGAAGTTGCCATCACCATGGGCGGCACCGCCATCCTGATTATGGTCAGCGTCACACTGGACACGGTCGCTCAAGTGCAAAGCCATCTGGTGGCCCAGCAATATGAAGGCCTGATCAAAAAATCGAAGCTGAAAGGGTCGCGCCGGTGAATCTGGTCCTTTTTGGTCCCCCGGGCGCCGGTAAGGGCACTCAGGCTAAACTCCTGCAAAACGATCATGGTCTGCCCCAGCTTTCCACGGGGGACATGCTGCGCGCCGCCGTCGCTGCCAAAAGCGACTTGGGCAAACAGGTCGAAGAAATTCTGGCCCGTGGTGATCTGGTCTCCGATTCCATCGTGATCGGCATTATCGGCGAACGCTATGATCAGCCGGATTGCGCCAATGGCGCCGTATTTGACGGGTTCCCCCGTACCATTCCGCAAGCCCAGTCGCTGGATGCGATGCTGGCCGAGCGTGGTCGCAAGATCAATCTGGTACTGGAACTCAAAGTAGACGACCAAATTCTGATCGACCGGGTCAATCAACGGATCAAGGAGGGCGTAGCCCGCCCAGACGACAATCCCGAAACCCTGAAGAACAGACTGGATGTGTATTACCGGAATACAGCCCCGCTCCTCGATTACTATCGCGTGGCTGGTAATCTGGTAACCTTGGACGGTATGGCCCCCATCACAGATGTGACAAAAGCCATTGCAGCCGCCCTCGAATCGGCCAAAAAGCAAGGGGACTGAAGAGACAAGCGCCCGCAAGGGGACACAAATTTAAGGCAGTTGACGAAAGGGTCAGGATTTCTATAATCCGCGCCCTCGCGGCAATTTAAGCCCAGACAATTCAATGTTTTAGGTCATTCGGGTGAATGATCCGGAGCTTATCTCGGTTCGTAAAGACGTTTTTATAAGCGCTTATCAAGGAGAATCTCGTGGCGCGTATCGCTGGTGTCAATATTCCTACCCAGAAGCGTGTGGAAATCGCGCTGCGGTACATCCATGGAATCGGCCCGAAGCATGCAAAGGACATTTGCGCTTCGGTCGGCATTTCCACGGAACGCCGTGTGTCCGATCTGTCGGACTCTGAGGTGATCCAAATCCGTGAAGCGATTGATCGCGATTACCTGGTCGAGGGTGATCTGCGCCGCGAAGTCGCGATGAACATCAAACGCCTGATGGATCTGGGCTGCTATCGTGGCCTGCGCCACCGTAAGAGCCTGCCGGTCCGCGGCCAGCGTACACACACCAATGCGCGCACGCGCAAAGGCCCTGCCAAGGCGATCGCCGGCAAGAAGAAAGTGACCAGATAAGATGGCGAAAGCTGCAGCGCGTCCGCGCAAAAAAGAGAAAAAGAATATCGTGGTCGGCGTGGCGCATGTTGCCGCGACCTTCAACAACACGATCATCACCATCACAGACACAGCGGGCAATGCGATCTCATGGTCCAGCGCCGGCATGATGGGCTTCAAAGGCTCGCGTAAATCCACGCCTTATGCGGCGCAGATGGCGGCTGAAGATGCAGCGAAAAAAGCCATTGAACACGGCATGCGTACGCTTGAAGTGGAAGTCACGGGCCCCGGTTCGGGCCGTGAATCCGCGCTGCGTGCCCTGCAGGCGGTTGGTCTGACCGTCACCTCGATCCGCGATGTGACACCGATCCCGCACAATGGCTGCAAGCCGCCGAAGCGCCGCCGCGTCTAAGGCTGATCGAAGCGACTATTTTCGGAAGAGTTCTAACCCGTCGAACGAAAAGGATGTGATCCGACACATCCGGGATACGATGAGGAAAAAATGTTTCAGAAGAACTGGCAGGAATTGATCAAACCGCAAAAGCTCAAGGTCGATGGCGGCCATGATGCGGGTCGTTCAGCCACCATCACGGCCGAACCGCTGGAACGCGGTTTCGGTCTGACGCTGGGCAATGCCCTGCGTCGCGTGTTGCTGTCCTCGCTACAAGGCGCGGCCGTCACCTCGATCCAGATCGAGGGTGTGCTGCACGAATTCTCGTCCATCCCCGGTGTCCGGGAAGACGTGACTGACATCGTGCTCAATGTGAAGCAAATCGCGCTGCGCATGCACAATGAAGGCCCCAAACGCCTCACGCTCAAAGCGCAGGGCCCGGGCGAAGTCAAAGCCGGCCAGATCGTGCAAACCTCCGATGTTGAAATCCTCAATCCCGATCTCGTGCTCTGCACGATCGACGAGAAAGTGGATTTCCGGATGGAGCTGGTGGTCAATACCGGTAAAGGCTATGTCCCCGCCGATCGCAATCGCCCGGAAGATGCCCCTATCGGCCTCATTCCGGTGGATTCGCTGTTCTCGCCGGTGAAGAAAGTCTCCTACAAGGTTGAAAACACCCGCGAAGGTCAAATTCTTGATTACGACAAGCTGACCCTGAACGTGGAAACCAATGGCGCCGTCTCGCCGGATAATGCCGTGGCCTATGCCGCGCGCATCCTGCAGGACCAGCTTCAGGTCTTCATCAACTTTGAAGAACCCCGTGAACGCGCCGCTGAAGAAACCAAACCCGATCTGGCCTTCAACCCGGTGCTGCTCAAGAAGGTGGACGAGCTGGAACTGTCTGTCCGTTCCGCCAACTGCCTGAAGAACGACAATATCGTCTATATCGGCGACCTCATTCAGAAATCCGAAGGCGAGATGCTCCGCACCCCGAACTTCGGCCGTAAGTCCCTGAACGAGATCAAGGCCGTGCTCGCCGAAATGGGTCTGCATCTCGGCATGGAAGTGCCGGGCTGGCCGCCGGAAAATATCGAAGACCTCGCGAAGCGGTACGAAGACCAGTACTGAAAATTTTTGAAAGCAAACTGCCATGCGTCATCGCAATCAAGGCCGTAAACTCGGCAAAACAGCTCAGCACCGTACCGCCATGTTCGCCAATATGGCGGCGGCGCTGATCAAGCACGAGCAGATCAAAACGACGCTGCCGAAAGCGAAAGAACTTCGCCCCGTGGTGGAAAAGCTGATCACGCTGTCCCGTCGTAACAATCTGCATGCACGCCGTCTGGCCATGTCCCAGATTCGCGATGAAGCGCAGGTCAAGAAATTGTTCGACGTGATCGGCCCGCGCTATGCCACCCGTCCGGGCGGCTATACCCGTGTGTTGAAAGCGGGAAATCGCTTCGGCGACAATGCCCCGATGGCTTTCATCGAATTTGTGGATCGTGATGTCGAAGCCAAAGGCAAAGATTCCGGCCCCGTCGAAATTCGCGACGAAGAAACCGAAACGGAAGAATAACATCCCCGTTTTGCTTCAGCATTTAAAAAGGGCGGCTGCAAGGCCGCCCTTTTTCTTTGCATCCTCTCATCCGTCATGGCTGGGCTTGACCTGGCCCCCCAACTTCCCTTTCTTTCTTTTTCTACACCATCACTCGACAGAACCATCAAAACAGAGCCATCAAAGATGATCCGCTTCCTGCTCCTCGTCATCATCTTCTCCGCCACGCCCGCCATGGCGCAACAGCAAGGCAAGCAAGCACAAGTCCCATCCTCCATGCCGCAGGTGCAGCTCACCTTCGCACCGGTGGTCAAACGCGCGGCCCCCGCGGTGGTGAATGTCTTCTCCCGCACCACTGTGCAGCAACAGGTCAATCCGCTATTTAACGATCCGCTGTTTCAGCGCTTCTTCGGCGTCTCGCCGGAAATGCGTCAGCGCGTGCAGCAATCGCTCGGCTCCGGCGTCATCATTCGCGCCGATGGTCTGATCGTCACCAATAATCATGTCGTGCGCGGCGGCGATGATATTGTCGTGGTGCTCGCAGATAAGCGTGAATTCAAAGCCAGATTATTGATCTCCGAGCCGCGTTTCGATCTGGCCATATTGAAGATTGATACCAAGGGCGAAAAACTTCCCATCCTCGATTTCGGTAATAGCGATCGCCTCACTGTCGGCGATCTGGTGCTGGCAATTGGCGATCCCTTCGGCGTTGGCCAAACCGTCACCATGGGCATTGTCTCCGCCACGGCGCGCACCAGCATCGGTGCCAGCGATTATCAATTCTTCATCCAAACCGATGCCGCGGTAAATCCCGGCAATTCCGGCGGCGCTTTGGTGTCCATGGATGGAAAGCTCGCGGGTATCAACACCGCCATCGTCTCGCGCACGGGTCAATATGCCGGTATCAGCTTCGCCATTCCCGCCAATCTGGTGAAACGCGTGGTGGAAGGCGCGTCTCAAGGCGGCGTCAAACTCCCTTGGATAGGCGCAGGCGGCCAGCCCGTCACGCCAGACATCGCAGGCAGCCTCGGCCTGCCGCGTCCGGGCGGCGTCGTTCTCAAAAGCATCCATCCCAAAGGCCCGCTCGCCAAAGCTGGACTGAAGGTCGGCGATGTTATATTATCCGTAAACGGAACATCTGTGGATGCCATGCAAAGCTTGAACTATCGCATCGCCACACAAAGGCCCGGCGACATCGTGAAACTTCGTATTTACAGCGATGGCAAACAACGCGATGTCAGCGCAACCCTCACCCTCCCACCAGAAGATCCGCCGCGCCAAACTGCTACGATCACAGGCCGAAATCCCATGACCGGTGCCAGGGTGGAAAATCTCTCTCCCGCCACAGCCGATCACTATGATCTGGACATGGAAGCCAAGGGGGTCGTCATCGCCAATCCCGGAAATGGCACGCAAGCTATGCGCTACGGGCTGCAAAAGGGTGATATTGTGGTCTCCATCAATAATGCTCGCATCCAGCGCGTTCCCGATCTGCAACGCGCTCTGGATGCCGCTAATGGGATCTGGTCCATGGTGATCCAGCGTAACGGCAATCAGATGAAACTCAGCGTCCGGGGATAGAAAGACCATAGCCATGCCCGACGGTTCGGCCTCCGCTCATCGCTATCGCCCCAAGCTGCTGATGCTGCTGGAGGAGGGTTATTCCGCCGACCTGTTCCGCAAGGATATTTTCGCCGCGCTCACCGTTGCTATTGTAGCTTTGCCGCTATCCATGGCTATTGCGGTTGCGTCTGGCGTCTCGCCTGAACGGGGCTTGTATACAGCGATCATTGGCGGAGCTCTTGTCTCCGCTTTGGGCGGTAGCCGCTATCAGATCGGGGGCCCAGCGGGTGCTTTTATCGTACTGGTCTCGGCTACCGTCACGAAATTCGGTCTGGAAGGCCTGCTTTTAGCGGTCTTCCTGTCGGGACTCATGCTGACGCTGTTGGGTCTTTTGAAACTCGGCACGTTAATTCGTTACATCCCGCATGCTGTCACGACAGGCTTCACCTGCGGCATTGCCCTGATCATTCTCGCCAGTCAGATCAAGGATCTTGCAGGTCTCACCCTTAATGGCCCCGAGCCGGGCAACCTGCTCGCCAAACTATATGTTCTGGCGGAAGCTCTGCACACATTAAATCCTTTCGCATTAGCTCTGGGTATAGGTACTGCGGCGCTTATTTTTCTCATTCGTAAAGTCCGTCCCAACTGGCCCGGCCTTTTGATCGCCGTTCTGCTGACCACTCTGGCAGCCGCGTTCTTCCATCTCCCGGTGGAAACCATCGGCAGCCGTTTTGGCGATTTGCCGAATGGCCTGCCTGCGCCACATCTGCCCAATCTTTCACTGGACCTGTTGTGGAATGTGCTTCCTGTCGCCTTTTCCTTCACCCTTTTGGGCGGACTGGAAAGCCTGCTCTCCGCCAAAGTCGCAGATGGCATGACGCGTCGTCGCCACCGCTCAAATATGGAACTGATCGCTCAAGGTGTTGCCAATGTCGGCTCAGCGCTGTTCGGCGGCATCAGCGTCACCGGCACGATCGCCCGCACCGCCACCAATATACGCGCGGGGGCGCGAACGCCGCTGTCAGGCATATTGCATTCTGCATTCTTGCTGCTCTTCCTGCTTCTTGCCGCACCATTGGCAAGCTTCATTCCACTCAGCGCCTTGGCGGGCATTCTGGCCGTGGTCTGTTGGACCATGGCTGAAAAGGAGGAGTTCCTGCATCACCTGCATAACTGGCGCGGGGCGCTGGTGCTGCTGACCACATTTACTGTCACCGTGATTGAAGACCTCATTGTTGGCATTGTGGCGGGCTGCGCCGTGGCCGCATTTCTGGCTTTCATCACCTGGTTCCACCAGCGCCCCGGTAAATCTGGCTGATCGCGGCCCTATCCACTCTGCATGGCCAGACGGTACACTCCGATATGAGCGATCTTTTCGAAACTAGTGGCCTTGCGACCGATGCCCCGCGCCCCTTGGCCGACCGCCTGCGTCCCGCCGCGCTCGATCAGGTCGTGGGTCAGGACCATCTGCTGGGCTCTGAAGGCCCGATAGGCCGCATGGTGGCCCAGAACCGACCCCATTCCATCATATTGTGGGGTCCGCCGGGCACTGGCAAAACCACGATTGCGAAATTGCTTTCCACATCCTTCAGTCTGCATTTCGATCAACTCTCCGCTGTCTTCTCCGGCGTCGCCGACCTGAAAAAAGCTTTTGACGCCGCCCGCACCCGCCGCCGGATGGGGCAGGGCACTTTGCTCTTCGTCGATGAAATTCATCGCTTCAACCGCAGCCAGCAGGACAGTTTCCTCCCCGTGATGGAAGACGGCACCATCGTCCTTGTTGGTGCCACCACAGAAAATCCGTCTTTCGAACTGAATGGCGCGGTGCTCTCGCGCGCACAGGTGCTGGTGCTGCGCCGCCTTGATGACGATGCGCTGGAAAAGCTGCTGCAACGCGCCGAACGCCATTTCGGCATCCCGCTTCCCCTCACCGAAGATGCCCGCGCCAGTTTGCGCGCCATGTCCGATGGCGATGGCCGCTACATGCTCAATCTGGTAGAAGATATAGCAGCCCTCAAAACGATCAAACCTCTAAGCTCTGCCGATCTCGCAGGTGTTATTCAGCGCCGCATGCCGCTCTACGACAAATCCCGCGAAGAACATTACAATCTGATTTCCGCCCTGCATAAATCCATCCGTGGTTCCGATCCCGATGCCGCGCTCTACTGGATGGCGCGTATGCTCGCGGGTGGCGAACAACCGCTCTATATCGCCCGCCGTCTGGTGCGCGCCGCGATCGAAGATATCGGTCTCGCCGATCCGCAAGCCGTGCAACAGGCGCTGGCCGCCAAGGATGTCTATGATTTTCTCGGCAGCCCCGAAGGTGAACTCGCCCTCGTGCAATGTGTGCTCTATCTCGCCAGCGCGCCCAAATCGAATGCGGTCTACAAAGCCTATGGCAAGGCCCGCCGCGCCGCGTCTGAATATGGCTCGCTCATGCCCCCCGCCCATATCCTGAACGCCTCGACAAAGCTGATGAAAAATCTCGGCTATGGCAAAGACTACGCCTATGACCACGATACCGAAGACGGCTTCTCCGGCCAGAATTATTTCCCCGAAGACATGCCAAGGCAGAATTTATACCAGCCCAAGGAAACCGGCTTCGAACGCGAAATCAGCAAAAGGCTCGATTACTGGGCCAAATTGTGCGCCAAAAAATCCGGCTAACGCCCGGCGCGGCCTATCTGCTATATCCCCGCCATCCAATCAGCGAGCCTGTCATGCAATGGAGCCTGTTATTCGCAATCGGTGCCGGCGGCGCGATAGGCTCCGTCGCGCGTCATCTGGTGGCAAACACGCTCCAGCCCGCCACCGCGCAATTTCCCTGGGGTATCTTCGCGGTCAATGTGATCGGCGGCTTTCTCATGGGGGTGATCGTTGAACTCAGCGCCCTGAAACTCAACCTCTCGCCAGATATGCGCGCCTTCCTCACGGTCGGCATATTGGGCGGCTTCACCACCTTCTCCGCCTTTGCGCTCGATAGCGCCTTGCTGATACAGCGCGGGGCCTATCTCATGGCCGGGCTCTACATCACCGGCTCCACCATTCTCAGCATCGCTGCGCTCTTCGCCGGCCTCTGGTTGATCCGCACATTTCAATGACCACTATCATCACCACCATCGCGCCCGATGATCACGGCATCCGTCTGGACCGCTGGTTCAAACGCCACTATCCGCAACTCACCCACGGCCTTCTGGAAAAATTGCTCCGCACCGGCCAGATCAAACTGAATGATAAGCGCGCCAAATCCAGCGACCGGATAGAGCAGGGCCAAAATTTACGCCTCCCGCCCAGCCTCAAAGACGCCGAACCCACAACACCGCGCAAAGCACCTCCCCCCAGACAGGATGGAAGTTTCCTGCAAGATCTCGTCCTCTATCAGGATGATCTGGTGCTCGTGCTGAACAAACCCTCCGGCCTCGCCACCCAAGGCGGCTCCGGCGTCAGCCGCCATGTCGATGGCATGCTGGATGGACTGACCTTCGGCCGCAAACAACGCCCACGCCTCGTCCACCGCCTAGACCGCGATACATCCGGCGTGCTGCTGATTGCGCGGACCGTCCCCGCCGCCGCCGCGCTCGCAGAATCCTTGCGCCACCGCGATGCCTCAAAAATCTATTGGGCGCTGACCAAAGGCGTCCCAGAAGCCCAGCGCGGCACAATCAAACTCGCCCTGATGAAAGAAGGCCAGCGCGGCAGCAATGAACGTATGGTCGCCAGCGAAAGCCGCGACGCCAAACAGGCCGTCACCGATTACGCGGTGATGGACAGGGCAGGCCAGGACCTCTGCTGGATCGCCGCCCGTCCGGTCACGGGCCGCACCCACCAGATCCGCGTCCATCTCGCCGAAATCGGCCATCCCATCATCGGCGATTTCAAATATGGCGGCACCGACGCTCGCCCGCGCGGCGCCATCGAAGACCGCCTGCATCTCCACGCCCGCAGCATCGACATCGCCCATCCCGATGGTGGCCGCCTGCAAGTCAGCGCCCCGCTGCCGCCCCATATGCTGGCAAGCTGGAGATTCCTGAGCTTCAATCCCAACGACAACACCCATCCCTTCAGCGGCAAAAAACGCGCATGAAACGCTTCTACAAAACCAGCTCGGTCCAACCTGCCCAGACCGGCTTCGCGATCCAGCTCGATCAGCGCACCATCAAAAGCCCGCAAGGCAATGCGCTGATCGTCCCCAGCAAAATACTGGCCGAAAACATCGCCGATGAATGGGCCATACAGGGCGAGGACATCCTCACCCACACAATGCCGCTCACCGGCCTCGTCTATGCAGCACTCGACAGCGCCCCCCATCTCCCCCGCCTGCGCGCGGAAGCTCTGGCCTATGCCAAAAGCGATCTGCTCTGCTACCGCGCCGAAGCGCCAGACGAGCTGGTGATCCGCCAGGCCCATAGCTGGTCCCCCCTGCTGGACTGGCTGGCCCAAACCCATAATGCCCGCCTCAAAACCACCAGCGGCATCGCCTATATCGACCAGCCGCCCGAGGCCCTGTCAGCGCTGGAGAGCCACCTAGGCAGCCTCGGCCCCTATCATTTGGCCGCCATCCACCATGCCACCGGCCTGAGCGGCTCGCTGGTGCTGGCGCTGGCGCTGGCGGCGGGCCACCTCACGGCGGAACAGGCCCACAGCCTCTCCCGCCTCGACGAGCTCTATCAGGCCGAGAAATGGGGTCTGGATTCCGAGGCCGAAACCCGCGCCGAAACCCATCTCCACAGCCTGAAAGCGGCGGAAAGCCTGCTCCGCCACCTTAAGTCCGCTTGACCATAAGTCCGCCATATGACACGCAACCCGCGTGCAAACCGGGAATCCTGACCGATGAAAAATATTCTCCTCGAACTCGAAGAACGCCGCGCCCGTGCCCGTATCGGCGGCGGTCAGGCCCGTATCGACGCCCAGCACAAACGCGGCAAGCTCACCGCCCGCGAACGTCTGGACCTGCTGCTCGATCCCGGCACGTTCGAGGAATTCGACATGTTCGTCGAACACCGCAACACCGATTTCGGGGCCGATAAAAACCGCATCCCCGGCGATGGCGTGGTCACCGGCTGGGGCACCATCAATGGCCGTATGGTCTATGTCTTCGCAAAAGATTTCACCGTCTTCGGCGGCTCACTGTCCGAAACCCAGGCGCAGAAAATCTGCAAAATTCAAGACATGGCGATGCAGAATGGCGCGCCCGTGATCGGCCTGTTCGATGCTGGCGGCGCGCGCATTCAAGAAGGCGTCTCCTCCCTCGCGGGCTATGGCGAAGTCTTCAAACGCAATGTTCTGGCCTCGGGCGTCGTACCGCAAATCTCGGTCATCATGGGCCCCTGCGCAGGCGGCGACGTTTATTCCCCCGCCATGACCGATTTCATCTTCATGGTGCGTGACACCAGCTATATGTTCATCACCGGCCCGGATGTGGTGAAAACCGTCACCCATGAAGACGTGACCTCCGAAGAACTGGGCGGCGCCAAAGTTCATAGCAGCAAATCCAGCGTTGCCGACGGCGCCTATGAAAACGATGTCACCTGCATCGAAGAAATGCGCCGCCTGTTCGACTTCCTGCCCCTGCATAATCGCGATCAGGTGCCAAGCTGGCCAACCGACGACACGATCAACCGCGAAGAACTTTCGCTAGACACATTGATCCCCGAAAATCCCAACAAGCCCTACGACATGAAGGAACTCATCCTCAAAGTCGCGGATGAGGGGGACTTCTTCGAGATCGGCGAGAATTTCGCCAAAAACATCATCACCGGATTCGGCCGGATCGAAGGCAAAACAGTCGGCTTCGTCGCCAATCAGCCCATGGTGCTGGCCGGCGTGCTCGATAATGACGCCAGCCGCAAAGCCGCGCGTTTTGTGCGCTTCTGCGATTGCTTCAATATCCCGATCGTCACCTTCGTCGATGTGCCAGGCTTCCTCCCCGGCGTCAGCCAGGAACATACAGGCATCATCAAACACGGCGCGAAACTGCTCTTCGCCTATACCGAAGCAACCTGCCCGAAAGTCACCGTCATCACCCGCAAAGCCTATGGCGGTGCCTATGACGTGATGGCTTCCAAACATCTGCGCGCCGACGTGAACTATGCCTGGCCCACAGCCCAGATCGCCGTGATGGGTGCCAAAGGCGCGGTGGAAATCATCTTCCGTCAAGACATCGGCGACAAAGAAGCCATCGCCGCCCGCACCAAAGAATATGAAGATCGCTTCTTGAATCCCTTCGTCGCCGCCTCACGCGGTTACATCGACGAAGTGATCATGCCCAAAAACACCCGCTTCCGCGTCGCCCGCGCTTTACGCATGTTGAAAAACAAACAAGTGCCGCAAATCTGGAAAAAGCACGACAACATTCCGCTTTAATTTTACGACAAAGCTGAAATGCAAACGCGCGCCTCATGTTACAGGCGCGCGTTTTTTTTAAGTTCATTGCGATTTTATGCTGAGAATTGTTATTCTGTACACGGATATTATAAAATCTATGCGTTTTTAAAGGACGTCTCGTCAAACGATCCTGATGCTCCCTCTTTATGAAAGGGGTGTATGAACGCCCCGCGGATGCTGCCGCGATGGCGCTATCGAACACCTAAGTCCAATCCCCACCAGCAAAAGCACCATACTTATCGAACAGCGCGAAAACTGGCGGATAATCCTCCCGAAACAAGAACGGAGGACCGGCAATGGAGCCCAGCGGCCCACATTGGATAAAACACTATCCCGGCAGCATCTCGCCGGATGATCTGAAACCCGCCTTCCGCCAGCGCGTGCAGCATTTCCTGCATCTGCTGCGCGAAGCCGGGGCGCGCCTGCGCATCAGCTCCACCTTGCGCCCGCCCGAACGCGCCTGGCTCATGCATTGGGCCTGGCAGATCGCCCATGCGGGTCAGGACCCGGCCACAGTCCCCAAACATAAATCCATCCCGATCCGCTGGCTGCATAGCCGGGCAGGGCAGCCGGACTATGCCGCCTCCCGGGCCGCCGCCAGCGCCATGGTCTCGGCCTATGGCATCGCCCATGCTCCGGCGCTTTCCAGCCGCCACACACAGGGCAGGGCGATCGATATGACCATAGGCTGGTCCGGCGCGCTGCTCCTGCCGGGTTTTGCGCCCATCACCAGCGGCCCTAAGAACGGCCTCAATCTGGCCCTGATAGGCATTGGTGCCAGCCTCGGCGTCCATAAATTGCGCGCCGATCCGCCCCACT
>CAZOJG010000031.1:0-22877 GCA_964580115.1 uncultured Rhizobium sp.
GCCAGGGCGACCGTGGCGGGAACCAGCAGGAACAGCGCCAGCATCCACAGGCCGGAACTGTAGAGACCCGTGGTTTCGCGCAGCCAGCCCATCATGGTGGGGCCGATAAAGCCGCCGAGATTGCCGATGGAATTGATCAGGGCGATGCCGCCTGCCGCGGCTGTACCGCCAAGGAAAGAAGGCGGGATGGTCCAGAAAGTGACAAGGGCGGAATAGATGCCGATGGAGGCGCAGGTCAGCGCCAGCACGGCCCAGAGATGGGTGCCAAGCAAGGCCGCCCCAGCGAAGCCCGCCGCGCCGAACAGGCAGGCGGCGGCGATGTGATTGGTGCGGCTGCCCCGATCGGAGGAGCGAGCCCAGAGGAACATACCAATGGCGGTTGCGAGATAGGGTATGGCCACGACAAAACCTGTTTCCTGATTGGTGAAACCCATTTCCTTGATGATCTGGGGCATGAAGAAGCTGATGCCATAGATCGCGATGACGATGCCGATATCGCTGAGGGCCAGGATCCAGACACGTTTATCGCGCAGGGCGATGCGCAGGCCATGCGCGGGGGCCGCTTCTTTCGCGAGGATTTGGGCGATGTGATTTTTCTCGGTCGGGGTGAGAAATTTTGCGCGCTGCGGATTATCCGGCAGCAGCCATAGCACCGTGAAGGCGAGGAGTATGGCTGGCAGGCCTTCCAGCAGAAAGAGCCACTGCCAGCCATGCAGGCCCCAAATACCATCGAAGCCCAATAGCCAGCCTGATAAAGGGCCACCAATCACACTGGCCAATGGCAGGGCGCAGAAAAACAGACCGTTGAATTTGCCCCGTTCTGATTGGGGAAACCAATAGGTGAGATAGAGCATCATGCCGGGGAAGAAACCGGCTTCGGCGACGCCGAGCAGGAAACGCAGGGCGTAGAAGGTCCAGATATCGGTCGCATAGGCCATGCCCATGGAGACAAGGCCCCAGGTCAGCATGATGCGGAATATCCAGAGACGCGCGCCGAATTTTTCCATCAGCACATTGGAGGGGACTTCAAAAATCACATAGCCGAAGAAGAAAATGCCCGCGCCGATACCAAAGGCTTCTGCGCCCAGACCCAGCGTTTGATTCATGGTGAGCGCGGCAAAACCGATATTCACGCGGTCGAGAAAATTTACGACATAGAGTAGACCCATGAAGGGGATCAGACGCCATGCGATGCGCGTGAAAAGCCGCCTTGACTCCATCTGTGCCCCCGCACGGAAAAATAAAATCAAACACTATATCTGCGTAAAATATGTCTTTGGCCGGAATGACCAGAATGTCAGCAAAACGGAACAAAGATCACGAATTTTGACAAAGAGCTTTTAGCGATTGACCCCATGCTTGCACAGGTTTTTACTTGACCTTGCCCACAGCTTCGGATCCCGAGGCGTCAGGGCAAATGACGGGCCCGCCCTGCGGGCCGGTCGGCCTAAGTGAAGATGGCATGCGCCGAAAGGCAGAGCTGCCGGAAAACTGACGGGCCACACAGAGGGCGCTACCGGTGATACGGTGGCGCCCTTCGTTTTTGGGCTAATCGGCCCGTTTGGGCTTACAACCCGGCCTGTCAGCGTTCAGCATGCTGAACTTGCCTCTCTTGGGGTGTTGAGCTATAGGCCCGCGCTTCATGACGGTTACGGTCGTGGGAGGCCCGTTTTCGGGTCTATGCCGGATGGTCCGGCGTCCTTTACGAACCAGAACTGGCGGGCCTTCCCGGCCCTTCGGATTCCGTAACCAAAACAGGGACTTAGTGGATATGGCTCTATATGAGCATCTCCTGATCGCGCGCCAGGATATTAGTGCGCAACAGGTGGACGCCCTTGCGACCCACCTTAAAACCATCCTCGAAAGCGAAGGCGGCAAGGTCGAGAAGCACGAATATTGGGGGCTTCGCGGGCTGGCTTATCGCATCAAGAAAAACCGCAAGGGTCATTATGTTCTGCTGAACATCAATGCGCCGGCCAATGCGGTGCGTGAGCTGGAGCGTCAGCTCAAGATCAATGAAGACGTGCTGCGTTACATCACCGTGAAGGTGGATGTGTTCGAGCAATCCTCGAACAAGAACAAGCGCGATCGGGAAGACAACAAAGCCGAAGGTGCTGAAGGCACTGAAGCTGTTGCGGTTGAAGGAGATGCCGAATGAGCCATGCTGGTGGTGGTGGCGGCGGACAGCGCCGTCCGTTTTTCCGTCGGAAAAAGACCTGCCCGTTCTCTGGTTCGGGTGCGCCGAAGATCGACTATAAAGACGTGAAATTGCTGCAACGCTTTATTTCAGAGCGCGGCAAGATTGTTCCCAGCCGCATCACGGCTGTGTCGGCTAAAAAGCAGCGTTTGCTGGCTGTTGCGATCAAGCGTGCGCGCTTGATGGCGCTGCTGCCTTATGTTGTGAAGTAGGAGACAGATTATGCATGTGATCCTGCTCGAACGCGTCGAAAAACTGGGCCAGATGGGCGACGAAGTCCGCGTGAAGGACGGCTTTGCCCGTAACTTCCTGCTGCCCCAGAAGAAGGCGCTGCGCGCCAATAAAGCCAATCGTGATTTTTTCTCGGCCCAGCGCGCGCAGCTTGAAGCGCGCAATCTGGAACGCAAGAAAGAAGCCGAAACTGTGGCGGCCAAGCTTGAAGGCAAAGTCTTCACGCTGCTGCGTCAGGCCGGTGATCGTGGCCAGCTTTATGGGTCTGTCAGCCCGCGCGATGTCGCCGAAGCGATCTCCGCCGGCGGCTTTACGATTGAACGCACGCAAGTGCCGCTGGATAAGGCCATCAAGTCGATTGGTTTGAACCCGGTGAGCGTTGTGCTGCATCCGGAAGTGCGCGTGACGGTGAACATCAATGTCGCCCGCACGGAAGATGAAGCAGAGCGTCAGGCCAAGGGTGAAAACGTTCTGGCTGAAAAGACTGACGAAGAAGAAGCTTTGGCTGCGGCTGAAGAAGTCTTTGACGAAGCTTCTGACGCTGATGTCGAAGACGCCCTGAGCGGCGACATCGACGTCGAAAGCTGAATAAGAACCGGGGCTTAATTCCCGCATTCAAGTTCGAGAAACGCCCGCCTCGCGCGGGCGTTTTTTTTGGCTGCCCTGCCCCTTATTCGCAGGTGCAGCGTAAGCTATAGTCTGGCCTGTTATTGGCATCATGCGAGGACGAATTCATGTCGGTCACAGTTGAAGACAAGCGTATTACGGTGCCGCAGATTCGCGCGGCCAAGAATGCCAAGCCTGTTGTCTGCCTGACCTGCTATCATGCCCATACGGCCAAGCTACTGGATCGGCATGTCGATCTGATGCTGGTCGGTGATAGTTTGGGCATGGTGATGCACGGGCTGGATAATACGCTGGGCGTGACGCTGGATATGATGATCAGCCACGGCAAGGCCGTGATGCGCGGCAGCCATCATGCGCTGGTCGTGATTGATATGCCTTTTGGCTCGTACGAAGAGAGCCCGCAAATTGCATTTCGCAATGCGGCGCGCGTGATTCAGGAAACCGGTGCGACCGCTGTGAAGATGGAAGGCGGGGCGCGGCTTTATGAGACTATTCGGTATCTGAGCGAGCGCGGCATTCCTGTGATGGGCCATATCGGGCTGACGCCGCAAAGCTTCAATGTGATGGGCGGTTTTAAAACCCAGGGGCGCACCGAGGCGGAATGGCCCGCGATTGAGGCCGATGCCAAGGCCGTGGCGGAGGGCGGCGCCTTTGCCGTGGTGCTGGAGGGGATGGCTGAGCCGCTGGCGGCCAAGATTACCAAGCAGATTGATATTCCGACCATCGGCATTGGGGCCAGCGCCACATGTGATGGCCAGATTCTGGTGATGGAAGACATGCTGGGCCTGAGCCCCAACCCGCCCAAATTCGTGCGGCAATATGCGCAAATGGGGCCGGCTATCGAAGAGGCCGTGCGCGCCTATGCCGATGATGTGCGCGAACGCCGTTTTCCCGGTGCGGAAAACGTCTATCAGATGAAAAAGGCCATCTAAGGGGCTTATTTCGCATCTGCGAGCGCCATCTTGCAGCCAGTTTAGTTGCGGGAATGGGCGGCGCAGGCTAGGAAACACGCGCCATTAGAGTCATCTCATCAAGACTTTGCCCCCCTTGCACCCCATGATTTCGGGCGCAGCGTTTGAGGCCAAGGCTGATCGAGGTCAGGAAGGAATTTCGCAGTGACCGATATTTTACGCGAAGTTGAGGACGATCTGCGGCGCGAGCGTTATGCCCGGCTGTGGAAAGACTATGGCATTTATGCGCTGGGTTTGGCCGCGCTGCTGATTGCGACAGTGGGCGGCTGGCAGGTCTGGACGCATAATGAGCAGGAGAAGCGGGTTGAGACCGCGAATGCTTATCTAACGGCCCAGAAGATTTCCGATCCGGCTGAGGGTGCGAAGGCCTTTGCCGCGCTCGCCGGGCAAGCGCCCAAAGGCTATGCCGTTCTGGCGCGGATGCAGGAAGCCAATGCTTTGCTGAGCGCCGGTAAGCGCGAAGATGCATTGAAGCTTTATACGGAATTGATGGGCGGGTCTGACCCGCTACTGGCGCAGGTGGCGCGGTTGCGGCTTGCTTTTGCGCAGGCTGATACGCTGGATAAGGCGAAGATGCAGAGCCTGCTGGCGCCGCTGAACGCGCCCAATAATACGTTCCGCTTTATGGCGCAGGAATTACTGGCCTATGTCGATTATCGGCAGGGCAATAGTAAAGGCGCGCAAGAAAGTTATAGCCGTTTGGCGAAAGACCCGCAGACGCCGCAAGGCACCAAATTGCGGTCAGCGGCGATGGCGGAATTTCTGGCGGCTGGTGGCATGACCAATATTGGTTCGGTGCCGCCCCCGCCCCAAGCGCAATTATCTGAAGCTCTAAGTCCTGATGTGCCTACGCCAGAGCTATTGACGTCTCCCGCAACATCTGAACCTGCCAAGGCCCCATGAGCGCACCATTTTTCAAAGTTCAAATTTCGAAATCTGTGACTTGCGCCGTTTTGGCGGGTTTTATGCTTTCAGGTTGCGGGGTGGTGGATGTCGATAGCTGGTTCAGCGGCGGCACCAAATCCAAGCTGAAGGGCGAGCGTGTGTCGGTGATGACGGCCGCGGATGACACGCTGAAAGCCGATGACAGTTTGAACGAGGCGAAGGTGAGCTTACCTGCGCCTTATGTGAATGAAGCCTGGCCCGCGCCGGGGGGCTATCCCTCCAATGCAATGTATCATTTGCAGGCTTCGGGGCCATTGAAGCAGATCTGGCAGGCTGATGCGGGCAAGGGGTCTGATCGGGATTCACGTTTGACGGCGCCGCCGATTGTGGCGGGGAGCCGGGTTTATGTGCTGGATGCGGCCACCAAGGTTTATGCCTTTGATGCCCGCAGCGGTAATGAAATCTGGACCGCGGCCCTGGCGCCCAAGGGAGAAGGCCGGACATTTTTAAATTCCGCCACGCTGGGCATGTTTGGTGAGAACCGTAACATCGATCCGACCAAAGGGTTTGGCGGCGGTGTCGCCTTTGACGATGGCAAGGTTTTTGTCACCACCGGTTTTGGCTCGATCGTGGCCTTGAATGCACAGAATGGCAGTGAAATCTGGCGCACGGATCTGGGCGTGCCGATTGTCAATGCGCCAGTGGCCAATGGTGGACGGGTCTTTATCTCAACCCAGGAAAATCATTTCTTCGCGCTGGCGCAGGCTGATGGCCGCAAATTGTGGGATCATCAGGGCATCACAGAAGCTGCTGGTATTTTATCGAGCACCAGCGCGGCGGTGGCCGGCGAGTTTGTGATCGCGCCTTATTCTTCGGGCGAGCTTTATGCCATCCGGGTGCAGAATGGACGGGCGGCGTGGAATGATATGCTGACGCGGTCTGGCAATGTCACCGCACTGTCGGGGCTGGACGATATTGCGGGCCGCCCCGTGGTGGACCGGGATATGGTATTTGCCATCAGCCATTCGGGTGTGATGGCGGCGCTGCGGCTTTCAACCGGCGACCGTGTCTGGTCGCGCGACGTCGGTGGCATTCAGACCCCATGGGTCGCCGGTGATTATGTTTATGTGCTCACCGGTGACGCGCAATTGATTTGCATGCAGCGCAAGGATGGCCGGGTGAAATGGATTTCTCAGCTCTTGCGCTGGGAGAATGCCGAAAAGAAATCCGATCCTATTGTGTGGTCGGGACCGGTGCTGGTGTCTGATCGGTTGGTGGTTGTTTCCAGCACTGGGATAATCGCGTCGATCTCGCCCTATACGGGCAAGATGATGGGGCGCGAGAGCTTTGATGCTGGCACCATGATTGCGCCTGTCGTGGCCAATGAAACGCTTTATATCCTCAACCGGGATGCCGAATTGTTGGCCCTGAAATAGTGTGCGCGTAGAGCGCTGCGGAAATGTTTTATGTCAGTCACGCTTGCCATTGTTGGCCGACCCAATGTCGGCAAATCCACGCTCTTTAACCGGCTTGCGGGGAAGCGGCTGGCGATTGTGCATGATGAACCGGGCGTAACGCGGGACCGACATATGGCGGAAGGCCGCCTGGGGCGCCTGTCGCTTAATCTGATTGATACAGCAGGGGTGGAAGAGGACGATCCGGGCACATTGGCGGCACGGATGACAGAATCAACTCTGGCTGGTGTTGAACAGGCCGATGTGGTGATTTTTTTGATCGATGCCCGCGCCGGTGTGACGGCTGGGGATGAGATTGTCTCCACTATATTGCGCCGTTCCGGCAAACCGGTGGTATTGGCCGCCAACAAATGTGAAGGCCGCTCGGGCGTGGATGGGCTGTATGATGCCTATCGTTTGGGTTTTGGTGATCCGATCGCCCTGTCGGCAGAACATGCTTTGGGTTTGGGAGAGCTGGAAGCCGCGCTGAAAGACTATGACAGCGATCCCGGCGAAGACATTGATGATCCCGAAGCGCAGAAAGCCTTGCGGCTGGCGATTGTCGGGCGTCCGAATGTCGGGAAATCGAGCTTGTTCAATCGGCTTTTGGGCGAGGAGAGATCTCTGACCGGGCCGGAAGCCGGGCTGACACGCGATGCGATTGCAGTGGATTGGGAGAGTGGCGGGCGCAAGATTTTACTCCATGACACGGCGGGTTTGCGCAAAAAGGCGCGGGTTGCCGGGCATGAGCTGGAGCAGATGTCGGTTGGCAGTACGCTGGAAGCCATCCGTTTCGCCGATTGCGTGGTGGTGCTGATCGATGCAACCCAACCTTTTGAGCAGCAGGATTTGAAAATTTCCGACCTGATTTCGCGCGAAGGGCGCGGGGTCGTTTTCGCCATCAATAAGTGGGATTTGATCGAAGATCGCAATGCCACAATGAAAGTGCTGCGCGAGAAGCTGGATCGTTTGCTGCCGCAATTGGCGGGGGCAACCATGGTCACAGTATCAGCCATGAGCGGCCAAGGTTTGGAGCGGCTGAGCAAAGCGGTGTTGGAGACAGATCAGGTCTGGAATATGCGCGTTCCGACGGCGGGTCTGAACCGCTTTCTGGAAGTGGCTTTATCGCGCCATCCACCGCCGGCCATCAAAGGGCGGCGGGTGCGTATGCGCTATATGACTCAGGTCAAGGCGCGGCCACCGACCTTTGCGATATTTGGTAATCAGCTTGAGGCCCTGCCAGAGTCTTATCTGCGCTATCTCACCAAAGGTCTGCGTGAGACCTTTGGGCTGAAGGGCGTGCCGATCCGCTATAATCTGCGCAGCAGCAAGAACCCTTACGCCAAAGAATAGTCCACTTAGAGCGTGTCGCGATAATTGATGCGTGCGCCATTGGCTGTGTAATCCGGCGACAGCATTTTCACGATCAGCGGTGCAATATCTTCGGGGCGCGGCAGGGTTGCGGGGTCTTCGCCCGGCATGGCTTTGGCGCGCATCGCGGTGCGGGTGGCACCGGGATTGAGCATATTCACACGCACCGGGCTTTTTTCGCATTCCAGCGCATAGGTAAGCGCCATGGATTCGACGGCTGCCTTGCTCATCGCATAGCCGCCCCAGAAAGGGCGCGGGGCGCGGGCCAGCGTGGAGGAGATGACGAGCACCCTGCCCGCTTCCGAGGCTTTGAGCAGCGGATCGAGGGAACGGATCAGGCGGTAATTCGCCGTCACATTCACATCCAGCAAATCCTGAAAATCTTTGGGCCGCAGATGGGAGAGCGGGGTGAGAACACCTAGCACGCCGGCATTGGCGAGGAAGGCATCGAGCTTGCCCCAGCGATCAAAGATCGACGCACCAAGGCGGTCCAGCGCATCGCCATCCTTGAGGTCCAACGGGACCAGCGTGGCGCTGCCGCCGACTGACTGAATTTCGTCATCCAGTTCTTCAAGTCCGCCCACGGTGCGGGCCACGGCGATGACATGGAACCCGGCTGCGGCCAGCGCCCTGGCACCGGCCCGGCCAATGCCGCGCGAGGCACCTGTGACAAGGGCGAGTTTGGGTGTGTCTGTGCTCATCTGCCTATGCTCTGGATTATCGCCCAAGCCCATAGCGAAAAGCTGCCGACTTTGCCATGCGCGATTGGTGGCAGGTTCTGACGGTGCTCAGGCGACTTCGGCGAGCAGGGACAACTGCGTGTGGCCGGGGCCGCTATTATCGGTCAGGGTGATGGGATAGCTGCCGGAGAAACAGGCATCGCAGAATTGCGGACTTTTCTCATTGCGGCCCGGCTCACCCGTGGCGCGATAGAGGCCGTCCATCGAGATGAAGGCCAGGCTATCGGCATTGATGAATTCCCGCATTTCCTCGATCGTCATGCGATGGGCCAGCAGGTCTTTTTCGTCCGGCGTGTCGACACCATAGAAACAGGAATGGGTGGTCGGCGGGCTGGCGATGCGGAAATGAACTTCGGATGCGCCTGCATCGCGGACCATTTGCACGATTTTTTTCGAGGTCGTGCCGCGCACGATGGAATCGTCGACCAGCACGACACGCTGGCCCTTCAGCTTGGCGCGATTGGGATTATGTTTGAGCCGCACGCCAAGATGGCGGATGCGGTCGGACGGTTCGATGAAGGTACGGCCGACATAGTGATTGCGGATGATGCCCAATTCAAAAGGAATGCCGGAGGCCTGAGCATAGCCCAGCGCGGCAGGAACGCCGGAATCGGGGACCGGGATCACCATATCGGCTATGGCCGGGGCTTCCTTAGCCAATTCCTCGCCGATATTTTTGCGGGCCTCATAGACATTGCGCCCTTCGACCGTGGAATCCGGGCGGGCGAAATAGACATATTCGAACACGCAGAAACGATGCGGTTGCGATGAAAAGGGCTTGAAGGACTGGATGCCGGTTTTGTCGATCACCACGACTTCGCCGGGTTCGACATCGCGGATGAATTCGGCACCGATAATATCGAGGGCGCAGGTTTCAGAGGCCAGGATGGGCGCGCCATCCAGTTCGCCCAGCACAAGGGGGCGGACACCGAAAGGATCGCGGGCACCGATGAGTTTTTTGGAGGTCAGCGCCACCAGCGAATAGGCGCCTTCGACCTGACGCAGCGCATCGACCAGACGATCCACCACCGGATTGAAAGCACTGCGGGCCGTCAGATGGATGATGACTTCCGTATCGGAGGTGGATTGGAAGATCGCCCCATCCTGCACCAGCTTGCGCCGCAGAAGGCGGGCATTGGTGAGATTGCCATTATGGGCGATAGCGATGCCGCCGCCCGCCAGATCGGCGAACATGGGCTGGATATTCCGCGAGACCGAGCCGCCCGTTGTGGAATAGCGCACATGGCCAACGGCATTCTGACCTTTGAGCTTTTGCGCATATTGGCTGGTCTTGCTGAAAATATCGCCGACCAGACCAGGATGACGTTCGGCCACGAATTGCGTGCCGTCATAGGTGACGATGCCTGCTGCTTCCTGACCGCGATGTTGCAGGGCATGCAGACCCAGAACGGAGAGCGCGCCGGCATCGGGATGGCCGAAAATACCGAATACGCCGCATTCTTCATGCAACGTATCACCGTCAAATGGGAATTCGTCTTGCAAGACGCGCATGGAGGCGGTCATCGCTGTTCCTCATCGGCAGACAGGGTGTTTTCGATCAGGCTGTCTAGCGCGTGCCGCTCTTGCGCGCCATAGGTTTTCGCCTTCTTGGTGTTTTTGTTCTCTTTGGGCTCGGCGGTGTTTTTATTGCGCGGTTCGGGAACAGAGAGTTCCTTTGTGTCTACATAATCCGGCGCAAGTGAGAGCACGAGGGCGCTGGCTTCCTGAATATAGGGATAGGTGCGGGCTTCCAGCATCCAGTCCGGTTGTTCACGGACGGGCTGAAACGAGGAAAACAAGAAGTAAAGAAGGCCGATCACCACCGCGCCGCGGACGATGCCAAAGGCAAAACCCAGCACCCGATCCAGCGTACTGACCGGGGAATGCTGGACGGTTTGTGAGATGCGATGGCTGAGAAATTCGAGTGGGATCAGCACCGCGACAAAAACGGCGAGATAGCCCAGAACAGTGCCGATCCATTCGGGTGAGATCAGCGGTTCCAGCAGGGCCGCGCCATAATGGCCAAAATAGAGCGTGGCGAAAGCACCCGCCACCCAGGCGAAGATCGACAGGGTTTCCGAGACAAAGCCGCGATAGGTGGCATAGACCGCCGAGCCCAGAAGGATCACGACGACCAATATGTCGATAAAGGTGAAACCCGAAGCAGCCATGATTCCCTATTCTACCATGTTGGACTTGTCTTGTTCGCCTGCGCTTCAATCGTCGAAAATGGCCGCATCCGCTTTGGCCGCCTTACCAGCCTTGGGTCGGGGCGCGGATTGGCTGGCGAAGAGCGCCAGCAGATCCTGCACCGAACGGACATGAACCAGTTCCATCCCTTCAAATTTAGTCCCTTCCGGGCCTAATTTTGTGCCTTCTGGCACATAGGCACGGGTAAAGCCCAGCTTGGCGGCTTCTTTCAGGCGCAGCTCGCCCTGTGAGGCGGGGCGGACATCGCCTGATAGGCTCAATTCGCCGAAAAAGACCGCTTCAGCAGGCAGGGGCGTGCCTGAGAAGGAGGAAATCAGGGCGGCGGCGGCGGCCAGATCGGCGGCTGGTTCACCGATCTTCAGCCCGCCAGCAATGTTCAGATAGACATCATGGGCGCTGATTCCCAGCCCTGCCCGCGCATCCAATACGGCCAGAATCATGGCGAGACGGCCCGTATCCCAGCCGACCACGGCGCGGCGGGGAGTGCCATAGCCTGCCGGGGCGACAAGGGCCTGTATTTCCACCAATAGGGGCCGCGTACCCTCTAACCCGGCAAAGACGGCTGCGCCGGGTGAGCGGGCATTGCGATCGCCCAGAAACAGAGCGGAGGGATTGGCGACTTCGCTGAGGCCGCTGCCTGTCATTTCAAAG
This sequence comes from uncultured Rhizobium sp., assembly GCA_964580115.1. GTDB lineage: Bacteria > Pseudomonadota > Alphaproteobacteria > Micropepsales > Micropepsaceae > Rhizomicrobium. The sequence continues at coordinate 11,339 of CAZOJG010000031.1, forward strand.
ACGCCGATTTCATCGGTCGCCCCGAAGCGGTTTTTCACGGCCCGCAAGACGCGGAAATGATGGCCGCGTTCGCCTTCGAAATAGAGGACGGCATCGACCAGATGTTCGACGGCTTTGGGGCCTGCGATCTGGCCGTCCTTGGTGACATGGCCGATCAGCAGGAGGGCCGCGCCGGAGGATTTGGCGTAGCGCACGAGATCGAGTGAGCCGGTGCGCAATTGGGTGATGGTGCCGGGGGCTGCATCCAGCGCGGAGGTCCAGATGGTCTGGATGGAGTCGATGGCGAGGATTCCGGGCACGGGGCCGGCGTCCAATGTGGCGATGATGTCTTCGACACAGGTGGCCGCCCCCAATTGTACCGGGCTGTCGGACAGGCCCATGCGGGAGGCGCGCAGGCGGACCTGCGCCATGGCTTCTTCGCCGGAAATATAAACGGCTGAGCCCCCTCTATTCGCATAGGCGGCGAGGGCTTGCAGAATAAGTGTGGATTTGCCGACGCCGGGATCGCCGCCGATCAACAGGGCCGAACCGGGGACGAGGCCGCCGCCGCAGACGCGGTCAAATTCATCTATGCCCGTGGCGCGGCGGGGGGGCGCATCATCGGCGGTTTTGAGGTCTTCCAGTGTGAAGCGGCGGCCTTTGCCGCTGCGTTTGGCACCGCCGCCGATGGGTGGGGGGGCGAATTCTTCGACCAGCGTATTCCAGCCTTCGCAGGCATCGCAGCGACCGGACCATTTAGCATGCACCGTTCCGCAGGACTGGCAGACGAAATTGACTTGCGTGCGCGCCATCAGGCCCGCACTTCCATAGTTATCGGGCCGTCGGCGCGGCCATGGATGAACTGATCGACATAGGCATTGCCGCTAGTGTCGATCTGGCTGGTGGCACCGTGCCAGATGATATTGCCCTTATAGAGCATGGCGATGCGATTGGAGATTTTGCGGGCGCTGGCCATGTCATGGGTGATGGAGAGCGCGGTGACACCGAGATCTTTCACCGTGGAGGAGATCAGATCATTGATCACATCGGACATGATGGGATCGAGGCCGGTGGTGGGTTCGTCGAAAAAAATGATTTCCGGATCAGCGGCGATAGCGCGCGCCAGACCGACGCGTTTTTGCATACCGCCCGATAATTCGGACGGGGAGAGTTCGGCGACATCGCTGCCGAGGCCGACTTTGGCGAGCTTTTCGATCGCAATATCGCGGGCTGACTTTCGGTTCATGCCACGGCCCTGAATGAGGCCGAAGGCGACATTTTCCCAGACTTTGAGGGAATCGAACAAAGCCGCGCTTTGGAACAACATGCCGAATTTGCGCAAGTAAGCATCGCGATCGCGGCCTTTGAGGCGGGTGACGTCCTGGCCATCGACAAAAATCTGGCCTGCATCGGGGGACAGGATACCCAGCACGCATTTGATCATGACCGATTTGCCGGTGCCGGAGCCGCCGATCACCACCAGAGATTCTCCCTGATTAATGCTGAGATCGATGCCATTCAGCACCGTTTTGGGGCCGAAGCTTTTTTTGACGCCGCGTAGTTCAATTTTGGGTGGGGTGGTCATGCTCAGCTCTCAAACAGGATAGAGGTGAGAAGATAATTTGCACCGAGGATGAGGATCATCGAGGAGGTGACGGCATTGGTGGTGGCCGCGCCCACGCCTTGCGCGCCGCCGCGCGAGTTGAAGCCATGATAGCAGCCCATCAGCGCCACGATGAAGCCGAAGACACCGGCTTTGATGAGGCCGGAAATGATGTCTTGATTGGTGACGAAATCGACCGAGTTTTTCAGATAGACCGCGCCATTGAAGCCCAAACTGCCGGTTGCCACCGAATAGCCGCCGAAGACGCCGATCGCATCGGCAATCGCCACCAGAATGGGCATGGCGATCAGCGCGGCGATGAGGCGGGGCACGACGAGATATTTCATCGGATTGGTGGAGAGCGTGGTCAGGGCATCGATTTGTTCTGTAACGCGCATCGTGCCGATTTCCGCGGCGATGGCGGCGGCGACACGGCCGGAAAACATCAGGCCCGCGATCACAGGGCCCAGTTCGCGCGTGATGCCAAGAACGACGATTTGGGGCACCACGGCTTCGACGCCGTAGCGGTTGGAGCCGATATAGATTTGCAGGGCCAGCACGCCGCCAGTGAAGAAAGCTGTGAGACCCACCACCGGCAGGGAGAGCCAGCCGATGCGGAATAATTGTTTGAGGATCAAGGACCAATAGAAAGGTGGCCGCACGCAATGGGCCAGAGCTGTGCCGGTGAAGAGGGCAAGGCGGCCTGTCAGCGCAAGGAAGCTGAGAAGCGCACGGCCGATTGGTGCGAAAATATTGATGCCCCCAAATGTCATACAGGCTCCCCGTAATGGCGCTGCAGGCGTGAACCCAGAGATGTCAGTATTTCATAACCTATGGTTTGAGCCTGGTTGGCTATGTCTTCCAGACTGATGGTCGTCCCGAAAAATTCAACTTCATCGCCTGCTTGCGCGGGCCGCGGCAGCCGGCTGACATCAAGCGTCACGAGATCCATCGAGACGCGGCCGATGATGGGGACTTTCACACCCTGTATCGCCGCCATTCCCTGATTGCTCAATGCGCGCATCAGACCATCTGCATATCCCAAGGCTACGGTGGCGAGCTGTGCCGGACGCGTGACCTTGTGAGAGGCTGCGTAGCCAACGCTGTCTCCGGCGTCAACGCGCCTGATCTGGAGAATATGGCCGGTGAGCCGGGCCACGGGTTTGAAACTTATCTGATTGGGCGCGTGGGGATTGCCGCCATAGAGGCCAATGCCGGGGCGTACCAGATCGAAGGCATAGTCCTTGCCAAGCAATATCCCACCCGTGGAGGCCAGACTGGCCGGACAATTGGGCAGGCGCGCCAGAGCGGCACGGAAACGCGCCAATTGTTCGTGATTCATGACATGCGCGGGGTCATCGGCACAGGCGAGATGGCTGAGCAGCAGCACGGGGGCGAGGCCGGCAAAGTGGCGTTTCTGATCGGCGATCAGGCTGTTTAACTCGTCGCGCGCCAGGCCAAGCCGGTTCATTCCAGTATCGATATGGATGGCGGCCTCATGCTGCGCGGGCGAGGCCCATGCTTCGATCTGGGGGAGGCTGCTGAGGACCGGAATCAGGCGGTAGCGGATCAGGGCGGGGATCGTGTGGGGGAGCGCCCCATCCAGCACAAAAATACGCGCCTGCGGCAGGAGCTGACGCAGATCTATCCCTTCTTCCAGGCGCGCCACAAAGAAGGTGCTGCAGCCAGCGCGGGCCAGAGTCCGGGCCACCGGTGACAGGCCAAGGCCATAGGCATTGGCTTTGGCCACGCCTGCGACCTCGGTGCCGGACAGGCTTTGGCAGTGGCGAAAATTCTCCGCCAGAGCGCGCAGATCGATATGTAGTTGTGCGGGCGGAGGGGGGCTGCGATCCATAGCCGGAGAATGACGGCGGGACCGGTCGGCGTCAAAGCGGCGAAAAGGCGAGCGCTTTGTATCCGTGCAAAGCTATATCGGCGCGCGGCGTAACGCGGCCAAAGTGCTGCGGGCCAAAGTATGGCCGCCGGTGGATTGCCAAGCCCCGAAATGCACGCCTAATCTGGCCATCTGATCCCATTGGGCTTGCGTTTGGATGTTATCGACGCAGAAACGAGCGGCCTGACAGGCGCAGTCACGCGCCAGGCGGGCGATTTCGGGGGCGATTTTTTCGGTGGTCTGATCGGGCCGCAGGCTGGTGGTAAAGCCTGCCGCGCCGATCAGGCTGGCTTTTTCAAGCAAGTCGCTATCTTGTGGCAGGTGAACATAGATGCGCTTTAACAAGGGGCGCAGATGCTGCACCACATCGGCGAGTTCGGCGACACTGATCGTTTGCGGCAGCGCATCGATTTTAACCAGCAGCAAGGGGTTTTTATCGATCCCGGCTTGGCTCAAAGCACGCAGATAGATTTGCCGCGTCTCGGATTGGGCAAGGGTTTTGTAGCTCACCGAAGTGCCGACTGCCGCAAACAGGCCGGCTGCAGACAGTTTGCGCGTAAAGGCCAGCGCGAAATCCAGACTATTGATATCGAGAGACAGCGCGGATGGCATGCCTTGCGCTATGGCGTGATAGCCATGAATCGTTTCACCGGCTTCGCATTTATTGGGCACGCAAAACAAAGCGGCGGTGCGGCCTGTCGATAAATTTAAAATAGGATTGAAGGCGAATTGGATGACGCCTTCTGGCGCCGCAGAGAAAGCGGTTGCTTGTTCGGTTTGATAGGCAGCTTGGCCTTTCATCACCACGTCCTTCTCCCCCGGATCAGCCGGTCTGACGCCGGCATTTTGTTGATCCTTACGGCGTGAAGTGTCGCGGCCAAGTTGTTACCGAGACCTTAACAGATGTGAAATTTACCTTATGTATCCATCGGTTAGAACGAATGGTTTGATGATGTAGCAAGTATAACTATAATTTTAACAATCTCTATCAAGTGCTTAGGCTTAAACAGAGACTGCCTCTGGTTAACGCCTTGGCTTACTGGCCCTCTGCCGCCAGATTGCTGAAGCGGGTGTAGCGATCATCGAAGAACAATTCGATTTTGTTGGTGGCGCCATGGCGGTGCTTTTCCACCAGAACTTCAGCGCGGCGATGACAGCGTTCTATTTTCTCCAGCCATTTGGCATGTTCGGCGGTGCCTGCTTCGGGTTCACGCGACTTCAGATAATATTCTTCGCGGAAGACGAACATGACCACGTCGGCGTCCTGTTCGATTGAACCTGATTCACGCAGATCGGAGAGGACGGGACGTTTATCTTCGCGGGAATCGACGCTGCGGGAGAGCTGGGACAGGGCCAGCACCGGCACATTCAATTCCTTCGCAAGATTTTTGAGGCCTTTGGTGACTTCGGTGATTTCCTGCACGCGGTTTTCGGCGCGGCGCGAAGGTTCAATCAATTGCAGATAGTCGATGACGATAAGGCCGATGTCTTTTTCACGTTTATATCGGCGTGAACGGGCCGCAATCTGCGCAATGGAAATGCCGCCCGTATCATCGATATAGAGCGGCAGGCTGGAGAGATCCTGCATCGACAGGACAAATTTTTCCCATTCGCTTTCGGTAAAACGGCCCGAACGCATTTTCCACATTTCGATTTCGGCCTGTTCTGACAGGACACGAGCGGATAATTGCTGGGCGGCCATTTCGAGCGAAAAGAACAGGACCGGCGCGCCGCGCGAAACTTCGGCACCGGCTTCTTTATCGCGCACATAATAATTGGCGGCGTGGAAGGCCATATTGGTGGCGAGCGCGGTTTTGCCCATGCCCGGGCGACCGGCGAGGATCAGCAGATCGGAAGGTTGCAGCCCCTGTAGCAGAGCGTCGATTTCGGTGAAGCCGGAGGAAACGCCGGAGATACGGCCGCCGCGTAATTGGGCGCGTTCCGCCAATTCCACAGCGCGGCGTAAGGATTCCGAAAAGTCGATCGGGCCTTCGCCAAAGCGGGCGCTTTCGCTGATGGCATAGAGGGCCTTTTCAGCGGATTCGATTTGTTTTTGCGGCGGATTATCTGTCGGGGCTTCATAAGCCGTGTTGACGATATCTTCGCCGATCGTGATGAGGACACGGCGCATATGCAGATCGGTGAGGATTTTTGCATAATCGCGCAGATTGGGCAGAGCGGGCGCGGCTTCAGCCAAGCCCGCGAGATAGGCATGGCCGCCGACTTCGATCAGGCCGGGATCGCTTTTGAGCGCCGCATGCAGGGTGAGCGGTGTCATCACCATGCCGCCGCGTTCAAAACCTTGCAGCATGGCATCATAGAGGCGGTGATGCAGCGGATCATAAAAATGGTCCGGCTTTAAAGTGCCGGAAACGCGTTCCAACCCGCGATTATCAACCAGAATGGAACCGAGCAGGGCTTGCTCGATCTCGATATCATAGGGGACGTGGCGATAGAGATCTTGTTCCATACGGATTGTGTCATTTGCTCTTATGTCGGGGTCTCAGTGATGTGTGAGACAGAGGGGCGAAACATGCCACAAAATTTTGGGCGGCCCCATGGCGCAAATGATCCTGAGTCTTTTGTACACAAGGATATTATCGCGCAATCCCGGATTTATGCACAGGCTTGGGCGGGCAAGGTCTTGCCTTCTTGAGGGGTAGCTGTTCCTGCCCTTTTAAGCCGCCCTGGTGCCATGCGGCATATGATTGGTGCCTGCGAATGACATGTTGCGTTCGCGGTCATAGATATAATCGCGCGTGATGGGCAGGGCTTCGACCTGTTTGATGAGCTGGATCTGAAAGACGACCAGCCCTTCGCGGCGGAAACCCATTTCGGCACCGGCCAGATAAAATTCCCACATGCGGCAGAAGCGTTCGTCATAGATTTGCGCAATGTCATTCCAATGGGCTTTGAAACGTTTGCGCCATTCCAACAATGTTTCGGCATAATGCAGGCGCAGGATTTCGACATCGCTGACCATCAGGCCGCTTTTTTCGATGGCAGGTAAGATTTCCGATAAAGCCGGCGTATAGCCGCCGGGAAAGATATATTTGGCGATCCACGGATTGGTGGCATTGGGGCCATCGGAGCGGCCGATTGTGTGGATCATGGCGACGCCATCATCTTTCATCAGCGCCTGAAGCTTGTTGAAGAAGGCGGCATAATAGGGAACGCCGACATGTTCGAACATACCGACGGACACGACGCGATCAAATTGGCCGGAGATGGCACGGTAATCGATCAGATCGAATTTGCAGCGTTCATGCAGACCGGCGCGGGCGGCGCGTTCGCGGGCGATGAGGATTTGTTCTTCTGATAGGGTGACGCCGCGCACTCTGGCCCCGCCATCGCGGGCCAGATCGAGTGCCAGGCCACCCCAGCCGCAGCCTATGTCGAGGACGCTGAGATCGGGTTGATCGAGAAAAAGCTTGGCGGCGATGTGGCGTTTTTTGGCGATTTGCGCATCTTCCAGCGTTTCATCGGGGGCATTGAAATAGGCACAGGAATATTGCCGGTCACGATCCAGAAACAGGTCATAAAGTTTGGCCGACAGATCATAATGATGGGCGACATGCTGGCGTGATCGCGAGGCGGGATTATATTGCGCGAAGCGGCGCATGAGACGCCGCCAATAGGTGCCCAGCATCAGGATGAATGAGCTTTGTCGGTAATGGGCCAGATTGCTGGTCAGGAGATCGAGCAATTGGACGATATCACCGCGCTCTATCGTGAGGCGGCCATCCATATAAAGCTCGCCCAGTTTGAGGTCGGGCTGGAGGGCCAATTCATAGACCGCGCGCCAATCATGCAATTTGACCACGATATGGGGCTTGCCAGTGCCGAAGCTCTGGCTTTTATGGGGTTGAAGGATGGTGAGGCGCCCCTGCCTCACGACCGAATTCAAGAGTTTGCCCAGCATAGGAATGCCCCAGATGGTCATCCCATAGTGAAAGTTCAGGCCCCTATGCGGGTTCCCTCAAAAAGGGGAAATATTTTGTGATCTCAAATAAAAAACACCGCGCCTTTGCGGGCGCGGTGTTAAGATACTGATATTTATAGACTTAATTAGGCCTTGGCGGCTTTAGCGCGACGGCGCAGGCCATAGCCGATGACACCAGCACCGGCCAGCATCAGGCTTAGTGTGGCGGGTTCGGGGGCTGGAAGCGGCGGATTGGCCGGCTGCACCACAAAGTTGCCGCCGGTCACAATGCGCGGGCCAGCCATATTGTACCAATCATAGGAGCTGCCATTGGTGGTGAGGGCTGCACCGCTTGACGTGAGGGCGCCAAAAGACAGCCGGAGCTGGTAGGCACCGCCCTTATCGACATTAATCCAGGAATTGAGAGGTAATTGAAATGTGACCGCATCTGAGAAAGTGTAGTTCACATCGGTGAAGTTAAACCCGTTCAGGCTGCCAGCGACGGCGCTGATATTCAGGTCCACGATATCGGTCAGCGCATCATTGGTGGTGAAATAGCCAGTTAGCTGGGTCCCATCCTTCAACGTGACGTCTTTGAGCGTGAAAATGACATTTGCAGAGACCGGCGACACCGCGAAAAGCACCATGGCTGCAGCACAGAGAAGTAATTTGGATCGCACAACTGGCTCCGTTTTCGATAAAATATTCGGTGATCCATTAGCTTTCTTGCCTGTGCCTCACAAGCAAAGATCGCATTTCAGCGGCTAAAATCGCGCAGGATGGTTAAACCGCCTGATCTGCGCCCTTAACGAGTTAGGACAAGCATATGTTGTTTGGGCCGCTTGATTGTCAGCTGGGGGCTGGGAATTTAGCTTCAGGCTCAATTACAGCGCGGCAAAGCCAGAACGCATGTTTACGCCAATAATATTGGGGGGAGGAGCGCCATGTCCGACCATATTTCTGCATTGAAGCCGCTTGATGTGTCGAATGACTGGCTGGGCGATCCGGCCAGATTGCAGGAGATTTTTGAGCAGGACGGATATTTGTTCTTCCGCGATGTTCTGGATAAGGCTGCATTGGCGAAAGTTCGGGCTGTCTATTTGGCCGAGCTGGAGCATATGGGCGTGACGCGTGCGCCGCAGTCCGATATGGCCCGCGAAGATGCGGCATTGGAGGAATTCCCGTTCAAATTTCCCCGTATTGAGAATTCTGGCGCGTGGGAAGAGTTTGTAAGAACGCCTTCGATCCATGCCGCGTTCAAACAAATTCTGGGTGAAGCCCCTTATTGGTTGCCCCAGACCGAGCATCGCATCACGCCGCCCCTGCCCGCTGATGAAAGCGACCGTTTTCTCTATCGTCATCAGGATGGCTATTCCAATCGTGGCTTGCCCTTTCGAGTAAGCTGGGTGCCACTGACGGATATTGACGCGGAAACGGGTGGGCTGGCTGTGGCGCATGGCTGGAACAGGCGCGGTATGTTGCACAACCGGACTGGCAATCCGCCCGGCATCCCGGCGGACAGGATTCCGATGTCTGAATGGCGGATATCGGACTATCATCCGGGTGATCTTTTGATGTTCAGCATTTCGACGCCGCATTCGGGCATCCGCAATCATGCGCAGCGTTTTCGCTTATCGATGGATTTGCGTGTCATGCGGGCCTCGGCACAGCGCCCTGTGGTGGGAGAGGTTGTCGCCATTGATCAGCAGAGCGTATTGATACGAAGTGAAGATGGTGCGGAAACGCGATTAAACTTCGACGAAAACAGTTATACGCGCGGCGAAGGCGGGATGGAATATACGCGGGCGCAAGCGATTGAACATTTAAGACCGGGCAGCCCGGTATTTGCTTCTCATGAGCAGGGATTTGTGCGGATGCTGCGGCCCAGGCGCGGCGTGAGTGCAGGCTTTGCTTCCCACGACACCACAACCAAAGAAAAGATCCACTGAGATGTTTGATGTTGCAGGCCGGGTAGGACCGGCACGAAATCGTATGGACGGCAAGATTGCAATCGTCACCGGCGCTGGCTCGCAAGGTAAAAGCGGCGTGGCAGGCACGGGCAAAGCGATTGCGGTATGTCTGGCCCGCGAAGGTGCAAAATTATGTCTGGTAGATCAGGCCCCGGAACGCAGCGCAGAAACGCTTGAGATGATCAAGGCCGAAGGTGGAGAGGCGATCTCCATTGCAGGAGATGTGACCTCTGCTGCGGATTGTCAGCGGATCGTGGAAGAAACGCTTAAATCTTATGGGCGTGTCACGACGCTTGTAAACAATGTGGGCATTGTTTCAGCGATAGGGCGGCTTGAAAATGTTGAGGAAGCCGTCTGGGAAAAGGTCGTTGACGTTAATCTGAAAAGCGTTTTTCTGATGGCGAAATATGCCGTGCCCCATATGGTGGCAGCAGGCAGCGGCAGTATTGTGAACATCTCGTCGACCGGTGGCATGCGAGCCTCGGGCGGCAGTGCTTATGGGCCATCCAAAGCAGCCATGATTTCGCTGACCCGCGAATTGGCGGTAATATATGGACGGGACCATATTCGATCGAATGTGATTTGCCCCGGCATGATTCATACAGCTTTTGTGGCCGAGATGAATTCGCCGCAGGTGCGCGCGGCAAGACGGAAGGCTTCGCCTTTGGGTATCGAGGGTGATGCGTGGGATATAGCCATGGCCGCATTATTTCTAGCCAGCGATGATGCCCGCTTTGTGAATGGTGTCTGCCTGCCGGTGGATGGCGGCGTGAGCGAGACCAGCGCGATGGTGACACATCGGTTTATATCGGAAGCAGATTAAACTAAGCGCCGGTCTGGGAATGGGACGCGTTGACGGGCTTTGATTCCGGTGAGGCTTTGTGCCTGAGGAAAATAGAAAGGACCACCAGCACGGCGGTTGATAGAAATTCCGATTGCCAGTTCTGAAACGATTCAAACCACAAAGTGGGTGAGAAGACATATTCACTCATCGTCATGGGCTCGCCGCCATGACGTAATGCCTCCGCATTTGCGGCGACTATACTGGCTGAGCAATGCAAAGTGAAAGATAGAATAAACAGCACGGCCAGCACTATGCCCAGCGAATATGAATAGAGCCAGGTTAGAACAGAGCGGCAACCTAGCTTCATAGACGGCAGTTCATCGCCCGCGCGGCTTGGTGCATCCGGATCACGCGATTCCGCGGAGCCGCGCTGAAAGAGCATTGCTGTCAGCACGACATAGGCTGACATCTGGAGAAATTCGCTTTCCCAATTTTCGAACAAGGCGGAGAGAAAATCGCCACTGCTTAGATAGGCCGTCAGACCAAGCACGGGAATGCCATGCTGGATAAGCGTTTCATTATGGGCAGCGTGACCTGCCCAGATCATACCTATCAAGCTGAACAGAAACATCATTACGAGAACGATGCTCAGACCATTATCCCGCCAGAGGTTGTAAAAACCCTTTCTTGCATCACATCGGTTTGGCGCGACCATTCTGCTTCAATGCAGGCATGACGCATAGGTTCCTTTTTTGAAACCGCTTAGAAAGGCTGGTGAGTATTACGCTCTGGCTGAAGCGTTAACCGGGGATGACCCGGCACCAGAGGGGCCGGGTCATTGGAGACAGGGCGGCCTCGCTATTCATCACGAATGGCCCGTAGCGGCGCATCTGAGGCAGAGTCATGAATAGAATTAATCTGGAGCCTGCTCGCAGCCATTGACTCTGACATGGTGTCAAACCCCAGATTGGCATGTGATGGCCCAGATTGGCATGATGGAAGGAGACCGTTGATGGCCGAGTCAAAGCACAACGCGCATTCAGGGGATCACGCTTGTTGCGCCAGCCACGGCGCCGATGCCGGCGAGCTGGTTATCGACCCTGCTTGCGGCATGACCGTCGACCCCCAGAAAACCGAGCATCATGCGACCCATGCCGGCCAGGATTATCATTTCTGCAGCGCGGGCTGCCGCGCGAAATTCGTCGGGGATCCCGAAAGATATCTGAACAAGTCTGTCGCCGCCGTTGCTACCGCGGATGTTCCGTCGGGAACAGTATGGACCTGCCCGATGCATCCCGAAATCCGACAGAACCATCCCGGCGCCTGTCCGATCTGCGGCATGGGGCTGGAGCCGGAAATGGTGACGCCCGATACCGGGCCAAGCGCG
>CAZOJG010000032.1:0-16966 GCA_964580115.1 uncultured Rhizobium sp.
CCGATGGCGAGCTGTGGCTCGGATGGGGGCTCCATGCCGGTTTCTATTTCTTTATCTCGGATGCAGGCGCGGGTTTTTGTGGCCAGCGTTGTGAAGTCGTGCGTGTTGGGCAGGTTTTGCAGAAAGCATGTATCGAAATAGGGATATTTATCGGCGCTGCCACAGCCGAAGCTGCTGCGATCTGGAGCTGCGGCGGTGAGGATGAAACGGTTTGGGGCATATAGATCGGATATAAATATGCCTGAATAGCAGGCGGAAAGGACGATCACGGTTGGGCGATCCCCGCAGGCAGTATTGATCAGGGCGGCGAGCCTATCGGGCCTGAGAAGACGGCTGCCGAGTGTTATGCCCTCTTCCGAGCCATGCGAAACCAGATAGGCGAGGCAACCGGCCTTTGCCTGGTTGGAGATTTCCAAGAACCTGTTGCTGATATTGAGGCTGGTGGTCTCTTGCAATCCGGGCTGATTGTATTTTTCCGGACGGGTGGAGAACTGGGCGAGGTGATCTGGCTGGATGCCCATGCGGATGAGCGCCTGGGCGACATCGCGGCGGGCATTATCGAAGACTTCGGTGGTGTAGCCGCTTTCGGTGAGATGATCACCTGAGACGACAATAGCTGCCCAGTCGCTCAAACCGGCAGCCTGTGCGGGCAGGCTGAGCGTGAGGCTGAGGCTGGCGCTCAATACTGCACTGAGAAATTTGCGGGCCATGATACTTTCCCATGACGATGGCAGATCATCGGTTGAATTGGGCGATCAGTTCAATATGGGCGGACCAGAGAAATTGATCGACAGGAGTGACCGGCCCCATATGCCAACCGGCATCGACAAGGATGCGGGCGTCGCGGGCGAAGCTGGCCGGATTACAGGAGACATAGACCACCCTGCCCTTTTTCAGGGGCGCGATCTGGCGGATCTGGGCTTCGGCACCGGCGCGGGGGGGATCGAGGACGATGGCGTCCATCACCTGTAATTCCGGGGCGAGGAGCGGGCGGCGGAAGAGATCGCGCTTCTCGGCCTGAATGGGTTTGAGGCCGGATGTATGGCGGGCGGCTTCGTCGAGGCTGCGGATCATGGCGGCGTCGGTATCGACGGCATGGATGTGGGCCTGGCTGGCCAATGGCAGGGCGAATGTGCCGATACCGCAAAACAGATCGGCGATGCGTTTGGCTTTGCCGACGGCTTTGAGCACATGGCTTTGCAGAATGTGCTCGGCCTGGTGCACGGGCTGGAGAAAGGTTTCTGGCGGGAAATGGACCTGAGACGCGCCGATTGTGAGGAAGGGGCGTTCCAATTCCAGCACAGGTTCCTGAGCGCGGGTGATGCGGATCAATTTGAGGAGGCCCGCAACGGAAGCGAGTTGCGTGGTGAAATGGCGGTCGATTTTACGCGCCATGCGCAAAGAGAGGTCGAAGCCGTTTTCGGCCTGGGTGAGGTGGAGTTCGATCCCCTCTCCTTCGCGCAGCAGCGTGTGGAAGACGGGACGGAGTTTTTGCGTCAGGGCGAAGAGCTCGGGCGTGAGGATGTGGCAGGATTCTAGATCGATGATGCTGTGGGATTGCTGCCGGTTGAAGCCGAGTTGGGTTTGACCGTTGCGTTTCACCACTTTCAGCGCGGCGCGGCGGCGGCTTTGCGGGGGGACGGTGAGGACATTTTCCACCACCGCATTTGTGAAGCCGCGTTGGCTGAGGGCCTGTATGACAAGATCGCGTTTGAAGGCGGTGTAATCAGGCGGCGCGATATGTTGCAGGACGCAGCCGCCGCAAATGGTGAAATGCGGGCAGATAGGATTGATGCGCGACGGGCCGGGGGTGAGGATGGTTTCGATCTGGCCGTCGGGCGTGAGGCGCAAGTGATCGCCGGGCGCTGCGAAGGGGATGAAGCGCCCGTCTGCGGTCACGCCGTCGCCGGCGTGACCCAGATTTAGAATTGTGACGGACTGATCAGGCAATGCGGCTGACGATCGCGTCCTGCTCGCGGCCTAATGCGCCCAATACGGTATTCACGATTCCCTGCGCGTCGAGGCCGGCGATTTCGTACATTTTTTCCGGTGTGTCCTGATCGATAAAAGTATCGGGCAGGCACATGGGGCGGACTTTGAGGCCGCGATCCAGAAGGCCGTTCATGGCGAGGAATTGCAGCACATGGCTGCCGAAGCCGCCGACGGCGCCTTCCTCGATGGTGATCAGGACTTCATGTTCGCGGGCGAGGCGGCGGATCAGGTCTTCGTCCAGCGGTTTGGCGAAGCGGGCATCGGCAACCGTGGCCGATAATCCGTGGGCGGAGAGTTTTTCAGCGGCCATCAGACATTCGGCCAGACGGGTACCGAAGCTGAGAAGCGCGATGGACGAGCCTTCGCGGATGATCCGGCCCTTACCCAGAGAGAGCGGGCTGCCGATTTCGGGGCGATCAAGGCCAATCCCTTCGCCGCGGGGATAGCGGATGGAGGATGGACGATCGTCGATTTCGACGGCGGTCGCCACCATATGCATCAGCTCCACTTCGTCCGACGGGGCCATGACGACAAAGCCCGGTAATGTGGCGAGGAAGGTGGTGTCGAAAGAACCTGCATGGGTTGGGCCGTCGGCACCGACAAGGCCCGCGCGGTCCATCGCAAAGCGCACGGGCAGAGACTGGATCGCCACATCATGGACGACCTGATCATAGCCGCGTTGCAGGAAGGTGGAATAGATCGCCGCGAAGGGGCGCATCCCTTCGGCAGCCATGCCGGCGGCGAAGGTGACGGCATGTTGTTCGGCGATCCCGACATCATAGCAGCGTGCGGGATGGTTCTTGCCAAAAATATCCAGCCCCGTGCCGGACGGCATGGCCGCCGTGATGGCGACGATGCGATTGTCCTTATCGGCATGTTTGCTGAGTTCTTCGCCGAAGACTTTCTGATAGGCCGGGGCTTTGGAATTGCCCTTTTTCTGTTCGCCGGTCAGCACGTTGAATTTGGTGACACCGTGATATTTATCGGCGCTGGCTTCGGCGGGGGCATAGCCCTTGCCTTTTTGCGTCACGACATGAATCAGGATCGGGCCTTCCGGGCAATCACGGACATTTTCCAGAACCGGGATCAGGTGATCGAGATTATGACCGTCGATCGGGCCGACATAATAGAAGCCCAATTCTTCAAACAGCGTGCCGCCCATGGCGATGCCGCGGGCATATTCTTCGGCGCGCTGGGCTGTGACCTGTAATTTTTTGGGCAGGTGACTAACGACCTGTTTGGCCAGCTCCCGCAGAGAACGGAACGGGCGGCCAGAGATCAGCCGCGCCAGATAGGCGCTCATCGCGCCGACCGGCGGGGCGATGGACATGTCATTGTCGTTGAGAATGACGATGAGGCGCGATTTCAGGGCGCCTGCATTGTTCATGGCCTATGAGGCCATGCCGGCGCTCATCGCGCCGTCACCGATCACGGCGATCACATTATTGTCGCGTCCGAGATGATCACGCGCGACGGCGAAGCCCAGCCCCGCTGAAATAGAGGTTGAGGAATGGGCCGCGCCGAAGGGATCATATTCGCTTTCGGTGCGCTTGGTGAAACCAGAGAGGCCGCCGGGTTGGCGCAATGTGCGCATACGCGAACGGCGGCCCGTGATGATTTTATGCGGATAGGCCTGATGGCCCACATCCCAAAGAATCCGGTCCTGTGGCGTATTGAACACATAGTGCAACGCGGTCGTCAGCTCCACCACGCCGAGGCCCGCACCGAGATGGCCGCCGGTCACTGATACGATATCGATCAATTCCTGGCGCAGCTCTTCTGCGAATTGTGGCAATTGGGCCTTATCTAAAGCCCGTAATTGTGCGGGTTCGTCGACAGTATCGAGGAGTGGCGTCTTGGTGGATAAGCTCATCAAAGGTTCCGGTTCATATATTTGACGATATCAGGGCGCTATACACGCGCCACCACGTACTCCGCCGCTGCGCGCAGAAGGTCGGCTTTTTCATCGAACAAATCAAGATGATGTGCGGCTTGTTGTGCGAGTGCCCGTGCCTGTGCCTGCGCCCGCTCGCGGCCCAGCATGGTGACGACAGAGGGTCTTTGGCCAGTGTCATCGCTGTTAAGATCTTCGGTGATCTGAAAGGCGAGGCCTAATTCCTGGCCGTAATTCGAAAGTGCCATACGCGCGGCCGGCGAGCCTTTGCCCAGCACCGCGCCAGCTTCACCGCAAAAGGCGATGAGCGCGGTGGTTTTCATCCGTTCCAGCCGCGTGATGTCATGCATGGCAGGTGTGATTCCCTGATGCATCTGTTCGGCCAATGCGCGTTCGGCGATGCCCCCGCCCGCCAATCCGCTATGGCCCGTGGCATGGCTCAGACGCAGCACCAGATCACAGCGCATAAAGGGATCGCCATGGGTTTCAGGGGCAGAGAGCAGATGATAGGCAAAGGCCATCAGGGAATCGCGGGCCGCGCTCATATCCGGTGTGTGATGGTCAGGGCCGGGATGGAGCGGGAAACAGGCATGGATGGCCTCGACAGCCGCAGCCGTGCGGCCCAAGGCACCGCGATCCACGCTGAACAAGCCACCTGCCTGAAGGACAAGAAAGCCACGAAAGCGATCTGATTTATTGAGGGCCAGGCTGCGCATGGTGATGAGCAGGCCTTCTTCGGCGCTTGCGGCTTTGGGCAGAAGCGCATCCAAGGTGCGATCCACGAAATCGGCGGAGTCAGCCAGCGCCTGTTCGACCATGAGCTGCATATTGCGTATTTCTGTCGCCACTCTGTCCATCACGAGGGGGCCATCATCATTCAGCGTCCATCAGATCGGAGCCGCTGGCGACGCCGGATGTCTGCACGATTTTTTCAAGCCGCGTTTCGGCGGATTTGAGTTTCTGTTCGCAATGGCTTTTGAGGCTTTGGCCGCGTTCATAGAGGGCTATGGAATCTTCCAGATCGACCTCGCCTTGTTCCAGCCGGGAGACAATTGTTTCCAGTTCCCGCAAGGCGGATTCGAAGCTGAGTGATTCGACAGACGATGTATCGATGGGGGCTGACTGTGTATCGCTTTGGCTTTTCGACATCTCAGTACTCCATCATCACACGCAGATGCGCGGCGACCGAAGCCGCCAAGGCAGGCAGGTCATAGCCGCCTTCGAGAGTCGAGACAACGCGGCCTGACAGGCGACGGGAGGCAAATTCGCACAGATGGTGAGTCGCCTCGGCAAAATCATCTGCCGAAAAGGAGAGGCCTGCCAGTGGATCCTGTGCATGGGCGTCGAATCCGGCGGAGATGAACAGGATATCCGGCGCAAAATGATCGAGGGCGGGCAGGATTTGGTGTTGGAACGCGGATTTCAGGGCGGTGGTGCCGCTATCGGCCATCAGGGGAATATTAAGGACCGTACCATGCGCGCCGCGTTCGGATGCGGCCCCCGTGCCGGGATAGAGCGGGGATTGGTGGGTGGAAATATAGAGCGTCTCCGGGTCGTTCCAGAAGATGTCCTGGGTGCCATTGCCGTGATGGACGTCGAAATCGACGATGGCGAGCCTGTGCAGGCCGTGTTCGGCCCGGGCATGGAGCGCCCCGATGGCCGCATTGTTGAACAGGCAGAAGCCCATCGCCCTGCCCCGTTCAGCATGATGACCGGGAGGCCGCACCGCGCAGAACGCATTGCGTATCCCGTTAGCCGCGTCTGCCGCCATGATTTCATCCACAGCCTGACAAGCGGCCCCGGCGGCCAGCAAGGCGGCCTCTATAGAGCCGGCGGAGAGATGGGTATCGGCATCGATCATGGCATGGCCGGTTTGGCGGGCTAGGTCCGCCAAGGGGCCGGTGAGACGGGCGATCAGGCTGGGGCTATGGGCCCGCGCCAGTTGCGTAGGCGTGGCGGGACGGGCATCGCGGCGGACGAGGGCGGCGAAATCGGGGCCGGACAGCGCCTGGAGGATGGCCCGGAGGCGGGCCGGACTTTCAGGATGTTGAGGCCCGGGATCGTGATGAAGACAACCCGCATGGCTGAGGAGAAGTGTGGCCATGGCAGGCTGCCCTCCTCGTCAGTAGACAGGTTGTGCGTTGTGGCTGCGGAATTCAACCTGCCCCTTGGGGGCGTTGCTGAGCATGTTCAGGACGATGCGTAAGGGCGGGCTATTCATCACCTGCCAGAGGCCCTGCATGGCGCGCATGCCGGCCTGCGTTGAACCGAACAGATCGCCCATCGTTTCGAGGAAGCCCTTATGCAGGGGATAGCGGCGGAAGCCGGGGCTGGCGCTATCCGGCAGCTTGGCCAGTTTGCGCGCGATATGGCCTGCTTGCCAGACGCCGCCCAGTTCATCGACCAAGCCCGCCTGTTTGGCATCAAGGCCGCTCCAGATGCGGCCCTTGGCGATTTCGCCCACACGATCCCGCGGGAGTTTGCGGCCCGTGGAGACTTTGTTCAGGAAGTCATCATAGATCGCATCGACCTGACGATTGACCATGTCGATTTGTTCCGGCGTGAAGGGCTGTAGCGGCGAATAGATCAGCGCATTGCGGCCCACGCTTAATTGTTCGGCATTGACGCCGAGAAGCCCCAGCGATTTGCCAAAGGCGACCTTGCCCGTGAGCACGCCGATAGAGCCGGTAATGGTGGAGGGTTGGGCCACAATGCGATCTGCGAATGCAGAGACGAAATAGCCGCCGGATGCCGCAACGCCGCCCATGCTGACAACAACCGGTTTGCCCCGTTTCTGCGCCTTTTTCAGAGCATCGAGGATTTGATCCGAAGCAGTGACGGAGCCGCCCGGGGAATCTATGCGCAGCACGATAGCTTTGATCTGTTCGTCATCCGTGATGTCGCGGATGAGGGCAGCCATATCATCGCTGGCGATA
This sequence comes from uncultured Rhizobium sp., assembly GCA_964580115.1. Classification (GTDB taxonomy): domain Bacteria; phylum Pseudomonadota; class Alphaproteobacteria; order Micropepsales; family Micropepsaceae; genus Rhizomicrobium. The sequence goes on from CAZOJG010000032.1 coordinate 6,823, forward strand.
ACGGCATTGCCGCCAAAGATTGTATCTTCGGTGGCTTCGCCATCGACGATGGCGCCCGATGCCTGAATCAGGGCGATATTGCCGGAGGAGACCGCGTTGCGGCTGCGCTCTTTGGTATGGAGGAAGCTGAGCAGATCGACCATATGGGCATCATCTCCTGAGCGCTTGCGCGCCGCATTCAGGGCGTCATCGTCATAGCCGATGCGATCAATCAGGCCTGCCTTTTTTACATCTTCGGCGAATTGAGGGCTGTCATTAAGTGTTTCAAGGAATTTTTCCGGTGATGTTTTGCGGAAACCCGTCGCCATGCCTGCGCTGCTTGTATAGACCGATTGCAGCAGCGCTTTGAGCTGCTCACGATCCGGCGCGGACATTTCCTTTTCCATATACATATCGGCGGCGCTTTTATATTCGGCGCGCTTTACGATTTGAGGTTCGGCTTCGATCTTATCTAGCAGGCCCCGCAGATAGACGCCGCCTGCCGCCGTGCCGGACGGGGTGAACGGGCTGCGGGGTTGCATCCAGATTTCGTCGGCCGGGCTGGCGACGAGATAATCGCCAAGGCCCGTGGACATGAAGCCATGGGCATAGGCCATGACGAATTTACCCTTAGCTTTCAGCCGGCCCAAAGCGGGGGCTATTTCCTGGGCCTGGGCGACCGAGAGTGTGCCTGTACCGAGCTTCAGGAAGATACCTTTGACGCGGGCATCGCGGCTCGCATCGTCGAGCGCGATCACGATATCCATGACGCTGGGATGGGACGGGCCGAGATCGAAGGGGGTGGGGCTGGAGGAATCCGTGACGGGCTGACGCAGGTCGAGGGTCAGGACCATGGATTTGGGCAGGCCATCGCCCTTGGCCAGGCCGATCACCATGAAAATGACGAGGATGAGGAGAAGGCCGAAAGCGATTTTTGCAAATCCGTTCAAAGTGCCGAACAGGATGGACCGTAACCAACGCAAAAAACCGACCATGGAGTGACCTTCTCTGTGGGGCCCCTAATGACCCGGCTTGGGGAGGCTTATAACGGGTTTGGGCGGGGGATGGCGAATGGCCCGGAAGACAGGCCGGGGAGATGCGCTGGAGGATGGCTGCATCTGCTTGACCTGCCTCAATATTAAGACGATATTCCTTATAGGAATTGTGGTTTTATATGCGGATATACTGTGCTCACGCAAAAAACGCGCTACGCGCTGAAAGCTTTACTGGTTCTGGCAAAGCATAATGATTCCATGCCGCGGATGATCGCGGATATTGCGGAAGAGGCCGATGTGCCCCGCAAATTTTTAGAACAAATTCTGCTGGAGCTGAAAAAGCGCGGAATCGTGCGCAGCACGCGCGGGCGTATGGGTGGGTATCAGCTTGGGAAACCCGCAAAAGATATAAGTTTTGCCGATATTATTCGCATTACGGATGGGCCTTTGGCCTTGGCGCCCTGTGTCAGCCTGACGGCCTATCAGAAATGCGAAGATTGTTTTGAGGAATCGATCTGTCCGATCCGCAAGACGCTTTTAATCGCCCGTGATGCCACGGTTGAAGCTTTGAGCTCGCGCAGCCTGGCGACGGCGGCGAACCAGATGAAACGTATCCGCTGAATTAAATCTTTGAAACTTAAGCGTTACTGAGGCGTTTTGGGCACCGCCGGAAAGACCGTCATTTAATTTACGTAATCTCTATTGACTATATAGGGTATATATATAATCCTGAGTTTCAGACGGGGCCGCTATAGCCCTGGAGGCATTTGAAAGGATTGAGGGGAATGTTACGGAATAATCGGATACGCACCGCATTACTGGCTGGCGCGGCAGTTTTTGTGCTGCTTCCGGCAGCGAATGCAGTGCCTTCTGCGGATTCAAAAATCCAGGCGCTGCAGGAACAAATTCGTCTGCTCAATGAATCGGTCGAGGAATTGAAGCGCGAACAGACAGAGAAAGCTGATTTGGAAGCGGCGATCATCGATCTGAAGCAGCGCAATGTGCAGCAGATCACCGAAATTCAGAAAGAGCGTGAAAAAGACATTCAGGTATCTTTGAAAAATGGTCGTCCGACCTTCAAAACTGCGGACGGCAATTTCAGCGCCTCGCTGCGCGCGCTGATCCAATATGACAATGCCTATTATGCGCAGGGCCAAGCGCCGGCAGGCACAGACTTCAGCAGTGGCAATAATTTCCGCCGCGCGCGTATTGGCCTGAGCGGTAATCTCTTCAAAGACTGGTCCTATCAGCTCCTTTATGAATTGGGTGGTTCAGGTTCTGAAGGCGCCGGTATCAGTCAGGCCTATGTTCAATATGATGGTCTGGGGCCGGTAAAAGTGCGTCTCGGCGCCTTCCCGCCTGCCGCGAATTTTGATGATTCCACCGCCGCGCATGAAACGCTGTTTCTGGAACGCGCGCAGCCGACCGATCTGGGGCGCAGTCTAGCCGGTGCAGATGGCCGTGCGGCGCTTCAAGTCTTTGCCTATGACAAGGATTATTTCGTATCGCTGGCCTATACGGGCGGTACGGCTGGTTCGACCGGCTTCTTTGATGAACAACAGGCTTTGGTAGGCCGCGCTGCCTATCGTCTGTTCGGGTCGGATGATGCCAATCTCTATGTCGGTGCCGATAGCAGCTATATTTTCCGTATTGGTGACACGGGTGCAGGCACGCCCGGCAGCCGACCTGTGCGTTTACGGGCACGGCCTGAACTGAATGTCGACAATCAGAGCATTCGCCTGATCGATACGGGTAATATCGATTCAGAAAGTCTGTGGGAATGGGGCCTGGAAGCCGCGGGTAACTGGAATAATCTTTATGCCCAGGGCGGCTATTTCAATTTCGACGTGAAGCGGCGCAACAGCCTGTTGCCAAACCCGTCTTTCGACGGCTGGTATGTTCAGGCGAGCTGGGTTCTGACAGGCGAAACCCGCAGCTATAAAGAAGATCGCGGGGCTTATGCCGCGCCTTCGCCGAGTGATCCGCTGTCCTCCAGCAGTGGCGGTATCGGGGCATGGGAATTGGCGGGCCGCTATAGTGTTCTGGACCTCAATGACAATGCCGGTAGCGCCGGGTCTGCCACGCCATTTGGCGGCATACGTGGCGGGCGTCAGGAGATCTGGACCGCCGGTCTGAACTGGTTCCCCAACAATGCCATCAGCTTCCAGCTGAATTACCAGCACACCAATGTGTCGCGGCTGGATGCCTTTGGGGGCAGTACAGGGGCCAAACTGGACACGATTTCTCTGCGTTCCGCCCTCTCTCTGTAACCATCATTACAATCAAAGACTGGAAATGAATCCGTGTGCATGGTCTCTTCCCCCGTTCGGGCGGGACCATGCACCAACCAAGGAGCACTATTTATGAAAAGGCTACTTTCGGCACTGGCTACAGGCGCGCTGTTGACCTCGGTCGCAGTGACTGGAGCCGCACAGGCGGCGAATGTCAAAATTCTGAATGTCAGCTATGACCCGACCCGCGAACTTTATCAAAGCATCAACAAGGTTTTCACTGCAGAGTGGAAAACCAAGACGGGCGACACGCTGACCATTCAGCAGTCCCATGGTGGTTCGGGCAAACAGGCCCGTTCGGTGATCGACGGGCTGGATGCCGATGTGGTGACTTTGGCGCTGGCCTCGGACATCAATAATATTTCAGCAAATGGCAAATTGCTGCCTGCCAACTGGCAGAGCCGCCTGCCCAATAACAGCGCCCCCTACACATCCACCATTGTATTCCTGGTTCGTAAGGGCAATCCCTGGAAAATCAAGGATTGGGGCGATCTGATCAAGCCCGGGGTTCAAGTCGTGACCCCGAACCCCAAGACCTCGGGTGGGGCCCAATGGAACTATCTGGCGGCCTGGGCCTGGGCCAAGAACCGTCCCGATGGCAATGATCAGAAGGCCAAGGCCTTTGTAACGGAACTTTACAAACATGTTCCAGTGCTGGATACGGGTGCCCGCGGCGCCACCACGACCTTCGTGCAGCGCGGCATTGGTGATGTTTTCCTGTCCTGGGAAAATGAAGCGCATCTGGCGATCAAAGAATTTGGGGCTGACAAGTTCGACATCGTGTATCCGCCCTCTTCCATTCTGGCTGAACCGTCCGTCACCGTGGTTGACAAGAATGTCGACCGCCATAAAACACGCGCTGTATCGGACGCCTATCTGAAGTTCCTGTATACGCCGCAGGCGCAGAAGATCATCGCGGAGAATTTCTATCGCCCGCGTAACCAGGACGTTCTGGCAGCGCATGCCAAAACTTTCCCGACCCTGAAGCTTTACACGATTGATGATGAATTTGGCGGCTGGCCTAATGCGACGAAGATTCACTTCGCCGACGGTGGCAATTTCGACCAAATCTATAAACCCGGACGTTAAATCATGACAGCGTTGACGCTCAACGGAAGTTGGAAACAACGGACAGTCCTTCCAGGCTTCGGACTTTCGCTGGGCTTCACGCTCACCTATCTGTCCATCATCGTTCTGCTCCCATTGGCGGCTCTGATAATCCGCCCGTGGGAGTTAGGGCTCAGCGGCTTTATTGATGCGGTAACGCAGCCGCGTGTTCTGGCCTCGCTGCGATTGTCCTTTGGGGCATCGCTCATTGCGGCGCTGATCAATGGTGTGTTTGGCCTTTTGGTGGCCTGGACGCTGAGCCGTTATCGCTTTCCCGGTAAACGGCTGATTGATGCGCTGATTGATTTGCCTTTCGCTTTGCCGACCGCTGTTGCTGGTATCGCGCTCTGCACGCTCTATGCGCCCAATGGCTGGCTGGGAAAGCCGCTGATGGAATTAGGCATCAAGGCGGCGTTCACCCCGACAGGTGTGGTGATTGCGCTGGTCTTCATTGGTCTGCCTTTTGTGGTGCGCACCTTACAGCCGATCCTGACGGATCTGGGCCGCGATACAGAGGAAGCCGCCGCCACATTAGGGGCCAGTCGCTTGCAGACATTTCGCCGGGTGATCTTCCCCGCCATTCTGCCAGCCTTGATCGCCGGCGTGGCCATGGCCTTTGCCCGCGCTGTCGGGGAATATGGTTCGGTGATTTTCATCGCGGGCAATCTGCCCATGGTTTCGGAAATCGCGCCTTTGCTGATCGTGATCAAGCTGGAACAGTTCGACTATGCCGGAGCATCGGCCATTGGGCTGGTTATGCTTGCTGCGTCTTTCCTCATACTGTTTCTGCTGAATGCGGTGCAGTTGTTCTTGGTCAACAGGAGATAATATGCGGGCGCGTTCTGCCACAGAGGATCCGCCGATCGCGCGGTTTCTGCTGATCAGCCTGACCATTGGTTTTGTGCTGTTGTTTTTACTGCTCCCTCTGCTGACCATTTTTACGGCGGCGTTTGAGCGGGGTCTTGAGGCCTCTATCGAGGCTTTGAGCGAGCCGGATACGCTGCATTCGATCAAGCTGACCTTGATCGTGGCTGCGATTGCCGTGCCGATGAATGTGGTGTTCGGGGTGGCCGCAGCATGGGCTATCGCCAAGTTCAATTTTCGCGGCAAGAGCTTTTTGATCTCGCTGATTGACGTGCCGTTTTCGGTATCGCCGGTCATTGCGGGGCTGGTCTATGTGCTGATGTTCGGCATTCAGGGCTGGTTTGGTGAAGGCCTGCGGGACAACAATATCAAGATCATTTTCGCCCTGCCCGGCATGGTGTTGGCCACGATCTTTGTGACCGTGCCGTTTGTGGCGCGCGAGCTTATTCCGCTGATGACTGATCAGGGGAAGGATGAGGAAGAGGCCGCGATATCTTTGGGCGCATCGGGCTGGCAGACCTTTTTTCGCGTGACCTTGCCGAGCATCAAATGGGGCCTGCTCTATGGCGTGCTGCTATGTAATGCACGCGCCATGGGTGAATTCGGCGCTGTGTCGGTGGTGAGTGGCCATATTCGTGGCGAGACCAATACGATGCCGTTGCAGGTTGAAGTTTTATACAATGATTATCAGTTCATGGCCTCGTTCACCGTGGCGGCGCTCTTGGCTTTGCTGGCGCTTGTGACCTTGACCGTCAAATCACTTTTGGAATGGCGTTATGCCGATGAAATTGCGGCAGTCCACCGCCACTGATGGAGAAATAGTGTGTCTTTAGTCATAGATTCCATTGCCCGTCGATTTAACGGCGTATCGGCCTTGCAAGGGGTGAGCCTGACCGCGCCGCAAGGGGCTTTTGTGGCTTTGCTCGGGCCATCCGGTTCAGGCAAGACGACATTGCTCCGGATTCTGGGTGGGCTGGATTTTGCTGATAGTGGTTCGGTACATTTTGCCGATCTGAACTGGCTGGGTGTGCCGGCGCGCGAACGCCGGGCAGGGTTTGTGTTTCAGCATTATGCCCTGTTCCGCCACATGACCGTGGCCAAGAATATTGCTTTCGGTCTGGAAATTCGGCCGCGTAAATCACGCCCAGCGCGCGATAAGATTGCGGCGCGGGTGGATGAATTGCTGGCGCTGGTGCAACTGGAAGGTTTGGGCGATCGCTATCCCAGCCAGCTATCCGGTGGTCAGCGGCAGCGCGTGGCGCTGGCGCGGGCGCTGGCAATTGAGCCGCGTATGCTGCTGCTGGATGAGCCGTTTGGCGCGCTGGATGCCAAGGTGCGTAAAGAGCTGCGGGTCTGGCTGCGTGAGATTCATACGCGCACCGGCATCACCACGATTTTCGTTACCCATGATCAGGAAGAGGCATTTGCCGTGGCCGATCTGGTGGCGGTGATGAATAATGGCAAGATCGAGCAATATGGCCGGCCCGAAGATGTGAAGCGCGCGCCGCAGACTGCCTTTGTGCAGGACTTTTTGGGGGCGGGCGCCCACGCCTGAAGCTATTTGGCTTCGCGCAGGGCGCGGACCATCGGCGCACCCCATTTATGAGACGGTGGAATTTTATCTGCGCCGCCAGCTTTGAGCGGGCGTGCGGGATAGCCACCCAGGCTGAGGAGGCGATCATAGAGCACGATCGCCCCGGCCATGCCGACATTAATGGAAAATCTGGTCGGGATTTTCACGACGAATTCACAACGTGCCAAAGTTTCGGGTGAGAGCGAGAGGCGTTCAGAGCCGAAAATATAGGCGGCGCGCGTGGGGTGACGAAAACGGGGCAGGTCTATTGCATCCTCGGTGATTTCGACCCCGATCAGACGGCAATCGACCGGCAGGCGCAAAGCATCTGCCGTGTCATAATGATAGAGCGGCATCCGGCCATCGGCGCGGGATGTGTCGGACTGAGCGTCGGACAGATCGACCTGGGCGCCAATGGTGAAGAAGAAACTGGCATCAAAGGCATGGGAAATGCGCAGCAGATTGCCCAGATTCATGGGTTTGGAAATACCGTCCACCCCGACTGAAAAATAACCGCGCACACTGCCCTCCCCTTTAGGCGCACAGGTATAAACGCGAAGCGGCGGGCATTAAAAGCCCGCCGCTTTTCTTTACATCAGATAAGGCGTTTTACTGGGTGAGCTGCCTGCGCGCTGCTTCATCAGCGCTCTGCATCTCGGCCGAGTAGGACATGACCTTGTCTATCACACAGCTCGAGCGGCCCATGCCTTGTTGGTAGTAGCGAATGGAGTCACCACCGCTGAGGCAGGATGTTTGTGAACCGCCGAAAGATTTAAACGCGACTTGCTGTTTGAACCGAAGGCCCGGACAGGCGCCCATCAATCCAACTTTATAAAGTTCACGCGATGAATTGGAAATGATGAGTGTTTGATTGTCCGGCATCGTCCAGTTGTCGATGCGGTTCAGACGCAAGCAAGACTGACCTGTTTCAGTATTACGATCACTGGCTGAAACAGACGAAACAGCGCCAATCATTAGCGCTACAGACATCGCAGTTACTAGTGCTACTTTCATTTTCGCCTCCGTTTGCGCGCCCTCCAGCGTTCTCAATATACGCTCTTTTTTTATTTAAGTTCAGCAAGACTTGGACAAATGGCGCTGTTTCCTTATGTTCACCTGTCGTCATTCTTGAGAAAATCACATGAAAGCAATGCTCTGCACTACGTTTGGTCCCCCTGAGTTATTACGCATGGGGGAGCTGCCGACGCCCGTCCCGCAACATGGACAAGTTTTGATAGAGGTTCGGGCCTGCGGCATTAACTTTCCCGACGCGCTGATGCTGGAAAACAAGTACCAGTTCAAGCCGCCCATGCCCTTTGCGCCGGGGGGGGAAGTGTCTGGTCTGGTGAAAGCGCTGGGCGAAGGCGTGACCCGATTCAAGATCGGGGACAAGGTGATTTCGTCTGTGAATACGGGCGGCATGGCCGAATATGTGATCGCGCAGGATGCGCGTGTCATTCACATGCCGGAGGGCATGGATTTTGACACGGCGGCGGGCCTTATTCTGACCTATGGCACATCGCATTACGCGTTGAAGGATCGCGCGAAATTACAGCCGGGTGAAACGCTGGTTGTTCTGGGCGCTGCTGGCGGTGTGGGTTTGGCCGCTGTCGAACTGGGCAATGCGATGGGTGCGCGCGTGATTGCCGGTGCATCCAGCCAGGAGAAAGTGGATCTGTGTTTGCGCCATGGCGCGCAGGAGGGATTTGTTTATCCCGCCGGATCATTGACGCGTGAGCAGCAGAAAGAATTTTCCGATACGATCAAGAAACTGACCGGCGGAAAAGGGGCGGATGTTTTGTATGACCCGGTGGGAGGTGATTATGCCGAGCCTGCTATTCGGGCCATGAATTGGGAAGGTCGCTTTCTTGTGGTGGGGTTTGCGGCGGGTGAAATACCGCGCATACCGCTCAACCTCGCTTTGCTGAAAGGCTGCGATATTCTGGGCGTGTTCTGGGGCGGATTTTATACCCGCGATCCCGAGAGGAACCGGAAAAATCAGGAAGAAATTGCCCGCTGGGTGGTGGAAGGCAAGATCAAACCCCATATTTCCGCGCGTTTTCCGCTGGAACGTGGAGGCGAGGCTATCCGGCTTCTGGTGGATCGCAAGGCGCAGGGTAAAGTCGTTGTAACGATTTGACGGAACTTTTCCGCAAACAGGCCGTTTTTCCTCTAGGGCGGAATTAAATGTCCTTAGATATCAACGGGAGTAACGCCATGTCTATTTTAGCCTGGATCGTCCTAGGCCTGATTGCGGGCTTTATAGCCAGTAAAATCGTCAATAATACCGGCCAGGGTATCGTCGTCGATATCATACTGGGCATTGTAGGCGCCTTTGTTGGCGGCTGGCTGTTCAATCAGTTCGGCAGCGCAGGCGTGACCGGCTTCAACATTTACAGCATGTTTGTGGCCGTTATCGGTGCTGTGGTGGTGTTGTTTATCTACCATGCGGTAGCCGGCCGGCGCGCTTAGCATTTACAGCCCGGCCAGCCGAATGGTTGGCCGGACTAAATCTTCCAAGGGGTGTGTATGTCGATTCTGGGTTGGGTTTTCTTTGGGTTAATCACTGGGTTTATTGCATCGAAAATTGTTAACCGGCGCGGGTCGGGATGTATTTTGAATATCGCACTGGGCATGGTGGGCGCACTGGTCGGCGGGTTTATCTTCCGCGAATTGACGGAATTCGATGCCTTCAAATTTGATTTGATCTCTATGTTTGTTGCGGTGGTCGGCGCGGTGATTGTGCTGGTGCTGTATCACGCGGTGAGAGGACGGCGTAATTTTAGCTGATAAATTGGCCGGGCATAAAAGTCCGGTTTTAGTATAAATAAATACGGGTCAACCACGGCCCCTTCAGTGGTTGACCCATATTTACAATTACGCGGCTTACTTCGGCAGATAGATCTCACCGCCATGATTGCGGAATTCGAGTGATTTCTTTTCCATGGCGGCGCGGATTTCGGCTGTGGATAGTGTGTCGTTCTGACCTTTGGCGGCGTCGCGGACTTCCTGACTGATTTTCATCGAGCAGAATTTGGGGCCGCACATCGAGCAGAAATGGGCGATTTTTGCGCCGTCTGCAGGGAGTGTTTCATCGTGATAGGCCTGCGCTGTTTCGGGGTCGAGCGCGAGGGCGAACTGGTCACGCCAACGGAATTCGAAACGCGCCTTGCTCATTGCATCGTCCCACAGGCGCGCGGCGGGATGGCCCTTGGCGAGGTCGGCGGCATGGGCGGCGATACGATAGGCGATGACGCCGGCTTTTACATCGTCACGGTCTGGCAGGCCGAGATGTTCTTTCGGCGTGACATAGCAGAGCATGGCGCAGCCGAACC
>CAZOJG010000033.1:0-16634 GCA_964580115.1 uncultured Rhizobium sp.
AACTGCGCATCGAATAAGCGGCGGCGCTGCGTCAGGCGCGGGTGGATCGCGGCGAGGATGTGATTGTCGGGGTCAATAAATTCCAACTCGCCAATGAAGCCGCGATCGACGTGCTCGACGTGGACAATGTGGCCGTGCGCGACGCGCAGATCGCCCGGCTGAACAAGGTCAAGTCACAGCGTGACCCGGCCAAACACAAAGCCGCGATTGATGCCCTGATCGAAGGCGCCAAGTCCAATGGCAATCTGCTGGCGCTGGCGGTGGATGCCGCGCGGGCCCGCGCCACGGTTGGCGAAATTTCAGATGCGATGGAAGTGGTGTTCGGTCGCCATCGCGCGGAAATTCGCGCCATTTCAGGTGTCTATGGCGGGGCTTATGAAGGCGATAATGAATTCGCGGCGATCATTGGCGAGGTTGAAGCCTTCGCAAAGGAAGAAGGGCGGCGCCCGCGTATGCTCGTCGCCAAGATGGGGCAGGACGGGCATGACCGCGGTGCTAAAATTATCGCCACGGCCTTTGCCGATCTGGGTTTTGACGTCGATATAGGGCCGCTCTTCCAGACACCGGAAGAAGTCGCCAAGGATGCGGTCGATGCCGATGTGCATGTGGTGGGCATTTCCAGCCAGGCCGCTGGTCACAAAACACTGGTGCCCTTGCTGATTGATGCACTGAAAACACAAAAGGCCGATGATATTCTGGTGGTTTGCGGCGGTGTTATACCGGCGCAGGATTATGCCTTCCTTGAAAAGGCTGGTGTGTCAGCCATTTTCGGGCCGGGTACCAATATTCCGGATGCGGCACGTAAAGTTTTGAAACTGATCCGGGCGAAGAAGGCAGCTTGATCAGCTGCCCATCTTCTTGTCTTCGCCGTCGATCTTCAGCGTGCTGGTGACGGCGGCGATCACGCCATAGGGCGTATTGGCCCATACACGCAGCGGGATGACATAGGTTTGTCCCGTTGCGCTTGTATAGGTGGTCACCCAGGCACGGATCAGCGGGAAGCCGGCATTTGTATCTATGACTTTCTGGCTATAACCGGCGATCTGATTATAGCGGGCGGTGCATTGCACGGCCGGGCCTTTATACAGGCCATTATCCATATCAACCTTGGTGTCTTTTTCTTTTTTCATTTCGATATTGTATCGGCGGCGGCCATCATAAACCGGCGCAATCGCGGAGCAGGGATTTTTTGCATCGGCGCCGATACCGGTCGCGATATATAAAATCGCGCTGACAGGATCATACGTATTCTTCTGCATCTCGGCGGGTATGGGATATTTGCTCGCGGCATAAGGTGGATCGGAAAAGACCCGGATCGGCCCGCTGGGTTCATAGGTCAGCGAGACCTGTTGTTTGCTGTCTTTCTTGGTCGTGAAGGAATCGTAAAGCGCCGGTTGTAATTGTTTGCCACCTTCAGCGCTCTTGCCGATTTGGCCTGTGGATGTGGCTTGAATCCGCGCCTGCCAGAATGTGTTCACAATACCCGACGTTTCCAGATTCGAGACCGCGTGATATTTATCGCCCCGGATTGTCGCATCCAGATCTACTTTTCCAAGCCCGATACCACCGGCATAGAGCGTCATGGCCCAGTTCAAGCGGGAGGCAGGCTCATTGCGGGTTTCTTCGCCATCGCCACCGGCGGCCCAGCCGGATGTGGTGGTCATCAATAGGGCGATCAGGGCAAGATGGGGGAGCGGATGACGGCTCATTTATGGATCCTCGCTGCGTACTTGCTTTTCGGCTGTTAAAAATTGCTTTGGCATCATGGCCCGATTATGACGCGTGACATATGACAAAAGCGCAAGAAAAAATGGAATTGGCTGAGGCTGTCCTGCAGGGCGAGCGGCGGGCGCTGGCGCGGGCGATCACGCTGGTGGAATCCACCCGCAGCGAAGACCGGAAACAGGCTGAGCAGTTGCTAAATGAGCTGCTGCCCCATTCTGGCAAGGCCTTGCGCCTTGGCATCTCGGGCACGCCGGGCGCGGGCAAATCCACCTTTATTGAAAGTTTTGGAACGCATCTCACCGGCCTCGGGCTGAAGATCGCGGTTCTGGCGATTGACCCGTCCTCGCGCCGCTCAGGTGGCTCCATATTGGGGGACAAGACCCGGATGGAGCAGCTATCGCGCAATCCAGACGCCTTTATCCGCCCCAGCCCGGCAGGCACGACTTTGGGCGGGGTGGCGCGCCGCACCCGCGAGGCCATGCTGCTGGCCGAGGCCGCTGGCTTTGATGTGGTGATTGTCGAGACCGTGGGGGTTGGGCAGTCCGAAACATCTGTCGCGGATATGACCGACCTTTTTGTTCTGCTGCAAAGCCCCGGTGGCGGGGATGATTTGCAGGGTATCAAACGCGGCGTCATGGAATTGGCGGATATTCTGATCGTCACCAAGGCTGATGGCGATCTGGCCCCCGCAGCCAGCCGGGCGGCGGGGGATTATCGGGCCGCGCTGCACTTGATGCGCCCCAAACACGAAAAACTGCCTGCCCGCGTTCTGACCGTTTCAGCCCTTGAGGGGCTGGGCATTGGCGAGGTCTGGACCGCCATGACCGAGTTCCATGCAGAACTTGAGTCGGACGGCCGGATAGCCAGACTGCGTTCGGATCAGGCCCGGCGCTGGTTCTGGAGCGAATTACAGTCTTTGCTGGCCGAGCAAATTCTTTCGGACCCGCAACTGGGCAAACGCGCCAAGACCTTGGAAGATGCTGTTTCTAAAGGGAAAACATTGCCCCACGCGGCCGCGCGCAGCCTTTTGCGGGATTTTGCCGGCGGATAATCCCCGTCTTAGCCATATCCCCTTGACCCATTGAGTCTATCCGCCTAAGACGACGCCTCATTTTACCGATTTGAAGACGAGAATCTCATGTCCCGCCGCTGCGAATTGACCGGAAAAGGCGTGATGGTTGGCAACAATGTCAGCCACGCCAATAACAAAACCAAGCGCGTATATCGCCCCAATCTGCAGGCGATCTCGCTTGCCAGCGATTCTCTGGGGCACAGCTACACGCTGCGCGTTTCAACCAATGCGCTGCGTACGCTGGACCGCAATGGCGGTTTAGATGTGTTCCTGCTGAAGGCCGATGACGCCAAGCTGAGCACACGCGCCCTGCGTCTGAAGCGCCAGATCGCCAAAAAGATCGCCGGCACCCAAGCTGCTGCGGCCTGATCTCGTTTTTAGAACGTTTTAGCTCAATGGCTCAGGTTCAAACCTGAGCCATTTTGCGTTTGGGACCAGCTTTATGCTGCCCTGACATGCGGGGTTTATTCGCCTTCTCATCGGCAAAGAGCGAGATCAGCTGATCGGTCATCGCGCCGCCCAGCTGTTCTGCATCCACGATCGTCACCGCGCGCCGGTAATAGCGCGTTACGTCATGGCCAATGCCGATAGCCGCCAGTTCAATGCTGGATTTACCTTCAATATCTTCGATCACATGGCGCAAATGGCGTTCCAGATAATTCCCCGCATTCACCGATAGGGTTGAATCATCCACCGGCGCGCCATCTGAAATCACCATGAGAATACGGCGATGTTCCGGGCGTGCCATCAGACGTTGATGGGCCCAGATCAGTGCCTCGCCATCAATATTTTCCTTCAGTAAGCCTTCGCGCATCATCAGGCCCAGATTTTTCCGGGCGCGCCGCCATGGCTCATCCGCCGCTTTATAGATGATGTGGCGAAGATCATTGAGGCGGCCGGGATGCGCGGGCTTGCCTTCCGCAATCCATTTCTCGCGGCTTTGTCCGCCTTTCCAGGCGCGTGTGGTGAAGCCCAGAATTTCTGTTTTGACGGCGCAGCGTTCCAGTGTGCGCGCCAGAATATCGGCGCACATCGCCGCCACCATAATGGGCCGCCCACGCATCGAGCCGGAATTATCCAGCAGCAGCGTCACCACCGTATCGCGGAAATCCATATCCTTCTCGCGTTTGAACGAGAGCGGATACATCGGATCAATAATAATACGTGGCAGACGCGACGTATCGAGAAGACCTTCCTCGATGTCGAATTCCCAATTGCGATTCTGCTGCGCCAATAGCAGGCGCTGCAGACGATTGGCTAAACGCGACACCACGCTCTGCATCGCTTTCAGTTGTTGGTCGAGCAGGTTGCGCAGCCGCGTCAGTTCGTCAGAGTCACACAGATCATGAGCGCCGATGACTTCGTCGAACTGGTTTGTGTGAATGTGATAGCCCCAGCTTTCCTGATCCGAGAAAGGCTGATCAGGCCGCCAGGGTTGCTTGCCATCATCTGAATCCTGCGCATCCGACATATCGTCCGATTGTTCGGCGCTCATGTCGGTGCTGCTATCCTCGGTTTCATCGCCGGGCGCGTCTGTGGACTCTGCTTCGGCGGAGTCTGAACCTTCATCGGGCTGATCGCCCTGTTGTTCACTCTCTTGCGTCTCGCCGTTTTCTTCCGCGTCTTCCTCGCCTTCAGTGGCCTGTTCATCGCCTAGATCTAGATCGCGCAATATGGTGCGTGTCAGCTGGGCAAAGGCCGATTGATCACGCAGAGCAGAGCTGAGCCGCAAAAGATCCGGCCCCGCTTTTTCTTCGATATAGCCGCGCCAGAATTCCACCGCATGTTGCGCGTCGTCCGGAATGGGGGCGCCGGTCAAGGCTTCGCGCACCATCAAGCCCACGACATCGGCAATCGGTACTTCGGCGCGGCTACGGGCGCGGGTGATGCCGCGTTGAAGCAGGCGGTGTTCCAGTTGCGCGGTCAGATTCTGCGCCACGCCTTTCATGGCTAAGGCGCCAATCGCTTCTACGCGCGCCTGTTCGGCCGCTTCGAAAATAGCGGCGCCATCGGGTGTCTGGGGTTGGAAGCGTTTATGAATGCGCGGTTCGTGATAGGCCCGGCGCAATGCATAGGCATCGCCCGCGCCACGCACCTGCGCCACTTCCTGCGGCGGCAGATTGCGCGAGGGCAGGGGCAGGCGCGCCTTATCGGCTTTCAGACTTGGCGCTTCGGCACTGAAACTGACTTCAAGTTCCGGTTCTCCGGCAAGCGCGCGCACCGCAGTTCCAACGGCGCGTTTAAACGGCTCGACCGGAGAGTCATTCTTCACGCCACCAGAACCTTGGCTGCGCTTTCCGGCAAATCTTCGCCAAAGCAACGCTGATAGAATTCGGCCACGCTGGCGCGTTCCAGCTCGTCGCATTTGTTGAGGAAGGTGAGGCGGAACGCGAAACCTATATCGTTGAAGATTTCCGCATTCTCAGCCCATGTGATAACCGTGCGCGGGCTCATCACGGTGGAGAGATCACCATTGATGAAGGCGTTGCGGGTCATGTCGGCCAACCGCACCATGGCTTCGATCTGATTACGCTTTTCCGGCGATGCATAAGACGGCGATTTCGCCAGCACGATTTCAACTTCGGAATCATGGCTCAGATAGTTCAGTGTCGTGACGATCGACCAACGGTCCATCTGACCCTGATTGATCTGCTGCGTGCCGTGATACAGGCCAGTCGTATCACCCAGACCAATCGTATTGGTGGTGGAGAACAGACGGAAAGCCGGATGCGGGCGGATCACGCGGTTCTGATCCAGCAAGGTGAGCTTGCCTTGTACTTCCAGCACACGCTGAATCACGAACATCACATCGGGGCGGCCTGCATCATATTCGTCAAAGGTCAGCGCCACCGGGTGTTGCAATGCCCAGGGCAGTAAACCTTCGCGGAATTCGGTGATCTGCTTGCCATCTTTCAGGACAATCGCATCCTTGCCGATCAGGTCGATGCGACTGATATGGGAATCCAGATTGATGCGGATGCTTGGCCAGTTCAGCCGCGCCGCCACCTGCTCGATATGCGTCGATTTGCCGGTGCCATGATAGCCCTGCACCATGACCCGGCGATTGAAGGCAAAGCCCGCCAGAATGGCCAGCGTTGTTTCCCGGTCAAAGCGGTAAGATTCGTCTATCTCAGGCACATATTCGGTGCGCTTGGAAAAGGCGGGGACTTTCATGGCTGCATCAAAGCCAAAGGCTTTACGCACATCGATCTCAGTATCGGGCATCAAGGACTGATCGAGGCCCTGCATCTCACTTGTCATCTTGCTAATCCGGATCGCCTAAAAAAGAACGCGTAGCTTAAACGCCACGAAAAGAGATTCAGCCTAGCCGTTTTAGCACGGTATAAGCCTTGATAACCTGCTTAAGGCGCTCTTCGGCGCCCCGATCACCGCCATTGGCATCGGGGTGAAATCGCTTCACAAGCTCCTTATACCGCGCCTTTATATCCTGCAAGGTCGCGGTATCTTCGAGATTCATCATCGCCAGCGCCTGTAATTGTACGCCTGTATAACGGCGTATTGGCGGGCGCGGTATTGGTGTTTCCGGCTCTTCCTGGAAATTGCCAAGCTTGTCCTCAGCCGAGAAGTTGCCACTGCGCGCGCGGGCCCCACGCTTACCCATGGGCCAGGTGGGGCGATGTCCGGTCATGGCGTCCAATTGGAACTGGGCGATTTCGGTTTCGCTCATGCCGGTAAAATAATCCCATGATTCATTATGGGCGCGGGCATGGGCCAGACAGACCCAGATCTTCTCCGACAGGTCCAGCTTGCTCTTGGGGACCAGATGCAACCCTTCGCCCTCGCAACCCGGCATAGAGCAGGGGCGGGTCTTTGTGGTGACAACGGGCTTGCGATCCTTTTTGATCCGGATATCGCCCAAAAGACTGGAACGTGGTTTTGCCATCGGCCGATTATGGGGTCCCCAGAGCAAAACTCAAGAATGGCGAATTGCTCAAGAAATCCTCTCTCTTGACTTCATGGGTGAAAGGGATTGAGGAATGCATATGGCTATGGTTGACATTATACGCAAGAAGCTAAGCGACGCGCTTTCGCCGCATTCCCTCACTGTCGAGGACGAAAGCGCGCTTCATCATGGCCATGCCGGGGCGCGGGCCGGGGGGGAGAGCCATTTTCGGGTCGAAATTGTGGCCGCAGCCTTTGAGGGGCAGAGCCGGGTGGCCCGGCAAAGGTTGATCTATGCAGTCTTGAAAGACGAGATGCAGGCCCAGATTCATGCATTGGCGCTGGTGACCAAAACACCTGAAGAAGCCGGATAAGGCTGATCATAAGCCTGTTTCATGCGATACACGGATCGCCATAATCTGATTGCGCTGGCGGCGCAGGATTTCAAACTTGTAACCGTAAAAGGCAAAGCGCTGCCCCGTTTCGGGAATGGCGCGGGCTTCATGAATCACCAGCCCCGCCATGGTGGTGGCCTCGGTATCCGGCAGGTCCCAGTCCAGTGCACGGTTCACATCGCGGATCGGCATGGAGCCATCAATATTATAGGCGCCATCCGGTTGAGGCCGAATGCCCGATGGTTCCTGTTCGCTGTCGCGGTCGGGGATGTCGCCGAAAATTTCATCGACAATATCCTCAAAGGTCACAAGGCCCTGAAGCGCGCCATATTCATCGACCACCAATGCAAAATGCGAGCGGCGTTCGCGGAATGCCTTTAACTGTTCTTCCAGTCCGGTCGTGTCGGGCACATACCAGACAGGTGCGGCGAGGGTGAGGAAGTCGAACTCGTCGATCTGCCCCTGACGATCGGAAAAGGCGCGCACCACATCACGCAGATTTAAAATGCCGATGATGTTTTCCGGCTGATCCACCCATACGGGCACACGCAGATGGCGCGCCTCCAATACCGCATTGAACAAGGCGCGCGGGGGCAGGGCGGCATCCAGACTGATCATATTTTTGCGATGGGTCATGATGTCGGCGACCATCAATTCCTTGAGGTCCAGCACGCCGCCGATCATATCACGATGTTCGCGCTCCATACTGCCTTCGGCATGATGCAGATCCACGGTGCCGCGAATTTCCTCATGCACGGCCATGAAGGGGGCGGCGTCGGATTTTCCGATTCCGAATAGGCCAAGTAGCCGCCAGACAATGAATTGGCCGGCTGATGACAAAGGCGCGATGATGCCCACCAGAATATCCACGGGGCGCACCAGCGCCAGCGCCAGCTGATCGGTGCGGGTGATGGCCAAAGTCTTGGGCAATAATTGGCTGAAGAGCACGACGAGCACCGTCATGCCCAGCGTGGCAATAATCACCGCTGAGCCGCCATAGCGTTCGGTCAGAAACCAGGTTGCCAGACAGGCCGCCAGCAGTGTGACAAAGCTGTTGCACAGGAGCAGCGCCCCAATCAGCCTTTCGCGTTTGGCGGTGAGCTGATTAACCCGGGCGGCGCTTTGCGAGCCGTCCTTGCCGAGCTGGAACATTTTTCCGCGGGATACGGCAATATAGGCGGTCTCGCAGGCCGCAAAAAAGGCCGCCATCGCCAGAAGAACGAGAATGGCAACCAAGGCGGTTGCGAACATTTTTCCCCCATAGGCCCGGCTTTAGGCCGAGACGATATCTCTTACGGCATCCATCGGCACATCGGCTGTCGTGAAGGCTTTGCCCAGCCCATGTGCCAGAATGAAGGTGATTTTACCCCCGCTGGCTTTTTTATCATGCGCCATATGATCGAGCAGACTATCCGCTGTCGGACGCGCCCCCTCTATATCGCTGATCGAGGCAGGCAGGCCGACCATGCGCAGATGCTGCTCCAGCCGTGTCACATCTTCGGGCGGACAAAGCCCAAGGCGGGCTGACAGACGAAAGGCCAGCGCCATGCCGATGCTGATGCCTTCGCCATGTAACAAGCGCTGGGAAAAGCCCGTACCGGCTTCCAGCGCATGGCCGAATGTATGACCAAGATTGAGCAGCGCCCGCTCTCCGGTTTCCCGTTCATCGCGGGCTACGATATCGGCTTTCATTTGACAGGAATGCGCCACCGCGTGAATTCGAGATGTCACATTACCTTCAATAACTTGCAAGCCATTCTTCTCAAGCCAATTAAAGAAGGTGGGGTCACCCAGCGCGCCATATTTGACCACCTCGGCATAACCGGCCCGCAGTTCGCGCGGCGACAGTGTAGACAATGTAAACGTATCGGCGATAACGATGCGAGGTTGGTAAAACAGGCCGACCAGATTTTTGCCTTGCCGCGTATTGATGGCGGTTTTGCCGCCCACAGATGAATCCACTTGTGAAAGCAACGTCGTGGGTATTTGGGCGAAATCTATCCCGCGCTTCAGAATACCTGCCGCAAATCCGGTCAGATCGCCTATCACGCCACCGCCCAGCGCGACGATCATCCCGCTGCGCTCAATCCCAAGTTCAAGTAAAGTCGTAGAAAGAAGCTCCAATCCACTGAAACTTTTGGTACCTTCGCCCGGATCAAGAATGATCGGGCGGCCATCCAGCCCAGCAGCGCTGAGAGATTGTAGAACCGTATCCAGATGCAGCGCGGCGACATTGCGATCGGTCACCACGGGCACAATCCCGCGCGCGAATGGCTTCAATAATGCGCCGGTCTGTTCCAGAAGGCCCGTACCGACATGGATGTCATAGGCGCGTTGCCCCAGCGAAACGGATACATGTTTGGTCATGCTATGTGACCCAACTCTTTCAAGGCTGACACGATATTTTCTACAACCACACCATGCGGACCCTCGGCGCTATCCACATGCAGATCGGCCTGCGCGTAGAATGGCTCGCGCTCGGCCAGTAATCTTTCCAGAATTTCACGGGGATCGCCCTGTTTCAGCAATGGGCGATTATCCCGCCGCGAAACCCGCGTCAGCAGAATGTCCACCGGCGCCTTGATCCAGACCGAGACCCCGCGCGCCTTCACATCCGCCCGGGTGACTGGATCGGAAAATGCGCCGCCACCCGTCGCCAGAACGAGCGGGCCTTCGCCCAGCAAGCGGCTGATCACCTTACGCTCCCCGTCCCGGAAGGCGGGTTCGCCATAGCGGCTGAAAATCTCACTGATGGAACAGCCAGCGGCGCTGATAATTTCGCAATCGGCATCTTTAAAAGGCTGGTTCAACCGCGCGGCCAATCGCTTGCCGACCGAGGTTTTCCCTGCCCCCATCATTCCAACCAATATTATGGTGCGATTCAATCCGCTCATAAGTTCCGATTACACGTCTTGGGGCCATCTCGCCAGCGGCGCGCAGCCTGGGGCTTGCGCAATTATGCCCAAAACGGCCACAAACAACATGAGAATCAAAGGGATTGATCCGATGGGTTGGGGTTTGCGTATTTTGCTCGCGCTCATTCTGCTTCTGGTTTTGGCCGGGATTGGTCTTGTCATCTATGGCAGTTCCCTGACCCCAGAGCCACAGCCGGTGGAGCAGGTGTTGCCGGATGACCGGTTTCCCTCCTGAACACAGGGGCTAAAAGCGTGAGTGCCGGAAAACGGGACGCGCTGCATGTGATCGAGGCCTTTCTCGATATGATGAGCGCCGAGCGCGGGGCCAGCCAGAACACCTTGGCGGCCTATCGTCGGGATTTGCAGGATTTTGTCGGCTTTCTCAAAACCGCCGATCTAACCGAGGCCACGCGCGATCAGGTGCGGGCCTATCTGCAGCAATTATCGCAATCTGGCATGGCGGGCTCCTCGCAGGCGCGGCGTCTATCGGCGCTGAGGCAGTTTTTCAGATTTGCCTATACCGAAAATTGGCGAACAGATGATCCTACCGACACGGTAGAAGCCCCGCGCCGCAGCAGACCATTACCGAAAATTCTGGCGGTGGAAGATGTAGACGCGCTGATACAAACAGCAGGCGCGGAAGATACAGCGGAGTCCCGCCGGCTCGTTTGTATGCTGGAAGTGCTCTATGCAACGGGTCTGCGTATTTCCGAACTGGTGACGCTGACCCATGCCGCTGTGCGAAACCGCGAAACGATTTTCATTCGCGGCAAAGGTGGCAGGGAACGCATTGTGCCATTGAATGGCCCGGCACAGGATGCGCTGGCGCGCTATCTCGATATACGCGCTGAATTTCTGCCTCAGCAAAGTCAGCGTCTGGCGGTGGCGGATCGTTATCTCTTTCCCTCACGCGCGGCAGAAGGGTATTTGACAAGGCGGCGCTGTCATCAATTGCTGAAAGAGCTTGCGGTGAAAGCCGGTATCAATCCGGAAAAATTATCGCCCCATGTGTTGCGCCATGCTTTCGCCACCCATCTGGTGGAAGGCGGCGCAGACCTGCGTTCCGTGCAGACCTTGCTGGGCCATGCGGATATCGTAACCACTCAAATCTACACCCATGTGGCGCGCGACAGGCTGGAAGCCATTGTGACGGCTGCACATCCTCTGGCTAAAGCCCCGCTTGCACAAAAAACAGTGCTAAAACAGGTGCAAAAAGATACATTGGGTCCAAAGCGCCGCAGTTGACGCCCCGGACGCCCCGCGCCACCCTTCGCGCTCGCAGCATTAGTATCTGAGAATAAGGGGATTTCCCGTGAGTTTTACATCTATCGAACGTCAGGCACCCGTCCGGCTTTACCGATCCAAACTTTTCGTACCCGGTTCGCAAACCAAGTTTTTTGAAAAGGCCGCTGCCGGTGCCGCCGACGTGATCTGTCTCGATCTCGAAGACGCGGTCGCGCCATCCGATAAAGACATTGCCCGCAAAAATATTGTCCAAGCGCTGAATGATGTGAATTGGGGCAATAAGGTTGTCACCGTGCGCATCAACGGGTTGGATACGCCGCTCTGCTATCAGGATGTTCTGGCGCTGGTTGAAAAGGGCGGTGAGCGTCTTGATTCCATCATGATCCCCAAAGTCGGCACCGCGGCGGATGTCTATGCCATCGATATGCTGATCACACAGGCGAGTGCTGCTGTCGGTCGCAAAAAACGCATTGGGCTTGAAGTCATCATTGAAAGCGCAATGGGCCTGAACAATGTCGATGCAATTGCGGGTTCTTCCAAGCGTCTTGAGAGCCTGCATTTCGGCGCGGCGGATTACGCGGCGTCACAGGGTATGCGCACCACCAATATCGGCGGCGGCAATGCAGATTATGTGATGCTGACCGATAAGGACGAAAATGATCAGCGCCTGCGCCATTGGAATGACTTGTGGCATTATCCGCTCTTCCGTATGGCGGCCGCGGCGCGCGCCCATGGCTTGATCCCGATTGACGGGCCTTTTGGTGACTATGGCGATCCCGATGGTTTTCGCGTGCAGGCCATGCGCACCGCCATATTAGGCTGCGAAGGCAAATGGGCCATTCACCCGAGCCAGGTTGATCTGGCGAATGAAATCTTCACACCACCGGCAAAAGAAGTGGAACGCGCCGAAGCCATTCTGGCGGCCATGAAAGACGCCCATAGTTCTGGTCTGGGCGCGGCGGCGATGAAAGGCGTCTTGATTGATGCGGCCTCTATCCGTCAGGCGGAAGTGATTGTGAAGCAAATGGAAATGATCCGGGCGCAATCCGCCTGATCTTTTGTTTGAGCCAGATCTTTTGTTTGGGAATGAGATGTGAAAAACGGCGGTCCTCGAAGGCCGCCGTTTTATTTTGTAACGCTGGCCTGCATGGGTCAGGGCTTTTGGCGCAAGCCTGCAAAGATAAGCCCGAGCACAGCCACCAGCCCGATCGTGACAAATTCCGAAAAGCTGGCATCAACCCCGCGTGGCAGCCCAACCGTGAACCACTGAATCAGATGAAGCCCCGCATGCAGGGCAGGGAATATGGATCCAGCTAGGGCCAGCCCCGCGGCCCGCTGACCGGGGCGGCTCCCCCAGCTCAAAGCGATTCCACTGGCGATAAAAGCAAGGCCGCCCGTCATGATAAAATGGCCGTTAAAACTGCCGCTCAGCGCCGCGCCGGGAACTGATTCATACCAGGCTGCCGGGGCCAGAAGCATAAAGAGACCCTGAAATATGTGAAATAACCCTAGTAAGATCAACGGCATACGAGTAGGAATGGAGGTCATGTCGGTGTTCTTTCAAAAACGTGTTTGGTATCTGGTCTGTATTTCTGCCATAGCCGATCCAGTTTTGTTTGACGCCACGTCCTTCCATTGCCAAGTTCCGGCCCAGTCTGGCCCATTCGGTGAAAATGCCCGCATATCTCGACTTTGAAAAAGCCATTGCAGATCTCGAAGGTAAGATCGTCGATCTGAAACAGATGGCATCCCAAGACCCCTCCATGAATATTGAGGAGGAGGTTAAACGCTTGCAGGAAAAAGTGGATCAGCTGATCCGCCAGACCTATGGCAAGCTGACGCCTTGGCAGAAGACCATGGTGGCCCGCCATCCGGCGCGGCCCCATTTTCTGGATTATGCGGATCAACTTTTTGAAGATTTCACACCGCTGGCCGGTGACCGTCTGTTCGGGGAAGATCGTGCGCTGATCGCCGGGCTGGGGCGCTTTCGTGGCCGCTCTGTCGCCGTGATCGGTCAGGAAAAAGGCAACGACACCCAGTCTCGCCTGAAACATAATTTCGGCATGGCGATGCCCGAGGGCTATCGCAAGGCGCAGCGCCTGTTCGATCTGGCCGATCGCTTTGGCTTACCGGTTCTGTCCTTTGCCGATACGTCCGGCGCCTATCCGGGCGTCAGCGCCGAAGAACGTGGTCAGGCCGAAGCCATAGCGCGTTCCACGCAGGCGGGGCTCAATCTGCGGGTGCCCTTTATCGCCACGATCATTGGCGAAGGCATGTCGGGCGGCGCCATCGCCATTGCCACGGCCAATCGGGTGCTGATGCTGGAACATGCGATCTATGCCGTGATTTCGCCGGAAGGCTGCGCCTCGATTTTATGGCGCAGCGGCGCGAAAGCACAGGATGCCGCCGCCGCCATGAAAATCACCGCGCAGGATTTGCTGGAATTAAAAATCATCGATTCCATTATCCCCGAACCCGTGGGCGGGGCGCATCGCGACCGGGAGACGGCGATCACCATGGTGGGGGATGTGATTGAGCGTGAGCTGACAGAATTGTCGGCCAAAGGTGGCGAGCAATTGCGCCGTCATCGCCGCGATAAATTTCTCGCCATGGGGCGTAATATCGGCTGATTTCTCAGCCTTTCAGATATGAAAAAGGGGACCGTTTCCGGTCCCCTTTTTTGTTGTCCCTAGTAACGGGATTATTTGGACAGTTCGACGAGCAGCGAAGACACCCAGCCCTGATTGCCGAGTTCGTCTTTCACTTCCCACCACACGCCATCTTTATTGCCGGACGGATAGAGCATCATGCCCGGATCCAGTGTGCGCACGACCGAGCTGCTGGTCGAGGGGCTGCTGTAAAGGCGGCCCGGCTTGGTCATCGTGACGGCCTGCATTGTATTGGCTTCCGACGCATTGGCCGGCAGACCGCCAAATTGGGCGATCAGTTTTGTATAGGCGTCAAGATAAGCCAGCGTGATGACCTGACCGATTTCCGTATCGGCATAGCCAGAGGCGCCTGCGCCGCCGAAGCCGCCACCACCAAAGATGGCGCCACCGCCGCCCCAACCCAGATCATTTTTCTTGGCATGGCCTTCCTGCATGGCGACCTGTTCGCTGGAGCGCACATCGGTCACGGTCAGAACGACATCAGCCGTTTTCTTGGAAATATTGATGCCGCCAACAAGACCACCGATCGGGCCGCCAATGAAGCCGCCGATCAGGCCGCCAACATTAAAGCCGCCGGCATTGCTGTTCTTGGAGACAAGATCGGGAACCAGCACATAATCAGCGGTTTTGATCTGGCCTTTGCCCTGATTGGAGCCCTGACGCAGGTCGCCACCGGAAGCAAGAGCGCGTTCCGCCTGAATGGCGGCCATGCCTTTGCCGCGGTCGACCAGGCCGAAACAGCCCGAACGCATGACAAAAACTTTCAGCAGCGCTTCCGGTGAGCCAAGGCCATACTGGGTCCACCAATTGGTTTCGGGTTCAACGATAGCAATCGTGCCCAGGCGCTTGGTGCAGACAGGAAGTTCGGCCTGTTCGCGCGAGCGCCGATCCTGCGCGCTTTCCGCTGCAGCCGGCGATACAGCTGGCATCAAGACACATAGCGCAATCGCGCTTGCCGCAGCTGCGCGCAGCGACGTCCGGTTTAACATGAAATACCCCTTATAAAAGATCAGTTGTGCCCCAGGTTTTTAAGCACGGAGTCGTAATTCCGTGGCCGAAATCTAACTGAAATTACAGATTTCGCAATTGATGCGATCCCATTGCCCCCTGAAGGCTGGATAGCATCAAACGAAACAGATATTTACCCCCAAATCGGCGCTGCTCATCAGGATCAGGCCAGCGCACCATGGCAATGTTTGAACTTACGGCCCGAGCCACAGGGACAGGCCGCGTTACGCTGCACCTTCCCCCAGGTTTCCGGGTCGTTCGGGTCCACCGGGCCATCCTTAAAGCGGGGCGGGGATGGACGATCCATTTCATTTTCGCCGGTCAGCGGATCGATATGCGAAGCCTGCATCTCGATCATCTGTGGTTCTTCCAGGAGTGGCGGCTGCTCGACATTGATCTGCAAGTTGAAGAGCTGGCGCACCACATCAAAGCGCAATTTCGAAAGCAGAGCTTCAAACAGTTCAAAAGCTTCCGATTTATATTCGTTCAGCGGGTCACGCTGGCCATAGCCGCGCAAGCCCACATATTGGCGAAGATGATCCAGATTGACGATATGTTCGCGCCAATTGTGATCCAGCGTCTGTAACAGAACCGCTTTTTCAACATAGCGTACAACTTCGATACCTGAATTGGCGGCACGTTCAGCGGCGCGCAATTCCACCGTCTTGAGAATGCGCTCACGCATCTCATCATCGGCGATACCTTCTTCCTTGGTCCAGGCGATAACCGGCAGATCAATATTGAAGATGCGCGTTACTTCGTCTTGCAGGCCGACCGCATCCCACTGTTCGGCATAAGCCTTTTCGGGGATGTGCCGCGCCACCAGGTCTTCCACCACGCGTGCGCGGAATTCTGAAATCTGTTCGCTGACATCTTCGGATTCCATGATCTCGCAGCGCTGCTCAAAGATCACGCGGCGTTGATCATTCATCACATCGTCATATTTGAGGATGTTTTTACGAATTTCGAAATTGCGGGCTTCCACCTTTTGCTGGGCTTTTTCCAGCGCTCTGTTCACCCACGGATGCGTGATAGCTTCGCCTTTTTCCAGCCCCAGCTTCTGCAGCAGGGAATCCATCCGTTCCGATCCGAAGATACGCATAAGATCATCTTCGAGGCTGAGGAAGAATTTCGACGCGCCGGGATCACCCTGACGACCAGAGCGGCCACGCAACTGATTATCGATGCGGCGGCTTTCATGGCGTTCTGTGCCCACCACAAATAGACCGCCAGCAGCCAGCGCGCGCTGCTTGTCAGCGGCCACTTGCGCGCGAATTTCATCGCTGCGACGGGCATGTTCTGCTTCGTCCGTCACATCAGTCAGTTCTTCGCGAATACGCATATCGGCATTGCCGCCAAGCTGAATGTCGGTGCCGCGGCCAGCCATATTTGTGGCGATGGTGATCATGCCCGGCGCGCCGGCCTGGGCCACGATGGCTGCTTCCTGCTCATGATAGCGCGCATTCAGAACATTGTGCTTGATCTTGCGCTTTTTCAGCAGGTCCGACAGCAACTCGGATTTTTCAATCGAGGTGGTGCCGACAATGATCGGCTGACCGCGCTTCTGGCAGTCTTCGATAAGCTTGCAGATCGATTCATATTTTTCCGTGAAAGTGCGATAGACCTCGTCGTCATAGTCCTTGCGCTTGACCGTGACATTGGTCGGAATTTCATTCACTTCCAGCTTGTAAATATCAAGGAA
>CAZOJG010000034.1:0-15444 GCA_964580115.1 uncultured Rhizobium sp.
GACGAGGAAGATGCACACCTGGGCGACTTCATCCAGGATCCCAATGTGGTCCTGCCGATCGACGCCGCCATTCAGGCGAATTTGCGCGAAACCACCACCCGCGTGCTGGCCACCCTGACCCCGCGCGAGGAACGTGTGCTGCGCATGCGCTTCGGCATTGGCATGAATACGGATCACACGCTGGAAGAAGTCGGCCAGCAATTCTCGGTGACCCGCGAACGTATCCGCCAGATCGAAGCCAAGGCGCTGCGTAAGCTGAAACATCCGTCCCGCTCGCGCAAATTGCGCTCCTTCCTGGATAATTAAGCGAGGGGGCGATGTAAGCCCCCTTAAAGGTGCGTTCCATGCAATTGACCTTGCTCAAAGCCAAGCTTCATCGCGCCGCCGTGACCCAATGCGATCTGCATTATGAAGGGTCCATTTCTATCGCGTCCGATCTGCTGGACCGCAGCGGCATCCTGCCGAATGAGCAGGTCGATGTGCTGAACATCAATACAGGCGCGCGTTTCACGACCTATGCGATTGAAGCGCCGGCGGGTTCCGGCATGATCGGTATCAATGGCGCGGCAGCCCGTCTGGCCCAGATGGGCGATCTCGTGATCATTATCGCCTATGCCCAGATGAACGAAGCCGAGGCTAAAACCCACAAACCCACCGTGGTGTTGCTGGGTGAAAATAATAGCGTCATCGGCTAAGCAACCATCCCCCTTAGCTGCCTGAATTTAACGGCTATTTCCTGTCAGCCTTGACTTTCCCCCCTGAAGAGCCATCTCCTTCTATGATGATGACCAATGCGCACCGTAAATCTTTGCGCGCGGGCCGCCTCCACGCAGGCGTCTAAGCCCGGGCGGTTTGCGTTATCCGGTCGTCCGGGGTCACCAGTCTCACATTTCATCATTTCATTCCCGCGCAAGGGTCATAAAAAACCAGCGCGCTATCAGCTTTCAGGAGCCCGACCATGTCCCGTACCTCCGATCTGCCGCCGATCAGCCTGTTGCGCAAAGATTTCGAGCGCCTCTCACCGCTGGCTGAAAGCAGCGCCACGCCCGTGGCTGACTTTTTGCTGCGTGAAATCAGCCGCGCCAGCCTCGCCGACAGCCTGCCGCCCCATATCGTCACCATGGGATCGCATGTCGAGTTCCGCGACGAAGAAACCGGACGTAACCGCGCCGTCACGCTGGTCTATCCGCAAGAAGCCGATGCCACCCAGGGAAAATTCTCGGTCATGACCCCCATCGGGGCGGCGCTGATCGGGCTTGAACAGGGCCAGAAAATTGCCTGGCAGGATCAAGCCGGCGATTTGCGTCACCTCACCGTGCTCACCGTGGCGCCAGCCTGAACGACTAGGCGTCCGGACCACGATGGTTTAAGCAGCCCCATGATCTCAGCAGTGATTTTCGATTGCGATGGCGTGCTCGTGGATAGCGAGACCCTGGCCCATGAAATCGAGGTGGAGCTTCTGGATCAAGCCGGTCTTTCCTATACGCCGCAGGATTTTAAAGCGCGATTCTTAGGCCTTTCGGACAAAGCGTTTCGAGCCGCGCTGGAAGCCGATGCGCAGGCCCGTCTGGGCCGTTCCATCTTATCGGTTTTGGATGGAGAGCTGACCCGCCGCTATCACGAAGCGATGGACACCCGCTTGACCGAAGTCAGCGGCGCAGGCACCGCCATCGCCAGCCTCGATCGCCATAAGGCGGTGGCCAGTTCGTCACAAAAAATATCGCTCGAAAAAAAATTGCGCAAAACGGATCTTTGGGGCCATTTCGCGCCGCATATTTTTTCTGCCGATGATGTCGCCGCCGCCAAGCCTGCGCCCGACCTGTTTTTGCTCGCCGCCAGATCTTTGCAGATCAAGCCTGAACAATGTCTGGTGATTGAAGACAGTCTCAATGGCGTTCTGGCGGCACAGGCGGCCGGTATGCAGGTCTGGGGCTTTATGGGCGGCAGCCATATGAGCAGCAATGAGCGTCAGCGCCTGCAACAGGCCAGAGTTGAACGCATCGTCGAGAATTGGGCCGAAGCAGCCCAGCTATTTCGTGCGCTGTAAACCTTAAGCCCAGCCATAATTGAAACTGATGCTGATCCGCTTGCCCCGCGCGCGATTGGGCATGACTTCATGCTTCAGCCAGCTCTCCCAAAGCAGCACGGTCCCGACCTTGGGGTGACGCGTGATGAATTGCTGATTGTCCTGTTTGGCGCGGGCTTTTTTAACGGGCGCCGCCATCATCATAGGCAGGCGCGGATCTTCAAATTTCAGGGCCGCAGCCTGTTCCGGCATCGCCACATAATAGGTGCCGCTGAGCACCGAATGGGGATGCAGATGGGACATATGCACCGAACCCGGGCCCATCACATTGATCCACATCGCATTGAGCACCAGTCCGCGGCGCGGCAGATCAAAATCCAGCACCTTGGAAAACAGCGCCACATGGCGATCCAGCTTTTCCTGCAACAGCCCGAAACAAGGCGCGCGCAAGGGCAGATCATTCAGCGACGCATAGGATGTATAGCCGACATAGCCATGTTCGGCGGACCAGCGCCGCCCCGCGCCATCTTCCCGCGCAAAGACCAGCGCCGTCTGTTCCAGCTCGGCATTCATCGCTTTGGCGCGCGGCTCTACCTCTTGATAGAGCCGCGTCACGAAAAGCGATTCAACGCCCATCTCTCAGACCTTACGATTCGGCCTCAGATTCATCACCCTCATCGGCTTCGACGTCGGGTTCTTCTTCGATCCAGCCCGCCTTGACGCGCGCCTTCATAATGATCGCATTGGCATCCGCCGGGGTGAGGTCGAAATTCTCCAAGGCGCCGGCGATGCGCACGCGCTCCTTGTCCTTGTTCTGCTCGAAATAACCCAGCAGATCATCCGTGGCGCAACCCGCCAGATCTTCCAGTGTTTTGATCTCGAATTCGCCCAAAGACACGGCCATCGCGCCGGTCACGCCATCGACGTCGAGAACGTCGTCTTCCACGCCCAATTCGCGGCGCTTCTCATCCAGCTCGCGATTCTGCGCTTCAATGAATTCCTGCGCCCGGCTTTGCAGTTCCTGCGCCGTATCTTCGTCAAAGCCTTCAATGCTCGCCAGATCATTCAGCGGCACATAAGCAATGTCTTCGATATTGGCGAAACCTTCCGAAGCCAGAAGCTGTGCGACTGTCTCATCCACATCCAGCGCGTCCATGAACAATTTGGTGCGTTCGGTGAATTCTTTCTGACGCCGTTCGGATTCTTCCACCTCGGTCAGAATATCAATCTGCCAGCCGGTTAATTGCGAAGCCAGCCGCACATTCTGCCCGCGGCGACCAATCGCCAGCGACAATTGTTCATCCGGCACCACCACTTCGACCCGGTGCGTATCTTCGTCGAGCACAACCTTGCTCACTTCCGCCGGGGCCAGCGCATTGACGATAAAGGTCGCCGGTTCAGCCGACCACGGAATGATGTCGATCCGCTCGCCCTGCAATTCCTGCACAACCGCCTGCACACGCACGCCGCGCATACCAACGCAGGCGCCCACCGGATCAATGCTGGAATCTTTGGAGATCACGGCAATCTTGGCGCGGCTGCCCGGATCGCGCGCCACGGCGCGGATTTCGATAATGCCATCATAAATTTCCGGCACTTCCTGCGCGAACAGGCGCACCATGAATTGCGGATGGCTGCGCGACAGGAAAATTTGCGGCCCGCGGGCTTCGCGGCGCACATCGTAAATATAAGCACGGATACGGTCGCCCGTGCGGAAATTTTCGCGCGGAATCATTTCATCCCGGCGCACCACACCTTCGGCGCGGGACAGATCCACCACAACCGATCCGAATTCCGCGCGCTTCACGGCGCCATGCACAACTTCGCCAATGCGATCTTTATATTCTTCATATTGGCGCTCACGTTCGGCATCGCGGACTTTTTGCACAATCACCTGTTTGGCGTTCTGCGCATTGACGCGATTGAAATCGAGCGGCGGCAAAGTTTCCGCAATAATGTCACCCACCTGCGCCGCCGGATTACGGGTGCGGGCATCATTCAGGCTGATCTCGACTTTGTCATTATCGACCAGCTCGACCACATTGAGATAGCGCGAAATATTGGTCTCGCCCGTTTTGGGATCGATCTCGACATGAATATCGTTTTCGCTGCCATAATGGGCCTTGGCGGCGCGCTGCATCGCCTCTTCCATGGCATGGAGCACGACCTGCTTGTCGATCGACTTGTCGCGCGCCACCGCATCGGCGATCTGCAAAAGCTCAAGCCGGTTCGCGGCAATTCCATTTACCATCACTCGTCTCCTGTTTTGGCGTTTTTGCGCGCCTTTAAATCTTCTGCGATCAGCTTGTCGGTGAGAACAAGTTTTGCGTCACTCACATTGGCAAAAGCGAATATCACTGCTTTGCCATCGGCCTTGAATTGAATATCCGTGCCATCCAGCCCCAGCAGCATCCCGCGAAACCGCTTGCGCGCGTCAACCGGGGTCAGCAATTCGATCCGGGCTTCGTGGCCTGCCCAGCGGGCAAAATCCGCCAGCCGCGTCAAAGGCCGATCAATCCCGGGCGATGATATTTCCAGATTATACTCCCCCTCCACGGGGTCTTCCTGATCCAGAAAATCTGAAATGGCATGAGACAGCTTCGCGCAATCGGCCACATCCATCAGCCCATCCGGCCGCTCAGCCATGATCTGCAAGGTGCGCCGCTTATTCCCCATCATGCGCAAGCGCACAAGACGATATCCCGCCGCCTCCACGATGGGGGTGATCAGCTTTTCCAATTGCGTCTGCGCGGTCAGAATGGCGCGAATTCCTTAAAGTGAACACGGCTGTTTCCCGCGGCGATCTTGCGATGCGCCACAACAACCAGATTTATGTTGTCGGGAAGAACGCCGATATAAGCTTTTGCCGCCCCCAAAGCAAGACGGCCATATTTAGGGTCTAGCGCCGTAACACCCGCAAATAACCCGGTTTCCCGTGCAATTCCTTGGCCTCATACCGGGTCGGCGGCCAATCTGCGGCCCGCGTCAGCCAGTCCCCCGCCGCCTCAGCGGTCCAGACAAAATCCGGATGCGCCATGACCCGCTCCAGGGTCCATTCCAGATAGGGCGCATCATCACTGGCAAAGCGCAGCTCGGCCCCTGCGCGCATCACCCGTGCCAGCTTGTCCAGCAAGGCCGTCTGCACAAAGCGCCGCTTATGATGGCGGGTCTTGGGCCAGGGATCGGGAAACAAAATAAACACCCGCCCCAAAGATGCATCGGGCATGGCCTCGATAATATCGCGGGCATCATCCGTATAAAGACGAATATTGGGGCATGGCGCCTGCTGCCATTTCGACAGCAGCTTCGCCACGCCCGAAAGATATGGCTCCGCCCCGATCATCCCGATATGGGGATGCGCCTGCGCCTGCCACAATAAATGTTCGCCCGCGCCAAACCCGACTTCGAGCCAGACATCTTCAACCGTCGATTCGGTAAAATAGCCGCGCGGATCAATCCCCGCCTGCAACTGCAAAGCCAGTTGCGGCAGCTTTGTTTCAATCAGTTGCGATTGATGGCCGGAAAATTTCGGGCCTTTCCGGCGGCCATAAAGCTGCCGCCGGTGCCGTTCGGGATGCGTCAGGCCGGGCTCGATTTCGTCAGACAATCAGACAGCGCGCTTCAATTGATCCGCCAGATCGGTTTTCTCCCACGAGAAACCGCCATCGCTATCCGGTGTCCGGCCAAAATGACCATAGGCCGCGCTGCGCGCATAAATCGGGCGATTAAGCGCCAGATGTTCCCGAATGCCGCGCGGCTTCAGGCTCATCAATTGCGGCAGAATTTCTTCCAGCCTGGCTTCATCGACTTTGCCCGTGCCATGCGTATCGACATAGAGCGAAAGCGGATCAGACACACCAATCGCATAAGCGATCTGAATGGTGCAGCGCTCCGCCAGCCCCGACGCCACGACATTCTTCGCCAGATAGCGCGCCGCATAGGCCGCCGAGCGATCCACCTTGGTCGGGTCTTTGCCCGAGAACGCACCACCACCATGCGGGGCCGCGCCGCCATAAGTATCGACAATGATCTTGCGCCCGGTCAGACCGCAATCGCCATCCGGCCCGCCCACCACAAAGGCCCCGGTGGGATTCACATGCCATTCGGTTGCGGCCGTGATCCAGTCTTTCGGCAGCGCTTCACGAATATAAGGCTCCACGATGGCGCGCACATCCTGCGAGCTCATCGCCGCGTCGAGATGCTGGGTCGAGAGCACGATCTGAGTCGCCGTCACGGGGCGACCATTTTCATAACGCAGCGTCACCTGGCTTTTGGCATCGGGACCAAGCTTGGGCTCGGCGCCGCTTTTGCGGGCCTTGGCCAGCAATTGCAGAATCTTATGGCTGTAATGCAACGGCGCCGGCATCAAAGCATCGGTTTCGCGGCAGGCATAACCGAACATGATGCCCTGATCGCCCGCGCCTTCATCCTTATTGCCCGACGCATCGACCCCTTGCGCAATATGGGGCGACTGCGCATGCAGCAACACTTCCACCTGCGCCGTCTTCCAATGGAAGCCGTCCTGCTCATAGCCAATATCGCGAATGGCGGCGCGCGCCGCCTCTTCGATCATGGCAGGCGTGATTTGCGCCGGGCCACGGGTTTCACCGGCGATTACCACCCGATTGGTGGTGGTCAGCGTTTCGCAAGCGACCCGCAGATCGCTGGGATCAAAACCGAATTTCGGTCCTTCCCGGAAAAACAGATCGAGCACTTCATCCGAGATCCGGTCACAGACCTTGTCGGGATGACCTTCAGAGACACTTTCACTCGTGAAAAGGTAATTCTGGCGCGACATCAACCTATCCTTCAGGTGGTAGAGGCGGTGGAGCCCCGAACCGGCGGAGCCCCATGAAAGACAATCAGCGGGCGAAACAGCCCAAGCCGCGCCTTTTTGCAAGAAGCGACAGTGGGGTCAACTACTTATCCCACCCCCTCAGTCAGCCATCCACGAACCCGGGAGGCGTTTGCCCCCCGTCACAGGATAAAGCGGGACAAATCCTGATCCTTGGCCAGATCCTCGACCCGGCTTTTGACATAGAGCGCATCGATCAACAGGCTTTGTCCCGCCTGATCGGTGGCGGCAAAGCTGATCTCGTCCAGAACCCGCTCCATCACGGTCTGCAAACGCCGCGCCCCGATATTCTCGACCGAGGCATTCACCTGCGCCGCTATATCGGCAATCGCGTCAATGCCATCTTCGGTGAAATCCAGCTGCACCCCTTCGGTCCCGAGCAAGGCAATATATTGCTTGATCAGGCTGGCCTCAGGCTCGGTCAGGATACGGCGGAAATCATCCCGGCTCAGCGCCTTCAATTCCACCCGAATGGGCAGACGCCCCTGCAATTCCGGCAAAAGGTCCGACGGTTTGGCGATATGAAACGCGCCTGACGCAATAAACAGAATATGATCGGTTTTGACTGTGCCATATTTGGTCGCCACGCTGGTGCCTTCGATCAGCGGCAACAGATCACGCTGCACCCCTTCCCGGCTGACATCCCCGCCGCCACGCACATCGCTGCGGGCGCAGATCTTGTCGATCTCGTCCAGAAAGACGATCCCGTCATTCTCCACCAGCTCGATGGCCTCGCGGGTCAGGGAGTCATTATCCACCAGCTTATCGGCTTCCTCGGCCACCAGCGGCTCATAAGCATCCACCACATTCACGCGGCGCTGCCTGGCTTTGCCGCCAAAGGCTTTGCCGAACATGTCGCCCAGATTGATCATGCTGATCTGTGCATTGGGCATGCCGGGAATTTCAAATTGCGGCGTGCCCCCATCGCGCATTTCAATTTCAATTTCACGATCATTCAATTCGCCATCGCGCAATTTCTTGCGAAAGGCTTCGCGCGTGCCTGAACTGGCCGTCGCCCCTACCAAAGCATCCAGCACACGTTCTTCAGCCCTGGCTTCGGCCTGGGCGCTGACCTCTTTGCGTTTGCGCTCGCGCATCTGGGCGATGGCCACTTCCAGCAGATCGCGCACGATCTGTTCCACATCGCGGCCGACATAGCCCACCTCGGTAAATTTGGTCGCTTCCACCTTGATAAACGGCGCTTGCGCCAGCTTGGCGAGGCGGCGCGAAATTTCCGTTTTGCCGACGCCTGTAGGCCCGATCATCAGAATATTTTTCGGCAGCACTTCTTCGCGCAGCTCGGGCGGCAATTGTTGCCTGCGCCAGCGATTGCGCAAGGCAATGGCGACAGCGCGTTTGGCGTCGCCCTGACCGATGATGTAACGATCCAGCTCAGATACGATCTCGCGCGGGGTGAAGAAACTCATTGCGCTTTCAAACTCTCCAATGTGACGGCGTCATTCGTATAGATGCAGATATCAGCGGCAATCTTCATGGCGCGCCGGGCAATCTCTTCGGCTGATAAATCGCTGCTCAGAAGACCGCGCGCCGCGGCCAGCGCAAAAGCCCCGCCCGAGCCGATCCCGATCAGACAATCTTCCGGCTCCACCACATCGCCCGTACCGGTCAGGATCAACGATGTTTTGGCATCCACCACCGCCATCATCGCTTCCAGCCGCCGCAGATAGCGATCGGTGCGCCAGTCCTTGGCCAGTTCGACACAGGCACGGGTCAGATTGCCGGGATGTTGTTCGATCTTGGCTTCCAGCCGCTCCGACAGTGCAAAAGCATCGGCCGTCGCCCCGGCAAAGCCCACAATCACCTCGCCCTTGGCAAGGCGGCGCACTTTGCGGGCATTGGATTTCATCACGGTCTGGCCCGCTGTGACCTGGCCATCACCCGCCACCACCACCATACCCGCTTTGCGCACCGACAAAATTGTGGTCATCGCCTATCCGCTTAAACTTACGATCTTGGAGATAGGACCCCGGCCGGGCCAGCGCAAGCATCTCTGCCTGCCCCAGCTTGCGCCCTTTTGGACTGGCTTTCAGAGAGCACCTTTCGTTTAGTCACACTGCTTGGTATTTAAGACTATCCAAGGGAAGTTCCGCCATGCGCACAGCCAATGTCGAACGCAAGACCAGAGAAACCGATATCGTGGTCGCGCTAGACCTCGACGGAACGGGTGTCTGCGACATCGATACGGGAATAGGCTTTCTCGACCATATGCTGGAAAGCTTTGGTCGCCATTCCATGATCGACCTGAAAGTCCGCGCCCAAGGCGATCTGCATGTCGATTATCACCACACGACCGAGGATTCGGCGATTGTGATCGGCCAGGCCGTGCGCAAGGCCTTGGGCGATTTTGCCGGCATCACCCGCTTCGGTTCCGCCCTGATCCCCATGGACGAGGCCCTGACACGCGTCGCCCTCGACATCTCCAACCGCCCCTATCTGATCTGGAAGGTGGATTTCACCCGCCCGAAATTGGGGGAAATGGACACGGAACTGTTCAAGGAATGGTTTCAGGCCTTCGCCCTGAATGCCGGGATCTGCCTGCATATCGAGACGCTCTATGGCAGCAATAGCCATCACATCGTCGAAACCTGTTTCAAAGGTCTGGCCCGCTCCCTGCGCCAGGCCGTGGCGCCGGATGAACGCCTCGACGGCGAAGCCGCCTCGACCAAGGGCTCACTGCACGACTAGCCCTTTTAAATTGACGGTGCAGTCATATTTGTCGCACTATCGCAGCCAGCCGGCCAGCTCCCCTCGCCAATCGCCCTGGTTGAGGCGGGTGCCGGAATTGTTCTAAGGGGCTGGGGTCTTAAGGGACGGCTGCCATGGTTCAGATCACCAAAGATAATATCTATGACGCGCTGGCGCCGGATGATTTTCCGGCCATGCTGGAGCCAGATCGCTATGGCCACCGCTCGGCGGCTTTCGACAAAATCATCTCCGCCAGCCATGACCATTTCTGGGACCCGCAGGATAAGGCCTATATCGATTTCGACACGCCGTTTGACCTCGATAGCGAAGTCCTGCTGCCCGACGATATGTTTCCCTTTTTGCGGACCAGGCTCGCAGAAACGCTGACGCCCGATCAGCATCGCATCTTCGTCAATGAAGCCACGCGCTGGCAGCTCTCGGCGATCCTGCACGGCGAACAGGGCGCGCTCTCCCTGTCGGCCTCGCTCTGCCATATCCTCAAAGATCCGGGCGCACAGGAATATGCCGCCAATCAAACCCGCGAAGAGGCCCGCCATGTCACGGGCTTTTCCAATTATATCCGCGCCCGCTGGGGCTCGCCCTTGCCGGCCGGCTCCACCTTGCAAAATCTCCTGACCGAAATGGTGCTGGCGCCCGAAGTCTATAAAAAAATCGTCGGTATGCAGATGCTGGTCGAAGGTCTGGCGATGGGCGCCTTTGCCACGCTCTATCAAAAAGCCCGCGATCCGCTGCTTGTAAAACTCTGCCAGCTCGTCATGACGGACGAAGCCTTCCATCACAAATTCGGAAAAATCTGGGCTGATCGCACCATCCCCAAACTCAGCCCGCAAGAACATGAGATTGTCGAGGACTGGGCCCAGAAATGTTTTGAAAGCCTGCTGTTCAATCTGATCAATGCCGAACAGATGCAACTGGTCTATGCCAAAATCGGCATTCCCTGGGAGACGGCGCGCGAAGCCATATTGGAAGCCTTCACCGATGACGACCGCCGCGCGCTGATGAAACAATCAGCCAATATTTTCCGCGTTCTCGTGAAGACCCTGCTCAATGCCGGGATCATCACCGATCGCACAAGCCCCTTCTACAGCCTCTATCTCGATATGGAGGAATTGAAGAAGGAGGGCGATCGCATGATCGGCGATGACATCGCCGAAGACGGCATCAAATATCTGCAATCCATCAATAAAGATAAAAAAGCCAATAGAGCTTTAGCCGCCGAATGAACGGCGCATGGGGCGTAAAGCCGGTATGTCATACCGGCCTCGCACCAGACATCAGACTATAAAAGATTTAGCGCGGACTGCGTTTCGCCAGAATGCGCTGCAAAGTGCGCCGATGCATGTTCAACCGGCGCGCCGTTTCCGACACATTATGCCCGCACAGCTCATAGACCCGCTGAATATGCTCCCAGCGGACACGATCCGCCGACATCGGATTTTCAGGCGGCTTCGGCTTGGTGCCCGGCGCGGCCATCAGGGCTGCCAGTATATCATCCGCATCGGCCGGTTTCGGCAGATAGTCGATGGCCCCATATTTCACCGCGGCCACGGCCGTTGCGATATTGCCAAAGCCGGTCAGCACCACCACACGCGCTTCCGGGCGGGTGCGATGCAGAACTTCAACCACATCCAGACCATTGCCATCTTCCAGTTTCAGGTCGATCACGGCAAAGGTCGGCGGGGCGTCTTTCGCTTGGGCCATGCCTTGAGCAACGCTCTCGGCGATGGTGACGGTAAATCCACGGCTTTCCATCGCGCGCGCCAACCGCTCCCGTAAGGGGCGGTCGTCCTCGACGATCAAAAGCGTCTTCTCTTCAGGGATCGGGGTATCTCGGGTTGCCATAGTGGGCCTCCTTAAATAGCTGAAAGCCCCGGTGCAAGCCCTGACCCCATTATGACCTCAATATGTCGAACTCTTATTGGGCGGCGCCTCCCCATCAATCGCCCCCCGTGGCCAATTTGCACTGACCCGCGCCCCGCCCCGTTCCAGGTTCCCCACCGTCACCGTCCCGCCGGTCCGTTCAATCAGCGTTTTGGCGATAAAAAAGCCCAGACCCATGCCCTCATGCTTATCCAGATTGCCCACCGGCGCTATTTCCGTTTCCGCCAGTGCAAAATGGCCGGGCCTGGAGGTCGTATAGGGCTCGCCAATCCGCTCGATGATCTCCGGCGCGAAGCCCGGCCCGTCATCCTCCACCGAAACCCATAAGGACTGGCTGTCCCATCTGAGATGAACGGAAACCTTGCTGCGGGCAAAATCGGCAGCATTTTCAATAATATTCCCAAAACCATGGAGCAATTCCGGCACCCGCCAGATCTTGGGTTCGCTCTCCTCGCTGGAACGTTCCGCAATCTCCAGCACGATCTCGATATCCTCGCCGCGATAGGGGTCGGCAATATCATCGAGCAGGGCCCCCAGCGGCAGGCGCATATCGCCCTCCAGCATGGAATCCTCCGGCCGCGACAGCTGGGTCAAAATCGCCCGGCAGCGCTCGGCCTGCGCCCGTAATAATTTGGCGTCTTCATATTCCGGGGAACCGGGGGTGAGAGACCGTTCCAGCTCATGCGACACCACCGCAATCGTTCCCAGCGGCGTCCCCAGCTCATGCGCCGCCGCCGTGGCCAGCGCCCCGATAGCCGCCAGCCTAGATTCCCGCGCCAGCGCCAGTTGGGTCGCCGCCAGCCCGGCCGACATGCGGGCGCTTTCACTGGCGATTCGCCAGGCATAGATCGTCGTGAAGCCAATCCCGATCACCAGCGACGACCAGATGCCCGCCAGATAGAGCGGCGGCAATTGCATCTGCTCCGAGGCCTCCCAGGGCAGCGGCGCATGCCACACCGCAATGGCGCAGATCGAGGCAAAGGCCAGCCCCGCCAGAATAAGCGTATGACCCAGATTAAGCGTCGCCGCAGCGATCACCACCGGCGCGATGAACATCAGCGCAAAAGGATTGGAAATGCCGCCCGTCAGATATAACAGGGCCGCCAGCTGAATAATATCAAAGGCCAGATAGACCGTGGCTTCATTGCTGGTCAGCCGATGCGACGAGGGATAGCGCAGATAAAGCCCGACATTCAGCGAAATACTGGCCAGAATGCACAAGGCGCAGGGAAACAGCGCAAGCGGATAGCCAAAGCCGAAATAGACCAGAAACAGCGCAATGGACTGACCGGCAATCGCCAACCAGCGCAAATTGTTCAAGGTCCGCAGCCGCACCCGCCCGCGCGCCCCGGATCCCGCCAGAAAATCCAAAGCCAGTTTTCTACCCTGCCCCATCAGCCCATGTACCCCTATCGGTTCCCATCTTCGCCAGCGGCACCGCAGCCCCTTGGGCAAAGATGCCATAGAGCATATCAAGGGTCAGATATTCCGCCACAGCGACGAGGCCCGCCCCAGCCTCTGACCGGAGACACAGTATGATCCGCAACAGAATTGCCCTTGCGCCCTATCTGGTTCTGCTGGCCTGTGTGATCGGCGGGCTTCTGTCTTACCGCGCCGATCAGAATGGCGTGAACCAACAATCCGCGCAGTCCAATGCCCCGCTCCAGCTTGATCTCAGCTTCTCCCTGACCGATCAGTCTGGCCAGCATCGCGTCCTGTCCGATTATCAAGGCCGATATCTTTTGGTCTATTTCGGTTTCACCCAATGTCCCGATGTCTGTCCGACAACTTTGGCGATGATCGCCGATGCATTGGAAAAGGCCGGCCCCAAAGCCGCCAAGCTGACACCGGTGCTGATCACGGTGGACCCCGCGCGCGATACGCCTGAAATGCTCAAAACCTATCTGGCGCATTTCGGTGAAAATTTTGTCGGGCTCACCGGATCAGAGGCCGAGATCAAAGCCACGCTACGCCGCTATGGTGCCTTTGCCGCCAAAGCCCCGATTGAAGGCGGCTTCTATTCCATGGATCACACCAATACGCTCTATCTCATCGGTCCCGATGGCAGCGCCCGCAAACTCTATACAGAGATGATCCGTGCCGAGGCGCTGGCCGCCGACTTGCAAAAGCTGCTTTAAACAACCGCATGATCTACAAATCCGGGCTACAAATCCGGGCTACAAATTCGAGTCGGGCAAACCGGCCTGCATACAAGCCGCGATCAACGTATTGCGCATCAGGCAGATAATCGTCGTGGCGCCAACCCCGCCCGGCACGGGCGTGATCCAGCCCGCCACGGTGGCGGCATCTTCTGTCGCCACATCGCCCACCAATTTGCTTGTGCCATCCGGCAGCCGAATGCGGTTGATCCCGACATCAATCACCACCGCGCCGGGCTTGATCCAGTCTTTGGTAATGAATTCCGGCTTGCCGATCGCCGCCACCAGAATATCCGCCCGCCGCGCCAAGGCCGGCAAATCGCGGCTGCGCGAATGGGCCATGGTCACCGTGGCATTGGCGGCGAGTAAAAGCTGCGCCGCAGGCTTGCCGAATAAGAGCGAGCGACCAATGACCAGCGCCTCCTTACCCGCAATATCGCCCAGAACCTCTTTCAGCAGAAGCATCACGCCCATAGGCGTGCAGGACACCAGCTTCGCCCGGCCACTCAACAAAAGGCCTGCATTATAAGGCGTCAGCGCATCCACATCTTTTGCCGGATCGAGCGCATCCAGCACGGCCGCTTCCCGGATCTGTTTGGGCAAGGGTAGTTGCACCAATATTCCGTGTACAGATTTATCAGCATTGAGCTGACGCACCGTGTTCAATACCTGCTCTTCGCTGGCATCTTCAGACAGATGAATATGCACCGAATGAAAGCCCAGCGCTTCGGCCGTCTTGCCCTTATTGCGCACATAGACTTCGCTGGCCGGATCGCTGCCCACCAGCACGGTGGCAAGTCCGGGCACCAGACCATGCGCCGCTTTCAGCCTGACGGTTTCCTGCAGGATGCGCCCGCGCAATGTTGCCGCAAAAGCTTTGCCATCAATCAACCGCGCCGTCATAGGCTCCAATCCTTCAAATTCGAAAACGTCAATTTGGCGCAAAGCTGTTTCGGATCACCCAAAATCTCGATGGCTTTCAGCCGCGCCGTCTGGCCCGAAACAATCTCTATATCCGCTTTTCTAACATCCAGCTCTTTTGCCAACAGCGTCAGCAATGCCGCATTGGCCTTGCCATCTTCCGGCACGGCCCGCACCCTTGCCTTTAAATAGACCTGACTATCAGCCCCAGCCGCCCAGCCCTCCAGCTCGTCGCGGCCGCCTTTGGGGGTCAGGCGCACATAAAAACGCACAGACTGTGAACCTATGCATGTGACAGGCGATGTTCTCTCAGCCGTCAAAAGGCAAAACGCACCGAGGCCCAGACAATCACATAGCGCAGGAAATAAAGCCCGAGGATCAGAATCAGCGGCGACAGATCCAGCCCACCGAAGGAGGGAACAATCCGCCGGATCGGGCGCAAGGCCGGCTCGGTAAGCTGATCCAGAATCTGCGCCAGCTTGCGGGCGAAATTATTGTGCAGATTGATCACGCCAAAGGCGATCAGCCAGCTCATCACCACCGAGGCAATCAACACCCAGACATAGATTTCAATAATCTGCAGCAGCAGCCAGGCAATCGGGTTGATCATGAAGGCATGGCCCTTTTTAGAAGAATGGAACCGGCCCCTTTTAGCGACCCCCCCATCCTTACGGCAAGGCTGCGGGGCGAATGACAAGGATGAAGGTCCGTTCCGGCTATATTTTTAGCGTTACAGATCAGCTGCGGCTTGACAGTTTCGGCCCCACCTCCCTACAACCCCAGCCCGCGCACCATCCCGCTTTTGTGCGCGACCCTAAAAGGGGCTGTAGCTCAGTTGGGAGAGCGCCTCGTTCGCAATGAGGAGGTCAGCGGTT
>CAZOJG010000035.1:0-14845 GCA_964580115.1 uncultured Rhizobium sp.
CTGGTCTCTTAATTCATGACTGCAAACAAAATGTGGGGCGGCCGCTTCGGCGCAGGGCCCTCGGCCATCATGGAGGATATCAATACCTCCATCGATTTCGATAAAAGACTGGCGGAGCAAGATCTCGCCGGATCGCGCGCCCATGCCCAAAT
The DNA here is from genome assembly GCA_964580115.1 of uncultured Rhizobium sp. Classification (GTDB taxonomy): domain Bacteria; phylum Pseudomonadota; class Alphaproteobacteria; order Micropepsales; family Micropepsaceae; genus Rhizomicrobium. The sequence continues at coordinate 153 of CAZOJG010000035.1, forward strand.
GCTGATGGCGCAGGCTATCATCTCTGCCGAGGATGGCGAGGCCATTTTGCGCGGGCTGGATCAGATCGGCGCGGAAATCGCGGAAAACCGCTTCGCCTTCAAACGTGAATTCGAGGACATCCATCTCAATATCGAGGCGCGGCTGAATGAGATCATCGGCGCGGCCTCGGGGCGGTTGCATACGGCCCGTTCGCGCAATGACCAGGTGGCGACCGATTTCCGCCTATGGACGCGCGAGGCCTGTGCGCGGGCCGAAGCGGGGCTGGAAGCCCTGCAACGGGCGCTGCTGACACAGGCGCAGGCACATAGCGAAACCATTCTGCCCGGTTTCACCCATATGCAGCCGGCTCAACCGGTAAGCTTTGCGCATCATTGTCTGGCCTATGTGGAGATGTTTCACCGGGATCGGGACCGTTTTGCAGCGGCACGTCAGCGGATGAATGAATCGCCATTGGGCGCGGCGGCGCTGGCGGGCACACCCTATCCGATTGACCGCATGGCCACGGCCAAGGCTTTGGGCTTTGACCACCCGATGCGCAATTCGCTGGATGCGGTGTCGGCCCGTGATTTCGCGCTGGATTATCTGGCGGCCTGCTCGATTGCCGCGACACATCTGTCGCGCCTTGCAGAAGAGATCGTGCTCTGGGCCACACCGTCTTTCGGTTTTGTGAAATTGTCGGATGCGTTCACCACCGGCTCGTCGATCATGCCGCAAAAGCGCAATCCTGATGCGGCGGAATTGGTGCGGGCCAAGATCGGACGCATTCTCGGCAGCTTTGTCGCCTTGACCACGGTGATGAAGGGGCTGGCTTTGGCTTATGCCAAAGATTTGCAGGAAGATAAGGAAGCGGTGTTCAGTGCTGCCGATGCGCTGGATCTTTCGCTCGCCGCCATGGCGGGCATGGCCGCCGATATGAAAGCCGTGCCCAAAGCCATGCGGCGGGCCGCTGAATCCGGCTATCCCACGGCGACCGATCTGGCCGATTGGCTGGTGCAGAATTTGAAAAAACCGTTCCGCGAAGCCCATCACATTGCGGGCAGTATCGTGAAACATGCGGAAGATCTGGGCCTGCCGCTGGAGCAGGTGTCGCTGGCTGATATGCAGCAGATCGAGCCCGGCATCACCGCGGATATTCTGCCCGCTCTATCGCTGGAGACATCGCTGCGCGCACGCACCAGCTTTGGCGGCACCGCGCCACTGCGTGTGGCGGAGCAGATTGCCTTTTGGAGCGCGAGGCTGGGATGAAAAAACTCTGTCTCGGGCTGATTATTTTGTCTCTTTGCGCCTGCGGGGTGAAAAGCGAATTGCTTAAGCCCGATGGCAAAGCCACGGAAAAAAGCGAACGCGACCCGTCGCAGCCGCCGCAACCGATCGGTAAATGAGCCAGAGCACCAGAATCCAGAGCACCAGAGCATGAACCATTTCGACTATAAAGACGGCGTCCTGCATGCCGAAGATGTCAGCCTGGCGCAGATTGCCGAGGACGTCGGCACGCCGTTCTATTGCTATTCCACCGCCACCTTAGAGCGGCATTACCGGGTTTTTGCAGACGCCTTGCCCAAAGGCACGCTGGTCGCGTTTTCAGCCAAGGCCAATGGCAATATCGCGGTGTTGAAAACACTGGCGCGGCTTGGCGCGGGGGCTGATATTGTATCGGGCGGCGAATTGGCCAAAGCGCGGGCAGCGGGGATTCCGGGCGAGCGCATTGTGTTTTCCGGTGTTGGCAAAAGCCGGGCCGAGATGCGGCAGGCGCTGGACGAGAACATTTATCAGTTCAATGTCGAGAGCGAGCCTGAATTATTGGCGCTGCATGAAGTCGCGCATTCTTTAGGGCGGCGGGCGCCGATTACGATTCGGGTGAACCCTGATATTGATGCGAAAACCCATGCCAAAATCACCACCGGCACCAGCGAGGCCAAATTCGGCATTCCCTGGAGCCGGGCGCGCGAGGTCTATGCCCATGCCGCCACTTTGGCAGGCATCGAGATTGTGGGCGTGGATGTGCATATCGGAAGCCAGATCACCGATCTGACGCCGTTTGAACTGGCCTTTGCCAAAGTGGTGGATCTGGTCACGCAGTTACGCAGCGACGGGCACAAGATCGATCGGCTGGATTTAGGCGGCGGCCTTGGCGTGCCCTATCGCAAAGACAATGCGCCGCCGCCCGATCCGGCGGCTTACGGCGCCATAGTGGCGAAAACCGCTGGCAAAGCGGGGGCGCAATTGATTTTTGAGCCGGGCCGCCTGATCGCCGCCAATGCGGGCGTGCTGGTGTCGCGCGTGCTGTATGACAAGGCAGGGGACGCCAAGAATTTCCTGATCATTGATGCGGGGATGAATGATCTGATCCGCCCGGCGCTCTATGACGCCCATCATGATATTGTGCCGGTGCAGCAGGCGGCGCCTGAAGCAGCGCATAAGCAATATGATGTGGTGGGACCGGTTTGTGAAACATCGGACAGTTTTGCCCTGGCCCGTTCGCTGCCCGCGCTGCAAGAGGGCGCGCTTCTGGCCATTTTATCGGCCGGGGCCTATGGGGCCGTGATGTCCTCGACCTATAATATGCGCGCATTGGTGCCGGAAGTTCTCGTGCAGGGCGAGAGATGGGCTATCATACGGCCGCGGCCCAGCTATGACGCGATGATTGCGCAAGAACAGCTCCCCGACTGGCTCTGAGGCCAAGCTGACCTTTCAGGTCAGGCGCACCCGCTTTGTGCTGGGCTTTGAGCAGCTATGGAATGCGCTCTGGCCCGCCAGCGGCATTGCCGCCGCATTTGTGGCGGCTGCTCTGCTGGGCATTTTTGCCGATCTACCGGGCTGGTTGCATGCTGGCCTTCTTCTTCTCAGCCTCTTTGCGCTTTGTCTGGCGCTCTTTACCGGATTCCGTGGCTTTCGCCTGGCCCAGTTGCCAGAAGCCGCGCGCCGATTGGAGCGTGACAATGCGCTGGCACATCGCCCGCTCAGTGCTTTGCAGGATTCTCTGGCGGCCGGCGGTGGCGATCATTTGGCTGAGGAATTATGGGCCGCCCATCAGGCGCATCTACAGGCCCATCTGACAGGCATCAAAAACAGTCAGGCGCGGCCCGATCTTGCGGCCCGCGATCCCCATGGGCTGCGCTTTGTCGCGCTCGCTTTTTTGCTGATTGCCCTATCCTTGGCCGGACAGAATTGGCGAATGCATCTGTCAGATGCACTGACACCGCTGATCGGCACAGGCCCGCAACAGGCAAAGCTGGATGCATGGATTGATCCGCCCGCCTATACGGGCCAGCCGCCCCTGAGCATGAATGCCCAAAGCCGGACCATCCGCGCACCACAAGGCGCGAAAGTACAATTGCGGGTGCATCACGCAAACAGCAGGCCGCGGCTTTCGATTTCGCCCGCGGGGCTTGCGCTGAAAGACTTCAGCGGAGAAAAAGGCGAATATGCGGCGCAGGTCACGGTGCAGGAAAATAGCCGCCTGCATGTTCGGGTTGATCGCCAAAGCCTGGCGGATTGGCGGATTGAAATTACGCCTGATACGGCGCCCATCATCGGCTTTGCAGAGGCGCCGCAAAAGACACCGCAAAATGCTCTGAAGATCGCCTTTAAAGCCAAGGATGATTATGGGCTACGGGAAATCAGAGCGCGCATCACACCCAAAGACAAAAAGGGCAAGGCGCTGAGCCTCGATCTGCCGGTGCAAAGCGGCAAGGACATCAGCCAGACGATCTATCGTGACCTGACCGATCATCCTTATGCCGGGATGTTGGTCGAGATCGTGCTGGAAGCCAAAGATGCCGCCGGACAAGTGGGGCATAGCAAAGCTGCAACGCTCAAATTACCTGCACGCCTGTTCACCAATCCTTTATCCCGGGCGCTGATTGAACAGCGCGCCCGCTTGGCCGCAGGGGAAGACAAGGTGCAGGATGATGTGGCCGCGGCGCTGGATGCGCTGACCTTATCGCCGCAACATTTCTACAAAAATAAGAGCGGCGTCTATTTGGCCATACGCGCCGCCCGCTGGGCCGCGAAAACCGCGCGCCGGGCCGAAGATTTTCGCCGTTCGGAAAGTTTGATGTGGCAGACGGCGCTGGCGATTGAGCAAGGCGGATTAAGCTTGGCGGCAGCTGAATTGCGCCGCTTGCAACAGGCCATTCAGGATGCATTGGGGCGCGGTGCGCTGCAGGATGAGATTGACGCCCTGTTGCAGCGTTACCGCGAAGCCTTGCAACGTTACATGCGCTTCATGGCGCAAAATGCTCAGCCGGGCGGCGCAAGCCCATCGCCCAATGCGAAGATGCTGCGGCCAGAGGATTTGGAGACGCTGCTGAAAGCGATTGAACAATTATCCCAGAGCGGTGCGCGCGGTGAGGCGGCGCAAATGCTCGCCATGTTGCAGGGGCTTTTAGAAAATCTGCAGATGAGCAGTACGCAATCTGGCAAGGGCGACGGCGCAGGCCAATCTGCGCAGGACAAGCAACTATCCGATGCAATCGGTAAATTAGGTGCCTTGATGGGGGATCAGCGCGCCCTGCTGGATAAAACATTGCGTGCCCAGCAAGGCGCGGGCGGGGCGCAAGGTCTGGCGCGCCAACAAGGCGAATTGTCGGAGCGGTTGCAAAAGCTGGAAGAGGATCTGGCCAAAACAAAAGAAGCCGCGCCCGCTTTGAAAGACGCCCGCCGGGCCATGGAAGAGGCCCGGCGCCAATTACAGAAAGGCGCGCTCGGCCCGGCCAGCGCCCATGAACAGACGGCGCTCGAAAATTTGCGCAGCAGCGCCGATAAGCTGGCCAAGGATTTGATGCGCCGGAGCGGCCAGCCCGGACAGATGGGCGAGCAGGATCCGCTGGGCCGTGATAGCGGCGGCAATGGCCCGCAATTCGGCAATCAGGTGAAAGTGCCTGATCAGATGACCTTGGAGCGCGCCCGCAACATTCTCAAAGAATTGCGCCGCCGCGCCGGCGAACGCGGCAGGCCCAAAGACGAGCTGGATTATATCGAACGTCTGCTGAAAGAATTTTAGCCGGAGTTTATTTAGTCTATGACTGCTTAGTCTATGCAGGCGATATAAGGCAGGCCGCGATATTGCGCGGCATCATCCATGCCATAGCCGATCAGAAATCCATCCAGTCCTGTAAAGCCCGCATATTGTGCTATGGCTTCGGCATCGCTGCGGCCGCGATCCACCGTGACGGCATTGGTGATTTTGCGTGCACCCTGTTCCAGTAATAATTCGCCTGCCTTCGCCAAAGTGCGGCCACGATCGAGTATGCCGTCCAGCACCAATATATGCTGATCGCGCACCCGTGTTGAGGGGCCGATCATCACCGAGATTTCGCGCGCGCCCTCACGCATGCCCGCATAGGAGCGCAGCCAGAAAAATTCGACCGGCAAATCCAGCCCCCGCCGCGACAGGGCCCGCAGCAAATCCGCCGCGAAGACAAATCCGCCGACCAGAATCACCGCCGCCATATCCGGTTTTTCGGGTGCAGCGATAATCTCATCCGCCATCAGGGCGATGCGCTGCAAGAGATCACGTTCGGAGATAAGAACTGTATGCGACATGAAACGCTAAACCATTCCGACGCTATTTGACCTGAGGCGCGGCTTTGGCAAAGCGCAGATCGACATGACGGGCGCCCATGGGCGGGCTATTCAGACGGCTCTGAAAATCGGCCGTCGCGCCCGGGGCCAGTTTTTTGACGGAAGGCTGCATGGCCCAGTCATAGAGTTCGCGCTTCTGCGCATCTTTGAGCACGGCTTCGATCACAGGAAGCGTTATTTCGCTTTGGGTGATGTTCGTCACTTTGCCGCGTATTTCCAGAACCGGCATATCGCGATCACTGGTGATGCGATAGCTCACATCCTGAAACGCCAAACCCAGTGAATTCACTTTGAGCCCGATCAGGTCATAGGCCGAGGCCGTTTGCGGCCAGAAGGCCACGACCTCCTGGCGGAATTTCACCGCGGCCCAGGCAAGCCCCGCCAGCACGGCGAGGATGACCGCAACGCTGATCAGCACATTCCGCCGCCCAGCGGACGTGCCGGGCGCGGCTGAAAGCGCCGGGCTCATCGGGCTGGCGGGGCTGAAACCGGCGGCGGCGGCAAGGGCTGGTTCCTCAGCAAGCTCATCCCCCACAAAATCGGCAGCAGGTTCAGGAGATGGGCTTTGCGCCACTTCGGGGGCGGCGCGGACATATTCGGGGGTCGGAAAATTCTCTTCTGAGCCCTGCTCCAGTGAGCTGTGATCCGGCGGCTCCTGATGCCAGACATGGCTGCATTTGACACAGCGCACTTTGCGGCCCGACGGCACGAATTTCTGTGCATCGGTTTCATATCGGGTGGAGCAATTGGGGCAGGTGAGGATCATGTTTTATCGCAGACCGAAGACAGGTGAATTAAGCGGAGCAAAGCGCAGGACGCAAGCCATGCACAGATTTGCTTAGCATCATAGTAACCGGCGCTGGTAACCAGATTAAGATCAGCAGGTTTCGGGCATGGTAACCAAAGCTGGCCCCAGCTATTTTCCGAATCATGGTGCGCTTTGAAAATGTCGGGATGCGATATGGGGCGGGGCCAGAGGTCCTGCGCGATGTCACATTCACGCTGGATTCTGGCTCTCTGACCTTTCTCACCGGGCTTTCAGGCGCGGGCAAGACAACGTTGCTCAAGCTGATCTACCTGGCCGAGCCGCCCTCTCGCGGGCTGATTAATCTGTTCGGGCGCGATCTGGCCACCACCAAAAGACAGGATTTTCCGGCTTTGCGCCGCCGAATTGGGGTGGTTTTTCAGGATTTCCGCCTGTTTGACCATTTGACCGCCTTTGAAAATGTGTCTCTGCCGCTGCGTCTGGCGGGGCGGCCCGAGGAGCATTATGCCCAGGACGTGCGGGAGCTTTTGTCATGGGTGGGCCTGGGGGACCGGATGAGCGCCAAGCCGCCCACGCTTTCGGGCGGGGAACAGCAAAGGGTGGCCATTGCCCGGGCCGTGGTGGCCAGGCCCGACCTGCTGGTGGCCGATGAGCCGACCGGCAATGTGGACCCTGAAATTGGCGAGCGCCTGTTACGTCTATTTGTCGAATTGAACCGGCTGGGCACCACCGTGCTGATCGCCACCCATGATCGCGCCCTGATCGAACGCACCATGATGCGCCAGATCGGTGCGCGGGAGATGCGGCTGGTGGACGGCCAGCTGGTGCAGATGCGGGCGCCTGCATTACGGGACCCGGCGCTATGAGCACTTTGCGCATTCTTCCCCGCGAACAGGGCGCCGCACCGCTGGAGCTGGTGATCGGGGTGATGGCCTTTTTGGCGGCACTGGCTTTGGGTGCATCCTTGATTGCGGATCGCGCGGCGCAGGGCTGGCGGGCCGGGCTTTCGGGCCAGCTCACCGTGCAGATTCTGCCCGCCCTGTCCGGCCCACCCGAACCCCGGCTACAGCAGCAGACCGAGGCCGCGATAAAAGTGTTGCAGGCGACACCCGGTATTGCGCGTGTCACACCCATAGGGCGGGAACAGGCGCTGAAACTGATCGAACCCTGGCTGGGCAGCGATGCGCTGGTGGACGACCTGCCTCTGCCCCGGCTGATCGATGCTATGCTGACGCCGGGCGAGAGCGCTGATCTGGACCAATTGGAAAAGAGTCTGAAAGATATTTCGCCCGATATCGTGCTGGATGATCACCGCCGTTGGATCAGCCGCCTGAAAACGTTGGCCAATACGGTGATCTGGTCGGGCTATGGAATTTTGCTGATGATCGCCGTCGCCACCGCCGCCGCCGTGACCTTTGCCACGCGGGCGGGGCTTTTGGCGCATCATCAGATTGTGGAATCGCTGCATCAGATGGGGGCGCATCCGCGCTTTATCAGCCGGGCCTTTGAGCGGCATTATTTTCTGTCGGCCTTGATCGCCGCTGCCATAGGCGCGGGATTGGCGGCATTGGGCTTTATGCTGGCGGGCGGCCTGGAAATGGTTGGGGTGGAGGCGGTGCCGTTTTTACCGCCCTTATCACTATCGGCGCAGGAGGCGCTTTGGCTGCTGGCCGTGCCCATAGGATCGGGCCTGATTGCCTGGGTGACGGCGCGGCTTTCGGTTCTGGCGTCGCTCATGAAAATTTATTGATGCGCAAATTATTCGCCTTTCTCCTGTTGCTTATGCTGCTTTATGGGGCGGGCTTTGTCGTGTTCATACAGGACGCAAGGCGATTTAAAGCCGAACCCGAAAAAGCCGATGCGATTGTGGTTTTAACCGGTGGCGGTGAAAGACTGATTCAAGCCGTGAAATTGCTGGAACAGGGCTATGGCGCAAGATTGCTGATCAGCGGGGTTGATCTGTCGGCCACCAAAAGCGATCTGAAGCAGCTCTCTGGCGGTGATAAGGCTTTTGAGTGTTGCGCCGATCTGGGCTTCACCGCGGCCGATACGCATGGCAATGCCGAAGAAACCGCCGAATGGGCGCAGGAAAAAAATTATCGCAGCTTGCTGATCGTGACGGCGAATTATCATATGCGCCGGACGCTGACTGAGTTTTCGGCCCTGATGCCACAGATACGCCTGACCCCCTATGCGGTGCGGCCGGATGCGCGCGCCTTTCCCGAGGACTGGCGCAACCCCCAATGGGTGAAATTGCTGCATATCGAATATGCCAAATTTCTGGCGAGCTTTGCGATGAACCGCGCGCTTTATCCGCTTTGGCATAAGGTCACGGGCTGATGCTTATATTTCGTTCAGCCCTGTTTCTGCTGTGGTTCTCTGTAAGCACGCTGACACTGAGTTTACTTTATCTGCCGCTTCTTTTGCTGCCATCCAGCTATATGCAGAGAGCGGCCAAATTCTGGTGCCGGGTGACCTTGTTCGGGCTGCACTCTATGGCGGGACAGGATTGCGTATGGCGGGGAGAAAAACCTGTCACCCCGCTTCTGGTCGCGTCCAAACATATGAGCATGTGGGACACGCTGGCGCTTTATGTGCTGCTGGATTGCCCCGCGATCATTTTCAAACGTGAATTGGTGCGTGTGCCCTTTTACGGCTGGTATGTGAAAAAGGCCGGAATGATCGGGATCGATCGCAGTGGCAAAGCCAGCGCTTTGCGCAAAATGTCGGCTGAGGCCAAGGCGGCGCTGGCGCTGGGCCGCCATGTTCTGATCTTCCCCGAAGGCACCCGCAAAAAACCCGATGCCCCGCCGGATTACAAAATCGGGGTGGCGGGGCTGTATAGCCAGCTTGGTGTTGCCTGCCTGCCGATTGCCCTGAATTCAGGCCTGTACTGGACCGGGCCGGGCGGATTTCTGAAAAAGCCGGGACAGGTCGTGGCGGAAGCCATGCCGCTGATCCCAGCCGGGCTGCAACGCAACCAGTTCATGGAAGATTTGCAGGCCCTGATTGAACAAGGCACCCAACAATTGGTTCAGGAAGCCAGAGAAGCTGGAGCCTAATTAGGCCGGGCGGCGATCTGCCGCCTGAGAACCCCGGAACATTCTAAGAACAAATCTTGTGGGCCGGACTTTGCCCATTTATACTTGCCGCCGATTTAAGGTCCACGGGAAAAATCGTGGCGGAGCAAGGTGATGCAGGAAATTTCCCGTCAGATCTGGGATATGAAATACCGCTTTAAAGCGGCGGATGGCACCCCGCTGGACCGGGATGTGGCGGCGAGCCTGGACCGCGTGGCCGGGGCCGCCGCGGGGGCGGAGAGCCTGCAAAGCCGCGCCCAGTGGCAGGCCAAGTTCAATGCCGCCCTGAAGGATTGCCAATTTCTGCCAGCCGGGCGGATTCTGGCCGGGGCGGGCACGGGCCGCACGGTCACCCTGTTCAATTGTTTTGTGATGGGCCGGATCGAAGATTCCATGTCCGGCATCTTCGCCCATCTGCGTGAGGCGGCGCTGACGCTGCAACAGGGCGGTGGCATTGGCTATGATTTCTCCAGCCTGCGGCCCAAGGGCGCGCTGGTGGCGGGGGTGGGGGCTGATGCATCCGGCCCGGTCTCTTTTATGGATGTCTGGGATGCGATGTGCCGCACCATTATGAGTGCTGGCTCTCGCCGCGGCGCCATGATGGGCACGCTGATCTGCGATCACCCGGATATTGAATCCTTCATCGAGGCGAAGCGCACAACCCGTCGCCTGTCCAATTTCAACCTGTCGGTTCTGATCACCGATCCCTTCATGGACGCGGTGAAACAGGATCTGGACTGGGTGCTGCAATTTAACGGCACGCCGTACAAAACCATCAAAGCCCGCGCCTTGTGGGACAGCATCATGCGGGCCACCTATGAGGCCGCCGAACCCGGCGTGATCTTTATCGACCGTATCAATCACGAAAATAATCTGGGCTATTGCGAAACTATTCGCGCCACGAATCCTTGTGGCGAGCAGCCTTTACCGCCTTACGGGGCCTGTTTGCTGGGTTCGATCAATCTTGCCAAGCTCGTGAAGAACGCTTTTGAGGACAATGCCGCGCTGGACGAAGGCGAGCTGGCGCGCCTGACTCGCCTTGCCATACGGATGCTCGACAATGTGATCGAGATTTCGCGCTTTCCATTGGAAGCCCAGCGCGCCGAGGCCAAAGCCAAGCGGCGGATCGGGCTGGGCGTTACAGGCCTGGCCGATGCGCTGATTTTCTGCCGCGCCCGTTATGGTTCGGCGGAGAGCTTGCAGTTGATTGATCGCTGGCTCTCGGTCCTGTCGCTGACCGCCTATGAGACATCGGCGGATCTGGCGGCGGAAAAAGGCGCGTTTCCCCTGTTCGATAAAGACGCCTTTTTGCAGCGGCCCTTTATTCAGCGCCTGCCAGCGGGCCTGCGAAACAAAATCGCGGCGCAAGGCATGCGTAACGGGCTGCTGACCTCGATCGCGCCGACGGGCACGATTTCGCTCTTTGCCGATAATGTGTCGAGCGGGATTGAACCTGTCTTTGCCTATCAGTTCAGCCGCCAGGTTTTACAACCTGACGGAACGAAGGTGGAAGAACTGGTCAGCGATTATGCCTATCGCGCCTTCCGCACCAAATTTGGTGCGGACGCGGCCCTGCCAGATTATTTTGTGACGACGCAGGATTTGACGCCGCAGGATCATCTGGCCGTGCAGGCGGCGGCGCAGAAACATATCGACAGCTCGATCTCGAAAACGATCAATCTGCCGGAAGATATTTCCTTCGATGCATTCAAGCATGTTTATCTTGAAGCCTATGAGGCGGGCTGCAAAGGCTGCACCACCTATCGCCCGAATGAGATCACAGGGTCGGTCTTGTCTTTAACCGACACAAAACCTGCTGAGCCGGCCCAAGCCAGCTTGCCGATTGAGCTGCCGACCACCACGCATCCGGACAGCGGCGATATTGTCTATATGGCAAAGCCACTGGACCGGCCGGAATTGCTGTCGGGCCAGACCTATAAAATCAAATGGATGGACAGCGATCACGCCTTCTATATCACGATCAATGATGTGGAGCAGGATGGCCGCCGCCGCCCGTTTGAAATCTTCATCAATTCCAAAAATATGGAAGCCTATGCCTGGACATTGGCGCTGACCCGCATGGTGAGCGCCGTGTTCCGCCGGGGCGGCGATGTGTCTTTTGTCGTGGATGAGCTCAAGGCCGTGTTCGATCCGCGTGGCGGTCAATGGATGGGCGGGCGCTATGTGCCGTCCCTTTTGGCCGCAATTGGCGAGGTGATCGAGCGCCATTTGATCGCAATCGGATTCATCATTCCCCTGAGCGATACGCCACCCCCTCAAAAGCGACAGGCCGTGGCTGTGGCGGCGGAAGGCGCCCCTGCCCGCTTTTGCCCGCGCTGTAGTTCGGCCAGTTTTGTGAAAATGGAAGGCTGCGATACATGTCTGTCCTGTGGCTATTCCCGCTGCGGGTAGGATGATGCGTTTTTCCAGCCGTTTATTTCTCTATGCGCCCTTGCTGCTATTCGTTTTGCTGCTTTGTCTGGTGAGCGCCTATTGGTGGCAGCAATCCCAAAGCTGGAAAGCCAAGCTGGACGCGCTGAATGGCAAAGAGGTGATGCCGGGCATCACCATGCAGTTTGCCGAACGGCGGATTGGCGGCTTTCCATTTCGGGTCGATACGATTCTCAAACAGTTTGAACTGAAAAGCAGCAATGGCTTTAGCTGGAAAACCGAAGACTTCGCCATCCACCGGCTGAGCTATAAGGGCGGACAATATATTTTTGAAGCGGCGGGCCAGCAGCAGCTTCGCTATCCCGCTCTGAACGGTGAGAACCGCAATTTTGTTTTCCTGCCCGGCAGCCTCCGCGCCGATGCGCTGCTTCAAGGCGGTATATTAAAGCGCTTTGATCTGGTTCTTGTAGCCTTGAGCGCCCCCGGCCTGACCGCCGAAGGGGCGGAGCTGCATCTGCGCCATCTTGCGGATCAGAACAAAATCGAAGTCGTGGCCTTTGCCAATAAGGTCTCCGGCATGAATGGCGATCTGCGTTTGGTCGGCGATATCACATCGGCCATGGCCTTTATGCCTTTGCTGCACGGTACGGGACGACTGGCCGATGTGCTGGACGCATGGCGCAAGGATGGTTCTGTCACTTTGCATAAATTTCAAAGCGGCAATCAGACAGCAACGGGCCGCTTAAAGCTGGATGCACAGAACCGTCTTACAGGCCAGCTTTCACAGCCTGTGCTGAAGGCGCAGACCCTGCTGACCCCTCCTCTCTATTAAGACGATTCTATTAAGACGGTTTCTTATCCCGGCCAAAATTGGGGGTGGCACTGTCTTGACCCGCATCGACAATGCTGCGCCGTATGGCCCGGGTGCGGGTGAAGAGATTGAACAGCGCATCGCCATCACCCCAGCGAATAGCCCGTTGCAAAGCGCTGAGATCTTCGCTGAAGCGGCCCAGCACTTCGAGCACGGCTTCACGATTGTTCAAAAAGACATCGCGCCACATCGTGGGATCGGACGCCGCGATACGGGTGAAATCACGAAAGCCGCCTGCGGAATATTTGATCACTTCGCTTTCAGTGACGGCTTCCAGATCATCGGCGGTGCCGACAATATTATAGGCGATCAGATGGGGCACATGGCTGGTGATGGCCAGAACCAGATCGTGATGTTTGTAATCCATCACATCGACCTGACTGCCCAATCGTTCCCAGAATAAGCGCAGCCTATCCACCGCTTGCGCATCCGTGCCCGCGATGGGGGTGAGGATGCACCAGCGACTATCAAATAATTCGGCAAAGCCCGCATCCGGCCCGGATTGTTCGGTGCCGGCGATCGGATGGGCCGGAATGAAATGCACGCCTTCGGGCACATGCGGACCGACATCACGCACCACAGCGCTTTTCACCGACCCGACATCACTGAGAATGGCGCCCGCTTTCAGATGGGGCGCGATCTGCTGTGCGATCGCGCCAAAGGCGCCGACAGGTGAGGCCAGCACGACCAGATCGGCATCCCGCACCGCCGCGGCGAGATCACCATGCAGACTATCGGCGAAACCAAGCCTGGCTGCCGCGGTGCGCGTTGCGTCCTGCCGGGCGTAACCAGCGATATGACCGGCCAGTGGCGCGGCGCTTTGATTGGCGCGGCGCATCGCATGGCACATGGAGGCACCGATCAGCCCAATGCCGATCAAGGTGACTTTGGAGAATAAGGGCGCGCTCATGCGAGGAACGCTTTCAAAGCCGCCAGCGCCTGTTCATTGGCCTCTTCAGGGCCGACGGTGATGCGCAGCGCATTGGGCAGCGCGTAATTCGTGACCAGACGCACAATCACGCCGCGCGCCATTAAAAACTGATCCGCATCCTGCGCGGTTCTGCCGTGTGTCTCGGGGAAATGCACCAGCACGAAATTGCCCACGGATTCATCGACCCGCAAACCCAGGGCGCGGATGTCCTGGGTCAGACGCGCCCGCCATTTTTCATTATGGCTGATCGAGCTTTCCAGATGCTGGCGATCCTGCAAGGCCGCCACCGCAGCCAATTGCGCCGGAATGGAGACGTTGAACGGCCCGCGTATCCTGTGGAGCACATCAGCCACGGCGGCCGGGCAGAAGGCCCAGCCCACACGCAAACCCGCCAGCCCGTAGATTTTTGAAAATGTACGGGTCATCACCACATTATCGAATTCGGCGACCAGATCGATCCCCGCCGTATAATCATTGCGACGAACATATTCGCCGTAAGCCGCGTCGATCACGAGCAGACAGTGGCTGGGCAGGCCCGCATGCAGACGGCGCAATTCCTCGGCGGTCAGATAGCTGCCGGTCGGATTATTGGGATTGGCGACATAGACCAGCTTTGTACGCGGCGTCACCGCCGCCAGCATGGCCGCCACATCAACTTTCAGATCGGTCTCATCCACCACCACCGGCACGGCGCTGTTGGAGAGGGTGGCGATTTTATAAACCAAAAAGGCATGGCGGCTGAACAGCACCTCATCTCCCGGCTGGAGATAGGCATTGGCCAGAAGCGTGAGCAATTCGTCGGAACCATTGCCGCAGACAATGCGCGCCGCATCCAAGCCATAGATGCGGGCGATTTCGTCTCGCAGCAAAGCCGCGCTGCCTTCGGGATAGGCCGCCAATTTGGCCGATGCCGTCTGGAAGGCCTCGACCGCCTTGGGGCTGGCCCCCAGCGCCCCCTCATTGGAGGAAAGTTTATACACTTTAGCCACGCCCGGCGCGCTGAAGCGACCGCCGACATAGGGCGCTATATCCAAGATTCCGGGCTTGGGGGCAGGCAATTTATCCAT
>CAZOJG010000036.1:0-14836 GCA_964580115.1 uncultured Rhizobium sp.
TGAGCTGGGTTTAGAACGTCGTGAGACAGTTCGGTCCCTATCTGCCGTGGGTGTTCGAAACTTGAGAGGATTTCTTCCTAGTACGAGAGGACCGGAAGGAACGTACCTCTGGTGGATCGGTTGTCACGCCAGTGGCACAGCCGAGTAGCTAAGTACGGACTAGATAACCGCTGAAAGCATCTAAGCGGGAAACTAACCTCAAAACCAGGTTTCGCTTGAGAGCCGAGGAAGACTACCTCGTCGATAGGCCAGGTGTGTAAGCGCAGCAATGCGTTGAGCTTACTGGTCCTAATAGCTCGATTGGCTTGAACGCCAGCACTCGTTCCATGTCTGGAAACAAAGCCAGACATAACAAACTAAAAAACAGCTTCTTAAAGTGTCGTACATCTTTGTCTGTCCTTTGCCGGACTGGTGGTCTTAGCGGGGGAATTCTACCCGATCCCATTTCGAACTCGGCCGTCAAAGCTCCCAGCGCCTATGGTACTGCGGCTCAAGCCGCGGGAGAGTCGGTCGCTGCCAGTCCTGCTAAGGACAGATAAAAGATGATGAGCACGTTTCCACACGGAAACGGATCCCGCCTTTGAACAAAGCCCCGTGCTCGCAAGAGCGCGGGGCTTTTGTTTTTTTGTTTTTGTTTTTTAATCCTTCGGCCGCTTTCGTTTTACGCCGGGATAGTCCAGCCTTGCCCCATGCAGATCAGCAGGCGCAGCGCCTTTCTTCTTCCCCTCCTGGCCACACTCTTCCCGCGCGCAGCGGCAGCTTCTACCTCCCGCGCCCCGCTCGCCTCTCTGCAATCCGCCCTGCAAAATGGGCGTTTCATCACCTATCAACCCACCGCACTTCAGGCGATCAATGGCGTGCTCAGTCCGGCCAGCGATCAAAGCATTGTGAGCGACCTCAAAATCCTGCGCCCCTATTTTGATTGTCTCATCACCTATGGCGCCCAGGCCGGCGGCGAACGCATCGCCGATCTCGCCGCCACCTTAAATTTCCGTGCCGTGATTCTAGGTGTGTGGGATTTCCGTGATCGGAGGGAGGTTCAAAACGCCATAAACGCCGCGCGCCGCCAACCCAAATTGGTCGCAGGGCTCAATCTCGGCAATGAAATGGTGCTCGCCAAACGCGCCGACTGGTCTCAGCTCGCAAATGCGCTCAAACAATTGCGCCAGGATTTGCCCAATATGCCGCTGACCACGACAGAAAGTTTTGCCGAATATATCGATCAGCCCCAATCCGCCCTCGTCCTCAAAGAGATCGATTTCATGCTGGTGAATATCCACCCGATCTTTGAAAGCTGGTTTCAAAAGGGTCAGCCGCAAAACTGGGCAGATTTCGTCGTCAATGTCACAAAATTGCTGTCTCAAAAATTCCCCGGCCCAATCCTCGTCAAAGAAACCGGCATCCCCACCTCTCCGCAGGCCTCTGGCTATAGCGAAACGGCGCAGCAGAATTTCTATCGCGCGCTGGAAAAAACCTTCCCACCCTCAAAGCAACAAAGCTTTTCCTATTTCAGCGCCTTCGATGCGCCCTGGCGCCTGCAAGACGACATCGTCGGCGGCGGCCATCATCCCGAAGAGGCGCATTGGGGCCTCTTTCGCGCCGATCGCGCGCCCAAAGCCGTGATCCGAGATCTCCCCAAACGCCCCGCGCAAAAACTCTGATGCCTGGCCGCTCCCGCATCCCTGCCCAAATCCATGTCCATGATAAAATGCAATCCGATTATAGCTATGCGCTGGATGCGGATGAGGGCGCGCCCAGCGATCTGCGCTTCAAGCCGGAACTCAGCCCCAAACAAATGCTCGCTTTGGGCATTTTTAGCGGTGTGTACTTGCGCGATTGCCACGCCGAATTTCCCGCCAACTGGTTCACCAAAGCAAAGCTCGCAAAAGGCCCGCCCGATCACAGCCTGAATTATTTCGGCATTCAGGCCAGCCAGCCACTCTCCATATGGCAAGCTAAAGGCTGGTTGCACCCGGATGATCCGCGCGGTTGGTTCCAATGGTATTGTCGTTACTATCGCGGGCGACGCATGTCAGATGATGCGCGCCAGATCGGTCGCTGGCTCGCCATGCGCCGCCATATCGGCCAGATCAAAGCCCATTGCACCCCGGGTGATCCCTTTTGCCGCCCGCGCCAAAGACAGGCTTTGTTACATTGGGCTTATGACAGCAGAAATTTCTAAAGACGAAGCGTTTGAATGTTCATGGCGCCTGGTTTGCGCCTGGGTCGCCCGCGCCCTTTGCCCCTGCATGGCGAATATGGTTTCATAGGCTTTCCATAAACAGGGCCGCCCATCATGCAATATCTCCCGCAAAATACGCAGCAATTCTACATTGATGGACAATGGGTGGACCCGGTTCAGCCAAAGCTGCTGGATGTCATCAATCCCGCTACCGAGGAAAGCTTTGCCCGTATCAGCCTCGGCTCCAAAGCAGATGTCGATCTTGCGGTGGCGGCCGCCCGCCATGCATTTGAAAGTTTCTCTAAAACAAGTCGCGCAGAACGGTTGGAATTGCTCGAAGCCATCCTGAACAGCTATCAAAAACATTATGCCGATATAGCCGCCGCGATTTCTGCGGAAATGGGCGCGCCCCTTAACTTCGCGCGGGCCGCGCAAGCCGCCACCGGCGTCGGTCATATCAATGAGACGATCAATATTCTAAAGCGTTTCGACTTTGAACAGATCAAGGGCGGCACCGCTTTGCTCTATGAACCTGTCGGTGTTTGCGGCCTGATCACGCCGTGGAATTGGCCTATCAATCAGATCACCTGCAAAGTTGCGCCGGCTTTGGCGGCGGGTTGCACCATGGTGCTCAAACCCTCCGAAGTCGCGCCCATCAGTGCGCTGCTTTTCGCGCAGGTCCTCCACGAAGCCGGTGTTCCCGCCGGTGTTTTCAATCTGATCAATGGTGATGGCGCAGATGTGGGCGAAGCCATGTCGTCACATCCCGGCATTGATATGATGTCGTTTACCGGCTCCACCCGCGCCGGTATCGCGGTGGCAAAGGCCGCGGCCGATACGGTCAAACGCGTAGCCCAGGAACTGGGGGGCAAATCCGCCAATATCATTCTCCAAGATGCCGATTTGCAAAAATCCGTCTCGCAGGGCGTCAGCAATTGCTTTTCCAATTCGGGCCAAAGCTGCAACGCCCCCACACGCATGTTCGTGCCGCGTCATCTGCAGGATCAGGCGATTGAAATCGCCATCAAAGCCGCAGCCAAAGCCAAAGTGGGCGATCCCACGGCCGAAGATACGCGCCTCGGCCCTGTCGTCAGCGAAGCCCAGTTCCATAAAATTCAGGGTCTGATTCAAAAAGGCATCGAAGACGGCGCCACCTTGATCGCGGGCGGTCTTGGACGTCCCGAAGGTCTTAATCGCGGCTATTATGTGCGGCCCACCATCTTCGCCAATGTCACAAATGATATGACCATCGCACGCGAAGAAATTTTCGGCCCTGTCCTCAGCATGCTGCCCTATGACAGCGAAGAGGATGCCATCCGTCAGGCCAATGATACGGTCTATGGCTTATCAGGCTATGTGCAATCCGGTGATCTGGATCACGCCCGCGCGGTCGCCAAACAATTGCGCACAGGCAATGTTCATCTCAATGGCGCAAATGCCGATTTCTCAGCGCCCTTTGGCGGCTATAAACAATCGGGCACTGGCCGCGAATGGGGCGAACACGGCTTCCGCGAATTTCTCGAAGTCAAAGCGGTGATGGGCTACGCCTAACGAAGCTGCGCCCTAGCCATTTAACTCTTGGCGCGTTCGACGTAAGAGCCATCTTCCGTCAATACAACAATGCGTGTGCCGGCTGTAATATGGGTCGGCACCATGGTGCGCACGCCATTGACCAATGTCGCGGGCTTGAATGAGCCAGATGCCGTCTGGCCCTTCATAACGGGTTCGGTTTCCGCCACTTCCAGGCTCACCCGCGCCGGCAGAATAATGGAAATTGGCAAACCATTATAAAGCGACAGCCGCACTTCCATATTTTCTTGAAGATAAGCCGCCATATCGCCAATCACATCCGGCCCCACCGGCACCTGATCAAAGGTTTCGGGGTCCATGAACACGTAATTGTCGCCGTCCTGATAGAGGAAGTTCTGGCTGCGCTCTTCGATAAAGGCTTTTTCCAGCGAGTCCGTGGTCTTATAGCGTTCATTGACCTTCACGCCGTCCGAAATGCGGCGCATTTCAAGTTGGGTCACCGGCGTGCCCTTGCCGGGGTGGATATTTTCGGCGGTCAACACGACATAAAGTTTGCCGTCTTTTTCGACGACATGTCCCTTGCGAATATTGCTTGCAATGACAGAAACCAAGGGCCACCTCTATGATGAAAAAACCGCGATATAGGGGCGTGGTCATAGCAGGCGAATAAGATATGGCCAAGCAATTCAGTGCCAAAGAAAGGGGCGGCGCCTTTGGATAAGGATCAGCCTGTCACCCCATGGTGGCATCCCCATCGCCATCGGGACCGCCGCCCCCTGCTACTGCGCCGGGGCCAGATCAAGCGCGCCGCCCGGCATTATTTTGAAGATCAGGGTTTCACCGAAGTCGAGTGTGGCATCCTGGCCACATCGCCGGGAAATGAAGCCCATCTCCATGCTTTCCGCAGCGATATGCTGAGCACGGGCGGTCAGTCTCAGCCCGTTTATCTCCATACATCCCCTGAATTTGCTGCAAAAAAGCTGCTGGCGGCGGGCGAGGAAAAGATTTTCGATTTCGCCCGGGTTTTTCGTAACCGCGAGCGGGGTCCGCTCCATGCACCCGAATTTTCCATGTTAGAATGGTATCGCGCGCATGAACCTTATGAGGCGGTGATGCAGGACTGTCTGAATCTCCTGCGCCTCGCAGCCCCCCCCTCCCTTGGCGGAAAAGTGAGGTTCAATTGGGCAGAATGCGATGTCCTGGCCGAGCCGGAAAAGCTCAGTCTGGCCGAGGCCTTTCAGCGTTATGCTGGCATAGATCTGTTGGCGACCCTGAATGAAAAGGGGGAGGGGGATCGTGATCATCTCTCCCGCAAAGCCCAGCGGGCTGGTTTCGATGTCGCCGAAAATGACAATTGGGCCGATATATTCAGCAAAGTGCTGGTGGCGCGTATAGAACCCGAACTGGGCCGCACCCGCCCCACGCTCCTGCTGGATTATCCCCGCTGCGAAGCCGCCCTCGCTCGCGCCAAGCCAGCGGATCCAAGGCTGGCCGAACGGTTCGAGCTTTATATCTGCGGTGTGGAACTCGCCAATGGTTTCGGCGAACTCACGGATCCGGCCGAGCAACGCCAGCGGTTTAAGGCCGAAATGGCCGAGAAACAGCGGATTTACGGCGAAACCTATCCGCTGGACGAGGAATTGCTGGCGGCGCTGCCCTTGATGCCCCCTGCCAGCGGCGTGGCCATGGGCTTTGACCGTCTGGTCATGCTGGTCACCGGCGCGCCCCGGATCGAAGACGTCCTCTGGACCCCCGCGCCGCCCGCCCTGGATGCTCACCGCATATGATTGAACATCTTTGCATGGCAGAAATGTCTTCCTGTCCATTGGCTGATAAAGTTGTCTGGTTATAAGTCAGTCTCATGAGCCAGCCCGCCACAGTAGCCCCCGCCACAGTTCATTCCACCAGCTTCACGGTTTTGCTGGCTGTCTCCTTCTGCCATTTCCTCAATGACATGATGCAGGCCCTGCTGCCTGCCATCTATCCCATGATCAAGACCGGCTTCGACCTCAACTTCACCCAGATAGGTCTGGTCGCCTTCGTCTTCCATTGCACCGCCTCCCTGCTGCAGCCCGCCATTGGCTGGTATGCCGACCGCCGCCCCATGCCGTTCTCCCTGCCCTTCGGCATGCTGTTCACGCTCTGCGGTATGCTGCTCCTCTCCGTGGCCGGCAATTATGCTGTGCTGCTGATCGCGGCGGGGCTCGTCGGCATGGGCTCCTCGGTCTTCCACCCGGAATCCTCCCGCGTCGCCCGCATGGCGTCCGGGCCCCGCCCCGGTCTGGCGCAATCTGTTTTTCAGGTCGGCGGCAATTTCGGCACGGCGATCGGCCCCTTGGCCGCGGCGCTTGTTGTCGGCAGCTTCGCGCAGGCCCGTATCGCCCTTTATGCCTTGGTCGCGCTGGTGGCGATTCTGGTGCTGTGGAATGTCGGCATCTGGTACAAAAATCACGGCTTGCAGCGCATGAAAAGCCAGGCGCAAAACATAGCTCATCTGCCCAAATTATCCGATCGCCGGATCAAATTCCTGATGGGCGTGCTCGTGCTGCTGATCTTCTCCAAACATTTCTACATGGCCAGCATGATCAGCTATTACACATTTTTCCTGATCCATAAGTTTCAGGTCTCGGTCCTCAACGCCCAGATACATCTTTTTATGTTTCTGGGCGCGGTTGCTGTCGGCACATTGCTCGGCGGCCCGGTGGGGGATCGCTTTGGCCGCAAATATGTCATCTGGTTCTCTGTGCTGGCGCCCTTGCCCTTCACCTTGATTTTGCCCGACGCCAATCTGTTCTGGACAGGCGTCCTCAGCATGGTGATCGGGGTGATCCTGGCCTCCGCCTTTTCCGCCATTGTCGTCTATGGTCAGGAATTGATGCCCGGCAAGGTAGGCATGGTCTCTGGCCTGTTTTTCGGTATGAGCTTCGGCGTCGCCGGGGTCGGTGCGGCGGTGATGGGTTATATCGCCGATCTCACCAGCATCGAATATGTCTATCGTCTGTGCTCGTTCCTGCCATTGCTTGGTCTGTTGGCGATTTTCCTGCCCAATATCAAACCGCCGAAAAAGACAGCATCAGGCGCGTAAGCGTTTGAAATAAGCACTGATGCGGTGCCGGGTCTGTTCTCGCCACACGACGCCATTATCACGCACCCAGTTCAACTGGATCACACGGCGGGGCCCTTCAAAGGCCTCGAAACCATGCCAGGCATTGGGCTGATTACGAAAGATCAGCAGCGTCCCCTCGTCCGGAGGCACTTCCGCAATGACATCCTGCAGATTATCCGGTCTCCGCAATAGTCGCAGCCGCCCCACAGGACTTTCCCATCGCCCGTTCATATAGATCAGCACAGTGATCAGCTTAGTCACGCTATCCGTGTGGATCTGCCCGTCTTCCGCCCGGCTGATCCCCCGCACCGTCACCATGGTGGGCCGCCCCCCCAAACCAATCGAAAATTTCTCCTCCACCGCCCCCCTGAACGCATCGCCTTGGATGGCATCCATGAACTGCCGAAAGGCTGATCCATAGTTTAAGCTGGGTAATGGAAAACTGCCGGGCAGGACAATATCCGGAAAGTCGGTTTGAAGGGCCGCAATCGCCTCCGCCCGCACAAAGCGCGGAACGATAGCGTATGGAAATGGCTCAGTCTGAAGTTCCGCAGCGCGGAATGCAGCGATATCAATAGGCAGCTCAGCGATAGGTGTCATTCAGGGCCGATAAGTTTGCAGAGCCGGGACATAGTGCGCTTTCATCCAGCTGATTGAGTGGGATATCCACCGTATTCAGGCTGGTATGCAAATCTTCTGCATCTGGGTCTACAAAAAGCAAGCCTGTGACAACTTCGCCTAACGCCGCCTTGGCCTGCAAATAGGTGAGCGCCGCCTGCCGGTTCCGCGGATCGTAATCCGGATGCAATTTAGATAGCCGGATTACCGATCCATCATGCTGCACCACGTTTTCCACAGTTCCCGGCTCGTAATCCACGGTGATCTCGGTTTTAGCGGGCATGAAATCCAGCCTGTTCACGGCCTCATTATGAGCTCGTACAAAATCATAGGACTTGGTAGAGCCCGCATGATTGTTGAACTGAACGCATGGGCTGATCACATCAATGATGGCAGACCCCTTATGCGAAAGAGCCGCCTTTAAAAGCGGGACAAGCTGCTTTTTATCACCGGAAAAGCTGCGTCCTACAAAGCTTGCGCCCAGCACCAATCCCAGGCTCACAAGATCGATCGGTGAATCGCTATTCAGCCCGCCAGCTTTGCTCTTGGAGCCTCTATCTGCTGTGGCCGAAAATTGCCCCTTCGTCAGGCCATAAACACCATTGTTCTCGCAGACATAAACCATGTTCACGCCGCGGCGAACGCAATGGGCAAACTGGCCAAGGCCAATAGAGGCGGAATCCCCGTCGCCGGATACGCCTAAGTAAAGCAAATCCCGATTGGCTAGATTTGCGCCGGTGAGTACGCTGGGCATGCGCCCATGAACGCTATTGAAGCCATGGCTGTTCCCTAGAAAATAATCCGGCGTTTTGGACGAGCATCCGATGCCCGATAATTTGGCCACGCGATGCGGCTCAATCGATAGTTCATAACAGGCCTGAATAAGAGATGCGCTTATGGAATCATGCCCGCATCCCGCGCAAAGGGTAGAAATCGACCCTTCATAATCACGATGAGTAAATCCCAGCGCGTTTGGAACAAGGCTCGGGTGATGCAGCTTGGGCTTTGTAATATATGTCATCGAAACCTATTCCGCCGCCTGTTTGCGATTGGATAATGTTAAACGATCAGAAATCGCCTGCGTAATAAATCGCGCTGTCACAGGCGTGCCATCATAATGCAGTATCGAGACGATCCGCGCCGGATCGATGGCGCATTCATGGCTTACTAAAGCCGCCATCTGGGCATCCCTGTTTTGCTCCACAAGGAACACTTGCTCATGCTCGGTAATAAAGTCCGCCACTTCATCGCTGAACGGAAAGGCCCGAATGCGCAGCGTGTCCAAATGCAGCCCTTGTGCTTCAAGGGATGTCAGCGCCTCCGCCATAGCGACGCTGGTCGATCCATAATAGATCACGCCATATTGGGTGGCATGTTTTGCGTTTCTACGTATAGGTGCCGGGACGAGTGATTTCGCAGTCTCAAACTTCCGCAGCAAGCGCTGCATATTGTCGACATAAACCGCGCCCTCCTCGCTATATTTGGCATAAGGGTTGCGGCTGGTGCCGCGTGTGAAAAAGGCCCCGCGGGTTGGATGGGTGCCGGGCAGGCTGCGATAAGGAATGGCATCCCCATCTACATCGAGATAGCGGCCGAATTCCCGCCCGCTCTCCAGGTCATCATATCCCATCACTTTGCCGCGATCATAGCTGCGGCTGTCATCCCAACGCAGTGGCTCGCAAAGCCACTCATTCATGCCGATATCCAGATCCATCATCACAAAGACGGGTGTTTGCAACCGTTCTGCTAAATCAAAGGCAGCAGCAGAAAACCCGAATGATTCATGTGGGTCTTTCGGGATCAGCAGAATATGCTTTGTGTCACCATGGCTGGCATAGGCTGCTGCCATAATATCAGATTGCTGCGTGCGCGTCGGCATGCCGGTCGATGGCCCGCCGCGCTGAATGTCATAGATCACGGCAGGAATTTCCGCAAAATAAGCCAGACCAAAGAATTCCTGCATTAAGGATATGCCCGGCCCGCTCGTCGCGGTAAAGCTGCGTGCGCCGTTCCACCCGGCACCGATCACCATGCCAATGGCGGCGATTTCATCTTCAGCCTGCACAATGGCGAAATTGTTTTTTCCGGTTTCCGGGTCAATGCGATAGGTGCGGCAATGTTTTGTGAAGGCCTCGGCCACTGATGTGGATGGTGTGATTGGATACCATGCGCATACAGTCGCACCGCCATAGACTGCGCCCAGCCCAGCGGCATCATTACCATTGATAAAAATGCGGTCGCCTACTCTGTCCATGCGCAAGATCGCAAGATCGCAATCATTGCGCAAATGGGCTTGCGCATAGTCATAGCCCAGATGAAACGCCTGAATATTAGACTCGATCAATTGCGGCTTTTTTCGAAATTGCTCTGTCAGAAGCGCCTTCACAACGTCGGTTTCAATATTCAGCAGGCTGGCCAAAGCGCCAATATAGATAATGTTCTTAAACAGCTGCCTCTGCCGCGGGTCTTCATAGACTTGGTTGCAAATCTCCGTGAGCGGCACGCCAATGATATGAATATCGTCGCGAAATTTTGATTTCGGCATCGGCTTGGTAGAATCATAGAGCAGATATCCACCCTCATCGATCGACGCGATATCCTTGTCCCATGTCTGCGGGTTCATCGCGACCATCATATCCACGCCGCCTCGTCGCCCCAGCCAGCCATCGCCGGAAACGCGGATTTCATACCAGGTGGGTAGGCCTTGAATATTTGATGGAAATATATTCCGTGATGCCACGGGTACGCCCATGCGTAAAACACATTTGGCGAACAGCTCATTCGCGCTGGCCGAGCCTGATCCATTCACATTGGCGAATTTAACAACGAAATCATTCGTCGCATTTATGCGGCTCTGCATGATGATCCGGCCTGTGCAAGTTCAATCGCAAATTTCTTCATATCCCATGCGCCGGTAGGACAGCGTTCCGCGCAAAGCCCGCAATGCAGGCAGACATCCTCATCTTTAGCCATAATCCGACCGGTTTTCAGCGTGTCAGATATGTAAAGGTCCTGTGTCCGGTTCAGCGCAGGCACGCTTAGCATGGGGCGCAGCAAATCTTCTTCTGCATTGGGCGTGAATGTAATGCAGTCCACGGGGCATATGTCCACGCAAGCGTCGCATTCAATGCAGAGTTTGCGTTCGAAAACGGTTTCGATATCGCAATTCAGACAACGCTGCGCTTCCAGAAAGGCTTGCTCTCGCGTGAAGCCCAGCTCCACTTCCAGTAGAACGTCTTTCAATGTCTTTTCTTTAGGCGCGTGAGGGACTTTAAATCGAAGGTCCAATGATACGTCATTATCATAGGACCATTCATGGATGCCCATTTTCTGGCTAACCAGATTGGTCAAAGGCGAAGGTCGCTGGCACAAGCTTTCGCCGCGACAGAATAAATCGATAGAGACCGCCGCCTCATGGCCATGGGCCACTGCCCAGATAATGTTTTTAGGGCCAAAGGCTGCGTCGCCGCCAAAAAACACCCGCGGATTGCGGGATTGAAATGTAACCGTATCAACAATCGGCATGTTCCATTGGTCAAATTCAACGCCGCTGTCAGGTTCAATCCATGGAAAGGCGTTTTCCTGTCCCACTGCAATCAGCACATCATCACATTCCATATGGATGTCGGGCTCGCCCGTGGGCATTAGCTGGCGGCGGCCTTTTCCATCCCGCCGGGCTTCGACCTTTTCAAAGATAACGCCTGTCAGCTTACCCTGATCATGGGTAAATGATTTTGGAACAAGATAATTGTGAATGGGGATGCCTTCGACCTGCGCATCCTCTTTTTCCCAGGGCGACGCTTTCATCTCTTCAAAGCCGGATCGCACCACAACGCGCACATCTTCCCCGCCCATGCGCCGCGAGGTGCGACAGCAATCCATGGCCGTGTTGCCGCCGCCCAGAACAATCACCCGTCGCCCGATTTTATCAATATGGCCGAACGAAACGCTGGATAACCAATCAATCCCGATATGAATATTGGCGGCAGCTTCAGCGCGTCCAGGCAAAATCAGGTCACGTCCGCGCGGTGCGCCGCAGCCGATGAAGATGGCGTCATAATCATCTGCCAATAAATGCGTCAGGCTATCTACCCGGCTGCCAAAACGTGTTTCGGGGCCCAGCCCTAAAATATAGCCGCATTCTTCATCCAGTACGCTTTCGGGCAGGCGGAATTTCGGAATCTGTGTCCGCATCATACCCCCGGCCGCCTTATCGCCATCGAAGATGGTGACATGATAGCCAAGCGGCAACAGATCCCGCGCGACAGTCATCGAAGAAGGACCCGCGCCAACCAATGCAATCCGCTTGCCATTCATGTGTTCGGGCCGCGGCGGCAGGCGGTGATGTATATCGTCTTTGTGATCGGCGGCGACGCGTTTAAGGCGGCAAATAGCGACCGGCTCTTCTTCCACGCGGCCTCGCCGACAAGCAGGCTCGCAAGGGCGATCACAGGTGCGGCCCAGAACGCCCGGAAATACATTGGATTTCCAGTTGATCATATAGGCATCGGAATATCGGCCATCCGCAATCAGCCGGATATATTCCGGAACCGGCGTATGAGCAGGGCAGGCCCATTGGCAATCGACTACTTTGTGAAAGTAGTTGGGGTCCTGAATATTGGTGGGCGGCATCCCAATAGATGGGATGTTCCGAGAGCGGGTGGGCGATGTCCCTGTCCCGGCCTGCATCTCTGGCTGCTGCCGCATCTGCGGCATGTCCAGCCCTTCAGCCGAATCCTTGCTCATTGAGCTTCGTATAACTCCATGGCTGCATTCGTCTTTTTGTGTTCTCGCGCATCGCGCGGACACATTATTTTAGGGCGAATACAAAGCGTTTCCTGCAGCCATCATAATATCCGCCGAAGTGGGTGCAACTGGCTCTTTGCAATCAAAGCCTGCATTTGCGCGCAAAAAATCCGGATAAATCTCCCCCTTCACAACGCAGGAACTGAATGCACCTCACTTAATGGGGGGCAACAACGATTTGGCTGGTTGTTCCTGCCGATGATGACACTGAAATCGTCACGTCTTTGCGTGACGGCGATCCAGTCATGGTTGAAACCGTGAGCTGGCCATCTCGTGATAAATTGCAATGCGCATAAAGGTGCCATGAGGGCAATCGGCAGGCCACTAAGAGGCATTGGCCCAATTCGAGAAAGCCTTAAATTGTGGCTCATTTAGCAAGGTGACAGAGTTTAGCTGTCGTGCGATTCCTGTATCAGGGCTAAGGCGCCTCCTATCATTTGAAGCAGGCATGTCACCTATAAGGTATCTGGAATGACGCTTTCTGAAGGTAATTCTGCCTCACGCCAGCCCATGCTGCGGGCACCTGCCATCATCTGGTGGCTGTTGGCCATTCTGGCCCTCATCTATCTCGTCACGGCTGTTACGCCGCTCTGGGTTGAGGAGGTTCTACTGATCAATTTCGCCTTTATCCCAGCCCGTTATTCCAGTCTTTATCTGGGGTTGCACGGGGTCGATCCTGGCTCATGGCTCGCCCAAGCCATACCTTTCGTGACCTATTTATTCCTCCATGCCGATTTTACCCATCTGGCGATAAACTGTCTTTGGTTGCTGGCTTTCGGCCCGGTAGTTGCCCGGCGTTTGGGAACGCCCCTCTTCCTTGCTCTATTTTTCCTCTGCGCCTTGGCTGGCTCCCTGACCCATCTGGCCACCAATTGGGGTTCCGACGCCCCCGTCATCGGTGCGTCGGGTGCCATATCAGGCTTGATGGGGGCCTCGATCCGTATGTTACGCGGCCGGATCAACCCATATGGGGCTTCGCTCGCCCCTTTGTTCTCCCGGCCCATCATCACCTTCACCCTGTTCTGGCTGGGCGCTAATCTGCTGGCGGGCTTAAGCGGTATCGGTATGGATGGCCAGGTCCGCCTGATCGCATGGCAAGCCCATCTGGGTGGCTATTTCGCGGGCCTGATTTTTGTCAGCGTCTTCGACAGAATGGCCAAATTACCTCAGACGCCTTGAAGCCTCTGGCCACGCCTCCTAGCTATAGAGGGCGGGCCATCCCAGCCATAGAGTGGCCCCGTATCGGATAGGGAGGGTTATATGCCTGAAGCTGCCCCAACAAATGAGAGTTCGAATGAGGCCCCGCCATCGGCCGGCCCCAATCAGCGAGCGCCATTTCCTCTGTCACGTCTGCTTTATTCACTTCTATTCGGCCTGATCGCCTATTTTGCCTTCTGGATCGTCGTGCTGCTGGGCGCGATCCAATTCATCAATGTCCTTTTAAATGGTAAGGTGAACGAGGAATTGCGCCGCGTCACACTTAGTGTCATTCAATATCTTTGGGAATTGCTGGCTTTTATGACCTTCGTACGAGACGAACAACCATTCCCCTTGGGCCCCTTTCCCAGCTATGCGGAATCTAAAACCTAAGCTTCGCATTTTCCTCGCCATGCAAGACCGGCTAGATTGGTTTGCATAGCAATAAAAGGAAATGCGGATATGGAACAACGTGCCTTAGGCTCAACCACGCTCAAAGTCTCGGCGGTTGGGCTCGGCTGCAATAATTTTGGTCGTTTACCGGTAGAGGCCTCCCGCCTTGTCGTCGATCGGGCGCTGGAAAAAGGAATTACTTTTTTCGACACCGCCGATTTCTACGGGAATCGCGGCGGCTCTGAGAGCCAGCTTGGCGAAATCCTGGGATCGCGCCGGAAATCAATCACACTCGCCACAAAATTTGGCCTGCCGATGGATGATAGTGGTCAAAGCTCGGGCGCGTCACGGCGTTATATATTCGACGCGGTCGAGGCCAGCCTGAAAAGATTGCGCACCGATTGGATAGATCTCTATCAATTGCATGTCCCTGATGCGACGACGCCCATGGATGAAACGCTGCAAGCCCTCACCGATCTGGTGCAATCCGGTAAGGTGCGTTATCTCGGCTGCTCTAATTTGCAGCCCTCAGATATATCTCAGGCGAAAGACATTTCCGCCAAAAATCAGTTGGCCGAATTTGTAACCTCTCAGGATGAATATAGTCTTCTGGTGCGTGGTGCCGAAGATGGGCTGATCCCCACGCTGGCAACGCATTCCATGAGCTTGCTCCCCTATTATCCGCTTACCGGTGGCTTGCTGACCGGAAAATATAATCCGTCTCAGGCCGCGCCCGACGGAACGCGTTTTGCGGTCATGCCCAATTTGGTGGATCGCTACATGACCCAGGCCAATCTTGATAAAGTCGCCCGCTTACAAACCTATGCCAAAGACCAGGGGCGCAGTCTTCTAAGCCTGGCTTTCGGTTTCTTATTGGGTGAAAGCCGCGTCGCCTCCGTCATTGCCGGCGCAACCAAACCCGAACAAATCGACGCCAATATCGAAGCCGCCAATTGGCAGATAAGCCCGGCCCAGCTTGATGCATTGAGAAAGATTACGGCCTG
>CAZOJG010000037.1:0-515 GCA_964580115.1 uncultured Rhizobium sp.
CAATCCGGCAGGTGGTGGCGACCCCGTCCTGTACCAGGATCTGTTCTGACCAGAACAGATGCTGGTACAGGACGGGGTCGCCACCACCTGCCGGATTGAAGAAGGCGGTCTGGAAGTTACGGTCTGTCAGCAGCATGGTGATGGCACCGGCCAGCACAGGCAATGACAGAAGCAGCAGGAACACGGTCACCAGCACCGACCAGACAAAGAGCGGCATCTTGTGCAGGGTCATGCCCGGCGCGCGCATATTGAAGATGGTGGTGATGAAGTTGATCGCACCCAGAATGGACGATGCACCGGCGATATGCAGCGAGAGGATCACGAGATCCATCGACGGGCCGGGCGAGCCATAGGTGGAAAGCGGGGCATAGGCTGTCCAGCCACCGCCGGAACCGAGGCCACCAGAGTCACCTTCCACGAACATGCTGAGGATCAGCAAGGTGAAAGAGAATGGCAGCAGCCAGAAGGAAATATTGTTCAGGCGGGGGAAGGCCATGTCCGGCGCGCCGATCATC
>CAZOJG010000037.1:525-13437 GCA_964580115.1 uncultured Rhizobium sp.
CCATGAAGAAGACCATGATCAGGCCGTGGCCTGTCACAAACACGTTGAATGTATGCGGGTTGGCGAAAATTTGCATACCCGGCTCAGCCAGTTCGGCACGCATCGCAACCGACAGCAGCCCCCCCACGATCCCCGCAATGATCGCGAAGTAGAGATACATCATGCCGATGTCTTTGTGGTTCGTCGAATAGACGTAGCGGCGCCATCCCGTGGGATGGTCAGCATGCGCGTGGGCCAGATCAGCCATTTCTGTTCGTCCTTATTATTTCGCGAGCGCGACGTGTGTTGCGGGTTCGATCGCAGCGAATTTGGTTTTCGCTTCGGACAGCCATGCGTCATAGCCGCTCTGGCTGACGACGTGCACTTCGATCGGCATAAAGGCGTGGCGTGCGCCGCAAAGTTCAGAGCACTGGCCGTAATAGATGCCTTCGCGGGTGGCTTTGAACCATGTGTGATTCAGGCGGCCAGGAATGCCGTCCATCTTCACGCCGAAGGCCGGAATGGTCCAGCTATGGATCACGTCCGCCGCGGTGACTTCCATCTTCACGACTTTGTTCACCGGCACCACGATCACATTATCGGTGGCGAGCAGGCGCGGACGCTTTTGCTTGGCGGCGTCTTCATCGGTCAGGCCGATGGAGTCGAACTGCATGTTCGCGCCGGGATATTCGTAGGTCCAGAACCACTGCTTGCCGATGGCCTTGATCGTGACGTCAGGGGTCGGGATGGTTTCTTGATAATAGAGCAGCTTGAAAGACGGGATCGCGATGATCACGAGGATGATCACGGGGACGACGGTCCACACCACTTCGATCAGCGTATTATGTGACGTCTTGCTGGGGATGGGATTGGCGCGCTTGTTATAGCGAATGGCAATCCATACCAGCAGCGCCAGGACCAAAACCGAGGTCGCCACAATGATGTACAGCAGAAGACGGTGAAAATCGTCAATCCGCTCCATCACCGGCGACGCGGCGGCTTGAAGACCAATCTGCCACGGTTCAGGTTGACCCGCGACCGCCGCCACTGTCGAGGCCATGAGCCCCGCCGTGGCCAGAAGCCCCGTTACGCCTAAACCAAATTTTCTGAGGAACATCCGACGACCTCGCAATATGATCGGCGAGCACGCATGCGGCGCTCGCAAACCCCCGATTCCAGAAGCGATTTACGCTTCGCAGGCACAGGAAGTCATTGCGACCTTGTGGCACACGGGAATTTCCCTTTTACCATAAGGACTTGGCAGGGGGGCGTAAGGCGGGCAAACCTTACTATATAAAGCTACAGCACAACCGGAGATCACCTATGGCTGCCGACTTGTTTTTTGACCGCACCGGAATGGACCGTAATCGCGTGCAGGGGTTGGTAGATCAATCGCTCAAGGGAGCGGATGATGGCGAGCTGTTTCTGGAATATCGCCAGAGTGAATCATTTGCCTTTGACGATGGAAGGTTGAAGGCCGCGAGTTTTGACACGATGCAGGGCTTTGGGCTGCGGGCTGTTGCTGGCGAAGTGACGGGTTATGCCCATGCGTCGGACCTTTCGGAAGCGGCGATGCAGCGGGCGGCTGATACGGTGCGGGCGGTGGCGCAGGGCCATGGCGGGTTTCTGGCGCTGGGGCCGCAGCGGAGCAATGTGAAGCTTTATTCCGACGCAGACCCGCTGGGTTCGGCGAATTTCGAGGCCAAAGTCTCGCTTTTGCAGGAAATGAATGCATATGCCCGCGGGCGCGATCCGCGGGTGAAGCAGGTCTCCTGTTCGCTGGCCGGGGAATGGCAGCATGTCGAGATTTTGCGGCCTGGCGGCGAGACCTATCGGGATGTGCGGCCGCTGGTGCGGCTGAATGTATCGGTCGTGGTCGAGGAAAACGGGCGGCAGGAATCGGGCAGCCATGGCGGCGGCGGGCGCGGCGGCTATGAGATTTATCTGGCACCGGATTACTGGCGGGCCTCGGTGGATGAGGCCTTGCGGCAGGCTTTGGTGAATTTGTCGTCGGTGCCTGCGCCGGCTGGCGAGATGCCGGTTGTCTTGGGGCCGGGTTGGCCGGGTGTTCTGCTGCATGAGGCGGTGGGACACGGGCTGGAAGGCGATTTCAATCGCAAGAAGACCAGCGCCTTTGCCGGATCGCTGGGACAGCGCGTGGCGGCGCCCGGTGTGACCGTGGTGGATGATGGCACATTGGGCGGGCGGCGCGGCTCGCTCAGCATCGATGATGAAGGGACGCCGACATCGCGCACTGTGTTGATCGAGGACGGGATTCTGAAGGGCTTTATGCAGGATCGCCAGAATGCGCGGCTGATGGGCGTGGCGGAAACCGGCAATGGGCGGCGGCAATCCTATGCCCATGCGGTGATGCCGCGTATGACTAATACATATATGCTGGAAGGCCAGCACACGCCGGAGGAAATTCTGGCGAGTGTCGATAAGGGCGTTTATGCGGTCAATTTCGGTGGTGGGCAGGTTGATATTACGAGTGGGAAATTCGTGTTTTCCTGCACCGAAGCCTATTTGATCGAAAAGGGTAAGATCGGGCCTGCGATCAAGGGCGCGACGCTGATTGGCAATGGGCCAGAAGTGATGCAGCGCATTTCCATGATCGGCAATGATATGAAGCTGGATACGGGTGTCGGTGTTTGCGGCAAGAATGGCCAGAGTGTGCCGGTGGGTGTGGGCCAGCCGAGCCTGAAAATTGATGGCATGACCGTGGGTGGCACGGCGCAAGCGGCCTGAAATGTTTAAACGCGATGATTTTTAAAATCGTACAGAGGGCGGAATGGGCCGAGGCGGCGCGTCTCGGCCATTATGCTGGCTCGGCTAAAGATCAGGCAGATGGTTTTCTGCATTTCTCCAATGCTGATCAGGTGGCGGGGACGCTGGCGCGCTATTATGCGGATGCGGATGATCTGGTGCTTGTCGCGGTGGATGAGGCACGGCTTACCGAATTGAAATGGGAAACGTCGCGCGACGGGGCGTTGTTTCCGCATCTCTATAGTGAGCTTGAGGCCCGCCATGCGCTTTGGGCGCGGGCCTTAAAACGTAATGAGGATGGGCTTTTTATATTGCCGTTTTAGAGGAAATTATAATCCTTGAAGAGGCGGGTAATGTCGCCCTTCCATTCGCCCTTGTAACGCTCCAGCATTTCTTCGGCCCTTGTATAGCCGCGTTCGGCCAGTTCGATCAGGGGATTGAGATAGCCTTCTTCGGTCATGCCCACGCCATCTTCGGCGGCGCGGCGGCGCAGGCCCGCGGCGGATATTTTCAGCATTTCCCTGGTGATGTCGCCAACAGTCCGTGTACGGAATGGTGTGCGAAAGCCCTGACGCGGAACCGCATCGCGCATGGCCCAGCGTTCTTCCAGTGTCCAGTCTTTCACCAGGTCCCAGGCGGCATCCAATGCTGTCTGATCGTAATAGAGGCCGGTCCATAGAGCAGGCAGGCCGCAGATGCGCCGCCAGATGCCGCCATCGGCGCCGCGCATTTCCAGAAAACGTTTCAGGCGGACTTCGGGGAAGATGGTTGTGAGATGGTCTGCCCAATCGGCCATGGTGGGCGTGATGCCTTTGGCTTCGGGGATACGACCTTCGATAAAGTCCCGGAAGCATTTACCTGCGACGTCGATATATTTGCCGTCGCGATAGATGAAATACATCGGGACTCCGAGGACATAATCGACATAGCGTTCAAAGCCCATGCCATCTTCGAAGACGAAAGGCAGCATACCGGCGCGGGCATTATCGACATCGGTCCAGATATGGCTGCGATAGGAGAGGAAGCCGTTGGGCTTGCCGTCGCGGAAGGGCGAATTGGCGAACAGGGCCGAGGCCACGGGTTGCAGCGCCAGGCCGACGCGGAATTTTTTCACCATATCGGCTTCGCTGCCGAAATCGAGATTCACCTGCACGGTGCAGGTGCGGAACATCATTTCCAGACCATAGCCGCCGACTTTGGGCATATAGCGGCGCATGATGTCGTAACGGCCTTTGGGCATTTGCGGCACGTCTTCGAGGCCCCAATTGGGGGCGAAGCCGAAGCCGAGCATGCCGACGCCCATCTCTTCGGAGACCTGACGGATTTGTTCGAGATGGGTATTCACCTCGGCGCAGGTGTCGTGGACGGTTTTGAGCGGCGCGCCGGAGAGTTCGAACTGGCCGCCGGGTTCAAGGCTGAGGGAGGCGCCGTTTTGCGACAGGCCGATAATATGGGGGCCTTCCAGAATGGGTGACCAGCCGAAGCGTTGCATACCTTCCAGCAATTGGCGGATGCCGGGCTTGCCCTCATAGGGGATGGGTTTGTAGGTGCGCGGGTCGTAGACGAATTTTTCGTGCTCGGTGCCGATACGCCAGTCATCGCGTGGTTTTGAACCGACTTCGAGATAGCGCACCAAGTCCTCACGCGAGCCGATGGGGCCGCCCGCGTTTTGGGGGATGGACATGCTACGCCTCCTGACAGGGGGGCTGATGGCCCCCAAATTTATGCCTATAGAACGCTGTATTGCGATGCTGGCTATTTAGGCATTGGCAGGCGGACCGGCAAGACGGTTCGTTTTGAGGTTTTTTGCCCGCCTCCCCCTATTTATGGGCTTGGCTGGCGCTTTAGGTCTGTTGTTGCAGGGCTGCGTTTAAAGCCATCGCCCTGCTGTTCTGTTGCCTATGCCCCCAGCACGGATTGCCAGATGGCGAGGGCGGCCAGCGCCGCGGTGTCGGCGCGCAGGATGCGTTGGCCCAATGTGACCGGGATCGCTTGGGGTATGGCGCGGATGAAGCTGCGCTCCTGAGGATCGAAGCCGCCTTCGGGGCCGATGAGGATGGCCCATCTGGCGAAGCCAGTATTTTGTACGGCTGTTGTGATGGGGGCTGCGTCGCCTGCTTCATCGCAGAACAGGATGGCGCGATCAGCGGGCCAATGGGCGAGGCTTTTTTCCAGTGTTTGGGATTCGGCGATTTCGGGGATGTCGGTGCGGCCTGATTGTTCGGCGGCTTCCATCGCATTGGCCCGCAGGCGATCGAGATTGACGCGGCTGACAAT
This sequence comes from uncultured Rhizobium sp., assembly GCA_964580115.1. Lineage (GTDB taxonomy): Bacteria > Pseudomonadota > Alphaproteobacteria > Micropepsales > Micropepsaceae > Rhizomicrobium. Next base: position 5,548 of record CAZOJG010000037.1, read on the forward strand.
TGTGCGGCGGGTGATGACCGGTTGCAGTTTCGAGACGCCAAGTTCGGTGGCTTTCTGCGCCAGATAATCGGATGGCGTTTTTTTGATGGGCGCGAAGAGCAGCCAGAGATCGGGCGCGTTTTGTTGCGGGGCGCTTTGCTGGAGACAGGTGAGATGGATATGGCGTTTGCCCTGTTCGCTGATCCGGGCCAGCCATTCGCCATCGCGCCCGTTGAACAGATTGACGGTCTGGCCCTGTTTGGCCCGCATCACATGCAGCAGATAATGGGTTTGGTCGCTATCCGGGGTGATGATCTGGCCTGCGCCCAGCGGACTATCCACATAGAGGCGCAGGCGGCCGCCGGGAAGATCGAGACTTGTATTCTGTGTCATGTGATAAGAAATACAGATGATGTCTGATCCGCAAGCCCCCATTAAATCCAACAGGCCCGCCGATGCTGTGGCGCGGTCCTGGGTTGATGGCATGCCTGTGCGGATACGACCCTTTTTGCAATTGATGCGGCTGGATCGGCCGATCGGGGTTTGGCTGCTGTTCTGGCCCTGTCTGTTTGGCCTGATTCTCGGGGCCGGGGTTCAGGGGCGCAGTTTCACCGCATGGGATGATTTGTGGACTGTGTTGCTGTTTGGCCTTGGGGCCATTGTGATGCGGGGCGCGGGCTGCACCTTCAACGATATTGTGGACCGGGATATTGACGCGCAGGTGGCGCGCACGCGGGGGCGGCCTTTGCCCAGCGGGGCGATTGGTGTGCGGACCGCCTGGTTGTTTCTGGCGCTGCAATGTTTGGCCGGGCTGATTATTCTGCTGCAATTCAATCTGTTCACGATTGTGCTGGGGGCGGCGTCATTATTGCTGGTGGCGGCCTATCCGTTCATGAAGCGGATTACTTGGTGGCCGCAGGCCTGGCTGGGGCTGACCTTTAACTGGGGCGCCTTACTTGGTTTTGCCGCCATGACAGGCGAGATCACGCCCCCTGCCCTGTTGCTTTATGCCGGATGTTTTTTCTGGACGCTGGGCTATGACACGATTTACGCCTTACAGGATGTGGAAGATGACGCGCTGATTGGTGTGCGATCGACCGCGCGCTTGTTTGGCGCGGACAGCCCCATTTGGATCATGCGCTTTTATGCGGCCATGGTGGCGTTGATCGCGCTGGCGGGGCTGGGGTCTTACTGGCCTGCCTGGGGGCTGGTTTTGATGATTTTGCCCGCGGGACATTTATTCTGGCAATTGCGGATGCTGGATATGCGCGATGGCGCGATGAGTTTGAAACTGTTTCGAGCGAACCGGGAGACCGGGGCGCTTATCGCTGGGGTGATGTTTGTATTAGGGATTTGGAATTAACGGTTAGCGGAGCTTTTCATGCCTGAACTGGCCGTGCCGATATTCATTGTACGACCGATTTTCACGTGACTGATCCGGGCCGGTTTATTCTGGATAATACGGAATTGCTGCCGCCGCCTTTGGTGCCGGAAATACTATTGCATCTGGCGACCGAGGTTGTGCCGCTGTGGCGCAAGACCGAGGAAGAGCTGGAGGAGATGGGTGTGCCGCCGCCTTACTGGGCCTTTGCCTGGGCTGGGGGGCAGGCTTTGGCGCGCTATCTGCTGGACAATCCTGAGCTGGTGGCGGGCAAGCGGGTGCTGGATTTCGGGTCCGGGTCGGGGCTGGTGGCGATTGCCGCGGCCATGGCGGGGGCGCAATCGGTGCTGGCGGCGGATATTGATATATTTGCGGGCTGCGCGATTGCCGCCAATGCTTTGGCCAATGCGGTGACCCTGGATGTGACGGCGCAGGATATGCTGGGCGAAGAGAGCCAGTGGGATGTGCTGCTCTGCGGGGATGTGTGTTACGAGCGGCCTTTAGCGGAAAAATTGCTGGGCTGGCTGATGGCGCATCAAGCGCGCGGGGCGCTGGTTCTGCTGGGTGATCCGGGACGGAGCTATTTCCCCAAAACGGGTGTTGAACGGCTGGCCTTGTATAACGTCCAGACCACGCGGGACCTGGAAGACCGGGAGATTCGGGAGACCGGCGTATATCGGCTGGTGGCAGAGACCGGTTGATGAGTGGGCAACATCGCTGGAATCCGGGTTTTGACCGTGCCACAGTGCGGACCGTTTCAAGCATAGGGGCTGGAAGATGAACACGCCGGTGGATGTGAAGGCATTTGAGTCCGAGCCGGAATTGCGGCGTGTTCTGGGGCCCGTGCAATTGGTGGCGCTGGGGATAGGCGTCATTATCGGGGCGGGGATTTTTGTCAGCACCGGCACAGCGGCGGCGCATTATGCCGGGCCTGCGGTCATGCTGTCTTTCGCCATTGCGGGCTTGGGCTGCCTTCTGGCCGGGCTGTGTTATGCGGAATTTGCGGCGATGATCCCGGTGGCGGGCAGCGCCTATTCTTATACTTATGCGAGTTTCGGAAAATTTCTGGCCTGGATTATCGGGTGGGATTTGATTTTGGAATATCTCGCCGCGGCATCGGCTGTGGCAGTGGGCTGGTCTGGCTATTTCAAAGGGATGATGGCCAATTTCGGCGTGAATATTCCGCAGCACTTATCGGAGTCGCCCATACATATGGCGGCGGATCATACGCTGAGTTTGAGCGGGGCTTATATCAACCTGCCCGCGGCGCTTCTGGTGGTGGGGCTGACGGTTCTGCTGGTGGTGGGGATACGGGCTTCAGCGCGGTTTAATTTTGTCATGGTCGTGCTGAAGACCACCGTGGTGCTGGCGATCATTTTCTTTGGTCTGCAATATGTGCAGATGGATCATCTGACGCCGTTCATTCCGCCGAATGAAGGCGAGTTCGGGGAGTTCGGCTGGTCGGGCGTATTGCGCGCGGCGGGGATTGTGTTCTTTGCCTATATCGGTTTCGACGCGGTTTCCGTGGCGGCGCAGGAGGCGCGTAATCCGCAGCGCGATATGCCGATCGGGATTTTGGGATCGCTGCTGCTTTGCACCGCGCTCTATATTCTGATGTCGCTGGTGATGACCGGCATGGCGGATTATCGCATTCTGAATGTGTCGCAGCCGGTGACGGTGGCGCTGGCACAGGCGGGAGGTAGCTTGGACTGGCTGATACCGCTGGTGAATGTTGCTGTCGTTCTGGGCTTGGGCACGGTGGTGCTGGTGCTGCTGCTTGGGCAATCGCGGATTTTTTATGCGATGTCGCGCGATGGCATGATGCCGCCGATATTCTCACGCGTGCATCAGAATTTCCGTACACCGCATATTTCCACCATCCTGATTGGGGGCGGCGCGATGCTGCTCTCGGCCTTTCTGCCACATGAATTGCTGATTGAGCTTGTGTCCATCGGGACTTTGGCGGCCTTTGTTCTGGTGTGTGTGGGGGTGATGGTGTTGCGCAAGACCGCGCCGGATGTGCCACGGCCATTCCGCACGCCGTTGATGCCCATTGTGCCGATTGGCGGGATTATTGTCTGCGGCAGCATGATGCTGGGCCTGCCGCTGGATACGTGGATCCGCTTGATCGGCTGGCTGCTGATAGGGCTGGTGATCTATGTGCTTTATGCGCGCAAACATGCGCGGCCGCCGAAATATGCGATCAAACCCAGTCAGTCCAAATTCATTAAATAGTTGAGTGGTGATGCCCTATCGTTCGTTACGTGATTTTCTGACGCGGCTGGAAGCGGAAGGTGAATTGGTTCGGGTGAAGGCACCTGTATCCACCGTGCTGGAGATGACCGAAATTCAGACGAGGCTTCTGGCGGAAGGCGGGCCAGCGGTTTTGTTTGAGAATCCGGTCGGGCTGGATGGCAAGCCCGCAGAGATGCCGGTTCTGGTGAATCTGTTCGGCACGGTGAAGCGCGTCGCCATGGGCGTGACCATGGGCGGGGTGGAGCGGCGCGACGGCAAAAGTTTGCGGGCGGTGGGCGAATTATTGGCCACGCTGCGTCAGCCGGAGCCGCCGCGCAGTTTTGGCGAGGCGATGGAGCTTTTGCCGCTGGCGAAATCGGTCATGACGATGCGGCCCAAGACCGTGGGATCGCCGGCTTGCCAGCAGATCGTCTGGCGCGGGGATGACATCGATCTGTCGCGCCTGCCGATACAGACCTGCTGGCCGGGCGAGCCCGCGCCGCTGATCACATGGCCGCTGATTGTCACAAAAGGGCCGAGCGATAAGCGCGAGGATAATTTTAATCTCGGCATTTATCGTATGCAGGTTTTGAACAAGAACCAGACCTTGATGCGCTGGCTGAAACATCGGGGTGGGGCGCAGCATCATGCGCGCTGGTCTGAAGTTAAATCCGCGCCTCTGCCGGCGGCGGCGGTGCTGGGGGCTGATCCGGGGGTGATTTTGGCGGCGGTGACGCCGGTGCCGGATACTTTATCGGAATATCAATTCGCTGGTTTGCTGCGTGGGCAGAAGGTGGAATTGGCGGATTGTGTTTCGCAGCCGTTGAAAGTGCCTGCGGAGGCGGAGATTGTGATCGAGGGTGAGGTTTCGCTTTCGGATTATCGGGATGAAGGGCCGTATGGCGATCATACGGGCTATTATAATTCGGTGGAGCAGTTTCCGGTGTTCACGGTGACGGCGATCACCATGCGCAAGCAGCCGATATATCTGTCGACCTTTACAGGGCGGCCGCCGGATGAGCCTAGCATTTTGGGCGAGGCGCTGAATGAGGTGTTCATTCCGCTATTACAGCAGGTTTTTCCGGAGATCGTGGATTTCTGGCTGCCGCCGGAAGGTTGTTCTTATCGCATCGCGGTGGTGAGCATTAAAAAAGCTTATCCCGGGCATGCCAAGCGGATCATGATGGCGGTTTGGTCTTATCTGCGCCAGTTCATGTATACGAAATGGGTCATTGTGGTGGATGACGACATCAATGCGCGGGACTGGAAAGATGTCATGTGGGCGCTTTCCACCCGGATGGATCCGGCGCGGGACATTACCTTGATCGAAGGTACACCGATTGATTATCTGGATTTCGCCTCGCCGGAATCTGGTTTGGGCTCGAAGATCGGGCTGGATGCCACCAATAAGCTGGTCCCGGAGACCAAGCGGGAATGGGGGCGCAAAATGGCGATGGATGCGGATGTGGTGCGCCGGGTCAGTGAGAACTGGGCCAAGCTGGGTTTGCCGGGTTCGGGCAAGCCTATCTGGTAGGTGCTGGTAAGCGGGCGCGACTTGACGCAAAGTCCGTGTGTGAGTGCGTGATCAGATAACAAAATGACCGGAGGGGACGCATGGGCTACGTATTTGAATCCACCTATAATAGTTTCTTTGTTTATGTGGGCGTGAATGCCCTGATCATGCTGGTGCTGGCGCTGCTGGTTTCACGCGCACGGTGGAAAACCCAAACCTCGATGGGGGATGGCGGCAAGCCCGATATGATGGGGCCACTGCGGGCCCATGCCAATAATACAGAATATGTGCCGATGGGCCTGTTGCTGATGTGGTGCCTTGTGCCGCTTGGGGCATCGGTTGTGTTGTTGCATGTGATCGGGCTGAGCCTGACCATCGGACGTGTGGTGCATGCCATTGCGCTGTCGAACGGGGCAGGAACTTCGACCTTGCGGGCGATTGGGGCTTTATTGACCTATATGGCCTTTGTCGTCGGAATTGTCGCGGTGCTGTGGCTTGTCATTGTGCCTCAAGGTCCGGCAATCTGACGGACGTGAGCACAAAACATAATCCGCAAGATATTCTGGGTAAGCTGCTGCGCGCCGCCAAAGCGGCGGGCGCGGATGCCGCTGATGCGTTGATCGTGGACAGCGTGTCCGCCGGTGTCTCCTATCGCATGGGACAGCTGGAAGATGTGGAGCGGGCGGAATCTTCTGATCTCGGCTTACGGGTTTTTGTCGGGCAGCGCGTGGCCTTTGTCTCCTCCACCGATTTCACGGATTTCGCCTTGGCGGAATTACCGGAGCGGGCTGTCGCCATGGCGAGGCTGGCGCCGGAGGATCAATATGCCGGGCTTGCGCCAGCAGCTTTGCTGGCCAAGGATTTTCCTGCACTGGATATTGAAGATCCCGATGAACCATCGGCTGATATATTGATTGCGCGGGCGCGTGATGCGGAACAGGCCGCGCTTTCGGTGGCGGGCATAACCAATTCTGAAGGCGGCGGGGCAAGTTTCGGACGTTCGGCGATTACGCTGGCGACGAGCGAAGGCTTTTTTGGTGGCTATGCCGGGACCAGCCATTCGATTGGTGTGGCGGTGCTGGCTGGTGAAGGCAGCAATATGGAGCGCGATTATGAAGGATGCAGCGCGCGCCATGCCGGCGACCTGGATAGCGCCGAGCAGGTTGGGCTGGCAGCCGCCAAGCGCACAATCGAACGGTTGAACCCGCGCAAGGTGAAATCGCAAAGCGTGCCGGTGGTGTTTGAACCACGGGTTTCGGCGGGATTGATAGGCCATTTCGCGGGGGCGATTACGGGATCGTCTATCGCCCGCGGCGTGAGCTTTTTGAAAGATCATATGGGCAAGCAGATATTTGCCCGAAATATACATGTGATCGATGATCCGCATCGTTTGCGCGGTCAGCGGTCCAAGCCGTTTGATGCCGAAGGTGTGCGCAATCAGCGGCGCGCCATTATTGAAGATGGTGTCTTGACGACATGGCTGCTGGATTGCGCCAGCGCCAAGCAATTGGGCCTGACGACGACGGGCCATGCGGCGCGGGGCACGGGTGGACCGCCCTCGCCTTCCACCACCAATTTTTACATGGAAGCTGGCGCCGTGACGCCTGCGGATTTGATCGGCGATATTAAGCAGGGGCTTTATATCACGGAATTGATGGGCATGGGCGTGAATGGCGTGACCGGCGATTACAGCCGGGGAGCCGCCGGTTTCTGGATCGAAAATGGCCAGATCGCGTTTCCGGTATCGGAGATCACCATTGCCGGGAATTTGAAAGATATGTTCCTGAATATGACCGCGGCGAATGATTTGAGTTTTCGCTATGGCACCAATGCGCCGAGCCTTCGGGTTGAGGGCATGACGGTGGCGGGTGCCTGAGCAAACGCCAAAGCCGGTGACAAAGCCGCTGCTTACGGGGGATTTATCGCTTATTGAATCCACCGTGCGGCAAGCAGGCGACATTGCGCGGTCTTATTTTCGCGGCGTTAACAAACAATGGGACAAGGGAAAAGGCCATCTGGTCAGCGATGCTGATCTGGCGGTGAATATATTTTTGCGTGACCGGCTGATGACAGCGCGGCCGCATTATGGCTGGCTGTCGGAGGAATCTGAGGATGACCGCCAGCGGCTGGCGGCGGAGATTACCTTTGTTGTCGATCCCATTGATGGGACAGTGGCCTTTTTGAAGGGCAAACCGCATTTCACGATTTGCGTGGCCACGGTGCGCGATGGCGTGCCTTTGACCGGGGCGGTCTATAATCCGGTATTGGAAGAATTTTATACGGCGGAGCATGGCCTGGGCGCGCGGCTGAATGGCCGGCCTATTCATGTGCGTCCGCAAAATGCCGTGGCGCAGTGCCGGATGTTGGGTGACCGGAAAGTGTTTGCCGATGCGCGGTGGATGGCACCGCCGCTTGAGCCATGGCCGGAAATGCATGTCGAGACCCGCAATTCCATGGCCTATCGTCTGGCGCTGATTGCCGATGGGCGGTTTGATGCGGCGATTTCGCTTTGGGCCAAGCGGGACTGGGATCTGGCGGCGGCGGATTTGATTTTACGCGAGGCGGGCGGGAATTTGACCACTCGGCAGGGTGTGGCATTGCGCTATAATGGGGTGGATACGATCCAGCATAGCGTGGTGGCGGCAGGACCTGATTTGCATCCCCAGCTCTTAAAAAGACTAAAAGCGTTGGACACAGACGCGTGAATTGAAGCGGGTAGAATTTATGCGGGGGCGGATCTGAGCGAGGATATAATCATGGCCGAACATTCCGCTGAGCAGCT
>CAZOJG010000038.1:0-12839 GCA_964580115.1 uncultured Rhizobium sp.
ACAACGACATCCCGGCCCACCGCCTTCATCGATGCGCGGATGGCCTGGATATCCGCCGACGGCACAATGGAAGCCGCACTCTGGGGCAAAAACCTCACCAATAAGGAAGACTATCTCGTCGGCGGTATCCCGCTGGCCGATGTCACCGGTGGTGTGGGCGTGGTCTTCGCCAATCCCCGCACCTTTGGCCTGACCTTCACCTACCACTTCGGCGAATAAACGCCTCTAAATCCCGAACACAAAGGGCGGTCCGCAAGGGCCGCCCTTTGTGCTTATGCGCAGCCGGCCCCCCACCATTCCGCCGCGCAATAAAATTTCTCAAGAATCTTCACCCATCCGGCGCCCTCTCCCTCGTTCTGACTAATAGGTAGAAACTCGATCCTCACGGGGCTGGCTCGCAGGGAGAGTAAGATTACGGACACAACGCGTGAGAATCCCGAATTTTGCGGGCCCGGCCTCGCCGTGAGCACGTCGAATCTGGACGCGTGGTTCATCCGTGAGGTGCTGCCGCTGGAGGTCACCTTGATGCATTTCTTGCGCCAGGCGCGCCGCAATCAGGGCGATGCAAAGGACCTCTGCCAGGAAATCTATATCCGGGTCTATGAAGCGGCACGCAAAGAAATCCCCCATCCGGTAAAGCCCTATCTCTTTACGGTGGCGCGCAATCTGCTGGTCGATCACGCAAGGCGCGACCAGATCATCTCCATCGAATCCATGGCCGATCTTGACGCATTGGGCATCGCCTTCGATGAACCCGCCCCCGATCGCACCATCATGGCCCGTCAGGAACTGCTCCGCCTGGAAGCCGCATTGGAACATCTCCCCCCCCGCTATCGCGACGCCATAAAGCTCAGCCGGATAGAAGGCCTCTCCCGCAGCGAAATCGCCCAGCGCATGGGCGTCAGCGAAAACACGGTCTCCAACTATCTCGCCGATGGCGTGGTGGAGCTCGCCAATATCCTTCTTTACAGCGGGAAAATCGCATGAACCCGGAACAGATTCATCGCGCCGCTGCCCTCTGGCTGGAACGCCGCCAATGCCCCGATTGGACCGCCGCCGATCAAACCGCCCTCAATGCATGGCTCAGTAACACCACGCACAAAGTGGCCTATTTGCGCATCGAAGCCCTCTGGCAACGGACCGAACGCCTCACAGCCCTGCGCCGTCCGCAGCGCGAATCCATGCGCGCCGATAAACCTCCAGCAAGAAATACTGTCTGGCCTAACTACCGCAAAGCCGCAGCCAGCCTTGCCCTCGCATGCTTGATCGGCACTTTCGCATGGCAGCATGTGCGCATGCCTGCGGAACAAACATTCGCCACCGCCATCGGCGGCCACCAAACCATAATCCTGAGCGATGGTACCCATGTCGAACTGAACACCGACACGGTGCTGCGTGTCTCGAACAATGGGAACGAACGCAAAGTCTGGCTCGATAAAGGCGAAGCCTTTTTCGAGGTCGAACATGATGCCGCCCGCCCCTTCACGGTCATCGCGCAGGGCCGAAAAATCACTGATTTGGGCACCAAATTCGCCGTGCGCCAGGACAAAGATAATAAGCTCCGCATAGCCGTGGTCGAAGGCCTGGTCGAGGTCGAAGCCAAAGGGCCAAACCCGCAATCGCTGTTAAAGCCCGGCCATATCCTCACCGCCACATCGCAAAGCCAATCCGTCAGCCAGAAACCGCTGCGCGCTATCCTCACAGCGCTCAATTGGAAAAGCGGAAAACTCTTCTTGGAAAACACCACGCTGGCCGAAGCTGTGGCCGAATTCAATCGCTACAACACCCGAAAACTCGTCATCAACGATATCAAAACCGCAAGCCTAACCATCACCGGCATTTTCGAAACCAGAAATCCCGACAGCTTCACAAACGCCACAAAATATCTCTTCGGCCTCCAGGTCGAACAGAAGAACGACCAGATCATTTTATCATCCACCACTTTTTCAGAGATCAAAAAATAAGCGCCGGATGCACCGCCGCTCAGCCAATTTAGGAATAGGGGGACTTTTATGAAAAGATTTAAAACCACGCTTGCCGCCAGCGCCTGCGCCATGGCGCTCACCACCGCCGCCCAAGCCGGCACATTCGATATCCCGGCAGGTGATCTCAACACCGCCCTCAGCCTCTATATCCGCCAGAGCGGCGCCATGATTTCGGTCTCCGACAGCGCCGTAAAGGGCATCCGCACCAAAGGCGTAAAAGGCGATCTCCCACCCGATCAAGCCCTCACCCGCATCCTCTCGGGCACAGGCTTCATCGCCCGCGACCTCGGCGGCTCACTGGTGATCATCCGCGGCAATTCCTCCGCCATCGATATCCAGCCCTTGCAACTCGCACAGGCCAATCCCAATACAGGCCGCATCGAGGAAGTCCTCGTCACCGCCCGGCGGCGCGAGGAAGCGGTGGAGAATATCCCGATCTCCATCACCGCCCTGAACGCGGAAGATCTCAAAACCTTCGGCGTCCGCAACTTCGCGGATTTAGAGGGCGTCGTCCCCGGCCTCAATCTCGGTGGCGGCGGCAATGGCGTGAAGCGCGACAGCTCACCCTTCATCCGCGGCGTCGGGCAGCGTGAAACCAAGGTCACGCTGGATTCCGCCGTCGCCACCTATATCGACGGCGTCTATATCGGCCGCGCCGCGGGCGCCATGCTCGATGTGGTGGATGTCGACAACATCCAGGTTTTGCGTGGTCCGCAAGGCACCTTGTTCGGCCGCAACGCCACGGGCGGCGCCTTGGCGGTCACGCTCAAAAAGCCCAACAACAATTGGGAAGGCAATGTTTCCGCCAATATCGGAAATTATGGCCGCCGCGATATTTCCGGCACGATAAATGTGCCGTTCATCGAAGACATGCTGATGGGCCGCCTCACCATCTCCAGCGCCAACAGCAATGGCTATTTCACCAATGTGGTGGACAACACCAAATGGGGCGGCGACAACCGCATCACAGGCATCGCCCAACTGCGCTATCTCCCCACCGACCGCATCACCATCGACGTGCTGGGCGAACGCACCCGCATCCGCGAAACCCCGCGCCCGCAACGCTGTTCCTATGTGCGGCCCGCCAGTACGTTTAGGACCACACATCTGGACTTTATAAATGGCGGGTTTAACAACACGTCACAATTCGTGGACGGGTTTCCGCGCTACGAAGGATTGTGCAAACGCTCTGAGGCGTTGAAGCCAAGCCAGTTCGCCAGCGATCAGTCTGTAAGTCCCGGCGCGGTCATGGGCCCGGGCCGTTATTGGGTCGATACCACCACGGGTGCCGTCACCGCCAATTGGGATATGGGCGATCTTGCCTTCCTGTCTGATCTGAATCTCAAAAGCATCAGCGCCTATCGTAAGACAAAGCAGATCGCCGATGAGGATCTGGATGCCGTATCCGCCCCCTATATCATCCGTATTCAGGATGGTTTTGACGAAACCACCCAATGGTCACAGGAATTGACCCTGTCGGGAAAAACCTTCCATGATCGTCTTTTCTTCAACACGGGTTTCTACTATTTCAAAGAAAAGACCCCGAAAAACGATTTGATCATTTCCGCAGGTATTAGCCCGTCCATATTCAACACCAGCACAAATGATTACACGACGTATTTCGCCGAGCCCGCGTTAGAACGTCTGGAAACCGATAACTATTCCTGGGCCTGGTATGGCCAGGCGGATTTCGATGTGACGCCGGAAGTGCAGGTGACCGCCGGTGTGCGCTACACCAAAGAAGTCCGCTGGAGCCGTTATTCCAAAATGTATGCCAACATGTCGAGCACAGTTAACGGGATGATCTCAGTCGGGGATGTCTCCGGCCTGAAATTGGTCAGGTCGACCCAGCCTGGGGCAACGCCCGTATCGAGCTGGACGTTTATTGGCCGGAAATTCGTCAATCTCAATCCCGCTGGTACCTTCCCTTCGCCGATCGATTTCTTATATGTGCCAGGATACTTCACGGGCAATGAAATGAGTTTCTCCAATCAAGCTTGGACCCCGATGGCGAGCCTGAAATACAAGGCCAGCGAATATCTGCTGCAGAAGCTGCGGCTGGACCAGGCCATGGTCTATGCCACCTATAGCCAGGGCTTCCATTCGGGCGGCGTCACCTCCGGCGCGATTGACTATGGCCCGCCTATAAATGCAGGTGGGGCATTTAACAACCCCGTTAACACCGGCATTCCCTGCCCGGCAAATTTCGGAATTTATCGGACCACTTGTCCGCGCTTCAACAATCTGCCGGACGAAGGTTATGGCACCAGCGATCCCATTCCTTACTACCCGGAAAAGCTCACCAATTATGAAGTCGGCTTCAAGCTGACTGGGTTGGACAGGCGGATTCAGGCCAATCTCTCTGCCTTTTACATGCAATATGATGACATGCAGACAACGGCAGTCGGCACCCGCTTCGGCATTCCCGTGCCTTATATCGAAAATGTAGGGAAGTCGGTGATCAAGGGGATCGAAGCCGAAGTGACGGCCATGCCAACACCGCAATGGCGCATCGTTATGAACGGTTCTTATACCGATGCCGACATCAAGGAATGGCTTTCCCTCGTCACACCGTTAAACGCCGATGCGACGCCGAATACCACCGCCGCTACATATTTTATGGACCGCAGCGACGAACGTATGCCCCGTGTACCGCGTTGGCAATTTTTCGGGTCCACCGAATATAACTTTAACCTAGGAAGCAGCGGCACGATAACACCGTCGGTAAGCGTGCGCTTCACCTCCTCCATCTATCATGGCTTCGACCGCGGCAGCTGGCTCTATACCTATGGTGGCTATTACTATAATCACAATGGCGATATACCGCCGTTATACCCGGCTTCCCATAGCTTCTGCGATAGGCCAGACCCGTCTAGCTCGTGCTTTTGGCGCGGCGGCAACCCCACCCCGCCTGCTGCGCAGGCTGATCCTTTGATCACACCCGCGCCTGACGCCAAGTGGAAAACCACCTCACGCCCCACAGCCTTCTTCGATGCGCGTGTGAACTGGAATTCCGAAGACGGCAGATTAGAAGCCGCTCTCTGGGGCAAAAACCTGTTCAACAAGGACGACTATCTCGTCGGCGGCATCCCATTGGCAGATGTTCTAGGCGCGGTCGGCCAAGTCTACGCCAACCCCCGCACCTTCGGCCTCACCTTCACCTATCACTTCGGCGAATAAACGCCTCTAAATGCCAAACAAAAAGGGCGGCCCCATCACGGGCCGCCCTTTTGCTATAAATCAGGCTCTAAGATCATCTTGAAATAAAGGAGATCATGCCGTGCCCACTGCCAGCCGACAGAACTCAAAGCCGATAAGCCTCGATATATTCGCGAAAATCATGGCGCAACCCCGCGGCGCTCAATCCAAATTGCTCCGGCCTATAGTGATGCTCGCCATCCTTGCCGCGCGGATGCATCTCCAACCATTGATACATCGCCTTTTCTACGGCGGGCAAAAGCGTCAGGCCAAACCGTTCATAAATATCCCGCACGCTCTGCATCGGTGCCGCCAGAAAATCCCCGAATATGACATCCGCAAATGTCCCGCGCCCCTCGGCCCGCGCCGTCATTGTCCGCGCCACAGCAAGCTGCCACTGCGCCTTGTACCGGGCGCCCATCAACGCCGCGCTGCTTTGCGCCCCTTCAAAATATCGCCGCCCCGCCAAGCCCACACTGCTCACCGATGGAATGGCCTCCACCGGATTACGATGCGTCTGCACGATCAAAGCATCCGGAAACACCGCCAATAAAGCATCAATGGCGAAAATATGGTTCGGGTTTTTCAGCAGCCACCGCCGCTCCGGGGTCTCTGCACCAATCAATTTCAAATTATCGCGAAACCGCCGATAAGAGGCCGTCTCATCCTGCTCAAAATACCATGCATCATAAGATGGCACATGGCCCATGGTTGAAAAAGTGCTGACCACAAAACTCTGCATCAGCAGATTGTAACATTCGTCCACCTCCGCCGCCGCTTGCCCATGCGCCTGCCGCAACAAGGGCTGATCCTTGAAAATATCCTCCAGCGCCCGCAAGGCCCGCTGATAAAGCGGATGCGCGTCCCAAAGCGCCCGCGCGGGCCGCACCACAGGCGAGCGCGAGAGCCAATGCTCCAATCCCTGAAATTGCGGATCAAGCGACAAAAGCTTATGCAGCGCCGTTGTGCCACTGCGCGGTATGCCCGTGATGATCAAAGGTTGGCGGATTTGCGTCCCCAAACAGTCAGGCCGCGCCGCCCAACCCTGCTGCGCATAAAGCCGTGCAGCAAGAACCTCCACCAATAAATCCCGTGCCCGCACAGCCCCGTCAGGCGTGAATGTCGCCTCACTGTCATAAAGGCTCAGGATCAATCGCAAGGGGGCGATATAGTCATCATCCCCAAAATCGCTAAACCCCACCCGCGCCCGCGCCGCCTCATGCAAATGCTCTTCCGCATCGGTGAACCGCAAGGCCTGCCCCTAAAGCTTGAAGCGCTGATCAACCCCGCGCTTGCGCCGCCGCCTTTGTTCTTCGCGTTCCGCTAAGGTCACCCGCTTAACATCAGCGGGTAAATGTTTCTCAAGGTCAGCCATCTTGACCAGTTTTGTCCTGGCCAATGGTCGATCTTCGGCATCAACCCAGCGCTGGTTCATCATGCCGTTGCAATGCCCACTCGTATCGAGCCAGTTGTGAATCCCCGGATCCATATGAGACAACACGGAAACCACCGATCCATCATCCTGATAAGCCGCCTGCACGCCATTGAGCGAGGACAGGCGATAGCGATAGTCCATCGAAATAAAATAGAAATTCGCCAGTTCAAAATTCCAGAACGCAGCCTTGGGCGGCTTCACCTCAATGATCAAAGCCTCATCCGGCTGCACTTCCCAATAGCAGAAATTGACCATGCGCCCGGTCGCTTTCTCCGCGCCATCTCCGCCAGAATAAGCCTGATTGCGCACCACGAATTGGTTTGGTGTGCCCTTGGCATAACTTTCCGGATAACGCTCAACCCAGCGTCGTGAATCTTCGATCAGCCAAGGCCCCGCCTCTTCCAAGGCGCGGATCATGCGTTCCGGTGTCAATACGGGCGGCGCGCCTGTACCGCCAATCCGCTCCAAACGAATATCCATCGGGATTTCCGTGTCCCAGGCGCCAAAATATTCCCGGATGAAAAGCCAGTTCAGTCCCGGCGCAAGTTTCAGCCAATTGCCCTGATGTTCTTCGGCGCTCAGAATAATTTCGAAATAACCACCCGGCGATACGTCGATTTTCGCATTATTCAGCGCCCCCGCCAGCGGCCCATAAGCGCCCTCATGGGCACAGAACGACACCCATTGCGATGTACCACGTATGCCGCTGATCCGATATTTGTGCGCCCCATCCAGATAAGCAGTCAGATAATTGCAATCAGGATTGTCTCCGAAACATTTGTTGGTCGGGGTCTGCATCTGCCAAAGCTGTGGAAACAGCGTATCATTAAATTCCAGCCGATCCTGAAACGCCTTGGTGATATAGCGGGCGAGATATTGAAACCCCGTGGCCCGATCCAGCGCGGTAATGGGCATCGTGTCACGAAACACCAGATCGGGTGCCGCCTTCAGCTCATCACAGAAATTGTCCCATGCCTGCTTTAGCGGCTTGTCATAAGGGGTGTCACCAAATGCCATTTCATCTGCCTCATTGGAACGCTCCCCCTCTAACACGGCCTCCGCCGGCGAGATTTCCTCAACTGCTCGGTGCAATCACAAAAAACCTATCGGCAGTCAGCAAAGTGGTTAAACGCATTGCAAAATTTCAAACTTTTCCCCGCCACGATAGATCGCGCATAGATCCTGTCCTGATGGCTGCGGTTCTGGCACCGTTTTGCGATGAGAGCAGCTATTTTCAAAGGCGCGGGCAAGCCCCTCGCGATTGAGCATGTCCCCGATCCCATGCCGGGCCCCGATGATCTGGTGATCAAAGTCGGTCGTTGCGGCATCTGTGGCACAGATCTGCACCGCACCGAAGGCCATGAAGGCCAGACATTTCCCATCGGCGCGATCATGGGCCATGAATTTGCAGGCGAGGTCGTAAGCCTGGGCCGCGACGTGCAAGGCTTCAAGCTGGGTGATCGTGTCAGCGCCATGCCTTTCAGTGGTTGCGGCACCTGCAATATGTGCCTGGCGGGCGATATGCTGTTCTGCAAAGCCGGTGCCCGTCCCATGATGGGAGGCTATGCCGAATATATGTGCATTGGCGCAGGCGAAACATTACGCCTGCCAGCCATGCTCTCCATGGAAGATGGTGCGCTGGTCGAACCGCTGGCGGTGGGCCTTCAAGGTGTCGAGCGTGCCGGCCTGAAAAAGGGCGACCGTGTTCTTGTGCTAGGCGCTGGCCCTATCGGCCTCGCCGCTATTTTCTGGGCAAAACAACGTGGCGCCAAATCCATTCTGGCTGTCGCAAGCACGCGCCGCCGCGAAAAAATGGCCCGCGAACTGGGCGCAACGGATTTCCTGATCCTTGGCGAAAATCCAGCCGCGGAAATCATCAGCTCATTGGGCGGCGAGCCCGACATCGTCTTTGAAGCTGTCGGCCTGCCCGGTACGATCGCGCAAAGCATTGATCTCGTGCGCCATCGCGGCACAGTCATGGTTCTGGGCCTATGCCTGCAACCGGAATCCTTTTTCCCCATCCGGGCCTTGCGCAAAGAGGTGCAGATGATCTTCTCCATGGCCTATAGTTTACCTGTTTTTCAAAGCGCGCTGGATGCACTGGCTGCAGGCCATCTTGAGCCCCGCGCGATGATCACCCAAACCGTCAATCTCACCGATTTCCCCGCCGCCTTCGAAGCCCTGCGCGGTCCCTCGCCCCAATGCAAGGTCATGCTCGATCCCTGGAGGTCATGATGCACAATTTCACACCCTATAAGGGCTTCCTTCAACTCGGCTATGTCACCACTAATCTGGACCAGGCCCTCGCCATTTTCAGCGAACGCTACGGCATTCCCGAATTCATGAAATTGCATGATATACATGGCACGCTCGATGATGGCGGCCAGCTGCGTTTTCATGTTGGCCTGGCCTATGTCGGCGATACGCAGATCGAACTGATCGAACCTTGTGGTGGGCAAGACAGCCTCTATCGCGACTTCCTGCCCCAAACAGGCTTCGCCATCCGCTTCCACCACACATCCCAATTGCTCGACAGCCAGGATGAAGCCGACCGGCTTCTACAAACCGTCGCCGCACGCGGATTACGCATCGCCTATCGTTCAGAACGCGAAGGCCTGTCACGTAACATCTATACAGATCACGTCGCCACGCTTGGCCACTATATGGAACATATGTATTTCACGGATGAAGGCCTGAAAGTTTTCGCCCAAATCCCCAGATCCCCCGGCGGCGCCCGCAAGGACATGAAGCTATGATCAGGTTAGACGGCCGCGTCGCGATCATCACCGGCGCCGCCCGCGGCATGGGCCGCAGCCACGCATTGTCACTCGCCGCCCGCGGAGCCCGCATTCTGGTGAATGACTATGGCGGAAGCGCCTCCGCCCTCAAGCCCGGCCAGATAGAACCCGCCCAGGCGGTCGTAGATGAAATCCGCACACAAGGCGGCGAGGCGGAAGCGGATAATACTATGGTCGGCACCGGCGCCTCAGCCCGTCAGATCGTAGATCATGCGCTAGATCGCTTCGGACGCGTCGACATCCTGATCAATAATGCAGGCGGCTCGGTGGTTGGCGCGCCCGATGCTTTCGAGGACGACCAAATAGAAGGCGTGCTCCGCTCCAATCTGATCGGCCCCTATATGCTGCTGCGCCGTGTCTGGCCCCATATGCGGGCACAGAATTATGGCCGCATCGTCAATGTTATGTCCTCGGCCATGCTCGGCACAGGAAACCTCGCCCCCTATGCCACCGGCAAAGCTGGCCTAATGGGCCTGACCGCCGACACAGCCTTCGATGGCCGCCCCCATAATATTTGCATCAACGGAATCCTGCCGGCCGCCACCTCCCGCATGACAGAAACCGGCGATCAGGACGCCGCCCTCTGGTATCGCACCTATTTCCAACCGGAAAAGGTCTCGGCCCTTGTCACCTATCTATGCGCAGAAGACCTTGCCATCAGCGGCGAAATTTTCAATGTAGGCGGTGGCCGCGTCGCGCGTCTGGCGATTTTTGATAATGAAGGCCTGTTCGACCCTGCCATCACGCCGGAATCTATCGCCGCCCATATCGGCACTATCCGCGACATGGCCAGGCCCACCATCATCCCCTCGCTGGAAGCCCAGACCGAACGATATTTCCAATATCTCCCTTGGCTTGGGGGCACTTTTGGCGTGCGCTAGGCCCGAGCGTATTTTTATCCCAACAGACCATTAAACTACGCCGCCCTCAGGTCTCTTACAGGCAGGTGACTATCACTCCTTACGGGCAGATCCTTGCGGATAAGCCCTGCCGGGGAAGCGCGATAGGGAGGCAGCCATTACGGAACCAACGCGTGATCAAACCCAATCACACAGCTCCGGCGTGACCGCGCCGGAGGTAAATGCGTGGTTTGTCCGCGAGGTCCTGCCACTGGAGACCGCGTTGATCCAGTACCTGCGCTATGCCCGCCGCAATCAAGGCGATGCGGAAGATCTCTGCCAGGAAGTCTATATCCGGGTCTATGAGGCGGCGAAAAAAGAAATACCCCAGTCGCCGAAATCTTACATCTTCACCGTGGCGCGTAATCTCATGATCCGCCGCGCCCAGCGCGACCAGATCATCCCCATCCAGTCTATAGCCGATCCCGATGAACTGGGCATCGCCTTCGATGAACCACTGCCCGATCGCACCATCATGGCCCGCCAGGAACTTGGCCGTCTGGAAACCGCGCTGGAAAATCTGCCGCCGCGCTATCGCGATGTGGTGAAGCTCAGCCGGATCGAAGGCCTTACCCGCAGCGAAATCGCCATCCGAATGAACATCTCCGAAGGCTCAGTCTCCACCTATTTGGCCGAGGGCATGGTGAAGCTGGCCAATCTTCTTCTTCACGGCGGGAAAACCCCATGACTCTCCAACAAACACAACTTAACGCCGCTGAATGGCTGGAGCGCCGCCAGCATCAGGATTGGTCCGCCGAAGATCAGGCCGCATTCGACACATGGCTCGCCGATTCCGGGAATATGGTGGCCTATTTGCGCATCGAATCCGTCTGGCAACGCGCGGCCCGGCTCACCGTCCTGCGCCAGCCCCAGTCTCAGTCACAATCCCAGTCCCAGTCACACGCCCAATCTGGCTTGCAATCAAATCTGCAACCCATGCGCAGACACATATCTAATAGTCATGGGCCGCGCCTGCGCAAAATCGCCGGCGGCTTTATCCTTGCTGCGCTGGTCGGCGCCCTTGCCTGGTACCCCTTAAATGCCCCGGCGGAAGAAACCTATGTCACCGCCATAGGCGGCCACAAACTCATCACGTTTAAAGATGGCACCCGTGTCGAATTGAATACAGACACAGTGCTGCGTGTGTCCAAGAAAAGTGGTGAACGAAAAGTCTGGCTCGATAAGGGCGAAGCCTATTTCGAGGTCGAACATGATGCAGACCGCCCCTTCGTCGTTGTCGCGAATGGCCGCAGAATAACCGATCTGGGCACCAAATTCGCTGTGCGTCAGGACGAAAAACTTCAGGTCTCCGTGGTCGAAGGTCTAGTGGAAGTCGAAGCGAAAAACAATAAACCGCAATCCCTGCTGAAGCCTGGGGATATACTCACCGCCACAGCACAAGCGCAAAGCGTGGCGCAGAAACCGCTGCGCACCATTCGTGCAAGTCTGGGCTGGAAGCACGGCCAACTCATTTTCGTTCATGCCACGCTGGCCGAAGCCGCAGCAGAGTTCAACCGCTACAATACCCGCAAATTGGTGATTGATGATCCATCTGCCGCCGCGCTGACCGTGGTGGGGACCTTCCACACCAAAAATATCGACACATTCACAAAAGTCGCAAAAGAAATTTTTGGCCTTAAAGCTGAAAAGAAAAACGATGAAATCATTTTATCGCAGTGAAAATTAAGCACCAGAACATCTGGCGCCGAAAAGTAGTTTATTAAAAGGGGAATTTTTATGCCTAGATTTAAGACTATTCTTGCCGCAAGCGCCTGCTCAATTGCGCTCACAACCGGGGTCCATGCAGACAGTTTTAATATACCCGCAGGCGATCTGGAAACCGCGCTGGGCCTTTACACCAGCCAGACCGGCACACAGCTCGTCATCTCCGGTGAAGCCGTGCGCGGCGTCCGCACCAAAGGGGTAAAGGGCGATATATCCTCCGGTGAAGCGCTCACCCGCATCCTCTCCGGTACCGGCTTCATGGCCCGCCAACTCGATGATACGCTGGCGATTGTCCGCAACAAGCAATCACATCTGGACATCCAGCCACTCCAGCTCGCTCAGGCCAGCCCCAATACAGGCCGCATCGAGGAAGTCCTCGTCACCGCCCGTAAACGTGAAGAAGCGGTGGAGAATATCCCCATCTCCATCACCGCGCTGAATTCTGAAGATCTCAAACAATTCGGTGTCCGCAACTTCGCCGATCTCGAAGGCGTGGTCCCCGGCCTCAATCTCGGCGGCGGCGGTAACGGCGTGAAGAAAGACTCTTCGCCCTTCATCCGCGGCGTCGGTCAACGCGAAACCAAAGTCACCCTCGATCCCGCGGTCGGCACCTATATCGACGGCATCTATATCGGCCGCGCCTCAGGCGCGATGTTGGACGTCACCGATGTCGCCGGCATTCAGGTCTTGCGCGGACCGCAAGGCACGCTGTTCGGCCGTAATGCCACCGGCGGCGCCATCTCCGTCACATTGAACAAGCCCAATAATAATTGGGAAGCCAATGTCACGGCCAATATCG
>CAZOJG010000039.1:0-11188 GCA_964580115.1 uncultured Rhizobium sp.
GTGTGTCCATCACCATCGTGATTGCGCCGGAAAAGCCGCAAGTCGGCGGCGGCGTGATGCGCCCTGCCCTTGTGCAGCCGGTCAGCCCGCAAACGATCGCGCCGCAAAACCAGCAGGTCAGTTATCTGCGGCCGCAACCGCCGCTGCCCGCCGCGGCTGGCGAAGAAGAAGCCAAAGGTCTGTGGACCCGGATGCTGCATCCGACTCAAACATTCGAGAGCTTCATTCCCGGCCCAGCCAATGAATTCGGCCATAGCGCCGCGCGCGCCTTTGCCGAAGGCAATAATGACGATATCGCCCTGCTCTATATCCATGGCGGTTTCGGCTATGGCAAAACCCATCTGCTAAACGCCGCCGCGCTGGAATTCCGCAAACGCGGCAAGCGCACGCTGTTTCTGCGGGCCGAAGATTTCATGCGCCATTTCCTGGGCGCGCTCTATCGCAAAGACACGCTGGCCTTCAAAGAAGAATTGCGCACGGCCGAAGTGCTGATCCTCGACGATCTGCAACATATCTGCCGCTCCAGCGCCACCAGCTCGGAATTTCTCTACACCGTGAATGCGCTGGCCGATCTGCGCCGCCGCGTTGTGATCGCCGCTGATCGCCCGCCCGCCGCGTTGGAAGGGTTGGGCGCGGATATTCGCTCGCGCCTGTCAGGCGGCCTTGTGATTGAACTGGACAAGCCTGATCACCCCACCCGCCTGCGCATCCTTGAAAGCCGCGCTGCCGAATTCACCCGCGTCCGCCCCAATGTGGTGCTGCCGCAGGATGTGCTGGAACGCATCGCCGATATGGGGGATGCCTCGCCGCGCGAATTGCTGGGCGTCATGACCAAGCTCGCGACCTATTGCGACCTCACCAAAAAGCCCGTGACCCTCGACATGGCCGAAGAAGCCATTGGCGCGCGCGGTGGTCTTGGCATCAAAACATCGATCGAAGATATTCAGCGCAAGACCGCGGAATTCTACAAACTCGACATCCGCGATTTCCATTCGCCGCAACGCGCCCGCCGGGTTGCCCGTCCGCGTCAGGTGGCGATGTATCTTGCCCGACAGTTGACCACCCGCTCGCTGCCAGAAATCGGCCGCCGCTTTGGGGGCCGCGATCACACCACCGTGCTGCATGCCTGCCGCCGGATCGAGGCTTTGTGCAATGAAGATCCGCTGTTCCGCCAGGAAGTGGATTTCCTGAAACAGGTGCTCTCGCGCAAGGGCGAGGCATAAGCCCATAAGGATATGGCATGACATCCATCGCAGCCTTTATCGGCGCGGCGCTGGCCGAAATCGCGGGATGTTTTGCTTTCTGGGCCTGGCTGAAGCTGGATAAATCTCCGCTCTGGCTGATACCCGGCATTTTGGCGCTGGCCCTGTTCGCCTTTTTACTCACCCGCGCGGAGAGCGACGCGGCGGGCCGGGCCTATGCCGCCTATGGCGGTGTCTATATCGCAGCCTCTCTATGCTGGCTCTGGCTCATCGAAGGCACCCGCCCCGACCGCTGGGATTTAAGCGGCGGCGCGATCTGCCTTTTGGGGGCCGGATTGATCCTGTTCGGCCCGCGCGCGGCAGCCGCATGAAAGTGCAGTCTTGCTAGGCACTTAGGCCCTGGCCTGATATAGTTTTTGCATTGAGTCTCGGCCCTCCAGAAACTCAATGATTTCAGGGTATTAGCGGGCTATCCGCTGGGGCCTGCCCATGGGGGAAAGAAGCATCGGACACCCAAGCGCAAAACGATGAAAATCAACGTCGAACGGGGCGCCTTTTTAAAGGCGCTGAGCCATGTGCAAAGCGTTGTCGAACGCCGCAACACGATCCCCATTCTCTCGAATGTGATGATCGATGCGAGCCAGGGACAATTGAAACTCACCGCCACCGATCTGGATATCGAGATCGTGGAATCCCTGCCCGCCGATGTGCTGCGCAATGGCGCGGCCACCGCGCCGGCCCATATGCTCTACGACATCGTGCGCAAAATGCCCGATGGCGCGCAGGTTCAGGCTGAATTGCTCACCAGCGAGGGCGGTCGTCTTGCGATCTCTGCCGGCAGCGTGCGGTTCGAGCTGGCCTGCCTGCCCAAGGAAGACTTCCCGCAAATGTCGTCTGGCGCGCTGCCGCACCGCTTCCGTTTGCAGGCAGCAGATCTTATCGGCCTGATCGATAAAACCCGTTTCGCCATTTCGACCGAGGAAACGCGTTTCTATCTGAACGGCATCTATCTTCATGCCGCCAAAGATAAGGGTTCGGTGCTCCGCGCCGTCGCGACCGATGGCCATCGCCTCGCCCGCTACGAACTCGACCTGCCCGATGGCGCCAGCGATATGCCGGGCGTGATCATTCCGCGTAAAACCGTGGGCGAAGTGCGCCGCCTGCTCGATGACGCCGATGGCGCGATCGAGATTTCGCTGTCCGATACCAAGATTCAGTTCAGCTTCAACGGACTCGAACTGACCTCTAAATTGATCGACGGCACCTTCCCCGATTATCAGCGCGTGATCCCGGCGGCGAATGACAAATCGCTGCTGCTGGATGCAAAAGACTTTGCGCATGCGGTGGACCGCGTCTCCACCATTTCGGCGGATAAGACACGCGCCGTAAAACTGAATGTCGGGCAGGACAAAGTCACTCTATCGGTGATCAATCCTGAATCCGGCACCGCGACAGAAGAAGTCGGCGCCACCTATAGCGCCAGCCCGCTCGAAATTGGTTTCAATGCCCGCTATCTGCTGGACATCACCAATCTGATCGAAGGCAAGGAAGCCCATTTCCTGCTCTCTGACGCTGGATCGCCCACCGTGATCGAGGACAAGGACGATACACGCACACTCTATGTCCTCATGCCAATGCGGGTGTGAGTTTGACGGGTCGGAACGGTGTTGCGTCTGGTGACGTGGTGCAGTCCACGCAAGGGTCTTCTGCGCCCAATGCTGATGCAGCCGCCACACGTCATGCCGTCACGCGCCTGTCTCTGACCAATTTCCGCTCCTATCAGCAGGCCTCGCTAAATATCGGCCCTGCCCCCGTTGTTCTGGCGGGGGCCAATGGCGCGGGCAAAACCAATGTGCTGGATGCGCTGTCCCTGCTCTCACCCGGGCGGGGTTTGCGCGGGGCGAAACTGGGCGAACATATTCGCAAAGGCCCCGCCGCGCCGGGCGAGGCTTTATGGGCAGTCTCCGCCACCGTGCTGCATGGTGCTGAAGATCATGAAATCGGTACCGGCCTGACCACCGGCCCCAATGGCGGGGAGCGTCGGCAATTACGCTTGAATGGCGCTGCCGCTTCCAGCACCGCCGACCTTAGCGAGATTGTGCGTATCAATTGGCTGACCCCGGCCATGGACCGGCTCTTTCTCGAAAGCGCCAGCGGCAGGCGGCGTTTTCTGGATCGCCTGACTTTCGCCTTTGACAGCCAACATGCCCGCCGCACGCTGCGCTATGAAAATGCCATGCGCGAACGCGCCCGCCTGTTGAAATATGGCCCGCGTGATCCGGCATGGCTGGATGGCCTGGAACAGGACATGGCGCAAAGCGGGCAGGACATCATGGCTGCGCGTGCGTCTACGATCAGCCGTTTGAACGCGGCGTTGGAAAAACGCGGTCAGGCAGGCATCTTCCCTTGCGCCCATCTTTCACTCGCCGGTGAAGCTGACCTTCTGGCCCAAGATACCTCCTCCTCGATCGAAGATATGTTGCGTCAACGCTTTGCCCGCAGCCGTATCCGCGATGCTGAATCGGGCCGCACCACATTTGGCCCGCATCTATCCGACCTTGCCGTGCGCCACACCCAAAAGCGCATGGATGCGCGGGATTGTTCCACCGGGGAACAAAAGGCCTTGCTGATCTCCATCACCCTTGCCCAGGCTTGGGAGAGCGCGCATAGAGAAGGCACGCCTATCCTGCTGCTCGATGAAATCGCGGCCCATCTGGATGAAACCCGGCGTGCGGCCTTGGCCGAGGAAATTCTGGCTCTGGGCGCACAAGCCTGGATGACCGGCACAGACCTTTCGCTTTTCACCGCCTTCGGCGCGCAAGCGCAAATTTTTCTGGTCAGTCAAGGCCAGTTCATCCGGCAAGCCGGCTAACTCAAGATTGAATAGAACCATGTCCTCACCAGCCCTTCCCGATCCCAGTGAATATGGCGCCGACAGCATCAAAGTGCTCAAAGGGCTGGATGCCGTGCGCAAACGCCCCGGCATGTATATCGGCGATACGGATGACGGCTCGGGCCTGCATCACATGGTCTACGAAGTCGTCGACAATGCGGTCGACGAAGCTTTGGCCGGTTTCGCCAATCGTATCGATGTGATGCTGAATGCCGATGGATCCTGCACCGTGCGCGATAATGGCCGCGGTATCCCCACCGCCATTCATAGCGGCGAAGGTATTTCCGCAGCCGAAGTGATCATGACCCAGCTACATGCGGGCGGTAAGTTCGAACAGAACGCCTATAAAGTCTCAGGCGGCTTGCATGGCGTGGGCGTGTCGGTTGTCAATGCGCTGTCCGAATGGCTGGACCTGCGCATCTGGCGCGGCGGCGAAGAACATTACATGCGCTTCCGCCATGGCGATGCCGACGCCCCACTGAAATTGATGGGGCCTGCTGGCGAAAATCGCGGCACGGAAATCAGCTTCCTGCCATCGACCAAGACATTCACCAAAACCGAATTCGATTTCGCCACGCTGGAACATCGCCTGCGCGAACTGGCCTTTCTCAATTCCGGCGTCACCATCATCCTGGCCGATAAACGCGGCGTCGAGAAAAAAGAAGTCACACTGCATTATGACGGCGGGTTGGAAGCCTTTGTGCGCTATCTCGACCGCGCCAAAAACGCGCTGATCCCCGCGCCTATTCTGATGGGGGCCGAACGCGATGGCGTGATGGTGGAAGTCGCGCTGACCTGGAACGATTCCTATCACGAAAGCATGTTGTGCTTTACCAACAATATCCCGCAACGTGATGGGGGCACCCATCTGGCGGGCTTCCGCGGCGCGCTTACCCGCGTCGTCACCAAATATGCGGAAGAAAGCGGCATCCAGAAAAAAGAAAAAGTCTCGCTCACCGGTGATGATTGCCGCGAAGGGCTGACATGTGTCTTGTCGGTGAAAGTGCCGGATCCGAAATTCTCCTCTCAGACAAAAGACAAGCTGGTCTCCTCCGAAGTCCGCCCTGTGGTGGAAGGCGTGGTGGGCGAAGCTTTGAGCCGCTGGTTTGAAGAACATCCTTCCGACGCCAAAACCATTGTCGGCAAAGTGGTGGAAGCCGCGTCCGCCCGCGAAGCCGCACGTAAAGCCCGCGAACTCACCCGCCGCAAAGGCGTGCTGGATGGCTCCTCCCTGCCCGGCAAGCTGGCCGATTGTCAGGAACGCGATCCCTCCAAATGCGAACTCTTCATCGTCGAAGGGGACAGCGCCGGCGGCAGCGCCAAACAGGCGCGCAATCGCTCCAATCAGGCCGTGCTGCCTCTGCGTGGTAAAATCCTGAATATCGAACGTGTGCGTTTTGAGAAAATGCTCTCCTCAGATGCCATCACCATGCTGATCACAGCACTTGGCACCAGTATCGGGCGCGATGAATTCAATATCGAAAAATTGCGCTATCACAAAATCATCATCATGACGGACGCCGATGTCGACGGCGCGCATATCCGCACGCTGCTGCTCACCTTCTTCTATCGGCAAATGCCCGAACTGATAGAGCGCGGTCATCTCTATATCGCCCAGCCGCCGCTCTATAAGGCGACCCGCGGTAAATCCGAACGCTATCTCAAAGATCAGCGCGAACTGGATGAATATCTCGTCTCTGAAGGCAGCACAGGCGTCAGCTTCACGCTGCATAGCGGCGAAACCCAAACCGGGTCCGATCTCAAACAAACGGTCGAACAGGCCGTGGCCACAGTGCAGGCGCTGAACGGTTTTCCCACCCATTATCCGCGCTTCCTTCTGGAACAGGCCGCCATTGCCGGGGCAATGAACCCTGATGTGCTGCTGGACAGCGAAAAGGCCATCGAAGCCGCCGCCTATATTGCCCGCCGTCTCGACCAATTATCCGACGAGGTGGAACGCGGCTGGCATGGCGAACCCACCGAAGATGGCGGGCTGAAATTCTGGCGTGATGTGCGCGGTGTGCGCGAAGCCGTGGCGATTGATGGTCAATTGATCGCCAGCGCCGATGCCCGCAAACTCGACCGCCTGTCCAAATCCCTTCAGGAGACCTATCTCAAAGTCGGCCAATTGCGCCGCAAGGAAGATATGGTCGAAATCCGCTCGCCCACCCAATTGCTCAGCGCCATTCTGGAATGGGGGCGCAAGGGCCTGGTCCTGCAACGCTATAAAGGTCTGGGCGAAATGGATGCGCTGCAATTGTTCGAAACCACGCTCGACGAAAACGCCCGCACACTTTTGCAGGTCAAGGTTGAACATGCCGATGATGCGGATGATCTGTTTGCCAAGCTGATGGGCGATGTGGTGGAACCTCGCCGCGAATTCATTCAGGAAAACGCCCTGAACGCCGATCTGGACGTTTAATATTTCTGCGACCCGTGAGGGATCCCTGTAAAAACCTAGTTTGATTTATGGCTGACATGCCGCGCTGAGAAACCCATTCTCAGCGCGGCACGCAAAACCTTGTCTTAGTGCCCCATCTTACGCTTACGCATGGCAAGTGTGCGCAGGCGCAGCGCATTGAGCTTGATAAAGCCTTGCGCATCTTTCTGATCATATGCGCCGCGATCATCCTCAAATGTCACCAGCTCTTCATTATAGAGCGAATAGGGCGAGCTACGGCCCACCACAATGACATTGCCCTTATATAGCTTCAGCCGCACTGTGCCCGTGACATATTCCTGACTCCGGTCAATGGCGGCCTGTAACATTTCGCGTTCTGGCGAGAACCAGAAGCCGTAATAGATCAGTTCCGCATAGCGCGGCATCAGATCATCTTTCAGATGCGCTGCGCCACGATCCAGCGTGATGGATTCAATACCGCGATGCGCCGCCAGCAAAATCGTGCCGCCCGGTGTTTCATAGACACCGCGCGATTTCATGCCGACAAAACGGTTCTCCACCAGATCAAGCCGCCCGATACCATTTTCTTTACCCAGCGCATTCAGCCGCGTCAGCACTGTGGCGGGTGACAAAGCCACGCCGTCAATTGATACCGCATCGCCCTTTTCAAAACCGATCTCGATATAGGTCGGCTTATCGGGCGCCGCTTCCGGTGAAATCGTGCGCTGGAACACCAGTTCATCCGCTTCAGCCGCCGGATCTTCCAGCACTTTGCCTTCTGAAGAGGAATGCAACAGATTGGCATCGACCGAGAACGGCGCTTCCCCGCGCTTGTCCTTGGAGATCGGAATCTGATGCTGCTCGGCAAATTCGATCAGCCGGGTGCGGCTGGTCAGATCCCATTCCCGCCACGGCGCAATCACTTTGATATCGGGCTTCAGGGCGTAATAGCCAAGCTCGAAACGCACCTGATCATTCCCCTTCCCGGTCGCGCCATGACACACCGCATCGGCCCCCAGCTTTTCAGCGATCTCGATCTGCTTCTTGGCGATGAGCGGCCGGGCGATGGATGTACCCAGCAGATAAACCCCTTCATAAACCGCATTGGCGCGGAACATCGGGAACACATAATCGCGGACAAATTCCTCTCGCAGATCCTCGATGAAAATATTTTCCGGCTTGATGCCCAGCAGCTCGGCTTTTTTGCGCGCGGGCTCCAATTCCTCACCCTGCCCCAGATCGGCGGTAAAGGTGATCACTTCCGCGCCATATTCCGTCTGGAGCCATTTCAGGATGACCGACGTATCCAGCCCCCCCGAATAAGCCAGAACAACCTTCTTCACCTTGCCCGCTGCCGCCACTGCCATCTCCGTACAACTAATTGAAATATAATGGAAAACTGCACCACCAAGAGCCATCTGCCCTGATTGCGCCCGTTTTGCCTGTTCTGCATAACAGATAAGCGGCCGAAGTTTGAGCGGGCGTCTGGCCACAGCGGAAAATGGGCTTTAGCCTCGGCTGCATGACCGAGAAAAGTATCGAGTTCTGGTATGAATTTGCCAGCACCTATTCCTACCCCGCCGCCATGCGGGTGGAACGTCTGGCTGCTGCATCCGGTGTCATCGTGCGCTGCAAACCCTTCCTGCTTGGCCCCATCCTGGCAGCCCAAGGCATGAAAGATTCACCCTTCAATATCTACGCCGTGCGTGGCCGCTATATGTGGCGCGATCTCGAACGCATCTGCGCCGCCGAAAATATCCCCCTCAAACATCCCAGCCGATTTCCGCAATTCGGGCTCAAAGCCGCCCGCCTGGCGCTGATCGGCGCGGATCGGCAGCCAGTTGGTCAGGCCGCAACAAACTGGTGCCCGGCCTTCAGCCGCGCTGTCTTTACGGCCAATTTCGCCGAAGATAAAGACATCACGCAGGACGACGTTTTGGCTGATATTTTGCGTAATATCGGTGTGGATCCACAGGCCGCCTTCGCCGCCGCCAATACGGCAGAAAACAAAGACCGCCTGAAACGCCAGACAGACGAAGCCATGGAACGCGGCATTTTCGGCGCGCCCTCTATGCTGATCGGCGAAGAATTATTCTGGGGCAATGACCGATTACACGAAGCAATAGACTGGGCTGCCCGATAAATCAGCTCGGCATCCGCGCCAGTTCAGCCGAAACCATCTGCGCCATGCGATCCTTGGCATGAAGCTTCACGCTCTCACTTTTCAGCTGCCCGCAAGCCGCCATAATATCCCGCCCGCGCGGCGTACGCACCGGCGATGCATAACCCGCCCGGTTCACGATCTCGGCGAATTTTTCAATCTGCGACCAATCCGAACAGGCATAGGGCGCATCCGGCCAGGCATTGAACGGGATAAGATTGATCTTGGCCGGAATGCCTTTGATCAGCTGCACCAGTTCGCGCGCATCCGCCAGGCTGTCATTCACATCTTTCAGCATCACATATTCAAATGTAATGCGCCGCGCATTGGATAAGCCCGGATAAGCCCGGCAGGCATCCAGCAATTCGGCAATCGGGTATTTTTTATTGATCGGCACAATGACATCGCGCACATCATCGCGCACCGCATGCAGCGAAATGGCCAGCGACGAGCCGATTTCTTCGCCAGCGCGCGGGATCATCGGCACCACGCCCGCGGTTGATAATGTTACCCGTCGGCGCGACAGCGACAGCGCATCGCCATCGATCACAATATTCATTGCCGCTTTGACATTATCAAAATTATAAAGCGGCTCGCCCATGCCCATCATCACAATATTGGTGACGCGCCGGTTCACGCCGGTCGATGGCCAATCCTGTAACCTGTCACGGGCAATCATCACCTGCCCCAGAATTTCGGCTGGCGTCAGATTCCGCACAAGCTTCTGCGTGCCCGTATGGCAGAAGCGGCATGTCAATGTGCAGCCGACCTGGCTGGAGACGCATAATGTTCCGCGTCCGGGTTCGGGAATATACACGGTCTCATATTCAATACCCGGCCCGCTGCGCAGCAACCATTTACGGGTGCCATCACTGGAAATCTGCTCGGTCACCATCTCTGGTCGGGCCAGTGTGAAACGGGTCTCCATCGCGGCGCGGAAATCCTTGGCGAGATTGCTCATCGCCGCAAAATCACTCGCCCCGTGGACATAAATCCAGTTCCAGAGCTGCCGCATCCGCATAGGCGCAGCTTTGACCGCCACGCCTGCTTCGATCAGGGCTGTCTGCAACTCTGCCTGATCAAGCCCGATCAGGGATGTCTGCGTTACATCTTGCACTCGGCATGTGCCTTGTTCAGGGCTGCCGTGATACCGGACAGCGAAAACGTATCTTTGGTCACTGTACCACGCGAGGATGTACCGGTCACAATGGCGCGCGAACCCTTTTGCATGGCCGCAACCAGCTTGGCCTCATCCGCCTGCGCCTTCATCCATGCCGCGCCGGTTCCCCCTTCATTCTTGGTGAACAGGGTGAATTTATCCGACCCCACCACCACGCTTACCGTGCTGCCATCCTTATAAGGATAACCCGGCACCACCTGAGGTTCGGCCTTGGCCTTACGATCCGGGAAATCGCTGATCAGGAAATAAATAGGGTCGCGCTTGGCCCCTTTGGGTTCGCTGACCGTGGGCTGGCTCAAGACATAACAGATTTTGCCGCTGCCGCTGCCGGCCGTATAGGCCGACCAATCCCTGAATGTTCCCAAAGAGCTCGGCTTGTCCTGCGCCATGGTGGAACCCGCCATCATGGCCAAACCCAGAAACGCTAAGACACTACCCCGCATAAGCTGCATGAATTGACCCTTCATAGATCGGATAATTGCCCGCATCTGCTTCGCAAAGCATTGGGGCGCGAATATGATCCGGAAGACTTAGCGAAGGGGCGTGCCACTGTCCACGAAAAGCGAAAAAGCCTTATTCCCGCAGGCCATAGCCACGCGCATAGAACCGCAGGACAACCATAAAGGACAACACGGCCAAGCCCACCGTGATGCTGATTCCCAGCAATAATGGGGCCTCGGTGAAGCCGATCATGGCGTGGCGCAGACCATTGATAAAATAGAAGAAGGGGTTGGCCCAGGCCATCCATTGCAGCCAGGACGGCAGCATATCCACCGTGTTGAACACCCCGCCGACAAAAGAAAGCGGCGTGATCAGGAAAACATTCAGAATATTGAGCTGCTCAAAATTGCGCGCCCATAGGCCGACAATATTCCCCAGCAGCCCGAACACAATCGACACGCCCACAACCCAAAGCAGGAATTCGGGAATAGCCTTGATGGAAGCCCCGCCCAGCAGCGCCGCCAGAACCAGAATCCCCAAAGCGGTGATCACCGACCGCAGAACCACGGTCACCAATGTTCCGGCAATCATCTCGGCATAAGACAGGGGCGATACAAGCGTCTCTTCCACATAGCGCAGGAAGCGCGCGAAATAGACCTGGGATGAGCTTTGCAGGAAAGCCGCATTGACCACATTCAGCATGACAATACCCGGCAGGACGAAATCGAGATAGCGATGCCCGCCTATCTCATTGATGCGTCCACCGACGACAAAACCAAAAATGAAAATAAACAGCAGGGCCGAAATCCAGGGCGCGATAAACACCTGAATGGGCACACGCATCAGCCGCGCCATTTCGCGCCGGATAATGGTTTCCAGACCGATCCAGTTGATGATCATGCCACTGCCT
>CAZOJG010000040.1:0-10995 GCA_964580115.1 uncultured Rhizobium sp.
TGTTGATGTACCCGAACATATTCGCCAGCGGGACCATGGCGGTGATGACCTGCGCATTACCGCGGGTGTCGGTGCCTTGCACCTGACCACGACGGGAATTCAGATCGCCGATCACGCCGCCGAGGAAATCTTCCGGGGTAACCACTTCGACCTTCATGATCGGTTCGAGCAGTTTGACGGCGCCTTTGCTGGCCAATTCGCGGAACGCAGCACGGGCTGCGATGTCGAAGGTCAGCGCGTTGGAGTCAACTTCGTGATATTTGCCATCGGTCAAGGTGGCCTGGAAGTCGATCACGGGGAAGCCGGCCAGAAGACCGGAGTCTTTCTGTGCCTTGATGCCCTTTTCGACGGACGGGATGAATTCTTTGGGGATCGAGCCGCCGACGACTTCGTTTTTAAAGACATAGCCTTCGCCCGGTTCAAGCGGCGCGAAATCGATGGTCACTTCGGCGAACTGGCCCGAACCGCCGGTTTGCTTTTTATGGGTATATTTGACCGTGACGGGCTTCGACAGCGTTTCACGATAGGCCACCTGCGGCGCGCCGACATTGGCTTCGACCTTATAGGTGCGCTTGAGGATATCGACCTTAATTTCGAGATGCAGCTCGCCCATGCCTTTGAGGATGGTCTGGCCGGATTCCTGATCGGTGGAAACGCGGAAAGACGGATCTTCCTGAGCCAGACGATTGAGCGCGACGCCCATCTTTTCCTGGTCGACTTTGGTCTTGGGCTCGATGGCGATTTCGATAACCGGCTCCGGGAATTCCATACGTTCCAGAATGACCGGATGATTAGGATCGCACAGGGTTTCACCTGTGGTGGAGAGTTTCAGGCCAGCCAGGGCGACGATGTCGCCGGCATGGGCTTCCTTGATGTCTTCGCGGCTATTCGCATGCATGAGCAACATGCGGCCGATACGTTCGGATTTGTCTTTCACCGAGTTCAGGACACCGCTGCCGCTGGTGAGAACACCCGAATAGATGCGCAGGAAGGTGAGTGAACCGACAAAGGGATCGTCGATGATTTTGAATGCGAGGCCGGAGAACGGCTCTTTGTCATCGGCGGCGCGCTCTATTTCGTTGCCTTTCAGATCCGTGCCTTTAACGGCCGGGATGTCGAGCGGCGACGGCAGATAGGCGATCACCGCATCAAGAAGGGTTTGTACGCCCTTGTTCTTGAACGAGGAGCCACACAGCACCGGCACAAAGGAGAAGTTCATCGTGCCTTTGCGGATGCAGCGACGCAATTCGTCTTCGGTGGGTTCTGCGCCTTCGAGATAGGCTTCCAAAAGCTTGTCGTCTTGTTCGACGGCGGCTTCCACGAGGGCGGCGCGCAGCTCTTTGGCTTTATCCTGATAGTCGGCGGGGATTTCGATTTCATCGAAAGCTGCGCCGAGCTGTTCATTGTGCCAGACCAGCGCCTTCATCTTGACGATGTCGATGAGGCCTTTGAATTCGGATTCGGTGCCCAGCGGCCAGGTCAATGCGACCGGACGGGTGCCGAGACGATCGATCATCATCTCGATGCAGCGTTGGAAATTGGCACCGGTGCGATCCATTTTGTTCACAAAACAGATGCGCGGGACGTTGTATTTATCAGCTTGACGCCAGACGGTTTCGGACTGGGGTTCAACACCAGCCACCGCATCATAGACCGCGACCGCGCCGTCGAGCACGCGCATGGAGCGTTCGACTTCGATCGTGAAGTCCACGTGGCCAGGCGTGTCGATGATATTGATGCGGTGATCTTTCCAGAAGCAGGTCGTCGCCGCGGAGGTGATGGTGATGCCGCGTTCTTGTTCCTGTTCCATGAAATCCATGGTGGCGGCGCCGTCATGGACTTCGCCGATCTTATGGCTTTTGCCCGTGTAATAGAGAATGCGCTCGGTCGTCGTCGTTTTGCCGGCATCGATATGCGCGGCAATGCCGATATTACGATATCTTTCGAGCGGGGTCGTACGGGCCATGATCAATAACTCTTGAAACGCTTACCAGCGATAATGGGAGAAGGCGCGATTGGCATCGGCCATCTTATGGGTGTCTTCACGCTTTTTGACGGCGTTACCGCGATTGTTTGCGGCATCCATCAATTCACCGGAAAGACGACCGGTCATGGTGGGTTCATTGCGGGCGCGGGCGGCGTTGATCAGCCAACGAATGGCCAGAGCGCGGCTGCGATCCGTACGGACTTCGACAGGCACCTGATAGGTGGCGCCGCCGACACGGCGCGAGCGCACTTCAAGCGCCGGAGAGACGTTGCGCAGGGCTTCATGGAAGACTTGCAACGGATCCTGACGGGTTTTGGCCTGAATCGCATCGAACGCGCCATAGATGATGGTTTCGGCGGCAGATTTCTTGCCGTCATACATCAGGCTGTTCATGAATTTGGCGAGGACCAGATCGCCAAATTTGGCATCCGGATTGATTTCGCGGCGTTCAGCGCGGCGGCGACGAGACATAGATCAGTTCCTTATTTCGGACGTTTCGCGCCATAGAGCGAACGACGCTTTTTGCGGTCCTTCACGCCCTGCGTGTCGAGCACGCCGCGAATGATATGATAGCGAACGCCCGGAAGGTCTTTCACGCGGCCACCGCGGATCAGAACGACCGAGTGTTCTTGAAGATTATGGCCTTCACCCGGAATATAGGTCACCACTTCGTAACCGCCTTTGCCTGTCAGACGCACTTTGGCGACTTTACGCAGCGCGGAGTTCGGCTTTTTCGGCGTCGTTGTATAGACGCGCGTGCAGACACCGCGTTTTTGCGGATTGCCCGAAAGCGCCGGAACCTTGTTGCGCTTCGGCTTTTCACCGCGCGGCTTGCGGATCAACTGATTGATCGTCGGCATACTGCTTCCCTGCTTCGCATCCTTCTGAGCAACCATCTGCCGCAGATAGGACGCACCAAACACCAAACGGGGCGCGGCCTTTATGGGGCTGCCCCTAACTTGCGGAGGACTGGAGAATGAATTCCCGAGTCGCGCATTCAACGTCTAAAAACTGTCTTCCCCGCAGCGTTTCGCGCTTATTTACGTGACGGCCTGCATTCAGAAGGTGGCGCTGTATAGAAGCGTGGTTGCAGCCGGTCAACCCCTATACACAGCTTAATTTTTTCCCCGGAAATACTGGCTAATTGAGGGTGAAGCTGACCGGGACTTCGAGGTCGAGCTGTTGTTGAGGCCAGTCCTGGGGAATCGGGGGGAGAGGTTGAGCCCGGACCATGAGAGCCTGCACTTCCTGATCCAGCACCGGACGGCCTGAGCTTTTAACGATTCGGTAACCCAGCACCCTGCCCGCCCGGTCCATCTGGAAACGGACGATGGTCACGCCTTGTAGATTGAATCGCTTGGCGGAGGCCGGATAGGTCTTGAAGCGGTCCAGATGCGCAATAATCTTGCTGAGATAGGTTTCCTGGCTGGCGCTTGATTGCCGGGGGGGCGGCGGCGTGGGGGGTGTTTTGACCTTCAGCACTGTAATCGCCGTAGGGGCCGGTTGGTCGATCAGGATTTCGGGGGCCATCACCACGGGGACATCTGGCACGAAAAGATCGGGTTTGACCTCAGGCGGGGTAACGGTCTGCTCCTTCGGAGGATTCTCAGCCACGACATCGACGGTGATCGGCTTGGTCGGGGCGACCATTGTATAGACTTCAGTACCGCCCCAAAGGATCAGCGCGACCACGCCGATATGGGCCGCGATCACGCCGCAGGCACCAAGGCTACGGCGAAGTTTTGCCGCAGGGGCTTCGGGAGCCACCCAATCCTGAGTCCGGCGGAAACCGGACAGGCTCGGCAAGGCCTCGACGTCACATTCAGGGGTGGACCTTATATCTTCTATGCGCAGCGCCATATTCATGACGGACGCTCCCGCTGGGAAGCCAGGTCAGGGAAAATGCCGGAAACAGGGGAAATCTTGTACATTCTAGGCCTCTGCCCAGCGGCGCAGCAGGTTGTGATAGACACCCGTCAACTGGACGACGGGGGCTGTCTCGCCCTCCTTACCACGTAGCGACTGAATTGCAGTATCAAAATCAAAGAGCAGGCTGCGCTGGCCATCGTCCCGGATCATGCTCTGGACCCAGAAGAAACAGGCCAGGCGGCTGCCACGGCTGATAGGGCGGACATGGTGGCGGCTGCTGGAGGGATAGAGGACCATATCCCCCGCCCCCAGCTTGACCACCTGATCGCCGAAAGTGTCCTCGATCACGAGTTCGCCGCCGTCATAGTCTTCCGGCGGGGTGAGAAAGAGCGTGGCGGAGAGATCTGTCCGTACACGGATAGGGTGGCCGGGGATGAAGCGAATTGCATTATCGATATGGGTGCCGAATTCCATGCCTGCATCATAGCGATTGAACAATGGTGGATAGATGCGCAGCGGCAGCGAGGCAGAGATGAAAAGCGGATTACGTTCCAGCAGGGTCAGAATTGCGTCGCCTGCCTGACGCGCCGCCGGCGATTTCTCCGGCAATTGCATATTGTGCTTGGAGTGAGCCGATTGCTGACCGGACGTGATGTTTCCATCCGTCCAGTCAGCGGCTTCGATGACGCCCCTAATCGCCGCGACGCTTTTTGTGTCGAGCACTGCGGGGATTTTGAGCATCATCTCAACGTCACTCCATTATGCTTCAGAACTTGTAGGTTCCGGTGAAGGTGATGCTGCGTGCGTCACCCGGCGTGGCCCAACCATTATTGCGGCCACGTGTGAAATAGGTGACGTCGAACAGATTGTTGACATTGACCTGCAGGGCGAACTGCTCTGTCAGGTCATAGGTGCCCATCAGGCGGTGGGTAACATAGCTGCCGCCTTCGCGCAGGGTCGTTGAGCCATTGTTGAAATAGTAGCCGCCCTGCACTGCCAGGCCGTAACCCAGTGTCAGGTCGTCCACGACTTCATATGTGGCCCAGAGATTGCCGGCATGTTCAGGCGTATTGGTCAGCGGATTTCCTGCTACCGGCGTGTTTGCCGTGACGTCGGTTGGGCAGGTTCCCAAGGTCGGATTTGCAAGGCAGAAGCTGGAGGCACCCTGCAGGATTTTGCTGTCGAGATAGGTATAGGTGCCGAAGATTTGCAGCTTCGGCAGCGGGCTGCCCACGACGGTCAGCGAAAGACCGTTTACGCGCGATGAACCATCCATGACCTGATCCGGAAGGAGCGG
Organism: uncultured Rhizobium sp.; assembly: GCA_964580115.1. GTDB lineage: Bacteria > Pseudomonadota > Alphaproteobacteria > Micropepsales > Micropepsaceae > Rhizomicrobium. Next base: position 5,154 of record CAZOJG010000040.1, read on the forward strand.
ATCACCTGACGGCACTTTGTAATTGCTGCGTTCGTTCCGGAAGAGTGCAGCCTGTACGGACAGGGCATCTCCCAGCACATCCCATTTCATGCCGATTTCGTAATTCACCGCTGTTTCAGGGCGGACATTACAGGTGTTCTCATTACAGCCCCCGTTGACCGCCGATTGAGACGGCGTGCGGGAATTGCCATAGGCGATATAGATGCTGGCTTCTTCCACCGGCTTATAGACCGCGCCGACACGATAGGAGATCAGGTCTTCTTCGTTGACGAAATCGGCAGAGGTCGATGTGTAGAGACCGCTCGTATAGGTTTCGGTGTTATTCTTGCCTTTGTTGTGATCATAGCGAATGCCGGCGCTGAGCTGGAATTCAGGCGTCAAGGTGATCGTGTCGAACAGATAGACCGCCTGATTATCACGCTTGCCGTTCTGGCCACCGGTCTGGAAGTAATAAGCCGGGCCCGTATAGATATTATAGGGATCTGAGATGCTCATATTCGCATAAGTGGGTGCGGTGCCTGTGGACGTGCGCTGCGAATTTCCCGTGTCCAGGTGGAAGGTTTCGCTGAGGAAGGACGCACCGAAGACCACATTATGCGTGACGCCAAGCGCCTCGCCCGACCAGTTCAGGTCGGTCTGGTTATAGAAGGTTTTGTTTTCGCTGATGCGGGTTGTGCCGCGCGGACCGCTCGGACTGTAGAGGCCTGGCGTTAAGCAGCTGGCGCCCGTGGAGGCGTTCGTGCCATCCGCAAGACACCAGGTGCCTTGTGGCGGGTTGAGCACGGCACGCTGCTGCACGACGGAATAGCGCGTGAGGTTACGGATGTTCAGATCGTCGCTGAAATTATGCGTGACGATGACGGTTCCGGCCTGCGTATTGATGCGCTGGCGATCCATATTGGCAAAGCCGTAATAGTTTGAGCGATCGACGCCCGGCAGCATGCCGCTGTGATAGTCATTGTTGAAATAGGGAAGACCATATTGCGGGATATTGTCGTCATGCTGATAGATATAGGACGCCGTGACGCGTGTATTGGCATCGATATCCACGCCGAGTGATGGCGCGATGCCATAGCGGGAGAATTTCTCGACATCGCGGCCCGGCGCATCATTCGTGTGGGCCATCAGGTTGAGGCGCAGCGAGACGCCGTCAGAGAGCTGACGTTCGGCATCGAGCGTGGCCCGGCCATAGCTATCGGTGCCGCCGCCCACGATGAGGGTGATATTGTCCACGCCTTGTGGGACTTTGGTCACGAGATTGATGCCGCCGGCCACTGCGCCGCCGCCTGAATAGACGGAATTCGCGCCGTTCACGACTTCGATCTGTTCAATGTTGAACGGGTCCGAGCGGGTATATTGGGCGCTGTCGCGCACGCCATCGATGGTGATATCGCTGGTCATCGAATAGCCCCGGAAATTGATGCCGTCGCCATAGCCGCCACCGCCTTCACCCGCGGTGAAGGTGATGCCCGGTACGGTGTTGGAAAGAATATCGCGGAGATTGAGAAGATTCTGATCGGCGATCAGATCTTTGGTGATGACCGTGATGGTTTGCGGGACATCGCGCAGGGGCGCGGTATATTTGACCGAGGATGATTCCTTCGCCTGATAGGTTTTGGCCTCTTCCTTATCCTGGACCTGCACAGGGCCAAGGCGGATGGGCGTGTCGCTTTCTGCCGCCAAGGCAGGCGCGGCAATGCAGGCGCTGCCTGCCAGAAGCACGGCAAGAACGCCGTGCGAAACCGTGTTTCGAATATTCAAAATATTGGCCATAATGGTCCCCTCGTTAACGCAGCTTGGTGATTGTCCTGGCTGGCTAATTCGGGCGACGGCCCTCCTATGGCTGGCTTGGCGGTTGGTCTTACTTAGTCAGAATCAGCTTTCCATTGCTGGTGATCCGCAGCCGATATTCGTCAGCCCCGTGCAGGAGGATTGCTTCCTGAGCGCCTTGAAGAACGGTTTGCACGTCTAATCTGGGGGGCGTGGTTTTGCCTTTTTCCCCTGCTGGGTCAGACATGGAATTATGCAGTGGCACCTGAGATTCCTTCCAACTGGGCGTCGTGTAACAAAGCGGAAGCGTTATTGCAACTCAGTTGCAAGTGCGGGGGTGAAGTTTTTATGAGCGACGTGATAATTTTAGAACGACCCACGGCGAGGGTTTTACTTTTGCGGCCGGATGGGCGGATTTTGTTGTTTCGCTTTGCCGATCCCCGCCTGCCCGCCCGGTATCAGCAGTTCTGGGCCACGGTCGGGGGTGAGATCGAGGCCGGGGAAAGCGTGGAACAGGCCGCGCTTCGGGAGATTGCCGAGGAGACGGGGATCACGGATATCCGGCTGGGGCCGGTGGTTTGGTATTGCGAACCTGTTTTTGAATTTGAGGGGCGGCCCGTGAAGGTGCGGGAATATTTTATTGTGGCCCTCTGCCCTGACCTGCCCCTTTCACGCGCGCTTTGGACCGAGCTGGAGCGCAGCACGATTCAGGATGTGCGGTGGTGGAGCGTGGCGGAGATTGCCGCCAGTCAGGAGATGATTTTTCCCCGCATTCTGGCGCAATGGTTGCCAGAGATTATTGCGGGCGATTACCCAGCGGTGCCGCGAATCATTTCGCTGACATAATAAAAAGGGCCGCCTTTTGAGGGCGGCCCTTTTTGATCTTTATACGGAATAAATGGCTTATTCCGCCGCTTCCGGTTGCGGGCCTTCCAGCAGCGGGGTTTGGGCCGCGGCTTCGGCTTGTTCCGCCTGGATGGCGCGATCGCGTTCCACCGCGACCTGACGCAGACGGGCGATGGCGCCGCCTGTACCAGCCGGGATGAGACGACCGACGATCACGTTTTCCTTCAGGCCTTCCAGCATATCTACCTTGCCGTTGACGGCGGCGTCGGTGAGGACGCGGGTGGTTTCCTGGAAGGAGGCAGCCGAGAACACCGAGCGGGTTTGCAGCGACGCCTTTGTGATGCCGAGCAGAACCGGGCGACCATCGGCGGGACGATAGCCCTCCTCTGCCGCTTTGCGATTGGCGTTCTGCATTTCGAGCAGATCGACCTGTTCACCATTGAGCAGCGTTGTGTCGCCACCATCGGTGATTTCGACCTTCTGCATCATCTGGCGCACGATCACTTCGATATGCTTGTCGTTGATCTTCACGCCTTGCAGACGATAGACGTCCTGGATTTCCTTCACGAGATAGGATGCCAGTTCCTCCACGCCTTTGATGCGCAGAATATCGTGCGGGGAAGGATTGCCTTCGACGATGTAATCGCCCTTTTCCACGAAGTCGCCTTCGCGCACCGAGATGTGTTTGCCCTTCGGGATGAGATATTCGACGGGGTCGCGTTTTTCATCCTTCGGTTTCACGATCACGCGGCGCTTGTTCTTGTAGTCCTTGCCGAATTCGACAAAGCCATCGTCTTCCGCGAGGACGGCGCTTTCTTTCGGCTTGCGGGCTTCGAACAGTTCCGCAACGCGCGGCAGACCGCCGGTGATGTCACGCGTTTTGGCGCCTTCGGTCGGCAGACGTGCAAGCACGTCACCGGCGCGGACACGCGCACCATCTTCCACCGAGAGAATGGCTTCGACCGTGAGGCCGTAACGCGCATCGCCCGCGGGCAGTTTGATGATGTTATTGTCTTTATCGACAATCACGATGCTGGGGCGCAGTTCATTACCACGCGAACCGGCGCCGCGGCTGTCCATCACGACTTTGTTCGACACGCCGGTCTTTTCGTCTGCCACTTCCTTCAAGGAAATGCCGGAGACCAGTTCTTCGTAACGCACGGTGCCTTCGACTTCGGTCAGGACCGGAATGGCGTTTGGATTCCATTCGGCCAGACGATCACCGCGTTTCACAGCAGCGCCGTCATCGACTTTCAGGCGGGCACCATAGGTGATGCGATAGCTGGCGCGTTCGGCGCCTTTCGGATCGAGGATCGTGATCTGCATATTGCGGCCCATGGCGATGATTTCGCCATCGGAGTTTTTCACCACATTGCGGTTCACGATTTTGATCTTGCCATCATACGAGGCTTCGATCTTTGACTGACCGGCAAATTGCGCCGCGCCGCCGATATGGAAGGTACGCATGGTGAGCTGGGTACCGGGTTCACCGATGGATTGGGCGGCAATGACGCCGACCGCCTCACCGATATTCACATTGGTACCGCGCGCCAGATCACGGCCATAGCATTTGCCGCAGACGCCATCGGACAATTCGCAAGCCAGCACCGAACGGACGCGCACTTTTTGGATATGCGCGTTTTCGATTTTGTCGGCCATATCTTCAGAGACCTGGCTGCCGCTTTTCAGCAGCAACTCGCCCGTTTCCGGGTGACTGATGTCTTCGACGACCGTGCGGCCCAGAATGCGTTCAGCCAGCGACGCCACGACCTGACCGCCATCGATTTCGGCCTGCACTGTGACACCGCCTGTGGTGCCACAATCTTCGGACGTGATGATGCAATCATTCGCGACGTCGACCAGACGACGCGTGAGATAACCCGAATTGGCGGTTTTGAGCGCCGTATCGGCCAGACCTTTACGCGCACCGTGGGTGGAATTGAAATATTCCAACACGGTGAGGCCTTCCTTGAAGTTCGACAGGATAGGCGTTTCGATGATCGAGCCGTCGGGGCGGGCCATGAGGCCGCGCATACCGGCGAGCTGTTTCATCTGCTGCGGCGAACCACGCGCGCCGGAATGGCTCATCATATAGATGGAGTTCATTTCCTTGACGCGGCCCGTATCGGTATCGACCTTTTCGCCGGAAATTTCTTTCATCATTTCGGCGGCCACGAGATCGGTACATTTGGACCATGTATCGACAACGAGGTTGTACTTTTCTTTGTCGGTGGTCAGACCATCGAGATATTGCTGCTCATATTCGCGGACGCGATGACGGGTTTCGTCGATCAGCTTTTCCTTGGCGTCGGGGACAACCATGTCGTCCTTGCCGAAGGAAATGCCGGCTTTACAGGCTTCCTTGAAACCGAGGCCCATCACGGCATCGGCGAACAGCACAGTCTCTTTTTGACCGCAGTGACGATAGACTTCGTCGATGATCTGGCTGACTTCCTGTTTGCGCAGGAGGCGGTTGGCCAGTTCAAACGGAATGCTGGGATGACGCGGCAGAAGTTCAGCGATCATCATGCGGCCCGGGGTGGAGTCCACGCGGCGGGTGACGGGCTTGCCTTCGGCATCGACTGTTTTGTAACGCGCCTTGATTTTTGTGTGCAGCGTCACGGCATCCGAGAACAGGGCATGTTCGATTTCGCCCAGATCGTTGAACACCATGCCTTCGCCCGGCTCACCGGGGCGTTCCTGGCTGAGATAATAGAGGCCAAGCACGATGTCCTGCGTCGGCACGATGATCGGCTTGCCGTTGGCGGGGCTGAGGATGTTGTTGGTCGACATCATCAGAACGCGCGCTTCGAGCTGTGCTTCAAGTGACAGCGGCACGTGAACGGCCATCTGGTCGCCGTCGAAGTCAGCATTGAAGGCGGTGCAGACCAGCGGATGGAGCTGGATGGCTTTACCTTCGATCAGAACCGGCTCGAATGCCTGAATGCCAAGACGGTGAAGCGTCGGGGCACGGTTGAGCAGGATCGGATGTTCGCGGATGACTTCTTCGAGAATATCCCAGACTTCGGGACGTTCTTTTTCCACCAGCTTCTTCGATTGTTTGACTGTCTGGGAATAACCTTTGGCTTCCAGACGGGCATAGATGAAGGGCTTGAAGAGTTCGAGCGCCATCTTTTTCGGCAGGCCGCATTGATGCAGCTTGAGTTCGGGACCGACCACGATCACCGAACGGCCCGAATAGTCGACGCGCTTGCCGAGCAGGTTC
>CAZOJG010000041.1:0-1089 GCA_964580115.1 uncultured Rhizobium sp.
GGGCGGTTAGCTCAGCTGGTAGAGCATATCGTTTACACCGATAGGGTCGGCGGTTCGATCCCGTCACCGCCCACCAATAGTCTTATCTCAAAAACAAGCCTGACCCTCTCCCATGGCGGGAGGGGGATATTGCTCTTGAACGTCGCCTGCTATTCCCGGAAAGATTAATTTCTGCCAGCCAGCGCGGGCCTGTTCGCCCGCCCCCAAATACCGTTAAGCTCGGATTCGCGGCCTTGGTGGAGCATCCCATTTCCTCCTCTTTCAAATCCCTGCTGGGTCTCGTGCTGGCTTCGGCGCTGCTGGCTGCCTGTAGCTCCGGCCCCGCACGGCGCATCCCGCCGGCCATCGAATGGCATCCGGCGCGTGACACACTCACCACCTATGATTCGAATCAGGACCGCATCCTCACCCGTGAAGAATTGAATGCGGGCCTGAAACGCGATTTCGATCTCGCCGATACGAATAAAGATGGCGTCCTTGATGTCGCAGAAATTAGCGCGGTCAATGAAAAGCGTTGGCAAGAACAAGGCTCCACCGCCACACCACTGATCGATTGGCGCCAATCGGGCAGGGTGGATTTCAATGGTTTTGCGGCCTCCGCGCGCTCACTCTTCGCGCAAATGGACCGCGATGGCGATAATCAGCTCAGCGCCAAAGAAATAAACCCCGAAGCCGAAAAGGCGCGGGAACGGGCAGAAGCAAATAAGAAAGCCCTCTAAAAAGCCTTCCAGCAGCGGGCATGAACGCATGGGCGCAATATTGCTGCGAATGCGGCGAAAGCTTGCTTGACACATTTCGTTCTGCGCCCTACATGGGCCGCCTTCCGCGAACGTGCGCAAGGCACATGCGGGGGCGTAGCTCAGTTGGTTAGAGTGTCGGCCTGTCACGCCGAAGGTCGCGGGTTCGAGCCCCGTCGCTCCCGCCATTCCTAGTTAGGAATGGTTCGCAAGTAGTTGAAAAATCCTGTTTTACACGGGCGAATCTTGCTCTAAACCCCGCGTTGCTAAGCGGGGGTCGCTGCCTATACTGCACCCGCGAAATAAGACGGTTTCGGCCTTTCTTTTGAGGTGCTTTCCGCGCCCAGGCTGC
>CAZOJG010000041.1:1099-9691 GCA_964580115.1 uncultured Rhizobium sp.
CGCCGAAGGTCGCGGGTTCGAGCCCCGTCGCTCCCGCCATTTTCCCTCATAGCGGGGGGGGGAGAATGGTTCTCAATCGCAGGAAGGCCATATCAAAATTTGGCCCGTCTCATCTGCTATTTGCGCAGATAGCTGCCTCTTTTCCCGGCCCAAAATTTCCATTTCCCGGCCCCTGATGCGAAAGCGCCAAAGGACCGGTTTTTCCTCAAGAAATTCGCTTGGAATGGCAACGAATCTTGGGTTAAACCCCCATCGCGGAAAGCATCTCGCTTGCCTATACTGCGCCTGCGAAGACGCCGGGTCGGCAAACACCCAATCCGCATCTAAGAGGTCTGCCTCCGGGCGGAGAACGGGACATCCAATGGAAAGCCTGCTGCTGGAATATTTGCCAATCCTGATCTTTATCGGATTGGCCACCGTCATCTGCGGCGCGCTGATGCTTGCGCCGGTGATCATGGCCCCCAAGCAGCCCTATCCTGAAAAATTGTCAGCCTATGAATGCGGCTTCAATGCGTTCAGCGATGCGCGCATGAAATTCGATGTCCGGTTTTATCTCGTGACCATCCTCTTCATCATTTTCGATCTCGAAGTCGCCTTCCTGTTCCCCTGGGCCATCACGCTGACAGAAACAGGCCAGTTCGCCTTCTGGTCCATGGTGGTCTTTCTGGGCGTGCTGACCATCGGCTTTATTTATGAATGGAAGAAAGGGGCACTCGAATGGGAGTGATCTCCAACAATCCGCTCGCAGCAGGGCAGGGTGCCCGCGCCGGCGTCGAAGGCGGCGCGCCGCTCAGCGATAATGATCCCTATTTCCACGCAATGAATCTGGAATTGCAGGACAAAGGTTTTGTCGTCGCCAGTTCAGACGCGCTGATCAATTGGGCCCGCACCGGCTCGCTGATGTGGATGACCTTTGGCCTTGCCTGCTGCGCGGTCGAAATGATGCAGGCTTCGATGCCGCGTTACGATCTGGAACGCTTCGGCTTCGCCCCGCGCGCCAGCCCGCGCCAAAGCGATGTGATGATCGTTGCCGGTACGCTGACCAGTAAAATGGCCCCCGCGCTGCGCAAGGTCTATGACCAGATGCCGGAACCGCGTTACGTCATTTCCATGGGTAGCTGCGCCAATGGCGGCGGCTATTACCACTATTCCTACTCAGTTGTGCGCGGCTGCGATCGTATCGTGCCGGTCGATATTTATGTCCCCGGCTGCCCACCCACGGCCGAAGCACTGGTCTATGGCGTCATGCTGTTACAGCGGAAAATCCGCCGTACCGGCTCGATCTATCGCTGAAGGTGGTCAGGGTTATGGATTTACAAGCTCTCGGCCAATATATCACAGCATCACAAAGCGGCGTCACCGCCACTGTGGCGCTGGATGAACTCAGCCTCACCGCCACTCCGCAAAACATCCTCGCTCTGCTGCAATTCCTGCGCGACGATGCGGCCTGCGCCTTCACCATTCTGGTCGATATTTGCGGCGTGGACTGGCCGCAACGCATAGCGCGTTTCGATGTCGTCTATCACCTGCTATCGATCACCCAGAACAAGCGCATCCGCGTCAAATTACAGGTCGATGAAAACACCGCTGTTCCCAGCGCCAATGATCTCTTCATGGCCGCCAACTGGTTCGAACGCGAAGCCTATGACATGTATGGAATCCAGTTCGACAACCATCCCGATATGCGCCGCCTGCTGACCGATTACGGTTTTTCCGGTTACCCCCTGCGCAAGGATTTCCCGCTCACCGGCTTTGTCGAAGTGCGCTATGACGAAGAGCTGAAACGCGTTGTCTATCAGCCCGTGCAATTGGTGCAGGAATTCCGCGATTTCGATTTCATGAGCCCCTGGGAAGGTGCCCGCCACATCATCCCGGGCGATGAAAAAGCGTCCACTGATAAAGCCGGCGCGCCAAAGGAACCTAAATGAGCGCCGTGGCTGATCCCGACGATCGCAAGATCACGATGAATTTCGGGCCGCAACATCCTGCGGCCCATGGCGTGCTCCGTCTGGTGATGGATCTCGACGGCGAAATCGTCGATCGCATCGATCCCCATGTGGGCCTCCTGCATCGCGGCACTGAAAAACTCATCGAACATAAAACCTATCTTCAGGCGATCGGTTATTTCGACCGTCTGGATTACGTCGCCCCGATGAATCAGGAACATGCATTCTGCATGGCGATGGAAAAAATGCTGGGGCTGGATGTTCCGAAACGCGGCCAATATATCCGCGTGCTGTTCAGCGAAATCGGCCGTCTCCTCTCCCACCTGCTCAATGTCACGACACAGGCAATGGATTGCGGCGCGCTCACCCCGCCGCTTTGGGGCTTTGAAGAACGCGAAAAACTCATGGTCTTCTATGAGCGCGCGTCCGGCAGCCGTATGCATGCCAAATATTTCCGCGCAGGCGGCGTCCATCAGGACCTCACCCAATCCCTGCTCGACGATATTTACGCCTTCACCGAACACTTCCCCAAAGTGCTCGACGATATCGAAGGCCTGCTCACTGATAACCGCATCTTCAAACAGCGCAATGTCGATATCGGCGTGGTCAGCCGCAAAGATGCCGAATCCTTGGGCTTCTCCGGCGTCATGCTGCGCTCAACCGGCGTCGCATGGGACCTGCGCCGCGCCCAACCCTATGAATGCTACAGCGAACTGGATTTCCAGATTCCGGTTGGCAAAAACGGCGATTGTTACGACCGTTATCTGATGCGCATGGAAGAAATGCGTCAGTCCAATCGCATCATGCGCCAATGTATCGAAAAAATGCCGGGCGGCCCCGTGGTCGTGGAAGATAATAAAATCGTCCCCCCGCGCCGTGGTGAAATGAAACGCTCGATGGAAGCTCTGATCCATCATTTCAAGCTCTATACCGAAGGCTTCCATATTCCCGCCGGTGAAGCCTATTGCGCCGTCGAAGCGCCAAAAGGCGAATTCGGTGTCTATCTTGTCGCCGATGGCAGCAACAAACCCTATCGTTGCAAAATCCGCGCGCCGGGTTTCCCGCATCTCGCGGCACTCGATTTCATGTGCAAGGGCCATATGCTGGCCGACGTATCGGCGGTCATTGGTTCGCTCGATATCGTGTTCGGGGAGATTGACCGTTGAGTACCCGCCGCCTCGCCGAGCAACAGCCCGAAAGCTTTGCCTTCACGCCCGAAAATATGGAATGGGCGCAGCAGACCATCGCCAAATATCCTGAAGGCCGACAAGCCAGCGCCGTGATCTCGCTGCTCTGGCGCGGTCAGGAACAGGAAGGCTGGGTCACCAAGCCGATGATCGAACAGATCGGCCAACTGCTCTCCATGCCCTATATCCGCGTGCTGGAAGTCGCCACCTTTTACACCATGTTCAACCTGCATCCGGTGGGTGATCATCTGGTGCAGGTCTGCACAACCACCCCTTGCTGGCTGCGCGGCTCCGATGCGGTGTTAGACGCCTGTAAAAAACACATCGCCCCGACACCGCAAACCATTTCCGCCGATGGCAAATTTTCCTGGATGGAAGTGGAATGTCTTGGTGCCTGCGTAAATGCCCCCATGCTGCAGATCGGCAAGGATTTTTACGAAGATCTCGACGGTCCCCTGACTGAAAAACTGTTCGATACCTTGCGCCGCGGTGAAACACCCAAACCCGGCCCGCAAAATGATCGCCGCGCCTCCGAACCATTGGGCGGCGCCACCACGCTGACCGATCCTGCGCTCTATGACGGCGGCAAAGTTTCTGCCGAACGCGAAGCGCCCCTTCAAAAAACGCCGGGAGCAGCCACCTGATGCTCGCTGATAAAGATCGCATCTTCACCAATCTCTATGGCCTGCATGATCCGGGGCTGAATGCCGCCCGCGCGCGCGGCGCATGGGATGGTACGAAGCAAATTCTCGAACGCGGCGTCGATGCCATTATCGACGAAATGAAAAAATCCGGCCTGCGCGGTCGCGGCGGCGCAGGATTCCCCACCGGCATGAAATGGTCCTTCATGCCGAAGGACGTAAAAGAACGACCGCATTACCTCGTCGTCAATGCGGATGAATCCGAACCCGGCACCTGTAAGGATCGGGACATCATGCGCCACGATCCGCATACGCTGGTCGAAGGCTGCCTGATCGCCAGCTTCGCCATGCGCGCTCATGCCTGTTATATTTATGTGCGCGGCGAATTCATCCGCGAACGCGAAGCCCTGCAACGCGCCGTCGATGAAGCCTATGCCGCCAATCTCATCGGCAAAAACAACATCCATGGCTGGGATTTCGATCTCTATGTCCATCATGGCGCGGGCGCCTATATTTGCGGCGAAGAAACAGCCCTGCTCGAAAGTCTGGAAGGCAAAAAAGGCCAGCCCCGGCTGAAGCCGCCATTCCCGGCCAATGTCGGCCTCTATGGCTGCCCCACCACCGTGAACAATGTGGAATCCATCGCTGTCGCGCCCACCATCCTGCGCCGCGGTGCCGATTGGTTCGCGGGCATCGGTCGCCCCAACAATACCGGCACCAAAATTTTCTGCATCTCGGGCCATGTCAACAAGCCCTGCAATGTGGAAGAGGAAATGGGCATCCCGCTGCGTGAACTGATCGAAAAACATGCGGGCGGTGTGCGTGGCGGCTGGGATAATCTGCTGGCCATCATCCCCGGCGGCTCTTCGGTGCCGCTGCTGCCGAAATCCATCTGCGATGATGTGCTGATGGATTTTGACTCCCTGAAAGCCGTGCAATCCGGCCTCGGCACCGCCGCCGTCATCGTGATGGACAAAAGCACCGATATCGTGCGCGCCATCCAGCGTCTGGCCTATTTCTACAAACATGAAAGCTGCGGCCAGTGTACCCCCTGCCGCGAAGGCACGGGCTGGATGTGGCGCGTCATGAAACGGCTCGAAGTCGGCAATGCACAAGTGCCCGAAATCGACCTGCTCTATGAAGTGACCAAGGAAATCGAAGGCCACACGATCTGCGCCCTGGGCGATGCGGCGGCCTGGCCAATTCAGGGCCTGATCCGCCATTTCCGTCCGGAAATCGAACGGCGTATCGCTGCGCGCCAAACCTCGATAGCGGCGGAGTAAAATCATGGCCCGCACCCTCATCATCGACGGCAAGGAAGTCGAAGCCGACGACAATCTCACCCTCATCCAAGCCTGCGAACAGGCCGGGGCCGAGATTCCGCGCTTCTGCTATCACGAACGTCTGTCTGTCGCCGGCAATTGCCGCATGTGTCTGGTGGAATGGGTTGGCGCGCCAAAGCCGCAAGCCTCTTGCGCGCTTCAAGTCAAAGATATTTTCCCGAATAAGGACGGCACCCCCGCCCGCATCAATACAAATTCCCCCTATGTGCAAAAAGCCCGCGAAGGGGTGATGGAATTTCTGCTGATCAATCATCCGCTCGATTGCCCGATCTGCGATCAAGGCGGCGAATGCGATCTACAGGATCAGGCCATGGGCTATGGCCGCGCCAGCTTCAACCGCTTCACGGAAAACAAGCGCGCGGTCGAAAACAAATATATGGGTCCCCTGATCAAGACCTTTATGACCCGCTGTATCCAATGCACCCGCTGCGTGCGCTTCGCCACCGAAGTGGCCGGCGTCCCCGATATGGGTGCCACCGGCCGCGGTGAAGATATGGAAATCACCACCTATCTGGAAAAGGCGTTCTCGTCTGAACTCTCCGGTAATGTGGTCGATCTCTGCCCGGTCGGCGCGCTGACCTCCAAACCCTATGCGTTCAATGCCCGCCCCTGGGAACTCAGCAAAACCGAATCCGTCGATGTGATGGATGCGCAAGGCTGCAATATCCGCGTCGATGCGCGTGGCAACGAAGTGCTCCGCGTTCTGCCGCGCGTGCATGAAGATGTGAACGAGGAATGGATTTCCGACAAAACGCGCCATGCCTGCGATGGCCTGCGCCGCCAACGTCTGGATCGCCCCTATATCCGTCGTAACGGCAAACTCCAGCCCGCCAGTTGGAATGAAGCCTTCCAAACCATCGCCGCGAAACTCGCCACCACACAGCCGCAAGCCATGGCCGCGATTGTCGGCGATATGGCGGCTGCGGAAGAAATCAAAGCCCTGCGCGATCTCATGCAAGCCTATGGCGCGCAAAATCTCGATTGCCGTCAGGACGGCGCTAAACTCGGCGGCGCTCGCCAGTCTTATCTCTTCAATTCCACCATCGCAGGTGTCGATGCGGCGGATGCCCTGCTGCTGATCGGCTGCAATCCGCGCCACGACGCGCCGGTGCTCAATGCCCGCATCCGTAAAAGCTGGAACCATGGCGAACTGAAAATCGCCAATATCGGCGCGCCGGTCGATCTCACCTATCCCGCCGAACAATTGGGCGACTCCATCACCGCTCTGCTGGATCTGGTGAATGGCAAATCCGCTTTCGCCGAAACACTGCGCAACGCAAAGCGCCCGATGCTCATCATCGGCCCCTCTGCCTTAAATCGCGCAGACGGTGCCACCATCCTCAGCCTCGCCGCCAGACTGGCCGGCGATACAGGCGTGATCGGCCCGGCCGGTTCTCCGATGGATGGTGGCTGGAACGGCTTCAATGTTCTGCACACCGCTGCCTCGCGGGTCGGCGCACTCGATCTCGGCTTTGTGCCGGGCGAGGGCGGTCGTGATCTCGCTGCCATTCTGGATGGTGCTACATCCGGCGATGTCAGCTTCGTCTATCTGCTTGGCGCTGACGAAGTGGATATGTCCCGCCTCGGTCAGGCCTTCGTGGTCTATCAAGGCAGCCATGGTGATGCCGGTGCCCATCGCGCCGATGTCGTGCTGCCCGGTGCCGCCTATACGGAAAAAGAAGGCCTCTATGTAAATTTCGAAGGCCGGGTGCAACGTGGCCGCCGCGCTGTCTTCCCGCCGGGCGATGCCAAGGAGGATTGGACCATTTTGCGCGCCCTGTCCGAAGTCCTCGGCAAGACATTGCCCTATGACACGCTGCAAAGCCTGCGCGCCGCCATCGTCGCGCAAGCCCCGCATTTCGCCGCGCTCAACAGCCCGGCTGTCCATAAAGGTGCTGATCCGGCCATCTGGTCCAATATCGGCGCGGCTGGCTCGCTCGATGCCACAATCCCGCTTCGCTCTGCGATGCCGGATTTCTATCTGACCAATCCCGTCGCCCGCGCCAGCACCGTGATGGCCGAATGCAGCCGCGTCTTTTCCGGCCAAACCCAATCCATGGCGGCGGAATAGATCATGGCTCTGATAGATTTCTGGACCTGGCTTGTAGGATTAGCGGGCATCACCTTGCCCCATAGCTGGGCATGGTTCCTCTCGCAGGCCACGCTGATCCTGATCTTCGATGTGGTTCTACTGATCCTCATCGCCTATTACCTGCTGGCGGATCGTAAAATCTGGGCAGCGGTGCAAATGCGGCGCGGGCCAAATGTGGTGGGCCCCTTCGGCCTGTTTCAAACCTTCGCCGATCTGCTGAAATTCCTGTTCAAGGAATCCATCATCCCGGCAGGCGCGAACCGCGTCATCTTCCTGCTGGCCCCCTTGCTCACTTCGGTGCTGGCCTTTGCGGGCTATGCCGTGATCCCGCTCGATACGGGCTGGGTGATCGCCGATATCAATGTCGGCATCCTCTATATTTTCGCCATCTCCTCGCTCGGCGTCTATGGCATCATCATGGGCGGCTGGGCCTCCAATTCGAAATATCCCTTTCTGTCGGCCCTGCGCTCTGCGGCCCAGATGGTGTCCTACGAAGTCTCGATCGGCTTTGTCATCATCACGGTCCTGCTCTTCGCCGGCTCGCTGAATCTGTCGGAAATCGTGCTGGCCCAGAAAGACGGCTGGTTCGCCTTCACGATCCTGTTCCCGATGCTGCCGATCTTCTTCGTCTCGGCACTGGCCGAAACAAACCGCCCGCCCTTCGATCTGGTGGAAGCCGAATCCGAACTCGTGGCAGGCTATTTCGTGGAATATTCCTCCACGCCCTTCCTGCTGTTCTTCCTTGGTGAATATCTCGCCATCCTGCTGATGTGCGCGCTCTGCACCATTCTGTTCTTTGGTGGCTGGCTGCCCCCGCTGGATATCTACCCGCTCAATGCTGTGCCGGGGATCATCTGGTTCATGCTGAAGGTCAGCTTCTTCTTCTTCCTGTTTGCCATGGTGAAGGCGATGGTGCCTCGCTACCGTTATGACCAGCTCATGCGGCTGGGCTGGAAAGTCTTCCTGCCCTTCTCCATGTTCTGGGTGGTGCTGACCGCCGCCTGGGTGCTGTTCGTTCAACGTGGGGGTCTGTGATGGCGTCGCTCAGTCAGACGGTCGGCCATACGGCCCGGTCCATTTTCTTCTGGGAATTTATCAAGGCGTTCTTTCTGGCCATGCGCTATTTCTTTGCGCCCAAGGCCACGCTGAACTATCCGTTTGAAAAAGGCCCTCTGTCCCCCCGCTTCCGGGGCGAACATGCGCTGCGCCGCTATCCCAATGGCGAAGAACGCTGCATCGCCTGCAAGCTGTGCGAGGCTGTCTGCCCTGCTCAGGCCATCACGATCGAAGCCGAACCGCGTGAGGACGGCAGCCGCCGCACCACCCGCTATGACATCGACATGGTGAAATGCATCTATTGCGGCTTGTGTCAGGAAGCCTGCC
>CAZOJG010000042.1:0-8974 GCA_964580115.1 uncultured Rhizobium sp.
TTTTTTTTTGGGGTAAAAGTGAGGTTCAATTGGGCAGGGGCCAGATAACTGAATAAGTGATTGGGGGATTTTACCGCCCCGATTGTCTAAGCTTTCGTGGAAGACCGCCCGCGCGGTCGGCAGCGAAAGCATATAGGGGATGGCGGACACCAAAACCCCACAGTCAGGCAGCGAAAACCCTCCCCCGACCCAGGGTGGAGCCTTGGCCGAACTCGATGCCTGGTTTCTGCGCGAAGTGCTCCCCCTCGAAGCCGCCCTGATGCATTTCCTGCGCCGCAACTGGCGCAACCGGGCCGACTTCGCCGACCTCCGGCAAGATGTCTATGTCCGTATTTATGAAGCCGCGCGCAAACAGCGCCCCAGCAAACCCCGCGCCTTTCTGTTCACCACCGCCCGCAATCTGCTGATCAACCGCGTCCGCCGCGAACAGATCGTCCCGATCGAAACCTTCGCCGATCTCGACATGCTGGAATCCCCCGACATCAGTCTGGATCGCACCATCATCGCCCGCGATGAGCTGCGCCTCCTGCAGGATGCATTGGAAACACTTGCGCCCCGCGCCCGCGAAGCCATCACCCTGCGCCAGATCGAAGGTCTGTCCTTACGGGAAATCGCCCAGCGCATGAACATCGCCGAGAAAACCGTGGAGCGTCACATCACCATCGCGCTCAGGGGGCTGGCTGATTATCTCTATGCCGCCTCCGACGACACAGGCAAACAGCCATGACACAAATCAACACCGCCTTCAGCGCCGAACAGGTGGAAAACCGCGCCGCCGAATTCATCATCGCCCAGACCATGCAAACAGGCTGGTCCGCTGCCCAATCCGCCGAACTCCATCACTGGCTGGAAGAATCCACCGCCCACCGCCTGGCCTATCTGCGCCTGCATCAGGCTTGGTCCCGCAGCGCCCGGCTCAATGCGCTGCGCCGTCCCGCTCAGCCGCATAGGCCGCGCCCGCATCTCATCAGCAAACTCGCCCGCGCCGCCATCTTCGCCGCCCTGCTGATCGGCGCCTATGCGCTGGTGGAAAGCCAAACCTCGTCCGAACGCACCTATGCAACCGCCTTGGGCGGCCATGACATCCTCAAACTCCCCGATGGAACCATTGTCGAGCTGGATACAAACACAATCATCCGCGTCAATCTGAAGGACAGCCGCAAAGTCTGGCTGGATAAAGGTCAGGCCTATTTCCAGGTGGCGCATGATCCGCGCAACAGCTTCACCGTCACTGCCGATCACCGCACCGTCACCGTGCTGGGCACCAAATTCCTCCTTCGTAAGGAAGATCAGCGCCTCAACATCTCCGTCATGGAAGGCCGCGTCCGGCTAGAGGCGCACGAAGGCAGGCAAAGCCAGCGCAGTGCCTTGCTCTCCGCGGGGGATGCAGCCTCCGCCACAAAAAATAAAATCACCGTCTCCCGCCTCACCCCGCGCGAACGCGAACAAAAAATTGCATGGCGCAAAGGTCTTCTCATCTTCGATCAGCGCAAACTCAGCGAAGCCGTCGCCGAACTCAATCGCTATAACAGCCAGAAACTTGTCCTTGCGGATGCCGACACCGCAAATCTCATCATCGGCGGCACATTCCGCACCAATGATTCCGCGGCCTTCGCCCGCATGCTTGAAGCCATTCTTCAAGTGAAGGTCAGAACCCAGGGCAATGACATCATTCTCTCCCGCAATAGACTTGGGGGATAAGCCGCCCTCGATTGTCTAACCGCTCAGAGGGGCCGCATTACCGGCCCGCAAAAGACGAAAATTTTTCAGGGGGAATTATGAAAAGATCCGGCATATTCAAATCACTATTGCTCACCAGCGCCGGCCTCATGGCCCTGGGCGCCCCGGCCCATGCCGATAATTTCAACATTCCCGGCGGCGATCTCAAAACCGCGCTCGATACCTATGCCGCCCAATCCGGTCAGGAATTGCTCTATGCCGGCAACGCCGTCAAAGGCGTCACGAGCAAGGGCGTGAAAGGCGAAATCTCCCCCGACCAGGCCCTCACCCGCCTGCTCAGCGGCACCGGCTTCTCAATCCGGCGCGATCAATCAGGCGCCATCGCCATCGTCCATGGCCGTTCTTCAAGCGCCAACGAGATCAATCCCCTGCAATTGGCGCAAGCTGCTGTCCCCACGGGGCGCATCGAAGAAGTCCTCGTCACCGCCCGCAAACGCGAAGAGGCGGTGGAAAACATTCCAATCTCCATCACCGCGCTGAATTCTGAAGACCTCAAACAATTCGGCGTCCGCAACTTCGCCGATCTCGAAGGCGTCGTCCCCGGCCTCAATCTTGGCGGCGGCGGCAATGGCGTTAAGAAAGATTCCTCGCCCTTCATCCGCGGTGTTGGCCAACGCGAAACCAAAGTCACCCTCGATCCTGCTGTCGGCACCTATATCGATGGCATCTATATCGGCCGTGCCTCGGGCGCGATGTTAGACGTCACCGATGTCGCCAGCATTCAGGTATTACGCGGCCCGCAAGGCACGCTATTCGGCCGCAATGCCACGGGTGGCGCCATCTCCGTCACATTGAACAAGCCCAATAATAATTGGGAAGCCAATGTCACGGCCAATATCGGCAATTATGGTCGCCGCGATATTTCCGGCATGATCAATCTGCCCTTTGTCGAAGATATGCTGATGGGCCGCTTGTTCATCTCCAGCACCAATAGCAATGGCTATTTCACCAATGTCGTCGATAATACCAAATGGGGTGGCGACAACCGTGTCAGCGGTATTGCGCAATTGCGCTTCCTGCCCACCGATAATATCACCATCGACCTATTGGGCGAACGCACCCGCATCCGCGAAACACCGCGTCCGCAAAAATGCGCCTTCATCCGCAATCCGGGATATACCACGATTCAATCTCAAATCACCGGCTTCGGGGACGGCTATCCTGGTTTCTACTTCAACACCTTTGAAGACTATTGCCGGGAATCTGCAGCTCTCCCACAAAGCCAATTCGCCAGCGATCTGGCCATAGGTGATCGGCTGCAACCCAAAGGGCGCTACTGGGTTGATACAAGCACTCTTGGCGGCACTATAAGCTGGGATATTGGTGATATCGGGCCATTCACCGGCCTCAGCGCCAAAAGCATCAGCGCCTGGCGTAAAACATTGCAAATCGCCGACGAAGATCTCGATGGCGTCGCGGCACCAACCTTGATGCGTGTCCAGCCGCATTTCGACCGCACAACCCAGCTCTCTCAGGAGCTGCAATTCTCGGGGCGTACATTTAATGACCGCCTCTTCCTCAGCACCGGCTTCTACTTCTTCGCGGAAAGAACACCGCAGAATTATCTCGATCTCTCGGCCGGCGTCAGCCCTGAATATCCTTCTGAAGTAACAGGTCTGCCGGATGGCTGGTATAATGTGCTCTTCACCGAAGGCGCAGAAGAAATCCTGCAAACCAGCAATAAAGCCTATGCGTGGTATGGTCAGGCTGATTTTGAAATCACCAAGGAAATTGAGCTGTCGGCCGGTATCCGCTGGACCCAGGAAGATCGCTGGAGCCGTTATTCCAAAGCCTATGCCGATCCCCGCAGTGTTTTTGGCGGCGTACTTTTCGCAATTCAAAATCAAGGCCTAGGCTCCGCCGTCTATACAGTGCCGGGCATTACGCCAATCGCCGACTGGGCCTATGGCACATTTGTATACACAGTGGATGAAACGCCCTCGGGAACGCTCTTGAATCCCGACCCCACCTTCGTCGAAGGTAAATATATGGGCGATGAACTGAGCACCACCGATGTGGCCTGGACGCCCATGTTCAACCTCAAATATAAGTTTGATCAGCGGATGCTGGACCGCTTCTCACTGGATCAGGCCATGTTCTATGCCACCTATAGCCAGGGCTTCCATGCAGGTGGCGTCACGGCAGGCGCGGTGGATTACGATCAGATCAATATGAACTTCTTCAATGATCCAAACGCAACTGGCACCCCGTGTCCCAATAATTTAAATGGCTGCTTCATGGCCAAACTGGCGGAAGAAGGCGGCGGCACGGCAGACCCGCAAATCTTCAAGCCAGAAAAAGTCGTCAACTATGAAGTCGGCTTCAAACTCGCAGCTTTGGATCGCAGATTGCAAACCAATCTATCTGCCTTCTACATGAACTACACAGACATGCAGATAACCGCCACAGCAGCACGTCTTGGCATTCCTATTCCCTATATCGACAATATCGGCAGTTCAGTCATCAAAGGCATCGAATGGGAAATCGTTGCCCTGCCCACACCGGAATGGCGTATCCTGCTCAACGGTACCTACACTGATGCAGATATTAAAGAATGGAATTCTCAACAAACCATTCTCCATCCCTTCACCGGTCTGGATACGGGCATCCGTTATATGATCGACCGCAGTGGAGAGCGGATGCCGCGCGTCCCCCGGTGGCAGCTCTTTGCGTCATCCGATTACAGCTTCCGCCTCCCCGGCGGCGGCACGATCACGCCCTCAGTTGCCGTCAGATTCAGCTCATCGATCTATCATGGCTTCGATCGCGGTAGCTGGGTCTATAGTCTGGGCGGCCTCTACTACAATCATGATGGTGATCTGCCGCCGACTTTGGTCCGTCCAGACTGGTGGCAGGATCCGGGCAATGTCGAACCTTCGCCTTACGAAGATCCTGCAGGCCTAGGCTATGATCCTGTGGTCACGCCTTCAGCGGATGCCAAATGGACCACAACATCACGGCCCACCGCCTTCATCGATGCCCGCATGACCTGGATATCCGACGATGCAAAGATGGAAGCCGCGATCTGGGGCAAAAACCTCACCAATATTGACGACTATCTGGTGGGCGGCATCCCGCTGGCCGATGTCACCGGCGGTGTAGGCATGGTCTTCGCCAATCCCCGCACCTTCGGCCTCAGCTTCACCTATCACTTCGGCGAATAATCCCTCTCGAAGCCAAAACAAAAGGGGCGGCCCACCAGCCGCCCCTTTTTGCTGTCTGAAATAATCTTACAAATAAATTTCACCGCCCCACCCCTACATCTGCCTCCGCCAACTGTCTCATAGCCAGAACCCAGTACCCCTCACCTCACAAAAGGCGGACACTGGCAGCCATGGCCGAGAAAACGCCGGAGAACAGCTTTGCCCCGCACCCCGCCCAGCAAGCGGGCCAGAGCGCAGCCATGACCGACGCGTCCCCCGGCCATATCGAACAATGGTTTATGCGGGAGGTCCTCCCGCTGGAGGCAATGTTGATGCATTACCTGCATCGTAACTGGCGCAACAAGGCGGATCATGAAGATTTCCGTCAGGAAATCTACGCCCAGCTCCTCCAATCCGCCGAACAAAACCTGCCCGACCGCACAAAACCCTTTCTCTTCGCCACCGCGCGCAATTTTCTCATCAATCGCATGCGCCGCGAACAGACCATCCCGATAGATGCCGTCGCCGATATAGAAAGCCTTGGTCTCGCGGCCGATCTCCCAAATCCGGACCGCAACATCATCGCCCGCGACACGCTGCGCAAACTCCACCTCGCGCTGGATCGCCTGCCGCCGCGCGCCCGCGAAGCCGTGTCCTTGCGAAGGATAGAAGGCCTCTCCCGCAAGGAAATCGCCCAGCGCATGGGCATCACCGAAGCCACCGTCGCCGAGCATATCACCCATGGCATGCGCCTTCTCGCCAAAACCCTCTATGGCGAAAGAGGCGACACATGAATCATCAAGCCATAGAAGCGCAGGCCGCCAACTTTCTGGAACAGCGCGACACCGCAGATTGGAACACCCGTTCCGAACAGGATCTCAATCTCTGGCTTCAGCAAAGCCCGGCCCATCGCGCCGCCTATTGGCGTCTCAAGGCCGCCTGGCAACAGGCCGAACGCCTGGCCGCGCTCAAAGCGCCCGCCCTGAAAACAGTCCCCCCCGTCTCCACCTATCGCCCAACCATCCAACATCCGCGCAGCAACACGCTGTTTCGTGCCGCCGCAGCCCTATGCGTCATCATGCTGATCGGTGCTGCCACATTGATGTTCTGGCAGCCGCAACCCAGCACACGCACCTATGTTAC
The DNA here is from genome assembly GCA_964580115.1 of uncultured Rhizobium sp. Lineage (GTDB taxonomy): Bacteria > Pseudomonadota > Alphaproteobacteria > Micropepsales > Micropepsaceae > Rhizomicrobium. Next base: position 6,027 of record CAZOJG010000042.1, read on the forward strand.
CGCTATCGGCGAGCGCAGAACCCTGCATCTGCCCGATGGCTCATCGGTGGAGATGAACACCGACACAATCCTCCACGTCGCACGGGATAATGCCCGCAAAGTCTGGCTCGATCGGGGCGAAGCCTATTTCGACATTGTCCATAATGATACAAAACCCTTCATCGTCACCATGGGCGATCACCGGGTCGTCGATCTGGGCACAAAATTCCTTATCCGCCGAGATGCAGGCCGCAGCGAAGTCGCCCTGATAGAAGGCGCCGCCCAGCTCGAAACTGCCGATAAAACCGCCGGCCCCGCTATCCTGTCGCCAGGCGATGTCGCTTACGCAAATGAAACCCGTGTGCTGGTCAAGCGCGGCGAACAAACCAGCATAAAAAATGCGCTGGCCTGGCGCGCAGGCATGGTCGTGTTCGAACGCGCGACCCTTGCCGAAGCCGCCAGCGAACTCAATCGCTACAACCAGAAACAGATCATCATTCTAGATCCGGCGGCCGCTCGTCTCACCATTCATGGCCGCTTCCCGGCAACAGATACAGCCGCCATCGTCAATGTCGCGCAGGATGTTTTCAATCTGCGTATCCAGCAGAAAGACAATGAAATTCTCATTTCCCGATAGGCCATGCGCCTTCGGCACAAAAATCATTTCACAGGGGGATTTATGAACGACCGTCAAACTTTATTTTCACGCGCCATGCTCGGTGCCAGTGTTCTCGCGCTCACAACGCTGGGCTTCAGCCTCGCAGCCAGCGCGGACACATTCAATATTCCCGGCGGTGATCTTAAATCCGCGCTCGATGCCTATGCCCGTCAAACCGGCCTCTCCATGGTGGTTTCCGCGGAAGCCGTCAAAAACATTCATACTAAAGGCGTCACCGGCACCTTATCCGATGAAGCTGCCCTGTCGCGTCTCCTCAGCGGCACCGGCTTCACCGCGCGCCAGAATCCAGGCAGCGCCATCACCATCATGCGTGGCAGGTCATCTGGCGCCGACATCACGCCCCTGCAATTGGCGCAAGCTACACTCCCCACAGGGCGCATCGAGGAAGTCCTCGTCACCGCCCGCAAACGCGAAGAAGCGGTCGAAAATATCCCCATCTCCATCACCGCGTTGAACTCTGAAGATCTCAAACAATTCGGTGTCCGCAATTTCGCCGATCTCGAAGGCGTCGTCCCCGGCCTCAATCTCGGCGGCGGTGGTAACGGCGTGAAGAAAGACTCTTCGCCCTTCATCCGCGGCGTCGGCCAACGTGAAACCAAAGTCACCCTCGACCCTGCTGTCGGCACCTATATCGACGGCATCTATATCGGCCGCGCCTCGGGCGCGATGTTGGACGTCACCGATGTCGCCGGCATTCAGGTATTGCGCGGCCCGCAAGGCACGCTATTCGGCCGTAACGCCACCGGCGGCGCCATCTCGGTCACATTGAACAAGCCCAATAATAATTGGGAAGCCAATGTCACGGCCAATATCGGCAATTATGGCCGCCGCGATATTTCCGGCATGATCAATCTGCCCTTTGTCGAAGATATGCTGATGGGCCGCTTGTTCATCTCCAGCACCAATAGCAATGGCTATTTCACCAATATCGTCGACAATACCAAATGGGGCGGCGACAACCGCGTCAGCGGCATCGCGCAATTGCGCTTCCTGCCCACCGATAACATAACGATCGACCTATTGGGCGAACGCACCCGTATCCGCGAAACACCGCGCCCCCAGAAATGTGCCTTCATACGTGAGCCGGGTTTCAATACTGTCCAGTCAAGGGTAACCGGTAACGGTAATGGCTACCCCGGTCACTATTTCAAGACCTTCGAAGACTTTTGCCGTGAAGTCGAAGCTCTCCCTCCAAGCCTATTCGCTAGTGATGAAGCGATTGGCGACCGGCTGCAACCCCAGGGCCGTTACTGGGTCGATACAAGCACGCTAGGTGGAACAGTCAATTGGGATATAGGCGATATAGGCCCGCTATCTGGCCTGGCCATTAAAAGCATCAGCGCCTGGCGCAAGAGCTTGCAGATCGCCGATGAGGATCTGGATGGCATTCCAGCCCCGACTTTGATGCGCATTCAACCGGGATTCGACCGGACGACGCAGCTCTCTCAAGAACTGCAATTCTCGGCACGTACTTTTAAAGATCGCCTTTTTCTCAGCACTGGCTTTTACTTTTTCAAGGAAGAAACCCCGCAGAATACGCTTAATCTCTCTGCCGGCGTCAGCCCCCAATATGGCCCAGATGTAACAGGTTTGACGGGTATGTATGCTCAGTACATGACTGAAGCTGCTCAGGAAATACTCGAAACAGATAATAAGGCTTATGCTTGGTATGGTCAGGCGGATTTCAACATTACCGATGAAATTGAGCTTTCGGCCGGTATCCGCTGGACGCAGGAAAACCGCTGGAGCCGCTACTCCAAAGCTTACGTCCTTCCAGACAGTGTATATGACGGCATTATTAATTTGGGAATTGGTAATGGCATAACTGTAGTCATGAATGACACTCCGGGTATTCATCCTATTCTGGATTGGAATTTTGGGACCTATGTCTTCACCATAGATGTTAGACCTAATGGCAACCAAGCGCTTGGTATCGGCACTTTTCACCCCAACATGTTTATGGGCGATGAGTTAAGCACCACCGACGTCGCTTGGACGCCGATGTTCAATCTCAAATACAAACTCGATCAGCGGATGCTGGACCGGCTATCTCTGGACCAGGCCATGTTCTACGCCACCTATAGTCAGGGCTTCCATGCTGGCGGCGTAACGGCGGGTGCTGTTGATAACGATAAAATCAATAAAGAATACACTAATATCGTTTCTCAAACGGGTGTTCCCTGTCCCCAAAACAGGACCTCCTGCATCGTGGCCCAGTTGGCCGAGCCAGGTGGCGGTACGGCGGATCCGCAAATCTTCAGGCCCGAAAAAGTGACCAATTACGAAGTGG
>CAZOJG010000043.1:0-2024 GCA_964580115.1 uncultured Rhizobium sp.
CCGGCGAGGCCAGTTCGATATGGCCCATGCGTTCGCGGCGGACTTTCTGCACCGTGACTTCGACACCGCATTTTTCGCAGACGATGCCTTTATATTTCATGCGCTTGTACTTGCCGCACAAGCATTCGTAATCCTTCACGGGTCCGAAGATGCGGGCGCAGAACAGCCCGTCGCGTTCCGGTTTGAAGGTACGATAGTTGATCGTTTCCGGCTTTTTGATTTCGCCATGCGACCAACGCAGAATTTGCTCCGGCGAGGCCAGTGCGATCTTGATCCGATCGAACACGGGCTGTTCGTTCTGGGGCTTGAAGACGTTCAGCAGCTCTTGATTCATTTTGTCCTCGTCTCTGAGAGAGAGTTCGTAATTTCAGTCGGCATAGCGATGTAGTGGGCAGCGCATCGTTCAGAATGCGCTGCCAAAAACATCATCAACCATTCACCAGTTCGACATTCAGGCCGAGCGAGCGCATTTCCTTGACCAGCACGTTGAAGCTTTCGGGGATACCGGCTTCGAACGTGTCCTCGCCGCGGACGATGGCTTCATAGACCTTGGTACGGCCTGCCACGTCGTCGGATTTGACGGTGAGGATTTCTTGCAGAGTATATGCGGCGCCATAGGCTTCGAGAGCCCAGACCTCCATTTCACCGAAGCGCTGGCCACCGAACTGCGCTTTACCACCCAGCGGTTGCTGCGTGACGAGCGAGTACGGACCGATGGAGCGCGCATGGATCTTGTCATCGACAAGGTGATGCAGTTTGAGCATGTAAATATAGCCCACTGTCACCTGACGCTTGAAAGCTTCGCCCGTGCGGCCATCGAACAAGGTGACCTGCCCCGACGAGCTGAGACCAGCTTCGCCCAGCATGCGCACGATGTCTGCTTCCTTGGCACCGTCGAACACCGGCGTGGCGATTGGCACACCGGAGCTGAGATTGAAGGACAGTTCATCAATGCTCTGGTCATTGAGTTCGGCCAGACGCTCATCATTGTCATAGACAATTTTGAGCTGCTTGCGCAGATCGTCATATTTGCCATCGCGGCGAACACGATCGAGTGTTTCGCCGATCTGTTTGCCCAAGCCGGCGCAGGCCCAACCCAGATGGGTTTCCAGAATCTGACCGACATTCATACGTGACGGCACGCCCAGCGGATTGAGCACAACGTCAACCGGCTGACCATCTTCGAGATGGGGCATGTCTTCGATCGGCAGAATGCGGCTGATCACGCCCTTATTGCCATGACGACCGGCCATTTTATCGCCCGGTTGCAGCTTGCGCTTCACCGCGACGAAGACTTTGACCATTTTCATCACGCCGGGGGCCAGTTCGTCGCCACGGCGGAGTTTTTCCACCTTGTCGGCGAAGCGCTTGTCCAGACGGGACTTGGATTCGTCATATTGCTTTTTGAGGGCTTCGATCTCGCTCTGCGATTTGTCATTGCGCAGGGCGATCTGCCACCACTGATGCTTGGCGACCGCTTCAAGGACGTCTTGCGTGATGGTGCTGTCAGGCGCCATGCCTTTGGGGCCATGCGCCACGGCTTTGCCCAGCAGCAATTCCGACAGACGCGAGAAGATATTGCGTTCAAGGATCGCCAGTTCGTCGTCGCGGTCCTTGCCCAGGCGTTCTTCTTCGGCCCGTTCGATCGCCATGGCGCGCTGATCCTTATCAACGCCGTGACGATTGAAGACACGCACTTCGACGACCGTGCCTTGCACGCCCGGGGGCAGACGCAAGGATGTGTCACGCACATCGGCGGCTTTTTCACCGAAGATCGCGCGCAGCAGTTTTTCTTCTGGCGTCATCGGGGTTTCGCCCTTGGGCGTTACCTTGCCGACCAGAATATCACCCGCCTGCACTTCCGCGCCGATATAGGTGATGCCTGCTTCATCGAGATTTTTCAGGGACTCTTCACCGACATTTGGAATGTCGCGGGTGATTTCTTCAGGCCCGAGCTTGGTGTCACGCGCCATGGTCTCGAATTCCTCGATATGGATCGAGGTGAAGACGTCATCGCGCACGAT
>CAZOJG010000043.1:2034-2732 GCA_964580115.1 uncultured Rhizobium sp.
AGTCTTCGAAGTTGTAGCCATTCCACGGCATGAAGGCGACGAGCGCATTCTTGCCGAGCGCCAGTTCACCCAATTGGGTGGACGGACCGTCGGCAATGATGTCGCCCTTGCGCACCAGATCGCCCACTTTCACCAGCGGTTTCTGCGTGATGCAGGTGGACTGGTTGGAACGTTGGAATTTCTTCAGGCGGAAGATGTCGATGCCCGGTTTTGTGGGATCGGTTTCTTCGGTCGCGCGGATGACGATACGTGTGGCATCGACCTGATCGACAATACCCGGACGGCGGGCGGCGATGGCAGAGCCGGAGTCGCGCGCCACGACGTCTTCCAGACCGGTGCCGACCAGCGGCGCTTCCGGTTGCAGCAGCGGCACGGCCTGACGTTGCATGTTCGACCCCATGAGGGCGCGGTTCGCGTCGTCATTTTCGAGGAAGGGCACGAGCGCGGCGGCGACCGACACAAGCTGCTTGGGCGAAACGTCGATGAATTCCACCTGATCAGGGGTCGTCATCACGAAGTTGCCGCCCTTACGGCAGGACACCAGTTCGTCGATGATGCGGTTCTTGCTGTCCATGATCGCGTTGGCCTGGGCGATGGTATATTTCGCCTCTTCCATGGCGGACAGATAGACCACTTCGTCGGTGACATGTTTGCCAGTGACGCGGCGATAGGGGCTTTCGATGAAGCCGTATTTATTC
>CAZOJG010000043.1:2742-8195 GCA_964580115.1 uncultured Rhizobium sp.
TAGGTTGCCAGCGAGTTGATCAGACCGATATTCGGACCTTCCGGCGTTTCAATCGGGCAGATGCGGCCATAATGGGTCGGATGCACGTCGCGCACTTCGAAGCCGGCGCGTTCGCGGGTGAGACCACCGGGCCCGAGGGCCGACATACGACGCTTATGCGTGACTTCTGACAGCGGATTGGTCTGGTCCATGAACTGCGACAGCTGCGAGGAGCCGAAGAATTCGCGCACCGCGGCGGCCACCGGTTTCGCATTGATCAGATCATGCGGCATGACCGTGTCGATATCGACCGCGCTCATACGTTCTTTGATGGCGCGTTCCATGCGTAGCAAGCCGACGCGGAATTGATTTTCCATCAATTCGCCAACCGAACGCACGCGGCGATTGCCAAGATTGTCGATGTCGTCGATTTCGCCGCGACCGTCACGCAGATCGGCCAGGGCTTTGACGATGGCGATGATGTCTTCGCGGCGCAGGGTGCGGACTGTGTCTTCCGCATCCAGATTCATGCGCATATTCATCTTCACGCGACCGACAGCCGAGAGATCATAGCGTTCGGGATCGAAGAAGAGCTGGTTGAACAGGGTTTCAGCCGTGTCCAGCGTCGGCGGCTCGCCGGGGCGCATGACGCGATAGATGTCGATCAGCGCGGATTCACGGCTGTGGTTCTTGTCGACGATCATCGTGTTGCGCAGATAGGCGCCGATGGTGATGCCATCGACATTGATCACTTCAATGTCGTTGAAACCAGCTTCCACGAGTTGTTCGAGGCTTTCCTGAGTCAGTTCTTCACCGGCTTCGACATAGATCTCGCCCGTGTCGGGATTGACCATATCGAGCGCGCTGTAACGGCCGATCAGTTCTTCGTCCGAGACGTGAACTTGCTTGATGCCGTCTTCCTGCCATTTGCGCAGGCCACGCACCGAGATTTTCTGGCCGGCTTCGACCAGCACTTCGCCGGTTTTGGCATTGACCCATGTGCCGACAGCCTTGGCATTGCGCATCCAATTGGCGTCGAGCGGCGTGGTCCAGCCGCCATTTTTGGCATGTTTGAAGGAAATCTTCTGGTAGAAGGCTTCCAGAATGTCTTCCTGCGTCATGCCCAGCGCATAGAGCAGCGCGGTGGCGGGCAGTTTGCGGCGACGGTCGATACGGACATGCATCACGTCTTTGGCGTCGAATTCGAGATCCAGCCACGAGCCGCGATACGGGATCACGCGGGCAGCGAAGAGCAGCTTGCCGCTGGAATGGGTTTTGCCTTTGTCATGGTCGAAGAACACGCCGGGCGAGCGATGCATCTGGCTGACGATCACGCGTTCGGTGCCGTTGACGACGAAGGTGCCGTTTTCGGTCATGAACGGGATGTCGCCCATATAGACATCCTGTTCCTTGATGTCTTTGACGGACTTGGCGCCGGTTTCTTCGTCCACATCGAAAACGATGAGGCGGAGGGTGACTTTGAGGGGCGCGGCATAGGTCATGGACCGTTGCTGGCATTCCTCAACGTCATATTTGGGATCCTCGAAGTGGTAATCCACATATTCGAGGGTGGAAGATTCCGAGAAATCGCTGATCGGGAACACCGACGAGAAGACGGCTTGCAAGCCCTCATCCAGGCGCGAACCATCTGCTTGTCTGGCTACCTGCAGGAACTGGTCATAGGAGGTCTTTTGCACCTCGATGAGGTTGGGCATTTCCGCCACCTCGACCATCTTTCCGAAATATTTGCGGAGCCTTTTGCGTCCCGTGAACGAGAGAGTCATCTGCGATCCTTCTGCCCGTGCTTAATAATAATCTGTGCTGCCCGGTGGCGACCCCTGGGGGGCTGGAACCCCAAGGACGAAAACCACCGCCCTCCGGGGCGACATTCGCCCTGGAGGGGGTGGGGTATACGAAATATGTCTGCGCGCGCGCTATTCAAGCGTGCGACGCCTCCTCTTACTTCAACTCGACCTTCGCGCCTGCGTCTTCGAGCTGTTTTTTGATCTTTTCGGCTTCGTCCTTACCGACATCGGCCTTTACTTCCTTCGGAGCGCCCTCAACGAGGTCTTTCGCTTCCTTCAGGCCCAGACCGGTGATGGCACGGACTTCTTTAATCACGTTGATCTTTTTGTCGCCTGCATCGGTCAGCATGACCGTGAATTCGGTCTTTTCAGCAGCCGGGGCAGCGCCAGCAGCCGGAGCGGCAGCAGCAGCCACAGGAGCAGCAGCGGAAACGCCCCACTTCTCTTCGAGAAGTTTCGCGAGGTCCGCGGCTTCGAGAACTGTCAGGCCCGACAGGTCTTCAACGAGTTGTTCGATCTTCGACATAGTTTAGTTCCTTGCTTGTTTCAGGTTTGAATGGTGTCGCTTCAGGCGGCGTCTTTTTGGGAATAGGCACCGATGACGCGGGCCAGTTGGCCCCCGGGCGCGGCCATGAGGCCGGCCAGCTTGGTCGCGGGCGCTTGCAGCAGACCCACGATTTTGCCTCTGAGTGCATCGAGCGACGGCAGTTCCGCGAGGGCTTTGACGCCCGCCACATCAAGTGTCGTCGTTCCGACCACGCCACCAAGGATCACGAGCTTGTCGTTTTCCTTGGCATAGGCCACTGCCACTCTCGAAGCCGTAATCGGATCATCGCTGAATGCGATGCCGGTGGGGCCTTTGAAGAGATCTGCAATGGATGCCGCAGCCGTTCCTTCAAGAGCGCGCACAACAAGACGGTTTTTTGCGACCTTGAATGAGGCCCCTTCGGCACGCATACGCGCGCGAAGATCGCTCATTTCGGACACCGTCATGCCGCTGTAGTGGGCGACAACCACGGAGCCGGATTGGGCCAAACGACCATTGAGGTCTTTGACGACGTCCGCCTTCTGGTTTCTGTCCACACTGCTCTCCTTTTATATGAACCTGCCGTTTTAAACTTTGTGCCGGGCTTTAGAAGTTTGGCACAACCCTTTGAAACGTCAGCTCATTCTCCATGGCGTCCGGGACGATCCGCACGCCACCCTGTGCTTATTTCCTGCCCAGGGTTCAAACCCGAAAACACGAAGTTTCCCTCGCAAATCCGGTTCTCTCCCCCGTCTATGCTGGAGAATTAAGTCCCTAAGGACACCAGCAGTCTTGGACAGGTTCGGCGATCGCCCGCCGAATTCCTTTGCCTTACGCTGTCTCGCTTCCGCCGACGCTGGCCAGAGCGATTTTCACGCCGGGGCCCATGGTCGAGCTGAGAGAGATGCGCTTCATATACGTGCCTTTAGCACCGGACGGCTTGGCTTTGCTAACGCTGTCAACAAAAGCCTTGATATTGCCGACCAGGGCATCGTCGGTGAAGCTGGCTTTGCCAACCCCGGCCTGCACGATACCGGCCTTCTCAACGCGATATTCCACCGCGCCGCCTTTAGCAGCTTTCACCGCACCGGCAACATCCATGGTCACGGTGCCGACTTTCGGGTTCGGCATCAGGCCGCGCGGGCCCAGCACCTTACCAAGACGGCCAACCACACCCATCATATCCGGGGTGGCGATGCAGCGGTCAAAATCGACTTTGCCTTTGGCAATTTCTTCGGCCAGTTCATCGGCGCCGACGATTTCCGCACCGGCAGCCTTGGCTTCATCAGCTTTGGGGCCTTTGGCGAAAACGGCGACGCGCAGATCTTTGCCTGTGCCGCCCGGCAGGGTGACGACGCCGCGGACCATTTGGTCGGCATGGCGGGGATCGACGCCCAGATTGATCGACAATTCGATGGTTTCGTCGAATTTCGAAGTCGCCCGCGCCTTGATCAGCTGAATGGCTTCTTCGATCTGGTATTGCTTTGTTAAGTCAATGCCTTCGACGTTCTTCTTCGCGCGTTTTGTGATGTGGGCCATTGTTCTTACTCCCGCACCTGGATGCCCATGGAGCGCGCGGATCCTTCGATCATGCGCACCGCCATATCGACGTCATTGGCGTTGAGGTCTTTCATTTTTGCTTCAGCGATCTGGCGGACCTGCTCTTTGGTCACGGTGCCTTTGACATCGCGGCCCGGGGCTTTGGAGCCACCATCGACCTTGGCAGCCTTTTTGAGGAAATAGCTGGCCGGCGGAGTCTTCATTTCGAAGGTGAAGGACTTGTCCGAAAACACTGTAATCGTTACAGGAATCGGAACGCCCTTTTCCTGGTCCTGCGTTTTGGCGTTAAACGCCTTGCAGAATTCCATGATGTTCAAGCCGCGCTGACCCAGCGCCGGGCCGATAGGGGGTGAGGGATTCGCCGCGCCTGACGGCACCTGTAATTTGATGTAACCCGTAATCTTCTTTGCCACTTCTGATCCGCCTCCTTAGCGGTTTACGGTGCAAACGGAGCTGGCTGCCCCTCCCGTGCTTATGATCGGGATCGCCCGATCGACGTTCTTCAGACCTTTTCGACCTGCGTATATTCGAGTTCGACCGGCGTGGCACGACCAAAAATTGACACGGCCACTTTGAGGCGCGCCCGGCCTTCGTCCACTTCCTCGACAACACCGCTGAAAGTGGCGAAGGGGCCGTCGGCCACTTTGACCTGTTCGCCCACTTCGAAGGTGATCGACGATTTGGGGTGTTCAACGCCCTCGGTCACCTGATTGAGGATGCGGTCGACCTCGCCCTGACGCAGGGGCATGGGTTTGTTGTTCTGGCCCAGAAAGCCCGTCACTTTGGGGACATTCTTGATCAGGTGATAGCAGTCATCCGACAGCACGGCCCGCACCAGCACATAGCCGGGCAGGAATTTGCGTTCGGAATTGACCCTTTGGCCGCGGCGGACTTCCACCACATCTTCCGTGGGGACCAGCACATCCTCGATCAGATCTTCCAGATTCTGGATCTTGGCCTGCCGTTTGATTTCTTCGGCCACCTTTTTCTCGAAATTCGAGTAGGTGTGCACGATGTACCAACGCCCGTCCTTCGACGCGGTGGAGGATTTCGATGCGGTTTCTGCTTCGCTCATCTTTCCGATCCGATCAGCCTGCAACGCCCAAAAGCCAGCGCACGCCCAGGTTCAACACCATGTCTACGATAAAGAAAAAGGTCATCATCACCCCGACCATGACAAGAACCATGATCGTGGTGAGCCAGGTTTCTTTCCAGGTCGGCCAAGTGACTTTCGTCGCTTCGCGCTGGACCTCGCGGAAGAAGGCGATGATGCCGCCGCTTTTACGCGGGGGCGGCGCGGAGACATCCTTGCCGCCGTTTCCTGCTGTCGCTGTCTTCTTCGGGTCCATAGTCTCTTTCTTTACTACTACAGGCTTTAGTACAACCGGCTTTCTTTACAACTGGCCCTTTTCGGCATCTGCCGGGTGAGGCCGGATCAAGTATTGGCAGGAGTGGAGGGACTCGAACCCACGGCCTACGGTTTTGGAGACCGCCGCTCTACCAGCTGAGCTACACTCCTGAATTCATCCTTACTTCAAGATTTTAGCGACGACGCCTGCGCCGACGGTACGGCCGCCTTCGCG
>CAZOJG010000044.1:0-4117 GCA_964580115.1 uncultured Rhizobium sp.
CCTTCACCATGGCCGACGCCACCACCCTGACCGAAGCCGGCTATGTGGGCGAGGATGTCGAGAACATCATTCTCAAATTGCTGCAAGCCGCCGACTACAATGTCGAGCGCGCCCAGCGCGGCATCGTCTATATCGACGAAGTCGATAAAATCAGCCGCAAATCCGACAATCCCTCGATCACGCGGGATGTCTCGGGCGAAGGTGTGCAGCAGGCCCTGCTGAAAATCATGGAAGGCACGGTTGCTTCCGTGCCGCCGCAGGGCGGCCGCAAACATCCGCAGCAGGAATTCCTGCAGGTCGACACCACGAATATTCTGTTCATCGTGGGCGGCGCCTTCGCGGGACTGGACAAAATCATCGCCCAGCGCACACAGGGCACGTCCATGGGCTTTGGCGCCACCGTGCGCGGTCCGGATGAACGCCTGACCGGCGAAATCCTGCGTGAGGTCGAACCCGAAGATTTGCTGAAATTCGGCCTGATCCCGGAATTCATCGGGCGTCTGCCGGTACTTGCCACCTTGGGCGATCTCTCGGAAGAAGCCTTGATCGAAATCCTGACCCGCCCGAAAAATGCGCTGGCCAAGCAATATCAGCGCATGTTCGAGATGGAAGGCGTGAAACTGCGTTTTCAGGACGAAGCGCTCTACGCTATCTCGCGCAAGGCAATTGCCCGCCGCACCGGCGCGCGCGGTCTGCGTTCCATCCTCGAAGGTATACTTCTGGAAACCATGTTCGACCTGCCCACCCTCACCGGCGTTCAGGAAGTGGTCATCACCGCCGATGTTGTAGACGGTCGCTCGCGCCCGCTCTTCACCTATGCGGATAAGCCGGAAGCGCAGAAAAGCGCCTCCTGATCCATCTATAAGACTGTTATCTGACGCCTGACGTCACTTTCCCCGGGATAAAACCCGGGGGAACGCGTTATCGCCTTGTTTGTAATCTATTCATCGGCGATCTTGAAAGACGTGCAAGTGCACCCCAACTTTGTTCCTGGTAGCGGCCTATGGCGCTACGGCAGTCCAGTGTCACAGCCCGGAATAAAGCAGGCATAATGGGGGTGATAAGGGCATAATCCGGTGTCCGGGATTCGGAACCGGCAGGAGATTTGAGAATGTCTGAGAAAGACCTGACCAAAATTGCCTCTGAAGCGGATGGCCAAATGGCGCCCGTTCTTCCGTTGCGCGATATTGTTGTATTTCCCCATATGATCGTTCCGCTCTTCGTGGGCCGCGAAAAATCTGTGCGCGCGCTTGAAGAAGTGATGAGCGAGGAAAAGCAAATTCTGCTGCTGACGCAGAAAAATGCGGCCGATGATGATCCAACAACTGATGGCCTGCATCGCATTGGCACATTGGCCACGGTGCTCCAGCTCCTGAAATTGCCCGATCAAACCGTGCGTGTTCTGGTCGAAGGCAAAAGCCGCGCCCGCGTCACAAGCTTCACACAGCGCAGCGATTTCTTTCAGGCAGTGATCGAACCCATCACCGACACGGATGAGCCCGTTAAAGAAACCGAAGCGCTGATCCGCACGGCCAAATCCAATTTCGAGCAATATATCAAGCTGAACAAAAAAGTGCCGGCCGAAACGCTGGCCTCAGTGGCTCAGATCGAAGATCCGGCCAAGCTGGCTGATACGATTGCATCTCATCTGTCGGTAAAAATTGCTGATCGCCAGCAATTGCTGGAAACGCTCGACACCACGGCCCGTCTTGAAAAAGTTCTGGCCTTGATCGAATCTGAAGTCAGCGTGCTTCAGGTCGAGCGTAAAATTCGCAGCCGCGTCAAACGCCAGATGGAAAAGACCCAGCGCGAATATTATTTGAACGAACAGCTCAAGGCCATTCAGAAAGAACTCGGCGAAGGCGATGACGGCCGCGACGAGATGAATGAACTCGAGGAGCGCATTCGTAAAACCAAGCTCTCGAAAGAGGCACGGGAAAAAGCACAAGCCGAGGTCAAAAAACTCCGCACCATGTCCCCCATGAGCGCGGAAGCCACCGTTGTGCGCAATTATCTCGATTGGTTGCTGTCTCTGCCCTGGGGCAAAAAGAGCAAGGTCAAAAAAGACATCGGTCACGCCGAAGAAATTCTGGCGGGGGATCACTATGGCCTTGAAAAGGTCAAGGAACGCATCCTCGAATATCTTGCCGTGCAACAGCGCGTCGGCAAGATGAAAGGCCCGATCCTCTGCCTCGTTGGCCCTCCCGGCGTCGGTAAAACATCGCTTGCCAAATCCATTGCCAAAGCCACGGGCCGTGAATATGTCCGCATGTCTTTGGGCGGCGTGCGCGATGAAGCGGAAGTCCGCGGTCACCGTCGTACCTATATCGGCTCGATGCCCGGCAAAATCGTGCAGTCGATGAAAAAAGCAAAAACCGCAAATCCGCTGTTCCTGCTCGACGAAATCGACAAGCTGGGTGCTGACTGGCGCGGCGATCCTTCCAGCGCCTTGCTGGAAGTGCTCGACCCCGAACAAAACTCCACCTTCAACGATCACTATCTCGAAGTCGATTTCGACCTGTCGGATGTGATGTTCATCACGACCGCCAATAGTCTGCGCATGCCGCAGCCTTTGATGGATCGCATGGAGATCATCCGTATCCCCGGTTACACCGAGGATGAAAAAGTCGAAATCTCCAAGCGCCATCTCATCCCGAAAGAGATGAAGGCGCATGGCCTGAAAGACGACGAGTGGAAAATCACCGATGCCGGTCTGCGCGACCTGATCCGCTACTACAGCCGCGAGGCCGGGGTGCGTAATCTGGAACGTGAGATCGCCAATCTCGCCCGTAAGGCCGTGAAAGATATCGTCTCCAACAAGGCGAAATCCATCGAAGTCACGCCCGATAATCTTGGCACCTATGCCGGTGTCCGCAGATATCGCTATGGCGAGGTCGAAGGCGAAGATCAGGTGGGCGTCGTCACGGGCCTCGCCTGGACCGAAGTCGGCGGCGATACGCTGCAAATCGAAGCTGTCATGCTGCCCGGCAAGGGCCGCATGCAGACCACCGGCAAACTTGGCGATGTGATGAAGGAATCCATCGATGCGGCGCGCTCATTCGTGCGCTCCAAATCGACCAGTTTCGGCATCAAACCGCCGACCTTCGACAAGGTGGATATCCACGTCCACGTTCCCGAAGGCGCCACCCCGAAAGATGGTCCCTCTGCCGGTATCGGCATGGCGACCTCGATCATCTCAGTCCTGACCGGCATCCCGGTGCGGCGTGATGTGGCGATGACGGGCGAGGTCACATTGCGTGGTCGCGTCCTGCCGATTGGTGGCCTGAAGGAAAAACTGCTTGCGGCGCTGCGGGCCGGAATCAAAACGGTCATCATCCCGCAAGAGAACGAAAAAGATCTGGCTGAAATCCCCGAAAATGTGAAATCGGGCCTCAAGCTGATGCCGGTCTCCAATGTCTCGGAAGTGGTGAAAATCGCCCTCGCGCGGGAACCCCAACCGATAGATTGGCAGGAAGAAATCGAATCACTGCCGCGTCCGGCGACCGAGCCAGACCCGAATGCGGTCGTAACCCACTAAGCTTTGTTCCGGGCCCGCTCCTAAAACCAGAAGCGGGCCCTTTTTTATTGAAAAAAGGCGTAAAAGCGCGCTTTTGTGCTTTGACCCGGTAGGCCCCGACCCCCTAAAGTCCGGCCCGCGTGGAACATTTCCGCCTCTATTTACCCGACCGATCACACGGCCAAATATAAGGAGCCAGCCTCGTGAACAAGAACGACCTGATCCAGCAGCTTGCAGACCGCACAGGTCTTGCGAAAAACGACGCGGCGAAAGCAGTCGACGGCGTTTTTGAATGCATTCAGGACGCCCTCAAAGCTGGCGATGAAGTCCGCCTGACAGGCTTTGGCGTTTTTGCAGTTGCCACCCGCGCGGGCGGCAAAGGCCGCAATCCGCAAACCGGCGAAGAAATCACCATCAAGCCGTCCAAACAGCCCCGCTTCCGCCCGGGCAAACAGCTCAAAGATTCGCTGAATTAATCCTATCCCGGCGCGCGCAATCATCTACTTACGCGCGCCGGCAATTTACTCTAAGACGCATAAAATTAAGGGCGGTTAGCTCAGCTGGTAGAGCATATCGTTTACACCGATAGGGTCGGCGGTT
>CAZOJG010000045.1:0-3879 GCA_964580115.1 uncultured Rhizobium sp.
CTCGACATGCGCGTCGGGCAGCCAGGTGTGGACCGGCCACATCGGCATCTTCACCGCGAACGAGGCGAAGAAGGCGAGCCACAGCCAGGTCTGCATGCTTTCGGGGAAATCATGCGCCAGCAGGGTCGGGATATCGGTCGGGCCCGCCTGCCAGTACATCGCCATGATGGCGAGCAGCATCAGCACCGAGCCGAGCAGCGTATAGAGGAAGAATTTGAAGCTGGCATAAACACGCCGCTTGCCGCCCCAGATCCCGATGATCAGGAACATCGGGATCAGCGCACCCTCGAAGAAAAGATAAAAGAGCACGAGATCGAGGGCGCAGAAGACGCCGATCATCAATGTTTCAAGGGCCAGGAAGGCGATGATGTATTCGGGGACGCGGTTCTCGATGGATTTCCAACTGGCCAGAATACAGACCGGCATCAGACCCGCGGTGAGCACCACGAAGAGCATCGAGATACCATCGACGCCCATATGATAGGTGATATTGCCACCCAGCCATTCCTGGCTTTCGACGAATTGGAAGGCGCTGGTGCTGCCATCGAAATTGGCCCAGAGCAGCAGAGAAAGCGCGAAGTTGAGCGTCGTGACGATCAGCGCGATCCAGCGGGCGCTATGGGCTTTGGTTTGTGCCTCGCCCGGGACGAGCAGGATCGCCAGCGCACCCAGAAGGGGCAGGAAAGTGAGGATGGAGAGAATGGGCCAGCTCATCGCGACATCCCTGCGACCATGAACCAGGTCGCCAGTGCGACGACGCCCAGAAGCATCGCCAGCGCATAGTGAAAGACATAACCGGATTGAAGACGGGTTGTATGACGGGTGGCATCCAGCACGCGGGCGGAGATGCCATCGGGGCCCAGGCCGTCGATGATTTTGCCATCACCGACTTTCCACAGCACCCGGCCCAGCCATTTGGCGGGGCGGACGAAGAGCCAGTCATAGAGTTCGTCGATATACCACTTATTGTAGAAGAACAGATACAGCATGCCCCGTTTGGCAGCCATTTGCGGCGGCAGTTCGGGATGCAGGATGTAATAGAAATAGGCGATCGCAAAGCCGATGATCATCATCACAAAGGGCGCGAATTCGACCCAATGCGGGATGGCGTGATGATCGACATAGCCGGTGGCCGTGACTGCGCCGCGCCAGAAATCGGCGAAGTGATGGCCGATGAACATGTCGTGGAACAGGACGCCGGCGAATAGAGCACCGAGCGACAGCGCCAGCAGCGGCACCAGCATCACCCATGGGGATTCATGGACATCTTTCAGCGCGATTCCATGGGTATGATGATCGTCATGATCGTCGGCGTGGTGGCCGGTGTCGATCTTATCTTCGCCGCGGAAGCGGCCATGGAAGGTGAGCAGAAATTGACGCCATGAATAGAAGGACGTCATGCCCGCCGCCAGCACGATCAGGATGAAGGCGAAGGTGGCGACGCCTGTGCCGGCATTGAAGGCGGCGAGGATGATACCGTCCTTGGAATAGAAGCCTGCAAGGCCGCCGATCAGCGGGATACCAAAGCCGGTCAGGGCAAGATTGCCGATCAGCATCATGGCCCAGGTGATGGGAATGGCGCGGGCAAGGCCGCCCATGTTGCGCATATCCTGTTCGGGATGCATGGGATGGATGACTGAGCCCGCACCCAGGAACAGCAGCGCCTTGAAGAAGGCGTGGGTGAAGAGGTGGAACAGCGCCGCGCCATAGGCCGAGACGCCGGCGGCCACGAACATGTAACCAAGCTGGGAGCAGGTGGAATAGGCGATGACGCGTTTGATGTCGTGCTGGAACAGGCCGACCGTGGCAGCGAAGAAAGCGGTAATGGCGCCGATCACCGTGACGAACATCAGCGCAGTCGGCGCAAGTTCAAACATCGGTGAGGCGCGGCAGACGAGGAAGACGCCTGCGGTCACCATGGTGGCGGCATGAATCAGGGCGGAGACAGGGGTTGGGCCTTCCATCGCATCGGGCAGCCAGGTGTGCAGGCCGAACTGGGCGGACTTGCCCATGGCACCGACAAAGAGCAGCAGACAGATGGTGGTGAGAATATCGACGTGGAAGCCCGCGAAGAGGAAGGTTTTACCGGCCATGGCGGGGGCGGCGGCGAAGACCGCGTCGAAATCCAATGTGCCGAAGATGAAGAAGATGGCGAAGATGCCAATGGCGAACCCGAAATCGCCCACGCGGTTGACGACGAAGGCTTTGATCGCGGCGGCATTGGCGCTGGGCTTGGTGTACCAGAAGCCGATCAGCAGATAGGAGGCAAGGCCCACCCCTTCCCAGCCGAAGAAGAGCTGGAGGAAGTTATTGGCCGTCACCAGCATCAGCATGGCGAAGGTGAAGAGCGATAGATAAGAGAAGAAACGCGCCCGATGCGGATCTTCGTGCATATAGCCGATGGAATAGACATGCACGAGGCTGGAGACGAAGGTGACGACGACCAGCATCACAGCGGTCAGCGTGTCGATTTTTATGGTCCAGTCTACCGCGAAATCGCCCGAATGGATCCAGTCCAGCACGGTGATGACCTGCGCATTGCCCAGAATGGCAACATCGTAGAACGCGACGGCCGACATGGCGGCGGCGCTGAGCAGCAGGCCGGTGGTCACAATTTCCGAAGCCCGCGCGCCGATCACCCGGCCGAACAGGCCCGCAATCACCGCACCTAGCAGCGGAAAGAAAACAATCGCGGAATACATGGGCGCGTCAGCCTTTCATCAGGTTGACGTCTTCGACCGCGATCGTGCCCCGATTGCGGAAATAGACGACGAGTATGGCAAGGCCGATAGCGGCTTCGGCAGCGGCAACGGTAAGGATCAGCAGGGCGAAAACCTGGCCCACCAGATCGCCGAGGAAGCTGGAGAAGGCGACGAAATTGATATTCACCGCCAGCAGGATCAGTTCGACCGACATCAGGATGATGATGACATTCTTGCGATTGAGGAAAATGCCCAGCACGCCAATCGTGAAGATGATGGCTGCGACGGCGAGATAGCTTTCCAGGCCGATATGCATCAGACGCCCTCCCCCGGACGCGGATTACGGATTTCCATGGCTTCATCCGGGCGACGGGCATTTTGCGCCGTGATGGATTGGCGGCGCACGCCGGGGCGATGACGCAAGGTGAGCACGATGGCCCCGACCATGGCGACAAGCAGGATCACGCCGGACAGTTGGAAGTAGAAAATATAATCTGTGTAGAGGACATGGCCGAGGGCTTCGGTATTGGTCAGCCCTGTTGGGGTTGCGAGCGCGCGGGCTTGCGGCGCTTGTGGTGCGACGACCCAGACGCTGGCGACCATGACGAGTTCGGCGATCAGCACGACACCCAGCAGCGCGCTGAGCGGCAGATATTGCAGCGTGCCGCGTTTCAGCTCGGCGAAATCGATGTCGAGCATCATCACGACAAAGAGGAAAAGCACCGCCACCGCGCCGACATAGACCACCAGCAGGATCATGCCGAGAAATTCGGCCCTCAGCAGGATGAACAAAGAGGCTGCGCTGAAAAAAGCAAGGATCAGAAACAGTACCGAATGGACGGGATTGCGCGCGGCAATCACCATCAGGCTGGAGCCAACCAGCACGGCGGAGAACAGATAGAAGGCCAATGCGATGATCATTCTATGTGCCCTCCCTAGCGATATGGTGCGTCGAGTTCGAGATTGCGGGCAATCTCGCGTTCCCAACGGTCGCCATTGGAGAGCAGTTTCTCCTTGTTGTAATAAAGCTCCTCGCGCGTTTCGGTCGAGAATTCGAAATTCGGGCCTTCGACGATGGCATCCACCGGGCAGGCTTCCTGGCAGAAGCCGCAATAGATGCATTTCACCATGTCGATGTCGTAGCGCGTGGTGCGCCGCGTGCCGTCGTTGCGGCGCG
>CAZOJG010000046.1:0-3827 GCA_964580115.1 uncultured Rhizobium sp.
TTCGGAGGGCAGCGCTCTATCCAGCTGAGCTACGGGTGCGCAAGCGTGGGTGCTATAGCCTATGGAGTACGGGCCGAGCAATGTGCTTTTAGCGCAGGAATGCGAGGGCGGGCTGGGCAGTCTCGCGGGCATGGGTCCATGCTTTGCGCTTCCACCCTTCATTGTCGGGATAGAAGGCCGCGCGGATTTCCTGCTTGATCGCGGTCCAGAGCGAATGATCCGGTTTGTTCTGGAGATGTAGCCAATTATCGCGTCGCAGGGCGTTAAAAATGGCGGGGGTGGGGGCGGTGCCGATTTCCAGGGTGGCGCATGTTAATTCGGTGGGGGGTAACCACCTTGCTAGGGCTTTGTCCAGTGTGCCGGTCAGGGGGGCGGAGAGGGAGCTGCCATCGCTGGTGGTGCGGGCTCGTTTTCCCCAAATGGTGTTTTGGCGTTGGAAGGCGGGGGAGTGGGGGGCATCTTCGCTGATGATTTCTGCCGCGCCGCTTTCGCCAAGTCCTGTATGATAATCCATCACCACCATTTTTTGAACGCCACGCAAATGTTCCTCGATCACGCTGTGCAACATGCGTGAGGACCAGCTTTCCTTCGTGCCGCCGAAATAGAGGCCATCAGCATGGCTATATTGGCCTGAACTGATCGCGCTTTGCAGGGCGAAATCACCATGCGCATCGGCATAGGCTTCGAGATGCGCATTGGCCGCGATCAAGGCGGCTTCAGACACGGCTTTGGGGGCTATGAATTGTGCCAGCGTCTCATAGGCCGGATTTTGTGGGGGGGAAGCATGATCGATGAAATTGCGATTGATATCGGCATTATCTTCATTGACCCGCCTGTCCCAGGCAAAGCCGAAGGGATTGAGTGCGTGTAGCAGAACGAGTTTGACGCCTTTAGGCAGATGACTTGCAATACCTTCCCGCAGCAGGCCGGTTTGAACGCCAGAGCCGAAATAGCCTTCGACCCCATGCGTGCCAGAGATCAGAAACAGGGCGCGCTTGGCGTCCCGATCGCCGGCACAGGCGACATCCATGAAAAGCGGGCGGCCGGTGGGTGATTTCTGGCTGTCATGGACGCGGGTGGTAATTTCCAGCCCGGCGGCCTCGGCGGCCTGAATGAAGGCGGCGCGGCCATCCTGATAGGTTGAGGGAAAATAAGCTGTCTCATCGTTACGCATAGATGTCATTCTATATAAACAAGTCTGGCCTCAAATCCTGGGGCTCAAAGCAAGTATATGATCCTTTGCGGGCTAACAGGCGGCACATGTCTCATCTTAATGAAATGTCAGTCTTCGGTAAATTTGCGGGCTTCGGTAAATTTGCAGACTGGCGCGCCAAGCCGATCCCGCTGCAAACAGAAATGCGCCAGCTGAAGGCTGGTTTCCGGCAGATGCCGATCAATAAGGCGGGCGCGGCCTTCTCTGAGCCATTGCAGGAGGCCAAAGCTTTTGAGGTGGCGGGGGAGAATTTTTATTACAGCCAGCATAATCCGCCCTATTGGCAGCGGATCGAGGGCGCGATTGCCCAGCTTTATCTGCGGCGCGGGATCGGCCTGCGGCTGGCGGCGCTCAATCAGAGCCTGAGGCCGGTGGGTCTGGAGCTTTTTCTGCTCGATAGTTTTCGCCCGCGCGCCGTGCAGGCCTATTTCCATGATGTCTGGATGCCTGCGCAATTGCGCCGTCGCCAGCCCGATCTGGAGGGGGAGGCTTTGCGTCAGGCGGTGGAAATTTATTGGTCAGCCCCGACGCAAGATCCGGCTTCGCCCGCGCCGCATGAAACCGGGGCAGCGCTGGACCTGACCTTGCGCTGGATCGGGGGCGAGACATTGTGGATGGGATCCTTGTTTGACGATGTGAGCCGGCTGGGCCATCGGGATCATTTTGAAGTAATTGAACCTATTGGGTTTTCTGATGAGGAAGCCTGCCAGAATCGCCGTCTGTTGCATTGGTTGATGGCGGAACAGGGTTTTGTCGGCCATCCCGATGAATGGTGGCATTTTTCTTATGGCGATCAGCTTTGGGCAGCATTGAGCGGCGCAGAAGCGGCGCATTATGGCTTGGCAGAGATTCCAGCAATAAAATGACGTTCACGTCATGTTATTGCGGCGGGTCGGATAGAGGCGCATAGTCCCCCATCTTCGATATGGAGCGGCGCCATGGAAAATATCACCAAGGACCCTGCCTATAATGCGGTCGATCCCGACGATTTTGCGTCGATGCTTGAGGTGCAGCGTTATGGGCAACGCTCAACCGCTTTCGACAAAATTATTTCCGCGACCCATGATCATTTCTGGGACCCGCTCGACAGCAAATATATCGACTTCTCGGCGGTGTTCGATAGCGCGCGCGATTATATTTTCGATCCGGCGCAAAGCGTCGATCTGCGCACCGCGATCGGGGATGCGCTGGATGAGCGCCAGAAAATCAAACTCGTAAATCTGGAAACGCTGTGGAGTTTTTCTTCGATCCTGCATGGCGAACAGGGCGCGCTCTCACTCTCGGCTTCGCTCTGTCATATTTTGCGCGATCCGGGGGCACAGGAATATGCCGCCAATCAAACCCGCGAAGAGGCCCGCCATGTCACGGCGTTCTCCAGATTCATCGCCGCACGCTGGGGCAAACCTGCGCCGGTCGGCCCGGCTTTGGGCGGGCTGCTGAATGAATTGGTGTCTTCCAAACTGGTTTGGAAAAAGCTGGTCGGCATGCAGATGCTGATCGAAGGCCTGGCGATGGGGGCCTTTGCTACATTCTATCAACATGGCCGCGACCCGCTGATGATACGGCTTTGCCAATTGGTGATGACCGATGAGGCGTTTCATCACAAATTCGGAAAAATATGGGCCGATCGCACCATTCCGCAGCTCTCTGCAGAGGAGCACAGGCTTATCGAAGACTGGGCCTGGGACGTGTTTCAGGTGCTCTTGTTCAATCTTGCATCCCCCAGTCAGAAAGAATGGATTTATCGTGAGATCGGGCTTGATCCGGTCTGGGCGCAGCAGGCCTTCATGGAATCGCTGACCGACGCCAAAATCCGCGAGGAAATGTCCAAGGCAAGCAATATATTTCGGGTGCTGATCAAGACCTTGCTCAATGCCGGGATCATTACCGACCGCACGCGTGGCAATTATGCCGCCTATATTGATATGGCGGAATTACATGCCGAAGGCGCGCGGATGATCGGAGATGAAATTGCCGAAGAAGGCATCAAATATCTGATGCAGCTGAATGGCGGAAAATATCTGCGGACACCGGCCAGCCTTGCCGCGGAATAGCCAGGCTGGAAATCAGCGGGTGATGCGCATGGCCATTTGCGCCATCAATATACGGGCGCCGGGGCGTTGGACGGCGCGGTCGGTGATGCGCTGCAGCCGCGCCGCGATCACGTCTATGTCGGGTTGCCGCCAGACCTGCACCTGATTGGAGGTGAAGGCGATGAGATTGCGTAAATAGGCATCGCGCAGGACCGGGGCGGAGCGCTGGATTTCTTCCCGCAGCTTTGGGTCGGGCACGTCCAGGCCGAAATGGACCATCAACATGCCGCAGGGTCGGCCAGCCTCGACAATGCTCGTATAGAGCGGCTCGAAGCTGACATAGCTTTCGGACTGGGTGGTTTTATGTTTGGGCGCGGCTGCTTCGGCCATTGCCGGGCTTGCCGACAAAGCAAATAAAATCAATGAGATAATGAGCCTGCCCGCGCGCATGGCGGCATTTTAGTCGGGCAAGATGAAGGGATAATTGATTTTGGGCCGCTTATTCGTTTTTCACTTTTTTCACCCCCCCTCCCCCCCTTGGGGCGAAAGATGGTGGAGCTGAGCGGAATCGAACCGCTGAC
>CAZOJG010000047.1:0-2797 GCA_964580115.1 uncultured Rhizobium sp.
GCGTTCTTCGGCGCGGCGTTCTTCCAGAACGGCGCGGCGCGAGACGACGATATTGCCGCGGCGGCGATCCATTTTGAGGATCTGGAAAAGCTGCTGCTGATTCATCAGCGGGCCGACATCGCGCATCGGGCGGACATCGACCTGCGAGCCCGGAAGGAAGGCCACGGCGCCGTCGAGATCGACGGTGAAGCCGCCTTTGACACGGCCGAAGATCACGCCATGGACGCGGGTTTGTTCGTTGAAGGCGCGTTCCAGACGAATCCAGCTTTCTTCGCGGCGAGCCTTGTCACGCGAGAGGACGGCTTCGCCCATCGCATTCTCAACACGTTCCAAATAGACTTCGACAACGTCGCCGACATTCACATTGGCGGCTTGACCCGGCATCGCGAATTCTTTGAGGGAGACGCGGCCTTCGGTTTTCAGGCCGACATCGATCACGGCGAAATCATTTTCGATCGAGACGATCGTGCCTTTGATGACATTGCCTTCGGCCGGGGCCTGGGTCAGGAAGCTTTCGTCCAGCATCGCGGCGAAATCTTCGCGGCTGGGGGTAGCGATGGAAGCGGTTTGAGTTGCGGTACGAGCCATAAATATCCTTGTCGTCATAGAATTGTGCCAACCGTTTTCACGGCGGACGTCCCCGGCGGTGATCTGCATGGACAGAGCAGCCGCAAAGGCGGTGGTTTCAGATTGGGTGTGTGTTTCGCGGACCGGCCCGGTGAGCGCAGCCGGGTCTCCTTGAACCCCTGTGGCTAACGCTTGAGCGCATCCCCGACCCTGGTTTCAACCAAAGAAAGGGCGGCTGCGAAGGCCGCGTCTATATCCAAATCGGACGTATCGAGCAAGGCGGCATCCTCGGCCTGTCTCAACGGGGAGATCGGGCGGGAGCGGTCGGCGGCGTCGCGGCTGTTCAGTTCGGCCAGAATCTCGGCCTCGGGGCGGGAAATGCCCATGGATTGCAATTCCTTCCAGCGGCGATGGGCCCGTATGGCCGGGGCGGCATCGACATAGAGCTTGGCCGTGGCATGGGGGGCGATGACGGTGCCGACATCCCGCCCATCCATCACCGCGCCCCTGGCATGGCCGGGGGGGTGGGTCAGGAAATCGCGCTGAAAATCGAACAGGGCGGCCCGCACATCCGGAATGGCGGCGACCTGGGAGGCCGCCTGCCCCACCACATCGCTGCGAATCGCCGGATCGCCCGCCCGGCTGAGATCGATGGACTGCGCCCCTTTCAGGGCATCGGCCGGACGTTTGGGATCACCGCCCATTTCCAGCACCGCCAGCGCGGTGAGGCGGTAGAGCGCCCCGGAATCGAGATGGGGGAAGCCGAAATGACGGGCGAGTTTTTTGGCCAGCGTGCCTTTGCCGGAGGCGGCCGTGCCATCGACCGCGATGATCACTGTATTGCTCATGCGCCTGCCTTTTTGGTGAAACCGGCATTGCTTTGACCAGCATTGCTTTGGAAGTCTGCCCCCAGTGTTTCCATCAGGCTTTGAAATTCGGGGAAGCTGGTGGCAATCATGGCTGTGTCATCGACGGTAACGGGCTTTGCGGAGGCCATGCCCATGACCAGGAAGGACATGGCGATGCGGTGATCGAGATGGGTTTCGACCATGCCGCCCCCGGGCACCTGTGTTTGACCTGTCACCACCATGGAATCGGGATGTTCTTCCACGCTGACGCCATTGGCTTGCAGGCCCGCCACGATGGCGGCGAGGCGGTCGCTTTCTTTGACCCGCAATTCTTCGAGGCCGAGCATTGTGGTTTGGCCCTCGGCGAAAGAGGCCGCAATGGCGAGGATGGGATATTCGTCGATCATCGCCGGGGCGCGGGCGGCGGGGACCGTGATGCCTTTGAGGCGGGAGGCGCGGGCGCGCAGATCGCCGATTTTTTCGCCGCCGCTTTCACGGATATTTTCAACCGTGATGTCGGCCCCCATGTCGCGCAGCGTCTCGACAAGGCCAATGCGGCGTTCATTGAGCAATATATCGGGCAGCAGGACATTGCTGCCCGGCACGATCAGCGCGGCGACCAAGGGAAAGGCGGCGGAGGACGGGTCGCGCGGGACTTCGATGGTGCAGGCTTTGAGTTCGGCCTCGCCTTCCAGAATGATTTCTTCACCACCATTGGGGAGAGGTTGAACGCTGATCTTTGCCCCGAAGCCATGAAGCATTTTTTCCGTATGGTCGCGGGTCAGCGCGGCTTGGCGGATGCGGCTGGTGCCGCTGGCATTCAGCGCGGCGAGCAGCAGGGCCGATTTGACCTGTGCCGAGGCCACGGCGACATCGAGATCGATCGCCAGAGCGGGGCTGGCACCATGGACGGTGAGCGGCATCAAGCCGCCGGGCTGGCTGTCATAACGCGTGCCGAAATGGCTGAGAGGGTCGACCACCCGTTTCATGGGGCGCGATTGCAGCGAGGCATCGCCCGTGAAGGTGACCGAGATGGGGGTTGTGGCCACCGCCCCCATGACGAGGCGGGAGCCGGTTCCGGAATTCCCGAAATCCAGCGGCGCGGCGGGCTGGCGGAAACCGCCCGTGCCGACGCCGTGGACGGCCCAGGAACCGGGGCCATGCTGCACCACGTCAGCCCCCAGGGCGCGCATGGAATGAGCGGTATTCAGGACGTCTTCGGCTTCCAGAAGGCCGGAAATGCTGGTTTGGCCCACCGCCATGGCGCCCAGGATCAGGGCGCGATGCGAGATGGATTTATCCCCCGCGACGGCGGCTGTTCCTGTGAGGGGGCCGCAAGGGGATGCGGTGAGCGGGCGTGGGTTTTCGGTGCTATGCATAAT
>CAZOJG010000047.1:2807-3450 GCA_964580115.1 uncultured Rhizobium sp.
TAATGGTCCTTTGACAGGCGCGGAGAGAAGTGGCAAACGGCGGCCCTTACGAAACCGACTTCATGCGGGAAGATTGACCTTGGTCAAGGCGGATCTGGGAATTAAGCGCGTATGCCCTAGTTGCACAGCGCGTTTTTATGACCTTCAAAAGCGGCCCATTGAGTGCCCAAAATGCAGCTTCAGCTTTGAGCCGGAGTCGCTTTACAAACAACGTCGCCCACGGGTGGCGGAACCGGCTGTCGTGCAACCTTCGGCTGACGAAGACGACGAGGACGAAGAGACCGAAAACGAGGCGGACGATGCCGATGAGGCCATTGTCGATGAGCCGCCGCTGATCATCGCAGATGACGATGACGACGAAGAAGACGCACCGGAAGAAGAAGATAACGGCATGTCGGTTATTGACGCCGACGCTGATCCGGATATTGAAGATATCGAAGTCGAAGATGATGATGACGACGACACCGGACTTCTCGAAGACGAGGATGACGATGAAGATGTCAGCGACATTATCGACGCAGACATTGAACCGGACGATCGCTAATATAGCGATAGCCGATTGAGTTTGGGGCCATAGCTCAGCTGGGAGAGCGCCTGCATGGCATGCAGGAGGTCAGCGGTTCGATCCCGCTTGGCTCCACCA
>CAZOJG010000048.1:0-2575 GCA_964580115.1 uncultured Rhizobium sp.
GCTCGCCCCGCAACCCCGCCTGCAGTGGCCCCGCGTGTTCAAACACCTCCGCCAACACCACAACCCCCTAGAGCGCGCGATGGGGATCGTGAACGCCCAGATGGTGATCGGCGTGATAACAGACGTGGTGAACGCAATTAAGGGACTTAAGGCGGGGCTAAATTCCGCCTTAATTTCCATTCTCCGTTCATTAGAGATCAAAATATATTTGCCCTCAGGGGCTCTTGTGGCACTCTGTCACGAGCCCTGAGGGACAATGTGATTTGACCATGGTGCGTGACACTAAGAGCCAGCCATCTGGCAGTAGCAGCCAGCTCCCCCGTCTGCCTGTTGACGCGCCTGATTATCGTGTCCTTTTTGAAAAGACACCGGGGCTCTATCTTGTCCTCGATATGCGCTTCACTATTGTTGCGGCCAATCTTGCCTTCTGCCAGGCCACCATGACCCAGCCGGACGAAATCATCGGCCGCGCCTTGTTCGAAGTCTTCCCGGATAATCCTGATGATAGCGGCGCGGTCGGCGTCGCCACACTGCGCAATGCACTTCTGCATGTCATCAAAACGCGGCAGCGCAGCAGCATAGACGAAATCAAATATGATATTCGCCGCCCCTCCGAAGAGGGCGGCACCTATGAAGAACGTTATTGGCGCTGTTCGAATGTGCCGATCCTGGGCGATAATAGCTATGTCCGCTGGATCATTCACGCGGTTGAAGATGTCACCGAACTTGTGACCCTGCGCCGTCTGGAAGCCGATGGCCACCGCCGCGCCGCCTTGCAGGACAAACAGATGGATGATCTGCGGCGCTCCAACGGATTGCTGACCGAAAAAGTAGCTCAGTTGAAAAGCGCGGGCGGCAAAAAATAGCCCGCTCTTTTCGCATCATCATGTGTCCGGTAGCGCCGGCACTCTTACAAGCCCAGAAAATCCCCTTTACCCAATCCAATCCCTTTATGCCGCAACAGCCCATAGGCTGTGGTGACATGAAAATAAAAATGGGGCAGGGCAAAACCGGTCAGATAGTCCGCGCCATTAAAATTGAATATCCGTGACGGAAATTTCAATTCGATTTCCCGCGTCTCAGCATTCTCAAATTGTTCTGGTGTCAGGCTCTCCAGAAAGCCGATGGTCTTCTGCAGCCGCGCCTGCAATTGGGCGAAGGTCGTTTCCGTATCGGCATAGCTGGGTGCCTCAACCCCGGCCAGTCGTGCGGCGGTAAATTTCGCGGCGTCACTGACCATTTGAATTTGCCGCGTGAAGGGATGCATATCCGGCGCCAGCCGGGCCTCCAGCAAATCTTGCAGAATGATATTTTTCTCGGTCGCTTCAGTCTCCGCCTTGTCCAGAATTTTGGACAGATTCCTCAAGCTGCGCAACATCGGCGGAACAGCCGCCTCATAAATCACAAAGGCCATGATGTCTCTCCAGGTAAGGAACAGCCAAAATAAAAGGGCCGGAAGCTATCTTCCGGCCCTTTCAATGTCACAGGATCACAGACCTTAGAAGTCCATGTCACCCATGCCGCCCGGCATACCGCCTGGCATGGCGGGGGCGTCTTTCTTCGGACGATCCGCAATCATGGCTTCCGTCGTGATCAGCAGCGATGCAACCGAACCGGCATTCTGCAGCGCGGTGCGCACCACTTTGGTCGGGTCCACAATGCCGTTGTCGATGAAGTCGCAATATTTTTCGGTCTGCGCATCATAGCCATAGGTCGCGGACTTCTGCTCCAGCAGCTTGCCAACGATGATCGAGGCTTCGACACCCGCATTTTGCGAGATCTGACGGATCGGCGCCTGAATAGCGCGGCGTACGATCGCGATACCCTGGGTCTGATCGTTATTGTCGCCTTCCAGCCCGTTCAGCGCCTTGGTGGCATAGAGCAGGGCGGTACCGCCGCCCGGCACGATGCCTTCTTCCACGGCAGCTTTGGTGGCGTTCAGCGCGTCATCAACGCGATCTTTGCGCTCTTTCACTTCGATTTCGGTCGCGCCGCCAACGCGGATCACCGCAACACCGCCGGCGAGCTTCGCCAGACGTTCCTGCAGCTTTTCACGATCGTAATCCGATGTGGTTTCTTCGATTTGCGCCTTGATCTGGGCGACGCGGCTCTGGATGTCGTTCTTCTTGCCAGCGCCATCGATGATCGTTGTGTCGTCTTTCGTGATGCGCACCTTTTTGGCGGTGCCCAGCATGTTCAACTTCACATTTTCGAGCTTGATGCCGAGGCCTTCGGAAATGACCTGACCACCGGTGACGATGGCGATGTCTTCCAGCATGGCCTTGCGGCGATCACCGAAGCCCGGCGCCTTCACGGCAGCCACTTTCAGGCCGCCACGCAGTTTGTTGACCACGAGCGTGGCCAGCGCTTCGCCTTCGACTTCTTCGGCGATGATGATCAGCGGACGGCCGCTTTGCACCACGGCTTCAAGAAGCGGCAGGATCGGCTGCAGGGTCGACAGCTTCTTCTCATGGATCAGCACCAGCGGCTCATCCAGTTCGGCAACCATCTTCTCGGCGTTGGTGATGAAGTAGGGCGAGATGTAGCCGCGGTCGAACTGCATGCCTTCGACGAC
>CAZOJG010000049.1:0-1932 GCA_964580115.1 uncultured Rhizobium sp.
CCAATGTTTTTCTGACGGCGTTTTCGATAGCTGCTTGTGAAGGTGCGAAGGCTGTTTCGAGGGGTTTGGAGAAGGGGACGGGGGCAAAGGCGCCGCCGACGCGCAGCACGGGGGCCTTGAGCTGGCCGAAGAGCTGTTCGTTGATCTGGGACGCGATCTCCGCGCCCACGCCATATTGCTTCACCGCCTCATGCACCACCACCGCACGATTGGTCTTGGCCACCGACGACAGGATCGTATCGGTGTCCATCGGTGCGATGGTGCGTAAGTCCACCACTTCCACCGAGATACCTTCCTTCTCCAGCTTCGCCGCAACAGCCGCCGCGTCATTCACCTGACGGCCATAGGAGATGATCGTCACATCCGTCCCGGCGCGCAGCACATTGGCCTTGCTCAGCGGGATCAGCTTGCCGCGTTCCGGCGCCGGGCCGGGCGACCAGGCGGTCGGCGTGTTCTCGATGAAGATGCAAGGATCATCATCTTCGATACAGGCCCGCAACAGCCCATAGGATTCCGCCGGCGTCGACGGCGCCACAACCTTCAGACCCGGCGTATGCGCAAACCAGGCTTCCAGCATGTCAGAGTGCTGACCGCCCGTGCCAAGCCCCGCACCCGTCATGGTGCGGATGGTGATCGGCACATTGGTCCGCCCACCCGACATGAAGCGCAGCTTCGCGGCGTGGTTGACGATCATATCCATCGCCACCGTGGTGAAGTTCATCAGCATGATCTCCGCCACCGGACGCAGGCCCGCAATCGAGGCGCCAATCGCCGCCCCGATGATCGCCTGTTCCGAGATCGGCGTGGAGCGCACCCGGCTCTCGCCATATTTGGCGGAGAGGCCGCGGGTGCAGCCCACGATCCCGCCGCCCTGGCCATCGGCCACGTCTTCACCCAGCAGCACGACATTTGGGTCGGCGGCCATCGCGTCATCCAGCGCCCAATTGATCGACTGGATATTGATGATCTTCTCGGCATTCGTGCTCATGCGGCAACCTCAGTGGCAAAGACGTCGCGACGCAGTTCGGCGACATCCGGATAGGGGCTAGACAGGGCGAACTCGACCGCCTCGTCGATCTGCTTCTCGATCGCTGTCTCCAGCGCCACAAGCTCGGCTTGCGTGGCATGGCCATCCTTCAGCAGCATGGCGCGGAAGGCCGGAACCGGATCCTTCGCCATGGCCGCATCCAGCTCGCCCGGCAGCATGTAGTGATTGTCGTCCCCCAGATTGTGCCCCATGAAGCGGAAGGTCTTGGCTTCCAGCAGGGTCGGGCCACCGCCCGAACGGGCGCGATCAATCGCTTCCTTCGCAGCCGCCCACATCACAGCCGGATCATTACCGTCCACCGTGACGCCCGGCATTTTATAAGCCACGGCACGATCGGCGATATTGTCGACCGCCGTGCCCAGCTCATAGCGGGTATGTTCGGCATAGCCATTGTTCTGGCAGACAAACACCACCGGCAGCTTCCACACCGAGGCCATGTTCAGGGCCTCATGGAACGCGCCGATATTGCTCGCGCCATCGCCAAAATAGGCCACCGTGACCCGGCCGTCCTTCTTGAACTGCGAGGCCCAGGCCAGACCATTGGCGATCGGCATGCTGGAGCCCACGATGCCCGTGGTGACGCTGACGCCGCTGGCCGGATGGGTGATATGCATCGGCCCGCCCTTGCCCTTGCAGCTGCCTGTGGCCTTACCGGCCACTTCCGCCCAAAGTTCCTTCATGGGCACGCCCTTGGCCAGCATGTCGTGAATGCCGCGATAGATGGTGACAACATAGTCATCATCCGAAAGGCAGGCCGACACCGACGCCGGAATAACTTCCTGACCGCGCGCCGAGTAATAGTTCGTCACCATCTTCCCCGACTTGATGACAGCATGAAAACGCTCATCATTCTGACGGCAGATCGAAACGCGACGATATATATC
>CAZOJG010000050.1:0-1713 GCA_964580115.1 uncultured Rhizobium sp.
CAGCATGAAAACGCTCATCATTCTGACGGCAGATCGAAACGCGACGATATATATCCAGCAAAATCTCGCGCGAGGGTGTCTTTTGGGCGTTCATAAACGGCTCCATACCTGAAAATGCAAATGCAAGCTGCCGGCTGGAAACATCCCAGCCGGACAGGCCTTTTCCCCACCATGCGTAATGCAGTGGAAGGCCGCCAGTTCAATTGGACCCCGCCACCCGTACAGGGCTACCAGGGATAACACCATCCATTTGTTTTATAAGGATAATATACAGTTCTTCGGAGGGGGGATTTGTGCGGACCTTAAAGGTGTTTGATCTCTGTTTGATACCGGGCAAGAGCTAGGATCGCCCCCCGTGGGGACGGACTTAAATGGCGTGGTCGCTGCTTGACTCAAGCCCCTACCGGACCTACTTTCAATCAAGTGATTGAAACACTGTTTTGCACCAATATAAAAGCGACCGACGGAGAGACACGATGAGCGGTTTTAACGGCCCCATTTTCGATAGCGACACGCATTTCTACGAAAAGCCCGACACGTGGAGCCGCTATCTGCCCGAGAAATTCAAAGGCAAATACGAATTCAAATTCAAGAAAGGTGATGACGGCGAATTTGCCCTGTTCTGTGGCAACCGCCGCGTTGAAGCCACGGCTGGTTATATCACCGAAGACTTCCGCGTTGCGCCTCCGGGCAAGCTGCATGAATGGCTGAAAGCCGTGAAGCAGGGCAAAGAAAATGTCGATATGCGCGTTAACATGACGCCCGACATGACCGATCGCGATGCCCGCATCAAGAAAATGGATGAATTCGGCGTTGAAGCCTGCATCCTATATCTCGGCTGGATGAATGCCGGTCATGCTTATCTGGATGAACCGGAAGCGGCGCATGAAATCATTCATGCCTATAACCGCTCGCTCGATGAAGATTGGGGCTTTGCCTATAAGGACCGCATCTATACTGCGCCCCTGCTGACCTTGATGGATCTTGAACGCGGTATCAAAGAAGCCGAATGGGCTGTGAAACAGGGCGCGCGTCTTGTGGTCATGCCGATGGGCCCAATTGTTCATGGTAAGGCACCCTTCGATCCCTATTACGACCGTTTCTGGTCTGTGCTGAATGAAGCCGGTGTTCATGTCAGCTATCATGTGGGTGAAGCCAATTACATGCATGACCATATGCGGGTATGGGGCGAAATCCCGATGCAGCCGCGTATGCAGCAAAGCGCCTGGACATGGATGCACGCATACAGCGAACGCCCCGTGATCGAAACGCTGTCGGCGGCGATCTTCTACAACTTCTTTGAACGCTTCCCGAATGTGCGTCTGATCAGTGCCGAGAACGGTGCTGAATGGGTGCCGGATATGCTGATCAAAATGGACAAAGTCCGCGGCATGTCGCGCAATGGCTTCTGGCCCTGTGGTCAGCTGAAAGAGCGCCCCAGCAAAATCTTCCAACGTCATGTTGGTGTTGTGGCCTATCCGGAAGACGATCTGAAATCGATTGTGGATCGCACCGGTTCAGCTGACTTTTTGCTGATGGGTTCGGACTATCCGCATGCTGAAGGCGTGCCGGCACCGGCCGATTTCTATACGGAAGCCTGCCAGGACCTGACGCCGGAGCAAACCCGCGCTATCATGTATGACAATGGTCGCCGGATGTTCCCAACGAAAAGCTAAGACGTTGGTGTAATTCAAGTCATCGAACGCCCGGCCG
>CAZOJG010000051.1:0-1398 GCA_964580115.1 uncultured Rhizobium sp.
AACGCGCATGTGCCGCTGGCCAATATGTTCGGCTACGTCAACACCCTGCGTTCCATGTCTCAGGGACGCGCGCAGTACAGCATGCAGTTCGATCATTACGAGCAAGTTCCGCAAGTAATCGCGGATGAAATCAAAGCGAAATACGCCTGATACGGCGCAAAAGACTAGACGGAGAGAGTAAATGGCGAAGGCAAAATTTGAGCGGAACAAGCCGCACTGCAATATCGGGACGATTGGCCATGTCGATCATGGCAAGACGTCGCTGACAGCCGCGATCACGAAAATTCTGGCGGAAGCTGGCGGGGCCAAGTTCACGGCCTATGATCAGATCGACAAAGCGCCAGAAGAAAAAGCGCGCGGCATCACGATCTCGACCTCGCATGTGGAATATGAAACCGCGAACCGCCACTATGCGCATGTCGATTGCCCGGGCCACGCTGACTATGTGAAGAACATGATCACGGGCGCGGCGCAGATGGACGGCGCGATCCTGGTTGTGTCGGCTGCAGACGGCCCGATGCCGCAAACCCGCGAACATATCCTGCTTGCCCGCCAGGTCGGCGTGCCTGCGCTGGTCGTGTTCATGAACAAATGCGACATGGTGGACGACGCCGAACTCCTTGACCTGGTGGAAATGGAAGTGCGCGAGCTGCTGTCCTCCTATCAGTTCCCGGGCGACGACATCCCGATCATCCGCGGTTCGGCGCTTGCGGCGCTTGAAGACAGCAATAAAGAGCTGGGCCATGATGCGGTCCTGGCGCTGATGCAGGCTGTTGACGAGAGCATCCCGCAGCCGGAACGCCCGATCGATCAGCCGTTCCTGATGCCGATCGAAGACGTGTTCTCGATCTCTGGCCGTGGCACGGTTGTGACGGGTCGTGTTGAACGCGGCATCGTGAAAGTCGGCGAAACGGTGGAAATCATCGGCATCAAGCCGACCTCGTCGACCACGGTCACGGGCGTTGAAATGTTCCGCAAATTGCTGGATCAAGGTCAGGCAGGCGACAATATCGGCGCCTTGCTGCGCGGCGTTGATCGTGAAGGCATTGAACGTGGTCAGGTTCTTGCGAAGCCGGGTTCGGTTACGCCGCATACGAACTTCATCGCGGAAGCCTATATCCTGACGAAAGACGAGGGCGGTCGTCATACGCCGTTCTTCGCGAATTATCGTCCGCAGTTCTACTTCCGCACGACCGACGTGACAGGCATCGTGAAGCTGCCGGAAGGCACGGAAATGGTGATGCCAGGCGACAATGTGTCGGTTGAAGTCGAACTGATCGTGCCGATCGCGATGGAAGAAAAGCTGCGCTTCGCCATCCGCGAAGGCGGCCGTACCGTCGGCGCAGGCGTCGTCGCCAAAATCACGAAGTAACAGGGGCGAATTTAGGAGTGTAGCTC